>NZ_JMIR01000001.1 GCF_000714935.1 Tumebacillus flagellatus
TGGGAATCGAACCCACGCGACCAGCTTGGAAGGCTGGAGTTCTACCATTGAACTACACCCGCAAGAAATGCCGCTTGTCGCGGCGACGAGACTTAGTATACAACATGCGTTGGAGAGAAGTCAACGCCCTCTCCAACTTTTTTTGAGATCGAATCCAGGGACGGGATTGCCGTCGAGCGTGTAGAACTGCACCTGCGCTTCAACTTCGCTCTCCTGCCCTTGCGCATCGCGGCGGGTCAATTCGATCACACAGTACGTACAGACCGTAAAGCCCCTCGGGTACGACAGCGAGCCCGGATTGAGGAAGATCCGGCCCTCTTCTTCCACCAAAGTCGGCGTGTGCGTATGCCCGTAGATCGCGATGTCCGCCTGCGCTTCCGCCGCCCGGTAGAGCAAGGGCAACGGTGAAGTTTTCACATTCAGAGTATGACCGTGCGCGACCAGAGCTTTCAAGCCCAGCAGATCGACTTCCTGCTCGACGGCAGCAAGGCTCGGATCGTCGCAATTGCCGCAGACGGCGACGGCATGCGGAAAGCTCTCCAGCACATCGTCGGCATGATCGCCCGCATGCACCAACAGATCAAAGCGGCCCGCCTGCCGCACCGCCTGTTGAATCCGGTCGGTGCGGCCGTGCGTGTCGCTCAGAACCAAGACGCGCATCGACGTCATGCTTTCGCGTCCTCTTCCGCTTTGAGCATATCGACCATCGCGCGCAACGCGTGGGCACGGTGCGAGATGGCGTTTTTTTCCTCAAGCGAGATTTCGCCGAGCGTTTGGCCGTGGCTCGGCAAGAAAAACAGCGGGTCGTAGCCGAACCCCTCCGTGCCGCGCTCCTCCGTCAAGATGCGCCCCTCGACGGTGCCAAACGAAACCAGCGTCTCAAGGCCGGGGCGGGCCAGCGCAATCGCCGAGACGAAGCGGGCGCCGCGCTCGTTTTCCGCCACGCCGTCCAGTTCGCGAAGCAGTTTTTCGTTGTTGCTTTGGTCGGTGGCGTTCTCACCGGAATAGCGCGCCGAATAGACGCCCGGACGCCCGTCCAGCGCGTCGACTTCGAGCCCCGAGTCGTCCGCCAGCGCCGGGCAGTGGTAGAGCGCGGAGATCTCCTCCGCTTTTTTGGTCGCGTTTCCGGCAAACGTGTCGCGGTCTTCCACGACCTCCGGCGCGTCTGCGGGCACCGGCTCCACATGCCAGCCCAGTTCAGCAAAAAAAGAGGCGATCTCCCGAACCTTGCCTTGGTTTCGGGTCGCCAGCAGAAGTTTGTTTTGGATTCGCTCCGACATCTCGTGACAACTGCCTTCCTTATGTGCTTAGGATGTAAATATGAAGTTCTTATGTATGCTGCACGGTGTTGGCGTTCGCTGCGATCAAGTTGACGATCTCCTCGCCGAGCACCGCTTTTTGTTTCGCGATCAATTGGTCGACGCCCTGTTTGCCAAGCCCGATCATCGCTTGCAGTTCGTCCATCGAGAACGACGATTCCTCGCCCGTGCCTTGCAGTTCCACGAACTTGCCGCTGCCTGTCATCACGATGTTCATGTCGACCGCCGCCGCGGAGTCTTCGTTGTAGTTCAAATCGAGCACCGGCGTGCCGTTTACGATCCCCACAGACGTCGCCGCCAAGAAATCGGTGATCGGCAACGTGCTGAGCGAGCCCTTTTTCACCTGTTTGTACAGCGCGTCCGCCAGCGCCACAAACGCGCCGGTGATCGAAGCCGTCCGCGTGCCGCCGTCCGCTTGAATGACGTCGCAGTCCAGCCACAGGGTTTTCTCCCCGAGCTTCCCAAGGTCCACAACCGCACGCAGCGCCCGCCCGATCAAGCGCTGAATTTCCATCGTGCGCCCGCCGACTTTGCCTCGCGTCGATTCGCGCTGGTTGCGGGTGCCGGTGGAGCGCGGCAGCATGCCGTACTCGGCGGTGATCCAGCCCGTGCCCGAATTGCGCAGGAACGGCGGCACTTTGTCCTCAACCGTCACGGTGCAGATGACTTTGGTGTCACCGACCGTGATCAGCACCGAACCTTCCGCATGCTTGATATACTCGCGCTCGATCGTGATCACGCGCGTTTCGTTTTCTTTTCTTCCATCTCCTCGCATGTGCTTGCCTCCTCGTCGTCCCATTGGAATACTCTTGTAGCATAACCTTTTCTTCCGCTTTCCACTACCCCTAACTTCCCGACAGGAAAAAAACCAACAAGCCTCCTCGCTCGTTGGTTTTTCCGCTGCCTGGGAGTATGAATCAGAGCTTTTGCTCGTTGACGACTTTCGGTGCGGTGACCGGTTTGGTGAAATCCATCCACTGTTTGGAGACGTTCATCGCGTCCGGTTTCGCAGACGCTTGCGCCGTCGTCGGCGCTTTGCCGTTGACGGTGAATTGCACTTGCTGGACGCCGGTGTTCGCCGCGACGGAGAGCAAGATCGAGTTGACCATGTTCTTCTCGGCGTTGGTGCCGCTGGAAACTTGGAAGTCGTTGCCGAAGTCGAGCACGGCGACTTTGTCTTTTTGGTCGACTTTTTGCAGTTTCAACGTCGGCTGCACAACCGGTTCCAAACCGTCGACGCTCGGCCCCTTCGCCAGTTCCGCCATCGTCAGCTCCGCCATTTTGGACGGGTCGGCTTTCGGCACGATGCGGGTGACCGGAACGAGGTACGAGTAATCGCCCTGTTGGTTGGCGCCGGAGAAGTAGAGCGTCAACTTGGTCGCGTTCGACGGGTTGACGTTGCTTGCCACTTGCAAGTTGATGCCGTTGTCGCGGGAGATCGCGTCGGCGACCGGCGTGCCGTTTTTCAGCGTCGGCTGGATGTGGCCGTCTATGACGAACTGCACTTTGGAAATGCCCTCAATCCCGGTCAGCGACCAGACGACCGAATCCACGATCGCATGCTCTTCCGCTTCGGTCTTGTAGTTCAGCACGTCCTTGGAAAAATCAACGCGCGCCACGTGGTTGTTGATCGACACGCCCTTGATCGTCGTGCCCTTGGGCAGCACGTTGTGCAAACCGGTGCCGGAGAGCGCCGAGTCGCCGGGGCCTCCGATGACCATGTGTTCCAAGGTCGATTTGGCGATGGAGTTGGTTTGCTCCATCTTGATGTTCAGGGGCACAACGAACCCGTTTTGGTTGCTGACATAGATCGTGGTCGGCATGACGTTCGTCGCTGTGTTGACCGCAGTGCCCTGCGATGAATCGGGGGTCGAGGTTTTTTCCGGAGTCAGCGTACAACCGGTGGCCGCCACGATCGACATCGCGAGGACCGCGACCAGCGCATAGTGGTATTTCTTACGCATCGCGTTTTCCTCCTCCAAGCTGGAATCTCGTTACTTGATACCATGTATACGAGATCATGGACGAGATATGCGTGGAATTTGTCCACCGGAGACAAGTTTTTGCGCGGTCCCGCGCTTGGGCGTGCTTACAAGTCGATGCGCGACACGTCGAGGTCCATGTGCAGCCATCGCGAGCCGATTTTGCGGAAATAGTCCGCGTCGCCCGTCGTGAAAAACTGATGGTGCGGCACGGGGTTGTCTTCATTGAGTTGATGCTTCACGGAGAGCACCGTGCTCGCTTCCCGCGCCGTTTCTTCCGCCGAGTTGATCAACTCGACCGAATCGCCCATCACGTCTGCGATCACCGCTTTCAACAGCGGATAGTGCGTGCACCCGAGAATCAGCGTGTCGATGTCCAACTCCCGCACAGAAGCCAAGTAGCGCTCGACCGTCTCCCGCGCTTGCGGCGTGTCGATCTGGTCTTCTTCGACGATCGGAACGAACGGTTTGCACGCTTGGTTGGTGACGAACAAGCGCGGGTTGATGCGGTGCAGTTCGCGGCGGTAGGCGTCGGAGTTGATCGTGTTCTCCGTGCCGATGACGCCGATGCGCCCCGTCTTGGTGGACGAAATCGCCGCCCGGCTGCCCGGCACGATCACGCCGACGACGGGAATTGAGTAGCGGTGCCGCGCTTCTTCAAGCCCCGCGGCCGTCGCGGTGTTGCAGGCGATGATGATCATCTTGACTTCTTGGGCGACCAAAAAATCCATGATTTCAAACAAAAACTTCCGGACCTCTTCCGGCGGACGGCTCCCGTACGGACAACGGGCGTTGTCCCCCACATAGAGGATGTTCTCCTGCGGGAGTTGTCGAAGCACTTCGCCGACGACGGTCAATCCGCCGAAGCCGGAGTCGAGGATGCCGATCGGTTTTGTGGAACTCACGGGTATTCTCCCCTTCTCTGCTGTCTGACTGACATGTGATGTAGTATATGGTCAAAAAGAAAAAGCGCTCCCGTCCCGTCCCAGCAGGCGGCGGAAGTCGCTTTCACAAGCATACGATGCGCGTGACTCTCTCAGTCACTGATATGATTATAGATTTCCGAAAGCGCCGTGACAAGCGGCTGCAGGTCTTTGGACTCCACATGCTTCAGGGCTTTCTCCAGCGATTGGCGGCGGACGATCAAGACTTTCTCGATCAAGTCGCGGCCGCGTTCCTTCATATGTAACCGCACGACACGGCGATCATTCTTATCGCGAACCCGTTCGACCAGGTCGTTGCGCTCCATGCGGTCGACGAGGTCGGTGGTGGTGCTGTAGGCGAGGTAGAGCTTGGAACTCAACTCCCCGATCGTCAAATCGCCGAATTCGCTCAAATAGATCAGCGCATCAAACTGTGGCGGCGTGATCGAGAAGTCGCTCAAAATATCTCGGCCACGACGGCGGACTTCCTTGGCAATTTGGCGAAGCAAATGTTCGATCTCAACGACGAGACCGCTATGGATCGACGATTCAGTCATAGTTTCCCTCCTGTGCTGTACCTCCTCTAATTGTAGCATTCTGTCGACAGCTTGGTCAATTGAATTTGAATAACATTAAAAAAGCACCCGCCTCGCGAGAGACGGGTGCTTTGCATGAACGATTCACGCGCGTTGCGATTATTCGTAGCGCAGCGCGTCGATCGGGTTGAGGCGGGCGGCTTTGCGCGCCGGGTAGACCCCGAACACGATGCCGACCAGCATCGAGAAAAAGAACGCATACAGAATCGGAGACAGCGTGACCGCCGTCGTCAGCGTCGTGACTTTGGAGACCAGAAGCGCGATGCCGACGCCGATCAGAATCCCGATGATCCCGCCGAGCAGCGAGAGCATCACCGATTCGATCAAGAACTGGCGCATGATCGCGCCGCGCGTCGCCCCGATCGCTTTGCGAATCCCGATCTCGCGGGTCCGCTCCGTGACGGAGACGAGCATGATGTTCATGATCCCGATGCCGCCGACGACCAGCGAAATCCCCGCAATCCCGGCGAGCAAGGTCGTCATGATGCCGGTGACCCCTTGCGCCGTCGAGAGGATTTGCGCTTGCGACGAGATCTGGAAGTCGTTGTCGTCCTTGGGCTTCAGATGGTGCTGCGCCCGCAGGGCGGTGGTGACGTCGATGTTCGCTTGGTCCATCAAATCGGCCGATTTCGCGGAGACGTAGAACGTGCGCACGTTGGTCGTGCCGAACATCCGGTTCATCGCCGTGGTGATCGGAATCATCACGCGGTCGTCGTTGTTCGTGAAACCGGTCGTGCCTTGCGATTCCAGAACGCCGATGACTTCAAACGGCATCTGGTTGATGTTGATCGTCTGCCCGATGATGTCGTTACCCGCGCTGCCAAACAGCGTGTTCGCCACTTCCGTCCCCAACACGGCAACGTTCGATTGACCTTTCACTTCATACTTATTGAAAAAACGACCCGCCGACACTTTGGTGCTGCGGACATCCGGATAGTCGGCGGAGGTGCCTTCAATGGACGTGGACGTGTTTTGGTTTTTGAAGACGACTTGCTCGTTTTTGGTGATATCGGGCGCGACGCCCGCCACCGAGTCCTGCTTGGCGATCGCGTCGACATCCGCCATCGTCAACGAGTTCGCCGATCCGGCACCGAGCCGCACCCCGCCTTGGGAAGCTTGCCCCGGTGTAACGATCAGCAAGTTGGAGCCGAGACCTTGAATTTGCGACGTGACGCTCGATTGCGCGCCTTGGCCGATCGAGACCATCGCGATGACGGCGGACACGCCGATGATGATCCCAAGCATCGTCAGAAACGAACGCATCTTGTTCGATTTGACGCTGCGAAGCGAAACGCGGATCGATTCCATAAAGTTCATAGGACCGCCTCCTCTTGTGCCGATGCGATTTCTGAAACGAGGCGGCGGTGTTCCACGATCTCATCTTCGACGATCCGACCGTCCCGGAAGCGGACGACGCGCTTGGCGAACTCGGCGATGTCCGGTTCGTGCGTGACGAGGATGATCGTCTTGCCTTGGTCGTTCAAGCGTTGGAAGATCCCCATGATCTCAAGCGACGTCTTGGTGTCGAGCGCCCCGGTCGGTTCGTCCGCCATGAGGATGACCGGGTTGTTGACGAGGGCGCGGGCGATGGAGACGCGCTGTTGTTGACCGCCGGAAAGCTCGTTTGGCTTGTTGTACAAACGGGTGCCGAGGCCGACCGATTCCAGCGCTTCGATAGCGCGGCGGCGGCGTTCTTTCGCCGGGACGCCCGCGTAGAGCATCGGCAACTCGACGTTTTCCACCGCCGTGGTGCGCGAGAGCAAGTTGAAACTTTGGAAGACGAAGCCGATCTTGCGGTTGCGGATGATCGCCAAATCGTCGTCATGCAGCTTCGAGATGGCGTGACCGTCGAGGACGTATTCGCCAAGCGTCGGTTTGTCAAGGCAGCCGAGCACGTTCATCATCGTCGATTTCCCGGAGCCGGACGGACCCATGATCGCCACGAACTCGCCTTCGCGAATGCTCAACGACACGCCGCTCAGAGCATGGATCTCCTGATCGCCGACGCGGTAGATTTTGCGCAGGTCGTCGATGCGAATCAAGGGTTGCATATTAGTTGCCCCCTCTGTTCCCGCCGCCGGAGTTGCCGCCTCCGCCCGAACGGCTTGCTCCGCCGCCTGCACCGCCGAAACCGCCCATCGCGCCGCCGAATCCGCCCGCTCCTCCGAATCCGCCTGCTCCTCCGATGCCGCGCGTGGAAGTCGAACCGCTCGCCATGGTGAACTGGATGACGATTTGATCGCCCTCTTTCAAGCCTTCGGTGATTTCCACTTTGTCAGACGACATCAGACCGATCTGCACCGGACGGAACGTCGTGTTCGCCGGTGTCCCGTTCGACGAAGCCGCCGAGGAGCTGCCGCCCGAGCCGGAGTTGCGGGAGCCGCGGTTGCCGCCGTTTCCGGAAGCGTTGCCGGAGTTCGAGCCGTTTTCGGTATTCGAGTTGCTGCCGGTGGAGCCGCCGTTTCCTCCATTCCAGCCTTTGCCGGTGCCGGTTGCGGATTCGCCGGTGCCGCCTTGGAGGAAGACGCCGTCGCGTCCGCCGACTTCTTTGAGCGCGGTGGTCGGAACGTAGAGCACGTTCTTGTGCGTGTCAACGGTGATCGTGACGTTGGTGGTCATGCCGGTTTTCAATTTCTGATCGGAATTCACGGAGAGCAAGACCGCGTACGTGGTGACGCCGTTGGCGGTCGTCGCTTCCGGTGCGACCGACAGGACTTTGCCCTTGAACGTTTGATCCGGGAATGCCGTCGTGGTGAATTCCGCGTCCTGGCCCGGCTTCACTTTGCCGACGTCCGTTTGCGAAACTTGCGCTTGAATTTGCACGTCGCTTGCCGTCGACGTGTCGTCCATCACCACGACCGGCGTGCCGTTGGCGGTCATCTCGCCGACCGCTCCGCTGACGGTGGTGACGACGCCGTCGACCGGCGCTTTCAGCGTCATGTTGTCGAGGGCGATTTTTTGCTGGTCGTATTGAGACTGCGCTTGCGCAACCGACGCTTCCGCCGAGATCACAGTCGCGGCGTCCGGACCGGCGAGCGTTTGGTTCAACTGAGCCTGCGCGGAATCCACGGATGCTTCCGCCGCAGAAATCGTCGCTTCATCCGGCGCCGCGACCGCTTGGTTGTACGACGCGAGCGCCGCATTGTAGGAAGCTTGAGCTTGGTCGAGTTGGTTTTTCGCCGAGTCAAGCGTTGCTTGCGCGGACGTGCGGTCGTCGTAGTTTTTCTGCGCGATGTCGAGGTTTTGCTGGGCGTTGTTGTAGGCTTGGGTCGCTTGGTCGACTTGCAATTGCGCTTGGTTTACGGCAGCCTGCGCTTGGGCGATGGCGTTCTTGTCCGGCTGTGCTTGCAAGTCAGCGAGCGCCTTCGTCGCATTGGCATACTGGACTTTTGCAGATGCGATCTGACCTTGCGCTTGACGTTTTGCTTCATCTGTCGTCGCTTGCAGATACGCCACGTTCGCGAGTTGCAGTTGCGTATCCGCGTTGTCCACGGCGGTTTGAGCGGCCAAAAGCGCTTCTTCGGAAGGAGGCGTTTGCACCACGTTGTATTTCGATTGCGCCACCGTCAAACTCTCTTTGGCAGACTTCAAGGAAATTTCTGCTTGCGCCACGCTGTTTTGCGCCGCGACGACCGTTTGATACGCCGCCGTGCGGTTGTTGAACTGGTTGACTTGGTTGTCGTACGAAATTTTCGCGCCGTCGAGCGCGACTTTGGCTTTGTCGAGGTTGGCTTTTTGCACCGCCATCGCTTCCGGCGTTTGGCCGTTTTTCGTCTGGTTCAGCTTGGCTTGCGACGATTTGAGGTTGGCTTGGGCCGCTGCGATTTGATCGGACGTCGAACCTTTTTGCGCGGAGAGCAGTTTGGCTTTGGCGGCGTCGAGGTTCGCCTGCGCGTTCGCCAATTGAGCTTTAGCCGTCGAATCGTCCACAGTCGCGAGCACTTGACCGGCTTTGACGGTGTCGCCGACTTTGACGTTCAGCGCGGTCAGCTTCGCGGAGCCGCCCGTGAAGTTCAGCTTGATTTGTTGCGGAGGTTGCACCGTGCCGGACGCGGAGATCGTCTCCGTGACATCGCCGCGCTTGACGGTGTAGGCGCGGGTCGTCTGGGCGCTGGCTTTGGGCGTGGCAACCTTCTCATATGCGTAGACACCGCCCCCGACGAGCAAGAGCCCGATGATCGCGATGGTGATGATTTTTCTCGTGTTGCGTCGCTTCGGCAGGATCGTTGCTCCTTGCTGTTGCGTTTTCAACGTAACTTCAGACATGACTTCAATCCCCCTTGGAATTCTCTTCTCGTGTGAGTATGGGGCTAGTCTAGCAAGGAAATATGAACAACATATGAATGCAAAAGCCTCTGTCCGGAGAACAGAGGCTTTTTTCAAAACTTTGTCACAGTTCTTCCTGGTTTTTGGTGAGCTTCGGCAGCGTGACCCAGGCGGTCGTGCCTTCGCCCCGCGTGCTCTCCAAGCCGATTTCCCCGCCGAGCAGTTCGACGATCCGCTTGGCGATCGAAAGCCCGAGGCCCGTTCCGCCCTGGTCGGTGGTGCGCGCTTTGTCGACTTTGTAAAAACGCTCCCAGACGCGGTCGATCTCATCCTCGGGAATGCCGATGCCTTCGTCGATCACTTCCACCCGCGCCATGCCGCCTTCCTCGCGCACGCGAATCGTGATCGAACCGCCCGGATGCGAAAAGCGAATCGCGTTGGAGAGCAGATTGATCACCACTTGCGTCACGCGCTCCGCCTGCGCTTGCACGCCGACGTCGTCAATCTCCGTGTACAAGCGCAATTCCTTCGCCTGCATCTGCGGCGAGAGCGTGGCGACAGCTTCGCGCACGACGTGGCCGAGCGGCGCTTCGCCTTCGACGACCGCTTCATCGCCGGCGTGATTTTCCAGCCGCGAGAGGTCGAGCAGTTCGTCGACCAACTTGCCGAGCCGCTCCGATTCTTTGTGAATGCGCTCAAGAAACGGTCTTGCGTTCTCCACGGGAATCGTGCCGTCGAGAATCGCCCCGACGAAGCCGCGAATCGACGTCAGCGGCGAGCGCAACTCATGCGACGCGTGCGCCACAAACTCGCTGCGCATCGCCTCCAGCGCTTCCAACTCCTCCGCCATGTGGTTGAACGCGTCCGCAAGTTCCCCGACTTCGTCCTTGGAGCGGACTTTGACTTTGCGGGAGAAGTCCCCCTTCGCCATCCGCCGCACCGCGATGCTCATCTCCTGCAAGGGACTGGCAATCGAGCGCGAGAAGAAAAACGCCAACACCGACGTCACGACCAGCGCAATCACCCCGGAAGTGATCAGCAGACGGTTCACCCCGCCAAAGTGCCGGTCGAGCGCCTGTCCTTGGACGATGACCGCGCCGATCACACGCGTCCCGCGCCGAATCGGGATGCCGATTTCCATCGTGTCCGCTCCCTTGCTGCCCACCGTCGGAATCTGCTCTTCGCCGCTCAGCGTGGCTTTGACAAGCGCAACGCTCGGCGGCGATTGCTGCTTGCGCTCTTCCGGCGGCTCGATGAGAAGCGATCCGTCGCTGTCGTAGATGTAGACGGCGTTAAACGTCGCCGACATCGCCAGCGAGTTTTGCGAGTCGCTCCCCAAGCGCTCCATCCGCTTTCCCGCCACCATCGCAATCGCCCGGCCTTGCTCGACCATCGCGTCTTGGCGCTCTTGCAGGAAGTAGCCCCGGTAGAGAAACGTCCCCGTCAAATTCAGCACCAAGACGGTGACGAGCATGATCCCGAGAATGATCAGAATCAACTTGTGAAAAATCCGCAGGCGCTTCATGGCTTGGGCACCTCAAACTTGTACCCGACCCCCCAGACCGTGCGGATGCCCCACGGGAGCTCCGGACGCTCCAACTTCTCGCGCAGGCGCTTCACATGCACGTCGACCGTTCGGTTGTCGCCTTCGTACTCCGCCCCCCAGACTTTATCCAAGATGTGCTCGCGGTCGAACACCAGATTTGGGTGCGACGCGAGGAAATGCAGCAAGTCCATCTCCTTGGGCGGCAGCACGAGCGGTTCGCCGTCGACTTCCACCGTGTAGTGGTCGAGGTCGATCAGCAAGCCCTCGTAGCGCAACTGCTTGGACGCGGTCGGCTGGCTGCGGCGCAACACCGCTTTGACCCGGGCGACCAACTCCGGCGGGTCGAACGGCTTGCCGAGGTAATCGTCCGCGCCAAGGTCGAATCCGGTCAGCTTGTCTTGGCTCTGCGTCTTGGCGGTGACGATGATGATCGGCGTCGTACCGTCGCGCCGGATCTGCTTGCAGACGGCGAGGCCGTCGATTTTCGGGATCATCAAGTCGAGCACGACGAGGTTCGGATGCAGACGGCGGTACATCTGAATCGCCTCTTCTCCGTCCTTGGCGTGCACGAACTCAAAGCCTTCCTTCTCCAAGTACAAGCGCATTAACAGCGCGATCGACTCATCATCTTCGACAACCAAGATGACCGTGCTTTGCTTCACAAAACCTTGCCTCCCTCCACGTGCCAGATCTCCAACAGTTCGATCTCTTTCCCGCCCGCGACCTCCGACGGCACGTGCAGCACGCCGTCGGTGAGCGACGCTTTTTCCAAACCGGGAGTCAAGCGAACGGACAGCTTTGCGTCCGGCATCCTCGAAACCGCAGCGTCCTCATGGAGGGTGACGGAGATTCCCTCGTAGGTGCGTGCCTGGTCATTTTTTTCAAATATCGTGTCGTGAATGTGCTCCATAAAAAACCGATACGCCGCGCGATCCCGCCACAGCGCGAGAATGCAGGCTTCTTCGGAGTTACACTCGTTCCAGCCGCCCCATTGACCGCAGAATCCGTCCACGCCGCGAAGCGGACTCCACCCCGTTTGCGCTTTTGAAAAAGCCGCGTGCATCTCTTACGGCACGCGGCAAACCATCCACTTGATCAACATGGTTGTTCGCCTCCAACGCTCTACTTCGCACCGGACGGCGAAACTCCTCCTGCTCCCGCCCGCAAGCGTTGCGAGGCGAGCCACACGGTCAACGCGAACAGCACCGCCGCCACGCCGTACAAGAGCGGGATGTTGCCGCTGCCGTACAGCAGCGTCCCGACCATCGGCCCCGCCGCCATGCCCATGTAGCGGAAGAAGTTGTACACCCCGATCGCCGTCGCCCGCTCGCGCAGGAACGCGCCGGTCAACAGCGTCGTCTGCACAGGAAGCGAGAGCCCCAAGCAAAGCCCGAACAGGAAGATCGAGATCACGAGCAGGACGAGCGATACTTTCGAGAGCAAGAGGAACAGCACGACCGCCGCCACGTTCAGCGACGACGTGAGAATCAAGCTCTTGCGCGGTTCGACGCGCTCTTGCAAGCGTCCGCCGATCGGCGAACCGATGGCAATGGCGAGAGAGAGCGGGAGGAAGACGAGGCTTTTCGCTTCGATCCCCAAGCGGTACACCCGCGAGAGGATGTCGGGCAGGAAGACGAGGAAGTTGTAGAACGTGTAGTACTGAATGAACCCGAGCAAGATCACCGACATCCCCGTCGGATCGCGCAGCACCACGGCGAATCGCTTGACGCTGAAACGGTCGCCCGCGCTCTCGACCGACTTGGTTTCCGGCAGCAGCAAGCCGATCGAGAGCAGCAACGCCGACCCGACGCCCGCCAACACCCAAAACACGCCGTGGAATCCGGCATGCGCGCCGATGTATCCGCCGATCAGCGGCCCGGCGACGGCGCCGAGCGAGACCATCATCTGGAATGTGCCCATCGCGCGTCCGCGCTCTATGCCTGCGAACAGGTCGCCGATGACGGTCGTCGCGACCACCGAACCGGTCGCGATCCCCGCCGCTTGCAAGCCGCGAAACACCAACAGCCACGAAATCGAAGGGGAGAACGCGCAGCCGAGCGTCGCCAGCACGTACAGCGCCATCCCCGGCAAGAGCACGACCCGCCGTCCTTTCATGTCGGTGAGCGGTCCGTAAACGATTTGCATCAACGCCAGCATCACCGTGAAGACCGAGATCGTCAAGTTGATCAAAAACTGCGTCGTGTGCAAGTCGGCTTGCACTTCCGGCAGAAGCGGCGTGTAGATCGTCTGGGTGAACGGACCCATGAACGCGCTGAGCGCGACCAGATACAACAGAATGCGTTTGTTCAAAACCGTCACCCCTTTGGGAAAAGTTCACCGCTATCCTACCATATTCTTCGCAACCCCAAAAGTCCGCTCTCCATAATAAAATCCCCCGGGTCCAGCGTCGGCCCAGGGGATTTTTTTGCAAAAAAAGATCAGTGCTGTGCTGACTTGAGATCCAAGAGGGCTTGCTGCACCCACGTGACTCCCTGCGAAAGCGCGGCTCCGCCGCTCAACGCGGCGCACACGCCGACAGTTTCCATGAGTTCCGCGTGGCTGGCTCCGTTCTCCAACGCGCCTTTGGCGTGATAGAACGTGCAGATTCGGTCTTGCAGGCACAGCGAGATGCCGAGCGCCGTCAAGTGTTTGTGCTTCACCGAAACAGCGCCCTCCGCAAAGCAGGCGGCTGTAAATTCCATGTACGTGTCGCCGATGTTCGGCAGGGTTTGGGCAAATTGACCGAGGCCTTCCTTGTACGCCAAGAGCGTGCGCTCTGTGTTGTTTTGTGCTTCGATGTTCGCCATCGGCGCTTCTCCACCTTTCCACCCGCGCTTTCCACACGCGGGTCGTCGCCCCTAGTGTGTCCCGAGGAGGAAGCGTCGATGCTCCGCCCACTTGGGGTTCGGGAAGCGTCCGGCGGCGATCTCCTCTTGCAGGCGGCGGGTTTCGCGCCACGCGAGGTCGTAGTCCGCTTGCGAGATGTGTCCGCCCTTCAGCGCGTCTTCCAACTCGTCTTCGTCGAGCAAGTAGACTTCGCCGGTCGGCAGGACGACGAGGTCGAGGTAGAGGTCGTCGTACCACGGCACGCCGTCTTCTGTCACGCCGTGCTGTTTCATGATGTCGATGTACCACTGGACAATCTCGCCCTGTTCGTCGAACACGGTGTTCAGCACATAATGCCCCTGAAACGGCACGTGGTCCATCCATTGCACTCCGGTCGCCATCAACGTGAGCGGCTTGCCGTTGTCGTACTTCCACACGAACGGCTCGTCCACCCGATCCATCTGCAGAATCGACACGCGCCCGTGAAAGCCGTCCGCCTCGACCTCGCGCACCCGGAATGTTTTTTCCAAGACTCTTCTGCTCTTGCGGAAGTCTGCGTACTTGCGCTTCATTCCCATCGCGCTACCAAGAACAGACCGACAAGCGGTTGCCGCTCGGGTCGAAGAAGTCGATCGTCTTCACGTCGCCGTGGTCGCGGATCGGCTCCGTCTCCACGCCGCGCTCTTGGAGAATGGATTCCAGCGCGCGGATGTCCTTCACATAGAAGTTAAACGCCAGATACGGATGCGGCGTGTGCGGTTGGCCAGGTTCAGGCTCCCACAGGGTCAGCGGGGTTTCCGCCACGTTCAGCGCCGCGTGGCTTCCGTGCCGCCAGCGCAGTTCAAACCCGAGCACCTCTTGGTACCACGGAAGCGCTTCGTCGAGAGATTTCACTTGAAGAAACACGGTGTCGATGCGTTCGAAAAGTTGCGACATGCTGACTGAACTCCTCACTGTGGAAAAATTTAGTTTCAGAATAGCACACCATTTTCAGAAAAAAAAGACCAAGCACGCGCGGCGCTCAGTCTTTTTCGGCAACTCTAGATCACGTCCAACGGGGTCAGCCCGTGTCGCACGGCGTAGATCGCCGCTTGGGTTCGGTCGCGCAGCCGCAGTTTGGAAATGATGCTGGAGACATGGTTTTTGGTCGTGCCTTCGGTGATCGCGAGACGGTCGGCGATCTCCTTGTTGTTCAGCCCGCAGCCCAAGAGGCGGAGCACTTCGCGCTCCCGCTCCGTCAGTTCTTCGTGCAGCGGAGGCGTCGGCATCGGCGACGCTTGCTCTTGCGTCAGCGCGTATTGCTCGCGGACGCGCTTGAGTTCGGACACCACTTGCGCGGTGATGTCCGGCGGAAGCATCATGCCGCCGCCGTGCACGGTGTGAATCGCCGCCACGATCTCCTCCGTCGGCATTTCCTTCAGCAGATAGCCGCTCGCGCCTTCGTCGAGCGCTTCAAAAATCAACTCGCTGTCGTTGAACGTGGTGAGTATCAACACTTTGGTCTCCGGTAACGCTTCGCGGATCAACCGCGTGCCGGTCACGCCGTCCACACTGGGCATGCGAATGTCCATCAACACCACGTCCGGGCGCAGTTGTTTGGCCAACTCGAACGCTTGTCTGCCGTCGCTTGCCGCTCCGACGACTTCCAGCTCTTCCTCCAAGCTTAAAATCGTCTTCAACCCATCGCGCATCAAGCGCTGGTCATCGACTACCAGAACACGAATCATGCGGTTGTTCCTCCAAATCTCCACACTTGTTGTTGCAACGGGAACAAGACTTGAATCCGAAACCCGCTTCCCGCTTTTGAAGCGAACTGCACCGTGCCGCCCAACTCCATCACCCGCTCCCGAATGTTCAAGAGGCCAAACCCCAATTGCACGTCGGACGTCCCGATCCCGTCGTCTTGGATGGTCAACGAGACTTCTTGCGCCGTGCCGGCGAGCGTGACGGTCGCCGCATGCGCTTCGCCGTGCCGCTTGGCGTTCGTCAACGCCTCTTGTACAATCCGATAGATCGCCGGATGCCAGGAGTGGGAAATGCCCGTCACATCGCCTTGCACGACGAGAGCGGCTTCCATCGCCGACATCTTGGAGAACTCCGCCAATAAACGGCGCAACGCTTCCACGATGCTCGGCGTCTGCTCTTCGACATGCAGAGTGCGCACGGAAAGCCGCACTTCCTGCAATGCCGCCCGCGCCAGTTCTTCGCAGCGCAAGAGCGTTTCCTGGCACTGTTCGGGGTCGCGGTCGAGCAGTTTGCGTCCCGCTTGCAGCTGCACGAGCAACGCGGTCATCTTATGCCCGACGGTGTCGTGTATTTCCCGCGCAATATGGTTGCGCTCCCGCACGACGGTCATCTCTTCGACCTGCCGCGCGTACGTTTTCAACTCTTCGTACAGGTGAGCCACCTGCTGGCGCGAGTCTTGGTAGTAACGAATCAGCCAGCCCACCAGACTGGCAAACACGAAAAATCCATAGTTAAACAGGTTCCCGAACAACTTGAAGTCCGGATTTTGCGTATATTCGATTCCCACCATCGCCGCCCAAATCACCGTCACCGATCCAAACCACCACCAGAGGATGAAGTTGCGGCGCGAGGTGTAGAGCATCAAAGTCATGCTCTGAATGCCGTAAAACAACAGATACGTATGGTCGGCCGGATCGATCACGACGCCAAACGCAAACGCGAGCAGCAAATCGGCGGTGAACATCCAAGCAAACCGCTTGGGATAGACCAGGTACAACACATGGTTCACCGCGAACAGCATCATTCCGATCTCGATGAACTCACGCTGATTGTCCGTGAGACCCTCGTTGGTGAACAGATAGCTGGCGGCGATGCCGACAAGCATGGCGATGCGCGTCCAACCGAGCAACGACATCGACGACAAGCTGCGGGTCAAAACGGACTCCCCCTTCCCCGAAAACAGACGATCGCTTCTACTCAGAAAAAAACTCCTCTTGCACCTATTTTATCAAAATGGGTGGGAGAGGAGAATAGTGATATTAAAGCTTTGTAGTTTACTTTTCGTAACGTCCGATTACAAGCGCTTGATAGTTCCCGCCGAAGGAGAAGGAAGAGACCAGCGCGTGTTCGACCGCCCTCTCGCGGTTGCCGCCGATGACGAGGTCCAGACCTTCCGCTTCCGAGAACGGTTGCTCCATGCCCGGAATCTGCGGGATGTTGTTGTGCCCGATCGCGTACAGCGCGCTGAGGGCGCCGATCATCCCCGACGTCGCGAGCGCTTCGCCGAAGTACGCTTTCGGAGCGGAGATCGGCGCTTTGCCCCCGATCACACGGTGCAGCGCGCGCGCTTCCGCCGTGTCGAACACGCGGTTGCCGCTGGCTGCTGCCGCCACGTAGTCGACTTGATCGACCGTGAGACCGGCTTCTTGCAGCGCCAGTTCAAACGATTTCGACCATTCTTCGCCTTGGCGGTTGACGCGGGCCGGGCCGGAGTGATCGGAAGTGAGGCCGAAGCCTTTGAGTTCGCCGTAGACTTTCGCGCCGCGGGCGAGCGCCGATTCTTCGCTCTCCACGAGGAACGCCACGCACGCTTCGCCGAGCACCGTGCCGTCCAAGCCTTCGCCGAACGCTTTGGCTTGCGATCCCGGTGTCAAGTAGCCCGGCACGCGGGAGTGACCCGCGACCATCGTCTCGTTGAACTCGTCGCCCGTGACGACGATCACCGCGTCGGCATCGCCGTTTTGAATCAGTTGGGTGGCGTAGAACAGCGAGTTGATGCCCGCCGTGCCGCCGGATGTGATCGTGGTGGTCGGGCCCTTGATCTTGAAGTTCAAGCAGATATGGCCTGCCGCCGCGTTCATGACGGTGTTCGGGAACAGCAGCGCTTCCGCCGCTTCCGCCCCTTTGAGGATGACGGTGCGGTTGAACGCTTCGACCGTTTTCAGCGGGCCGGTGCCGGTGGCAAACAGCACGCCGATGCGCTCGGAGTTTTTGCTGTCAACTTTCAATTTGGCATCGTCAAGCGCCATCTTCGCCGTGGCGGTCGCTTGTTTGCCGAGGTCGTCCATGCGGCGCAACAGCGCCGGGTTGACCAGTTTGCGGTACGGCACTTCCGGGATTTGCGCCCCGTGCGTGGACACGTACTGCGCCGTGTCAAAGCCCTCGATCGCCGAGAACGTGCTCTCGCCGGCTTGGAACTTCGCAAACACTTCTTCCACGTTCGCGGAGTTGCCCGCCAGCGCCCCAACGCCGGTGATCAGCACGCGCTTCTTCGCCGCAAGCGCCGGCACTTCGCGGTCTTGCTTGTACTTGCCAAACAGAATCGACGCGTTGTTGCCGCCAAACGCGAAGGAGTTGGACATGACGGTGCCAAGCTCCTGGGTGCGTCCGGTGTCGCGCACGAAATCGAGTTCCTTGAACTTGTCCGCTTCGTAGTCGAAGTTGATCGTGGCGGGGATGAACGAGTTGTTGATCGCCAAGACCGAGATCACGCCTTCCGACGCGCCCGCTGCCCCGAGCATATGCCCGATCATCGACTTGGTCGAAGAAACCGGAACCGAGTTGCCAAACAGCGTGCGTACGCCGATCGGCTCCGAAGAGTCGTTGGCGTTCGTGCCGGTGCCGTGTCCGTTGATGTAATCGACCGCGGTTTCCGGCAAGCCCGCTTTTTCCAACGTGCGGCGCATCGAGCGCATGCCGCCCGCGCCCGCCGGGTCCGGAGCGGTGATGTGGTACGCGTCGGCGGAGAGCGCGTAGGAAAGCACTTCGCCCAAAATCGTCGCCCCGCGCTCCAGCGCGAGGTCCATGCGTTCGAGGAACAGCACGCCCGCGCCTTCGCCGATGTTCAGTCCGCTCGACTTCGAGAACGGCGCGCACGGTTCCGGCGCGAGCGCTCCCAGCGTGTTGAAACCGCTCATCGAGAGGCGGCAGAGCGGGTCGACGCCGCCTGCAAACATCGCGTCCGCTTTGCCGCTGCGAATCATATCGGCCGCATAGCCGATCGAGTTCGTCCCCGCCGCGCACGCGTTGGAGATGACGCTCTTCGGCCCTTTGATCTTCAGATCGTGAGAGACGCTGTCCACCGGGATGTGGATGACGTAGTTGTAGAGCAAGCTCGGGTCGGCGTGCTCGATGCCTTCCTTCACCCATTGCTCATGAAACTTCTCCCCGCTGCGCATGCCGCCAAGCGACGTGCCGAGGATGACCCCGACGCGGTACGGATCGTGCGCGGCGAGGTCAAACTGGGCAACTTGTACAGCTTCGCGGGCGGCGATGATCGAGAGTTGTCCCGCGATGTCGTACTTCTCGACTTCTTCCGGCGTGAAGTGCTCTTCCGGTTTGTAGCCGTCGATCTCGCCGGCGTATTCGGTGTTGATGCCCGCCATCGAGATCGAAGACACCACGCGGATGCCGCTTTGGTTGTTTGAAACGTTGCGCCAGAATTCTTCGACGTTTTTGCCGTTGGCGCAAATGATCCCGATGCCGGTGACGACGACGCGGTCTTTGTAGTTGGACATGAGCTCCCTCACCCTCCGTTCTTATGCGATTTTGATGCCCCAGGACTTCGGCAGGATGTACGGAGAGGAGATGGTGTTCAACGTCACGCGCTCGCCCGCTTGGTTTTGTGCTTGCAGGGAGATGCCGGAGACGGAAAACAGTTCGTCCACCAGCGCGAGGCCGAGTTTCTTGCCCAGCGCGCCGGAGTTGCGGACTTGCAGCACGGTGCCGATCGTTTCGTCTTCGAGAACGACCGCGTCGGAAGCGGCGAGGTCGCCCTCTTCGATCGAGAAGCCGACGAGACGGCGGTTGACGCCTTCCCCGCGCTTCGCTTCGAGCGCTTCACGGCCAACGAAGCTTTCTTTATAGAAGGAAACCACCCATTCCAGCGAGGCTTCGAACACGTTCAGGCCGTCCGCTTCCACCAGCACGTTCGGTTGGCGCACTTCCAGCATCGCGATTTCCAGCGTGCTGTGTCCGACCGGTTTGACCGGGTAGTTCGACGCGTCGTGCGCGAGCAGTTTTTCCCACAGCGCGATCGCCGCGTCGTTGGCGACGAGGACTTTGTAGCCGTATTCGCCGGTGACGCCGTTGCGGAACAACAGCGCTTCGGAGCCTTCGACTTCCGTTGCCACGAACGCTTGGAACGGCAGCAACGAGATGTCGTAGTCGATCAGGGAAGCCGCCGCTTTCCACGCGTACGGTCCTTCAAACGCGACCAGCGCGTAGTCGTCGGAGAGGTCGGTGATTTCGACGTCGTCGATTTTGCGCTCGTGAAGCCATGCGCCGACCGCTTCACGGCCTGCCGCGGAAGTTTCGATGAGGATGGACTCTTCCTTTTTGTGCAGGGTGACCGCGTCGATCACGTCGCCCTCTTCGTTCAGGAGCAGAGTGAAGATCGACTTCTCCACGTCGAGGAATTCGATGTCTTTGGTGACCAGCTCGTTCAAGAAGTTGACATGCTCGTCGCCGCCGACTTCGAACTTGCCGACTGCGGAGAGGTCGTAGATGCCGATGCCGTTACGGAGCGCGTCGTACTCTTCGCCCTCGTTGGAGTAGGTGGAGACGACCGCTTGGCCGCCGATTTCGATCAAATTGCCGTTTGCTTTGGTTGCTTGGGTCAGGATGGAGGTTTTCATGGGTGATAATTCTCCTCTCTTACTCTTTCAAAAGTTGTAAAAAAAGAATCGCGTCGTCCTTGGACTCACAGAACGCCACGTAGACGGTATGCGTCGTTGCTTCTGTCGCTTCCGGTTGCACCATCGCCAGTTGCAGACCTTTGTCCGGCTGCTCGATGACGGTGAGAAACGCGTCTGCTTGCGGCGACCAAGCGGCGGCGTAAAAGCCCTTGCCCAACTCCAGCACCGTCCGCGCTTCGCCGTAGACGCGGCGGGAGTTGCGCGATTCGGTGAGTTGGTGCGAGCCGAGATGGTTCCAGTAGTGCACCGTCTTGGCGGATTTTTTCTCGCCGTGGCCGTTCCAGAACATCTGCCAGCCGAAGTTCACCGCGTCGTGCAACTGCGACGGATCGGCGGCGCTCATCTCCATGCGAAGAAGCGGCACGCCCGGAAGCGTCAGGTATTCCACCGTATAGCGGTCGGACGTCAAGCGCACGCCTTGCCACGTTTGACCGTTTTCTTCGCGCTTTGCGGGAGTGCCGGTGAACGACTGTTTGTGGATGTCGTAGAACAGCACGCCGTGGCGGATCGGGTCTACCGCTTGGTCCATCCATTGCGGGTGGAAGCCGCACGGGGCGTTGTAGTTCGTCCCGTGGTTTTTCACTTTCGGGTAGTTGGAGCTGACCATCTCATGACGGTTGTATTTGAGGCTCGTGACCGCGCCTTGGAAGTGCGGCGCGACGATGACCGACAGAGGGCCGTTGTCGATTTCGTAGACTTCGGCACCGCCTGATTTTTTCGTTTGGACGTTCACGGCGGCGTCCGTCGGGAGGACGGAGAGCGCGAACGACGTCTCCACCGCGAGGCCGCGTGTATCGTTTTCAAACGACAGCTTGGCGTCGAGCAGAGTCTGTCCCGCAAGCAGCTCGCCCGGCAGTTCGAAGCTCACTTCCTGCGGCGCGTCCGCGCAGATCCCGTCGAGCTTCACGCTTTCGGCATGACCCAGCGCGTGGAGTGCGAGCGTGAGCGTGCCGTCGACTTTTTTCAAGAGGCGGGAGGAGACTTTGGCGCGCACGAGGTGTTGTGCGGCGTCGCTTGGAAGGAGCGACGGCGTGAGCAGTTCCAGTTCCACGCGGTCGTGCAGCGGTTGCGGAGCGTTGGCGGCACCGGAATGGGCTTGCCAGATCCGCTCCACTTCGCGGGAGCCGCCGAAGCCGAACACGTAGGAGTGCACCGCGACGGGCGGCTGCGTTTTCCAGAACGACTTGCCTCCCTTGCCGCTCGGGCGGCCGTGGAACGTCAAGGCCGGCATGAAGCGCAAGCCGTAATGCACGCTGCGCACATCGCCGTGCCAGATCATCCCGACCGTGCCCTCGCGCCCCTCAAACGCCGTCCAGTTCGCCGCATACGCATCCGGGTCGGACGGGAATTCAAGGTCGTTGACCCACTCGTAATCGAGCATCCCGTACGGGAACACGGAATCGAGCACCGTGCTGTGCACGATCCCTCCGTGCAGCGGAATCGAGACGGACGTGTCGCGCAAGAGACAGAACGGATAGATTTTCAGCGGATGTTGATCCTGCGTGTAGTCTTCGATCCGCACTTGGCGGTCCTCCGTGAAGAGGATGCGGCGGACGAGCGAGCGGCCGTCGGCGCGGGTCTCTTTGACCAGCAGCGCGCCCCCGTGCGCGTCGTCCAGCCATTCCAAGCGGCGGGTTCCCGACTCGCGGATGCCGTTTTGGAACGGGAAGCCGAGGTCGGGCCACGCTTCTTGCGCCAGTTTGCGCCCCGTTTGGCGGTCGTAGAGGTGCAGGCTGCCCGTGCGGGTGTCCACTTGCACCGAAAGCCACGCGCTGTCGAGGACGACGCGGTTTCCGGTCGTGTAGCGCACCGGTTTTTGCGGAGCGGTGACCGGGATCAGCAGTTCTTGCGAGCCGCACTCCCCGCCCTCCTTGGCAAAAAACCGCGCCTGCACGCGCCCGACTCCCGTGCGCAACCCGGTCAGCTGCAGCGGCACTTGTACCGACCCGCCGGCGGGAATTCCCACCGTCGACGTCGAGGTCCCGCCGAGCAGCACATGGTTCGGTTCGAGGTTGTCCAGCAACAGCAACCCTTCCAGATCGCGGCCGGTGCAGTTGGTCAGCCGAAGTACGCTCTCCGACAGTTCGCCGCTGAGGATCGAACCCGGATCATGCGCGATTGAGACTTGCGGGCGAACTTCCACCAGCGTCTCAAAGTCGAACTCGATGGCGTCAAACTGCAGCTCGGTGCGCAGGCGGACATCCCCCGGCGTGCCGAAGCAAAGCGGTTCATCCCACGTGATCGTCTCGCCCGGCTGAATCTCGCGCTCCGCCGTGCCGTTTCGATACGGGAATACCTCTCCGTCGAGCGTCGTGCGAAACTTCGCGACCACCGGCTCGTCCGTCAAGTTCTGGCATTCAAACCGCACCGCGCCTTCCTGCCCCGTCACCAGTTGCGGCGAATCCACCACATGGTGGAAGAAGCGAAGGTACGGCGAGTCGATCATCACGACCTTCTCCGTGCGCAGGTCCAGCCAGAACGTGTACTTGCGGTCGCCGAACTGGAACTTGTTCTCCATCAAGCGCATGCCGTGGACGAACAGCGCGTCTTCTTCGCCGCTGCGGACGTTGTCGGAGCCGACCATGCCCTTCCAGCCGACTTGCGCGAACCGCTCATTGATGTCTTGGCGGACGTTCTTGAGCCCTTCGCGCACGTACTTGATCAAGTACGGCAAGTAGCTGCGCAACTTGATCTGGCCGTCGTTGACCATGTATTCCAAACCGCTTCGGTACATCCCGATGCGCTTGTACAGCGAGAGCGCCGACTGGTTGGTCATGTACACCGTCGCGTCGATGTAGTCATAGCCCATCTGCAACAAGCGCACCGCCGCTTCCGAGAAAAACCGCCCTGTCAACGGACCTTGGCGGAACTCCGGATGAATCAGCAACTCCACCGCAAAAATCGCGTTGTCTTCGCACATCATCTGAATGTTGCGGTTGGCGAAGTAGAGCAGGCCGATGATGTCTTGGTCATACTCCATCACCATGAACAACGCGATGTTCTGTTCATCAAAAAACCGCTCGACATCGCTTGCTTTCAGCAGTTCACCGGGCGGAGTCGAACCCGATCCGACCCGGTTGTGAAACGCAAACTGGTTCATGAACGCGGCGAGGCGCGCCGCTTCTTCCCGTCCGCACGAGCGAATGCCGATGCGGTCTTGCGCGGTGGTCTCCGTGGGCGACGCCGTAGACATAGAACCACTCACCCCTTACGCTTCGCTTCCCGCATCCGGGCGCTTCGAAACGGAGAGTGTGCCTTCGACGACTTTGTCCTTGCCGACATACGCGGCGACTTTTACCATCGTCAGCAAGCCGACGGAACGGCCGAACGAGACTTTGAGTTCCAACTGATCGCCCGGCACGACCGGACGCATAAATTTCACATCGCGGATCGCGACGAGGTACCCGACTTGGCTGGCGGGATCGAGTTCTTCGAGCGTGCCCGCCGCTTTCGCTTCTTCGATGCCGCCGGTGCCTGCGACGACCGCGATCAGCTGTGCGAGCGATTCCAAGATCAGCACGCCCGGCATGATCGATTCGCTCGGGAAGTGCCCTTGGAAGTACGGCTCCGAGACGGTTACGTTTTTGAGGCCCGTGCCGCTTTTGCCCGGTTCGAGTTCCACCACGCGGTCCAAGAGCAGAAACGGCCAACGGTGCGGGATCAGGTTGCGGATCTCATCCGCCGTCATGATTCGTTTCACAGCGAGATCACTCCATGTTCTCCGTGATATAGTCGGCCAGCTTGTTGATCGAGCCGAGGACTTCCATGTTGTCGTCGTACAGCGTGACGCCGAACTCGTCCTCGATGCAGACGGTCAATTCCAGCGCGTCGATGGAATCGAGGCCCAAGCCGCGGCCGAACAGCGGTTGGTCGTCGGTGATCAGTTCCGGCTCGATGTCGAGGCTCAGACGATCGACGATGATCGCTTTGATACGGGTGGTCAGTTCGCGGCGTTTCTCCGCCTGTTCTTTTACGGATGCATAGGTCAACAACATCTCTTTTTCGCCCTCTTTCAATAAATATGGTGGTTGTATGGATCAGCCATTGACCAGGCCGCCGTCTACCGTGTACACCTTGCCGGTGATGTAGGAGGCGCGGTCAGAGCATAAAAACGTGGTCAGGTACGCGATGTCTTCCGGCTTGCCGATGCGGCGCAGCGGGATGAGTTCGAGCATTTTGTTCAACACGCCTTGGTCCATGCCTTTGGTCATGTCGGTTTCGATAAAGCCCGGCGCGACAACGTTGGCGCGGATGTTGTGTTCCGCCACTTCCTGCGCCAGCGCTTTGGTGAACGCGATGATGCCGCCCTTGGACGCCGCATAGTTCGTTTGCGCTTTGTTGCCGGAGATGCCGCTGGTCGACGCGAGGTTGACGATCGCGCCCGACTTTTGCTTCATCATGAGCTTCACGGCTTCCCGTGTGGTCAAGAACGTGCCGCCGAGGTTGACTTTGACCACGTCTTCAAACTTCGCTTCGCTCATCATCGCGACGAAGCCGTCGTTGGTCACCCCTGCGTTGTTGACGAGGATATCCAGCTTCCCGTAGCGGGTGCGGACTTCCTTGAACAGCTCCTTGACTTCCTTCTCCTTGGAAACGTCGCATTTGACCGCGAGGGCTTTGCCGCCTTCCGCTTCGATCTCCTGCACCGTCTCTTCGGCTTTCGCTTGGTTGCCGTTGTACGTAAACACA
Source organism: Tumebacillus flagellatus (assembly GCF_000714935.1). Lineage (GTDB taxonomy): Bacteria > Bacillota > Bacilli > Tumebacillales > Tumebacillaceae > Tumebacillus > Tumebacillus flagellatus. Next base: position 24,810 of record NZ_JMIR01000001.1, read on the forward strand.
ACGGTTGCGCCTTGCTGCGCCAAGTCTTTGACGATCGCGCGGCCGATGCCGCGCGAGCCGCCGGTGACGACGGCGATCCGATCTTGAACCACTCTCAGCTCCCCCTTACCCTTTGAGAACTCCAGCTTGCGTTTTCAGCGTTTTGACCGTCCGCATGTAATTGGAGGTCGAATCGGTGGTGCACAGCGTCCATTTGTGCTGCGGCCACGCTTTCATCAGGCCGACCAGCGTGCGGCTCGCCCCGACTTCCACCAGCGTGTCCACGCCGAGTTCCGCCAGCTTGTCCACCGTTTTGCGCCATTGCACCGTCTTGGTGCATTGGCCGCGGATGTCGTCGAGGATCGCTTGCAGCGTGTACTCCACCGACGCTTCGCAGTTCAAGATGATCGGCGTATCCGGGCGCTGCAGCGGAAACTGCGCCACATAGTCCATCAGCTCGTCTTCCATCTCCGCCATCAACTCGGAGTGGAACGCTTGCGAGACGCGCAGCATGCGCGGTTTCACGCCGGTGATCGTGCCCAGTTCCTCAAACAGCGCGCGCATCGTCTCCGCTTCTCCGGAGAGCACCACCTGCGTCGGCGAGTTGTCGACGCCGATGTTGCCGCCGCGCGCGGCGACGATTTCCTTGACGTGATCCATCGTCTCTTCATTGAGAGTGATCACGGCGACCATCTCGCCCAAGCGCTTCACTTCCGACATCAGCTTGCCGCGCCGTTTGACGATGTTCAGACCGTCTTGAAACGTCATCGCGCCGGAAGCGGCGATGGCGGCGAACTGGCCGAGGCTGAGACCGGCGACGATGTCCGGCTTGAACCCTTCCTGCATCAGCAAGCGGTGAACGCCGACGCTGACGGTATAAATCGCCGATTGCGCAACTGACGTGTCTGTCAGCTCCTCAATCGGCCCTTGGAAACAGAGCTTTTTCAAATCAAACCCGAGGATGTCGTTCGCTTCTTCAAACAGCGGACCGAAAACAGCCGGATGGCGTGCCGTGAAGTCGCGGCCCATACCGACCGCTTGCGTACCTTGACCCGGGAAGATAAACGCCGTCTTCATACAATCCCTCCGAGAAAGTCATCGATTTTTTGTTGAACCTCTTCCGGGATGCGGACGATCAACTGTCCGGCGGAAGTGGTCATCGCGTGCCGCGTTTCACCTGTCGCCAACAGCTGACGACCCTGTTTGCGCAACACTCGGTATTTGAACTCCAAGAGTGCTTTGGTCGGCCGCTCCAGCGCCGTTTCGACCACGACGGTCTGCCCGTAGCGGGCCGAGTCTTTGAGTTGGCATCGGAAGTCGATGACCGGCAAGTACATCTCTTCAGATAACTTGGAGAAGTCGATGCCGGCTTCCCGAGCCAAGGCGATCCTCCCGATCTCAAACCAGACGAGATAATGAGAGTGATGCACGACGTTCATGGGGTCACACTCGACATAGCGCACGTCCAGCTCGGTTTTCACCCATTTCATGAAGTTCACCCCAACAGATGTTTAGAATATTTTACATTACCATATCCGTAGTTGTATCATACAAACAATTAAATTTCAACATAACCAAAGAAAGTTAGAATTATGATTTACAATAAGTGAAGTTACCAAGTAATCAGCTGTACGTACGAGTAATTTCAATCTGTCGTCCATAAAACAAAGTTACGCTATTTTTAAGCCTGATACATTTACACAGACGATGTTTTTATGTTATATTTGACCGCGAAGTCAAGGTTATTACATGTTGTAAGTTTTGCTAATTAGTAAAATATCCAACCTGATAGTACTTCAAAAAAACCCCCACATCTCTAGGAGGTCATGGAATGTCTAAGGATCAATTGCTGGAACAAATTGAATTCCTGAAGCAAGCCGCAGAATTGACCGGCGATGCTCGCTTGAAAGCTGCCCTGTCGATGATTCAAATGATGCCGGCAGGTTCTCCTCAGCAAGCAGGTCTGGTCGCGGAAGTCTACCGCCAAGTGAAAGAAGCGATGAATGGCTACAGCCAAGCGTCCGCTCCGGAACTGGAATGGGAGCCGACCATTCTGCCCCAAGCCCCGGAAGGCGACGACCAATATGACGTGATTATCATCGGCTCCGGCATGGGTGGCCTCACCGCCGGTGTTGAGCTCGCATCTGCGGGCGCAAAAGTGTTGGTACTCGAAGCGCACTACTCTTTCGGGGGTGCCGCTCATAACTACATGCGCAAAGGCAAGTACATCTTTGACGCGGGCGTGGAAACGGTCTCCGGCCTCGGCCATCTCGGCAGCGTCAACCATTTCTTGAAGCGTCACGACCTCTGGAAAGAGATCGAATTGCTGAAGACGAGCTTCCACTTCCGTCTGGGCACGCGCTACGTCAAGATCCCGAACACGTTGGAAGCTTGGATCGACGACCTCTGCACGCGCTACCCGAGCGACGCGGAAGGCGTCCGCGAGTTCTTCAAGATCGCGATCAACGCGTATGAAGAGAAGTACTCCTTCTTCGCTCCGGACCGCATCACGCCCCGTCCGCCGACCGATGAAGAGAAGATGTCGTACCAGCAAATCCACCCGAACAACTACCGCTTGATGACCACCACCTGGGGTGAGTTCATGGGCGAATACTTGAAAGACCCGGGCCTGCGCAAGGAAGTCTCCCTGCTCTCGCACTTCATCGGCGACCGCAACGAAGACACCCCGACGTCCGACATGCTCCCGCTGCTCGGCTACTTCATCGTCGGCGGCTACCGGATCAAAGGCGGTTCGGCGAAACTGGCGAACGCGTTGGTCGGCAAGCTCCGCGAGTACGGCAGCACGGCCCGCCACTCGGTCACCGTCAACAAAATCATCATCGAAGACGGCGTCGCGAAGGGCGTGCAAACGGAAAAAGGCACGTTCTACGCGCCTGTGGTCATCTCCAACGTCGACCCGCGCCTGACCTACGAAAACCTCGTCGGTCTGGAGCACCTCTCCGAAGAATACCAAGCGAAAGTCGCCACTCTCGAACCGTCGATGTCGGCGTTTATCTTCCAAGGGATCTTCTCCAAGCCGTTCCCGACCGATGCGATCGTCACGTACTACCTCGATGAACCGGTCGAAGCCCCGGAAATCGGGCTCACCATCGGCCGTTGCGCGTACGTCTCCGCCGGCGCTCATGACCCGGACACGCTTCCGGCGGGAGAAGGCCAACTGACGATCAACTTGAACTACCCGGCGAACGCGGACAAGTACGCCAACATGAGCAAGGAAGAGTACGCCGAGCTCAAAGAAAAGCTCAGCGGCACCTTCATGAAACTGTTGGACAAAATCGATCCGGAGTTGAAAGACAGCTTGATCTGGCACGAAATTTCCTCTCCGAAAACGGCACGCCAGTACCTGCGCACCTACCAAGGATCGATCTACAACATCCGCTTTGACAAAGACCGCAAATTCCCGAACACCAACGCGCCGATCCAAGGCCTGTACCTCTGCGGTGCCGGCGTACACGGCCCGGGCGTGGAGGCGGTCGTCATCTCCGGCGGCTATGCGTCTGAAAAAATCAAGCCGCACTTTGAAGCTCGCCGCGCTGCGGCAGTTCAATAATTTTTTCTCATAGGAGGTTCAACGAATGGCTAACGAGCAAGTTACGGAACAACTGGAGTTTATCCGCCAAGTCGCCACGTTCTCCGGCGACACCCGCTTGGAAAAAGCGCTGGAATTGATCGCGACGTTCCCGGAAGGTTCTCCGGAACAGATCAAGTTGATCGAAGAAGTCTACACCGAAACCTATTCCGCGATGCAGAAGTTCCTGGAGACCGGCCAACCGCCGGAAACCGATTGGGAACCGACGATCCACCCGGCAGCGCCGGAGGGCGATGACCAATATGACGTGATCATCGTCGGTTCCGGTGTCGGCGGCATGACCGCCGGCGTGGAACTGGCTCAAGCCGGCGCGAAAGTGCTGATGCTCGAAGGTCACTCCGTCTACGGCGGCGCCACCCACACCTACACCCGCAAAGGCAAGTACATCATCGAAGCGGGCGTGGAATCGATCTCCGGCCTCGGGCCGATGGGCGCCGTCAACCATTTCTTGACCCGCCACGACCTCTGGAAAGAGCTCGAATTCCTGAAGACCGAGTTCCACTTCTCCTACAACGGCCACTACTGGGAGTTGCCGAACACGATGGAAGGCTGGACCGAATCGCTCGTCTCGCGTTACCCGGACGAGGAAGCGGGCATCCGCAACTTCTTCGACTACGCGATCAAGGCGTATGCAGAGAAGTACTCCTTCTTCGAAGAAGACCGCCTCACCCCGCGCATGCCGACGGAGGAAGAAGTGATGTCGTACGCGCAACTGCATCCTCACAACTACCACCTCATGAACACCTCTTGGGGCGAGTTTATGGACGAGTACTTGAAAGACCCGATGTTGAAAAAAGAAGTCTCCATGCTCTCCCACTTCATCGGCGACGCCAACGAAAACACCCCGACGTCCGACATGTTGCCGCTGCTCGGCTACTTCCTCATCGGCGGTTTCCGCGTCAAGGGCGGTTCGTCCAAACTGGCGCACGCGTTCATCGGGAAATACCAAGAGTACGGCGGCAAGATCATGGTCAACACGCAAGTTCACAAATTTATCGTCGAGGACGGCAAAGTCACCGGCGTGGAAACCAACCGCGGCAACTTCTACGCGCCGATCATCGTCTCCAACGCCGACACCCGCATGACGTTTGAAAAACTGCTGGGTCTGGAACACCTGACCGAAGAATACCAAGAGCTGGTCAAAGGCTTGAAGCCGTCCGCTTCGGCGTTCATCTTCCAAGGCGCGATGTCCAAGCCGTTCAAACACAAAGCGATGGTCACCTACTACTTCAAAGAGCCGAAAGTGCTGGAAGAGTACGGCCTGACCTTCGTTCGCACCGCCTACTTCTCGTCTCCGGCGCACGACCCGTCGCTGTTCCCGGAAGGCGAAGGCGGTTTGACGATCAACCTCGTCGCCAAAGCGGACGCCGACTTCTACAACCGCATGTCTCCGGAAGAGTACGCAGCGTTCAAGAAGCGCCTGCAGGAGTTCTTCATGGAAGAGATCGTCAAAGAGATCGACCAAGAAGCGTACGAGAACATGATCTGGTCCGAAGTGTCGACGCCGCGCTCCGCGTCCCGCTTCATCCGCACCTACCAAGGCTCGGTCTACGGCACGAAGCCGGACCGCGTCAACGAGTTCCCGAAAACCAAAACCCCGATGCCGGGCCTCTACATCTGCGGCGCAGGCCACCTGGGTGCAGGCGTCGAAGCGGTGCTGATCTCCGGCGGCTTCGTCGCCGAGGCTGTCAAACCGTACTTCGAGTCCCGCCAAGCAGCGTCTGTCAAGTAAATACAAAAAGACCGTCGAGATCGTATTCGGATCCCGACGGTCTTTTTTTGGGAGAGCGGCAGTCAGATCTGCAATTCCCCGAGTCGCACCAACTCGACCACGGCTTGCGAGCGTCCTTTTACGTTGAGCTTCTTCATCACATTGCTAATGTGGTTGCGAACCGTCTTCTCGCTGATGAACAGTTGGTCAGCGATTTCCTTGGTCGTTTTGTCTTGAACGAGAAGTTCAAAGACTTCCCGTTCGCGAATGGTGAGTAGGGATTTTCCTCGCGTGTCCTTGCCCGCTGTCACTCTCGATCCCTCCTTGCTCGGGTCATGAAGTCAAGGTTTCAGGGATTCAGTCAGGTTATCTTATGTGCAGGGGGCCCCTATCGGTGCGGAGTTCAACCCGAACAAAACAAAAAAAGGTCTCCCCATGGAAAGACCTTCCCGTTGTGTCGCCGTTACTCGACGAGCAATTTGATTTCCATGATCCCCATCTCTTGCAATTCGAGCGGTACCGCATACGCGATCTCTTGAGCCGGTTGGGTGATCGTGTCGCCCACTTGCACCCGCGGCGGCGTGATGTCGAAGTTAAAGCCGCTGTTGGAAAGTTGCATACAAGCATTGCCTGAAATCATGTTGGCCAGCTCAGCGATCGCACTCTGGCTCATCTCATCGAAGGCGCTCAACTCAAAGCCGCCCATCATCGCGGAGGCAATTTTCAACGCCATCTCCGGAGAGAGGCCGAACGCGACCTGACCATCCATGTGACCCTTCAAATCAATTCGAATCCAGACATGATGCATTTGAAGGTCGGGGGTCGCCGACGTTACCGTTCCCGGAGTCATCGCTGCGGGGGTCATCATCTGGAGGACTTGTTGGGCTGACTCAAGAAACGGAACTATGATCTGTGCGTGCATGGAGTACCACATCCCCTTTGCTCATGCTCACGGAGTATACCTATTAATGAAGGACACTTATTTTATCATTATAAGCTAAACCCGAGATTNGCTCACGGAGTATACCTATTAATGAAGGACACTTATTTTATCATTATAAGCTAAACCCGAGATTTCGACAAGACTTGACTATAAAAAAGACCACCTGTCGACAATGAACAGGTGGTCTTGGTGTTTCGCGAAACTAGCGCTTCAGCCAAGACGACAGCGCGTGGCGGTTGACCGCACGGTTCATCGCTGCAATCGAGGTGGTCAGCGGAATGCCCTTCGGGCACACTTGCACGCAGTTTTGCGAGTTGCCGCACTCATGAATGCCGCCTTCGCCCATCAGAGCTTCGAAGCGGTCTTCTTTGTGCATTTCGCCGGTCGGGTGCGTGTTGAAGAGACGAACTTGGGAAATCGCGAACGGACCGATAAACTTGGTGCGCTCGTTGACGTTCGGGCACGCTTCGACGCATGCGCCGCAGGTGAAGCACTTGGAGAGCTCGTACGCCCACTGACGGTCGCGCTCTGCCATGCGCGGGCCTGCTCCGAGGTCGTAGGTACCGTCGATCGGCACCCATGCCTTGACGCGTTGCAGGGCCTTGAACATACGGGAACGGTCGATGACGAGGTCGCGGACGACCGGGAAGGTGCGAGCCGGTTTCAAGCGGATCGGCTGCTCCAGTTGGTCAACCAGCGCAGAGCAGGCTTGACGCGGCTTGCCGTTGATCACCATCATGCAAGCGCCGCAAATTTCTTCCAAGCAGTTGGATTCCCATGCGACCGGAGCAACGTCCTTGCCGGACGAGTTGCGCGGGTTGCGCTGGATTTCCATCAGACACGCGATGACGTTCATGTTCGGACGGTACGGAATGCGGAATTCCTCCGTGTACGGTTGAGCGTCTTGACGGTCTTGGCGTTCAATGATTACATGAATTTCTTTTTGGCTCATGTCTGTCTCCTCCTTCCTCTATTTCTTACGCGTGCTTGTCGACTGCGTAGTTGCGCAGACGCGGTTTGATCAGGGAGACGTCGACATCTTCGTAGGAGATGACCGGGCCGTCCGGAGTCCAGGTCGCGATCGAGGACTTCAGGAACTTCTCGTCGTCGCGTTCCGGGAAGTCCGGCTTGTAGTGCGCACCGCGGGACTCGTCGCGCAGCAACGCGGAAACGGTCATCGCGCGCGCCAGTTCGAGCATGTTCCACAGCTGGCGGGTGAACGGAGCCATCATGTTCTCCCAACGGGACTTGTCAGCCATGTTGATGTTCTTGTAGCGTTCCATCAGTTCGACGATCTTCTCTTCGGTCTTCTTGAGGCGGTCGTTGTAACGAACGACGGTCATGTTGTCGGTCATGACTTGGCCGAGTTCACGATGCAGCGCGTACGGGTTCTCCGTGCCTTCCATCTTGAGGATCGCTTCGTACTTCTGCTCTTGCTTCTTGCGCTCGGTTTCAAACACGGACTTGTCGAGGTCTGCCGTGGACTTCTTGAGCCCTTTGGCATACTTGACAGCCGACGGACCGGTCACCATGCCGCCGAAGATCGCGGAGAGCAGGGAGTTTGCGCCCAGACGGTTTGCGCCGTGGTATTGGTATTCGCATTCGCCCGCTGCAAACAGACCCGGGATGTTGGTCATCTGGTTGAAACGGCCGTTTTTGTGATCGTCGACGAAGTCAACCCACATGCCGCCCATCGAGTAGTGGACCGCCGGGAAGATTTTCATCGGGACTTTGCGCGGGTCGTCGCCGGCAAACTTCTCGTAGATCTCCATGATCCCGCCGAGTTTGACGTCGAGGACTTCTTTCGGAATGTGCGATACGTCGAGGTACACCATGTTCTCGCCGTTGATGCCGAGGCCAAGGTCTACGCAGACGTGGAAGATCTCGCGGGTTGCGATGTCGCGCGGAACGAGGTTGCCGTACGCCGGGTATTTTTCTTCGAGGAAGTACCACGGCTTGCCGTCTTTGTACGTCCAGACGCGGCCGCCTTCACCGCGTGCGGATTCGGACATGAGACGCAGTTTGTCGTCGCCCGGAATCGCGGTCGGGTGGATCTGGATGAACTCGCCGTTTGCGTATTTGACACCTTGTTGGTACAGAGCGGACGCTGCGGTACCGGTGTTGATGATCGAGTTGGTGGAACGGCCGAACACGAGGCCCGGGCCGCCGGTCGCCATGATGACAGCGTCCGCAGCAAAGGAGTGGATCTCCATCGAACGCAGGTCTTGCGCGGTGATGCCGCGGCAAACGCCCTCTTCGTCCACGATTGCGGAGAGGAATTCCCAGCCTTCGTACTTCTGAACGAGACCTTGCGATTCAAAGCGGCGCACTTGTTCGTCGAGCGCGTAGAGCAGCTGTTGGCCGGTCGTTGCGCCCGCAAACGCGGTGCGGTGGTATTGGGTGCCGCCGAAACGACGGAAGTCGAGCAGACCTTCCGGGGTGCGGTTGAACATAACGCCCATGCGGTCCATCAAGTGGATGATGCCCGGCGCTGCATCGCACATCGCTTTGACCGGCGGTTGGTTTGCGAGGAAGTCCCCGCCGTAGACGGTGTCGTCAAAGTGTTCCCACGGGGAGTCACCCTCGCCCTTGGTGTTGACGGCACCGTTGATGCCACCCTGTGCGCACACAGAGTGAGAACGCTTAACAGGTACTAACGAGAACAAGTCGACCGGGATGCCTTCTTCACAGCTCTTGATGGTTGCCATCAAGCCTGCAAGGCCGCCCCCGACGACGACGATGCGTTGTTTACTCATTGCATTTCCTCCCTAACTGTGCGATTGCCTGAGACGATTAACCGTGGAATGCCACCAGTGCGGACACGCCGACGCCCGACAGCACGACGAACAGAAGCATCAGCACATAAGCGGAAACGCGTTGCGCACGCGGGCCGACCGTAACGCCCCAGTGGATCAAGAAGCCCCAAAGGCCGTTGGCAAGGTGGAAGACCGCGCAGACGGTACCGATGATCATGAATGCGTATTGCAGCGGGTTGCTAAGAATTTGTTGCACCATGTCAAAGGACGGACCGTCCGGCAAGACCTTAGCAGTCCAGAGGTGATACAGGATGAAGATGAAGGTGACAACACCCGATACGCGCTGCAGGGTGAACATCACGTTGCGACCCCAAGAATACTTGGAACCATTGTACCCGGAGGTGTACGCGACATACATGCCGTAAATGCCATGATACAGAAGCGGCAAGAAGATGAACACCCACTCGATAACCGGCAGGAACGGCATGCTCTCCAGAGTTTGCGCTTTCGCGTTGAACGCGTCAGCCCCCTTGGTTGCAAATGCGTTCATGGTCAAGTGGATGAACAAGAACAAAGTGATCGGTACTACCCCGAGCAAACTGTGCAAACGGCGGAACAGAAAGTCTCGGTTAACTTGTTGGTTTGCCACAAAGATCCTCCTTCCGAAAATAGCCGTGCTTTCACGGCCGTGCTTCCCCGGTACGTGCAATTTATCACATACCCGATTTTACGCTCCCATGAAACCGATATGATGCGCCCCCTTTGGCTGGACCTCCCGGAGGGGCTCCGGCGGCCTGTTAACGCTTTATAAATTGTACTGTTTTGGCAGAAGTGATGTCAAGAAACTGTCACACATACCTCGGCACCATTTGACGTATACTGTCGAATTGCTCTGCCAAATACAATGTTTTACCCATTTTCACTCCCACAGCATGCCTAGTATGGGAAAGAAACAAAAAGGTCATGCCTTTGCAGCATGACCAGAGCCGGATGTGCTACAACGCATGGCGAACGGAAAGCATTTCTTCGTTGACCGAAGGAACTTGTTGCTTCCATTCTACACCCGGTTCAATTTCACCATCAACAGGCAGGAGCACCGCTGTACGCTCCTCTGCCCCTGTTTTGTAGAGTGTTTGTAAAGTTTGCAGGAGATTCGACTCCTCTGCGCCCCCGATGAGCCAACTTTGACGGATTACACCGCTTTTTAATGCACTTTCACCGCGCGACGCGAGAAAGGACCCGTGCGCCAGCAGGCTTTCCACCACTTCCACTTCAAGCTTCTGCACATCGGCCGGTGTACAACAATAAGACAGATACCAAGCCTGTTGCGCGTTTTTCCCGGCGGCGCTCCCTTGGACGGGACGCTTCCACGAGGGGCGGCGGATCGAACTCTCGCCGCACAGCAGAGCGGTCAGGTCTTCAATGACGGCGCTGGCGGTGGGGAACTCCCCGGCCCCGCGCCCGGAGAACGTCAGCTCGCCGACGACGTCCGCTTGAATCGTCACGGCGTTGAACACGTCGTTGATGTTGGCGAGCGGATGGGATTTGGGCAACAGGCGCGGGCGAACCGACAGCTGCACTCCTCCCTGCTCCGCTTCTCTCGCGCTGCCGATCAACTTAATGGAATAACCCAAAGAATCTGCCAGTTCCAGATCGGCCGCTTGCAGACGGGTGATGCCCTCGCGCTCGATCTGCGCGAGGTCGACGCACGCTTCGTAAGCGAGGTTGGTCAAGATCGCCAGTTTGTACGCCGCATCGAACCCCTCGACGTCGCTGGTCGGATCCGCTTCCGCATAGCCGAGCGCTTTGGCGTCTTCGAGGATGTCGGCGTACTCGCGTCCCGTGCGCGCCATCTCCGTCAAAATGTAGTTGCAGGTGCCGTTCAAGATGCCGGAGATGCTCTTGACGCGGTTCGCCGTCAGATAGCCCTGCAACATGCGAATGACCGGAATGCCCCCGGCCACGCTCGCTTCAAACAGCAGATGAGCCCCGCTTTGCTCGGCGATGTCGAGCAACTCGGCTCCATGCTTTGCCATCAGTTCTTTGTTCGCCGTGATCACATGGCGGCCGCCCTGCAAGGCTTCGGTGATCACCGTGCGCGCCGGTTCCAGTCCGCCCATCACCTCGATCAAGATGTCGCACTCGGCGTTCAACACCTCTTGCGGGTCCAGCGTCAGCAAGTTCTGGTCGATGTCGAACTGGCGCTCTTTCTCCAAGTCGCGCACGAGAATCGACGTCACTTCCACTTCGAAGCCCGTGCGTTTGCGAATCGTTTCCCGGTTGCTGTGAAGGGTCTTGAAAACACCGCCGCCGACGGTGCCGAGACCCAAAATCCCTACGCGAACCGTGCCTTTTTTCTCTGTTGTCATACCGTTCCCTCCACTCGTTGTAAAAAACTTTTCACGATCTCCGCCGTTTGCTCCCGTTCGATCAAAAACGCATCGTGTCCGTGCACCGATTGAATCTCCGCGTACGAGCACTTCACGCCTGCGCCCTTCAACGCTTCGTAGCAGGCGCGCTGCTCCGCCGCCGTGTACAGCCGGTCGCTGTCGATGCCCACCCACAGGACGCGAGCGGTGATTTGCCGCAGCGCCGCTTGCAGACCGCCGCGCCCCCGCCCGACGTCGTGGCCGTCCATCGCGTTCAGCAGGCAGAGGTAGCTCCCGGCGTCAAATCGGTTGACGAGCTTCTGTCCGTGATGCGCGAGATAGCTTTGAATCTGGAAAGTGCCGTTCGGTGCCGTCTCCCGCCCGAAACGGTCTTGGAACAGTTCGAAGGAGCGGTACGTGATCATGCCGATCTTGCGGGCGAGCGCGAAGCCTTGCACCGGACCCGCTCCGCCGTAATAGTCCCCGCCGTTCCACGCCGGGTCGTTGGTGACCGCCGAGCGCATCGCGTCGTTGTAGGCGATGGCGAGGGCGGACAGCTGTTGCGCCGAAGCGATCGGGATGCAATGCCGCACGAACGACGGGTAGGTGACTGCCCACTCGATCGCTTGCAAGCCGCCCATCGAACCGCCGATGACGAGGTGCAGTTCCGAAACGCCGAGTTCTTGCAACAAGCGGTGTTGCAGATGCACCATGTCGCGGATCGTGACAACCGGAAACGAACTGCCGTAGGGACGCCCCGTCTCCGGGTTCACCGACTGCGGCCCCGTCGAGCCGACGCAACCGCCGAGCACGTTCGAGCAGATCACAAAGTATCGCTCCGTGTCCAGCGCTTGCTTCGGTCCGATCACACCGTTCCACCACGCCGCCGCCTGCGCGTCGCCCGTCAGCGCATGGCAGACGAGCACCGCGTTCGTCCCCGTCTCGTTCAATTCTCCGTAGGTTTCATACGCCGCTTCGACCTCGCGAAGCACAGCCCCGCTCTCCAACACAACTTCCGGCAACACGCGCTTGCCCGTGCGACACTTCTCCAACACCTTCATCGTGGTTCCCATCCTTTCTCCGTGGGATCATAGAAAAAGACCCCCTGCTTGTGAATCACAAGAGGAGGTCCTGTATGTCCAGTTCCGCCTCTTATCTGCCAGACCGGCATCTGCACGCCATGTCTGCTGGATTTAGCACCTCTTCGTCTGTTTGTGTAGACAGACGAGGTTGCCGGGCTTCGTCGGGCCAGTCCCTCCGCCGCTCTCGATAAGAGTTTTCACACTATAGGTTTATTGAAACATTTAAGACGATCAAAGTCTTCCCAAGTTGTAACACGACTCCCTCACATGCGTCAAGAATTTTCGTATGATTCAACCGGTATGCGGTCAATCGTTGAACCATTCTCGCCGCTTTGGTCGAGGCCGAGTGCGGTGTGCAAGACGCGGACGACGGCGTGAGCGTTGTTTTTTTCCACGAGGCAGGTACAGGAGGCAGGAGACGAGACGATGTCTGCTGTCTCGATGCCGGCTTGCTCCAGCGCGTCTTGCACCTGCCCGTGAAGCCGCTCTCCCGTCGTCAGCGGCGTGGCGACGACGGATACCTTGGCGAGCTGCGACTGCGGTTCGGAATCGACGGCGATGCCGTAGACGGACAGCGGAGGCACCGTATGGACCGTCGGCGAAAGCAGCGTGCCCGGGTCTTCGTAGTCAAACGAAGAGCGCACGCGCACCGGAACACCGTGACGGCGCGCCGCTTCGACCGCACGCGGGTGCAGGACATTGGCTCCGAGCGACGCCAATTCCCACATCTCGTCGTACGGAATTTCGTCGATGCGCCGCGCGTGCGGCACGATGCGCGGGTCTGTGGTGTACACGCCGTCGACGTCGGTGTAGATTTCGCATAGACCCGCTCCCAACGCCCCCGCCAACGCGACGGCGGTCGTGTCGGAACCTCCTCGTCCGAGCGTCGCGATCTCGCCCGTCTCCGTCAAGCCTTGAAACCCGGCGACGATCACGATCTTGCCCTCGCCAAGCTCCGCCAAGATGCGCGCCGGGTCGATCGACGTGATGCGCGCGCGGCCGTGCTCCGACTCGGTGCGGATGCCCGCATGACCGCCCGTCAACGAGACGGCCGGGACTCCTGCTTGTTGCACCGCCATCGCCATGAGCGCCGACGTGATTTGCTCGCCGGTGGAGAGCAGCATGTCAATTTCGCGCGGAGACGGATTCTCCGTCAACTGCCCCGCCAACTCCAGCAATTCATCTGTCGTGTGCCCCATCGCGGACACAACGCCGACGACGCGGTGTCCGCGACGCGCCGTTTCCACAAGGCGCTTTGCCGCTTTCTGAATCCGTTCCGGGTTGGCGACCGAGGTGCCGCCGAATTTTTGTACGATGAGTGACATGTGGAATCCCCCTAAGATCATATAAAAAACCCCCACTTTTCGAAAAAAGAGGGGGTCCTGAAGTCAGGGTTCCACCTCTTATCTGCCAGATGCGCATGCGCACACCTGCTGGATTTAGCACCTCTTCGTTCGTGTGGGTACGAACGAGGTTGCCGGGCTTCGTCGGGCCAGTCCCTCCGCCGCTCTCGATAAGAGTCAAAACATTCGTGTTATGAAGTTATATCCAGTTGTACCACGGGTTACGCGTTGCTGTCAAGACCTGCCACGACCGCTTCTTGCACGGAATCGAGGCCAAACGATGTATGCAGCGTGCGAACCGCTTCGTGCGCGCGCTCTTGGTCGATCACGGTCGACACTTTGATTTCCGACGTGGAAACCATCTTGATCGAGATGCCCGCTTGCGCCAAAGCCGCAAACATCTGTGCCGCCACGCCCGGGTTCGAGATCATGCCCGCGCCGACGATGGAGACTTTCGCGAGGTTTTGCTCCACGGCGATTTGCACGTCCGGGAACTGGGTCTTCAGCGTGTCCAAGGCGGTGTTCAAATCGTCCTCGCCGATCGTAAACGAGATGTCCGATTGCGCGTCGTGCACCACGGACGTGACGATGATGTCGACGTTGATCGATTGTTCGGCGAGCGCTTGGAAGATGCGCTGCAAGTTGCCGATGCGGCTCTGCATGCCGACCAAACCGATTTTCACCACGTTCATGTCATGTGCGATGCCTCGTACGATTTGTCCTTGTTCCATTGCTGCGACCTCCTCGACCAGCGTACCTGGATTGTGATTGAAGCTGGAGCGCACCATCAGTGCGACGTTGTATTGTTTGGCGAACTCGACGGCGCGCGGGTGCAGCACGCCTGCGCCCAAGTGCGCGAGTTCCAGCATCTCGTCATACGAGATCGCCGGAAGCTTGCTCGCCGCTTTGACGACGCGCGGGTCGGTGGTGTAGACCCCGTCCACGTCGGTGTAAATTTCGCAAAGATCCGCTTTCAGCGCGGCCGCCAGCGCCACGGCCGTCGTGTCCGAACCGCCGCGTCCCAGCGTCGTGATCGAACCGTCCTCCGTGATGCCTTGGAAACCGGCAACGATGACGACATTGCCGTCGTTCAGCGCCCCGTGCAAACGGGACGGCTCAATGTCGGTGATCCGGGCGCGCCCGTGCACCGCTTCGGTGGTGATGCCCGCCAAACCTCCGGTGAACGAGAGGCTGTTCTGCCCGAGCTCTTGAATCGCCATCGCGAGCAACGCGATGGAGATCTGCTCCCCGGTCGTGAGCAGCATGTCCATCTCGCGCGGAGACGGATTGCTCGTCAGTTGACGAGCGAGGTCGATCAAATCGTCGGTGGTGTCTCCCATCGCGGAGACGACGACGACCACTTGGTGGCCTGCTTGCGCCGTTTCCACAACTCGGCGCGCCACGCGCTGGATTCGTTCAGGGTTTGCGACGGAAGAGCCGCCAAACTTTTTCACGATCAATGCCATGTGGTACCTCCACTCCCATCCTGTCTGTGCTTGACTGTTCACACGGCGGGCGAGCGGACTCCGTTCCTTATCAAAAAACAGCCGTAAGAAAGGGGCATCCCTTCCTACGGCTGTTAGCAGACGTACGGTGTCCCTCGTCTCCCTTGGTTGTGAGATAGTCCTCCACGTGACGACGGGTGAATTTCGTCACGTGACAGTCCTGCACCTGTTCGATGCAGACCCAGCCTGAGGTCACCCGGTATGTCCTCGACTTCGGCGAATGTCCCTTTCCCCACGATTCAATGAGATCCCGGTCTCTCCTCGTACGTACTCTTGATCGATTCGCGCCTCTACTCACCTCGTTGAGAGATGAGGTTCTATGAAACTTGTGTTAGTATATCATGCCTGAGCCAAAAAATTCAAGATCTCGCGCGCCAACTTGTCGCCGATTCCCGCTTGGCGGTATTCCTCGACGGAGGCGGCCTTCATCGCCTGCACGGAGCCGAAGTGTTTGAGCAACGCTTTGCGGCGCTTCTCTCCCACGCCCGGAATGTCGTCGAGCACCGAGCGAAACGCGTTCTTGCCTTTGGTTTCGCGGTGGAACGTGATCGCAAAGCGGTGCACTTCGTCTTGGATGCGCGTCAGCAGATAGAAGCCCTGCGACGTGCGCTCGATCGGCACCGGCGCCGGGTCTTCGCCCAAGAACAACTGCGACGTGCGGTGACGGTCGTCCTTGGCGAGCCCGCAGACAGGGATGTCGAGACCGAGTTCGTTCTCCAACACGTCCAGCGCCGCGTTGATGTGTCCGCGACCGCCGTCGACGAGCACCAAGTCCGGCAGCGGCTGGTTCTCTTTGAGCAGACGGGTGTAGCGGCGGCGGATGACTTCGCGCATGGACGCGTAGTCGTCCGGGCCTTGGACGGTTTTGATCTTGAATTTGCGGTAGTCCTTGCGAAACGGCTGTCCGTCGACAAACACGACCATCGCCGCCACGGCATCGGTGCCTTGGATGTTCGAGTTGTCGAACGCTTCGATCCGGCGCGGAGCAGGAATCATCATCGCTTCTCCGAGCTGTTCGACGGCGCGGATCGTGCGGTTTTGGTCGCGTTCCATCAATTTAAACCGCTCGTCGAGCGCGATCTTGGCGTTCTCCGCCGCCATGTCGACCAGTTGTTTTTTGTCGCCGCGCTGCGGGGTTTTGACTTTGACGCCCTTGAGCCACTCCTCCAGCACTTGCGCTTCTTCGCCCTCGTAGGGCAGGAGAATCTCTTGCGGGAGGTCGGCGTTGTCGATGTAAAATTGTGTGACGTAGGACAGGAAGTCCTCGCGCTCTTCGCCGTGGTACGGGAAGATCTGGACATCGCGTTCAATCAATTTGCCTTGGCGCATGTAGAACACTTGCACGCACATATGATCTTTGTCGGCGTAATAGCCAAATACATCGCGGTCGACCGTGTCGGCCATCGTGACTTTTTGCTTCTCCATGACGCGCTCGATGGCATCGATCTGATCGCGCAGCTCCTTGGCGCGCTCGAAATTCAAATTCTCCGCTTCCTGCATCATCTGATCGCGCAGGTTGTCGGCGATCTCGCGGTGCCCGCCGTTCAGGAAACGGGTGATCTCCTTGACCATGCCTTGGTACGTTTCCGGCTCCACGTTGTATTCGCACGGCGCGACGCATTGGTTGATGTGGTAGTAGAGACACACTTTGTCCTTGAGCGTCTTGCACTTGCGAAGCGGATAGAGGCGGTCGAGCAGCTTCTTGGTTTCATACGCCGCTTGCGAGTTCGGATAGGGGCCGAAATACTTGCCTTTGTCCTTGGACACGCGGCGGACGATCTCCAGTTTCGGGTGCTCTTCGTTGGTGATCTTGATATACGGGTACGTTTTGTCGTCGCGCAGCATGATGTTGAACGGCGGTTTGTACTGCTTGATCATGTTGCATTCGAGCACCAGCGCTTCGACGACCGTGTTGGTGACGATATATTCGAAGTCGGCGATGTTCGAGACCATCAGTTGGGTCTTGCCGTCGTGGCTGCCTGTAAAGTACGAGCGCACGCGGTTCTTCAAGACTTTCGCCTTGCCCACGTAGATGATCTCGCCGTCTGCATTTTTCATCTGATAGACGCCCGGTTTGTCGGGCAGGAGTTTCAACTTCTCACGGATTCGCTCACGAATGTCCATGTCGGTCACCCGCTTTCTAAGTTCGCATCTCTCTCTATTCTAGCAAAAACGGCTTGATCATCTCCAGTAGGACTTTCTTGGATTGCAACCCGATGATCCGCTCGACTTCATGGCCGTTTTGAAACAACAGCAAAGTCGGCACGCTCATGATCCCGAACTTCTGCAGCAACCGGCCCTCTTCGTCGATGTCGAGAGTGAGCACTTGCAGCGAACTTCCCGCCTCTTCTTGCATTTCGACCAGCACCTCTTCCATCGTTTGGCACGGCGAACACCAAGAAGCGTGGAAGAAGACCAGGGATACCCCGTCTCTGAGCTGCCTTTCAAGATTGGATTCCGATGTTGGTTTCATACCTTCACGCTCCCCTTCTCATACTATATGTGATTTTTCGTTCGTCAAGGAGGCTTCCTCATGAATTGGTCCCAACTCTTGCACCGCCTGACGCCCTACGGCGACCTCTGCCCGCGCGTGGAAGTGCGGCAGGCTCCCCAAGACGTGATCGTCCATTGCGAATTGCCCGGTTTGACACACCCGGAACAAGTACGCTTGCACGTTCAAGAGACGATGCTGACCCTGCACGGCAACGTCGAGCGGGAAGAGCCGCAGGGGGAAGGCTTTGATCTGTTGCATACGGAGCGGCACTACGGGCCGTTTTCCCGCAGCGTGCCGCTTCCGATCGCCGTCGACCCGGAGCAGGTGCAAGCCGCCTATCGCAATGGACTGCTCACCGTCACCATGCGAAAACTCACCAGCGTTCCCGGCAAAAACATCCGCGTGGAATTTCAAGACTGAGTGAAAGCAAGAACGTCAAAAAAGTCCTGCCGCACCAGACCCGCGGCAGGCTTTTTACTTCCGTACTTATTGAGGGGTGTCGTCTTGCGGGTGCAGGATCTTCGGGCGTTTCGTTTTCCAACCGGCCGGGGGACGGAACAGCACATGAAGCAGCGCCGCGCGGTTAAACGGAAGCAACGGCCAAAAGTACGGCGTGTCCAGCGCTTTGGTGCGAATCAACAAGACCAGCCAGAGGATCACGCTGAGAGCGACCCCCCAGATGTGAAACATCCCGGTCAACACCAGCATGCCCAAACGCACGATCTGGTTGGCGACCGCCAGTTCGTAACTGGGCGTGGCAAACGTGCCGATGGCGGCGATCGACGTGATCAGCACCGCTTCGTTTGTGAAAAAACCGACATCGATCGCGACCGAGCCGATCATCATCGCCGCCACCAGCCCGAGAGCTGAGCCGAGCGGATTGGGCGTGTGCACAGACGCCATGCGCAGCAGGCCGAGGCCGAACTCTGCAGCCATGATCTGCCAAAACGGCGACAACGTCAGCGTTTTGTCCGGCAGCAGGAAAATCAGCGCGTGCGGCAGCAGCCACGGCGACAGAATCAAGCCGAGCCACAGCGGCGAGAGAAAAATGGAAAGCATGATCGCGACGAACCGCAACCAGCGGACAAACACGCCGATGATCGGTTTTTGCCGAAACTCTTCGGCGTGTTGCAGATGGTGAAAAAACGTCGTCGGCGTGATCATCACGCTCGGCGAGGTATCGACGTAGATCAGGACATGCCCTTCCAAGAGATGCACGGCGGCGACGTCCGGCCGTTCGGTGTAGCGGACGAGCGGGTAAGGGTTCCAATTGCGTCCGAACACGAGCTCTTCCACGGTCTTTTCCGCCATCGGGAGGCCGTCGATTTCGATCTCGCCGATTTTGTTTTTGACCAACTCCACCAGATCGGGGTTGGCGATGCCGTCGATGTAGGCGACGACGATGTCCGTTTTGGAGCGGACGCCGGCACGCACGTACTCCATGCGCAACCCTTCGTCGCGGATGCGGCGGCGGGTCAGGGCGGTGTTGAAGCAGACTGTTTCCGTGAATCCGTCGCGGGAGCCGCGGACGACGCGCTCCAAGTCCGGTTCTTCCGGGCCGCGCGCCGGATACGTGCGGGCGTCCACGGAGACGGCGCGGTCTTCGCCGTCGATCAAGAAGACGAGCGGGCCGGAGAGCACGGCGGTTTTGAGGTCTTCGAGGTTGTCGATCGATTCGACTTCGAGGTAGCCGATTTGGGTTTCGAGCAGGATTTGAATTTCTTGGGTGGTGAAGTTTTGCTGTTGGAGAGCGGAGAGGTGTTCCATGACGCGGTTCATGATATCGTCTTTGGCAAAGCCGTCGATGAAGTACAGCGCGAAGTCGCGCCCGGCGTAGTTCAGTTCGCGACAGATCATGTCAAAGCTTTTTTTGACGCCGAGTTCGCGGTTGAGAATGTCGATGTTGTCGCGCAACGTTTTGGAGAGTTTGCGCGGGGCGGCGGATGGTGATTGCATGATGGTGTGTTGTCATCCTTTCCCTGTGGCAGGCATTCTTTCACAGTATGAGTTGGGAGGCGGGGGTTCATACTCATGGAGAAGGGGAGGTGGTTGGAATGGCGGATACGCCGAAACGCAAGGAGTTTGTCAACCGCGAGTTGGAGTATGTGCAGTCGATGCAGAATACGATTTTGCCGGAAGAATTTCCGGAGGGTCCGTATGGCGCCACTGTGTTTTTGGAGCAGAAGATCGGCAAATCTTCGCCGTGGGAACCGGGGCAGCAGACGACGCACCGTTTCTTCGACGAAAACCCGGCCTTCTCCGACACCCTCGCGCATCCTCCGAGCGCCGAACTGCCCGACCTGTAAGAAAAAACGCCCTGTGCACAAGAGGCTGTGCGCAGGGCGTTTTTTTCATGGACACTCCGGGGGAACTCCGTCGTGGACGACCACGAGGACCAAGCGATCGACGCTGTTTTCAACGGTGTCGAGGCGTTGATCGACTTGGTCAAGACGTTGTTCGACCCTGTCAAGACGTTGTTCGACCCTGTCAAGGCGTTGTTCGACCCTGTCAAGACGTTGTTCGACCCTGTCGAGGCGTTGTTCGACCCTGTCGAGGCGTTGTTCGACTCTCTCGAACCGCTCATTCATTTCAGAGCGCAATTCTGTCATTTCAGAGCGCAGTTCCGTGAACTGTGTGACCATGAACCGATGCATGTTCTCCATCATCGACTGCATTTGAAAAAACTGAAACTGGGTCATCGGACTGTCGGGGTTGTACGAATGTTGAGGTTGCATGAGGGCGGGCACCTGCCTTGTGGAAAATGGGGGGCCCGAATGCCGGGCCGCGGTGCGCCAATTGAATAGCTCGCAAACGGAGCAAACGTGTTTCCATACTCAAAGTCTAGCACGCGATTTCCAATGTAAACAATCCTTTCAACGAAACTTTTTTCCCGCAAGCAAAAAGGCTCGCCCCATTTAAGGAACGAGCCTTTCCACCACCCGGTTGATATCGGGCTTGGGTGTTACTTTCCCATCTTCGCTTTCAGCGCCGCCAGTTCGTCGTCGATGTCGGAAGAGCCTTTCTTGAGCTCTTTGAACTCATCGTCGAGCGAACGGGAGGAACCGTACAGTTGCTTGGACGCCTCGGCTTCCGCTTCCGCTTGCAGGACTTTCTCCTCCATGCGCGAGAAGCCTTTCGCCGCGTTGTCGGTTCCGAAACCGGACATGACTTCGTTGATTTGCTTTTGCGCCTTCGCCGCTTCGTGACGAGCTTTGAGGGTGTCTTTCTTGTTCTTCATCTCTTCGAATTGGTCTTTCATTTCGGAGAGACGGTGGCGCAGGTCGTCGGCGGTGACTTTTGCGTTTTGGTATTGTTGCTTGTAATCGTTCGCTTTCTCCGCGACCGATTTCTTGTCAACCAGCGCGCGGCGGGCGAGGTCTTCGTTGCCTTGCTCCAGCGCCATCATCGCTTGCTGTTCACGCTTCGTTGCGAGTTCGGAAGCTTCTTCGTATTGTTGCTTCAGCTTCATCTCCACCGCGATTTGCTTCGCAACCGCGACTTCTGCGTCCTTGATGTCTTCTTCCATATCGCGCAGGTATTGCTCCAGCATCTTCACCGGATCTTCTGCTTTATCCAGCAGAGCGTTGATGTTCGCCATGGTCAGATCGCGCAAACGTTTAAACAGGGCCATTGTATGACAACCTCCTAAGATTTAAGTAACATTTTGTTTATGCTATGGTATACGAGCGGTATTCGAATAGGTTTCAGGTTTTCCAAAAAAACTTTTTGCCAACCCCGCTCCCCTTCTCAGTATACCAGCAGTTTCCATAGGAAGATATGGATTTTCTGTGGCTGTGTGCCCCCTCCTCCAGTAAAGAAAGCATCCCAACCGCGAGTGTGCGGACGAGATGCTTTTTCCATAGAGAACGCTCTGGAACCCTTAGTCTTCCATCGTGGACAAATCGCCCGTCGGCAGGCCCAGTTCCCACGCTTTCAGGACGCGGCGCATGATCTTGCCGGAGCGGGTCTTCGGGAGTTTGTCGCGGAACTCGATCTCGCGCGGCGCGGCGTGCGCGGCGAGGCCGGTTTTGACAAACTCGCGGATTTCCGCGATCAACTCGTCGGTCGGCTCGTAGCCCTCGCGCAGTGCGATGAACGCCTTGATCACTTCTCCGCGCAATGCGTCCGGCTTGCCGATGACGCCTGCTTCCGCGACCGCCGGGTGCTCCACCAACTTCGACTCGACTTCAAACGGACCGACGCGCTCGCCGGACGTGTTGATCACGTCGTCGATGCGGCCTTGGAACCAGAAGTAGCCGTCCTCGTCCTTGTATGCGGAGTCGCCGGAGATGTACCACGGCTTCAAGCCGAAGTATTCCTCGTACTTCGCCGGGTTGTTCCAGATCTTGCGCATCATCGACGGCCACGGCGCACGAATCGCGAGGTTGCCCATCGTGTTCGGCGGCAGTTCGTTGCCTTCATGGTCGACGATCGCCGCGTAGATGCCCGGGAACGGCTTGCCCATCGAGCCCGGTTTCATCGTCAGGCACGGGTAGTTCGAGATCATCTGCCCGCCCGTTTCGGTCATCCACCAGTTGTCATGGATGCGCTGCC
Source organism: Tumebacillus flagellatus (assembly GCF_000714935.1). Lineage (GTDB taxonomy): Bacteria > Bacillota > Bacilli > Tumebacillales > Tumebacillaceae > Tumebacillus > Tumebacillus flagellatus. The sequence continues at coordinate 47,156 of NZ_JMIR01000001.1, forward strand.
CGTACACCTTCATGCCCCAACGCACAACTTCTGCGTTCAGCGGCTCCCCGACGGAAAGGATGTGGCGAACGGACGAGATGTCGTACTTTTGGACCAAGTCGTCGCCTGCGCCCATCAGCATGCGGAACGCGGTCGGAGCGGAGTACCAAACGGTGACTTTGAAGCGTTGCAACGTCTCGTACCAGTCTTCCGGCGTGAAGCGGCCGCCGCGAATCACAGACGTGACGCCGTGCAGCCACGGACCCCAGATGCCGTACGCCGTGCCGGTGACCCACCCCGGGTCGGCGGTGCACCAGAACACATCGTCCGGGCGCAAGTCGAGCACCCACTTGCCGGTTTGGTAGTGCTGGATCATCGCGTTGTGAACGTGGAGCACGCCCTTCGGCTTGCCGGTCGAACCGGACGTGTAGTGCAGGACGAGGCCGTCCTCGCGATCCACCCACTCGATGTCCAACGCATCGGACGCGTCGTTCATTTCCGCTTCAAACGAAATTTCCTTCGGCGCCAACTCGCCCTCGCTGCCTACGAGGAACACATGCTGGAGTTCCGGCAGGTCAGCGACCGGCACGCGCTCTTTGAGCTTCGGCGTGGTGACGATGGCAATCGCGCCGGAGTCTTGGAGACGGTCGCGAACCGCCCCTTCCATAAACGCTTCAAACAGCGGTCCGACGATCGCACCGATCTTGACCGCGCCGAGCAGCGCCGCATACAATTCCGGCGAGCGCGGCATGAAGATGAACACGCGGTCGCCCTTCTGAATGCCGTACTTTCGAAGCACGTTGCCAAACTTATTGGACAGAGCTTTCAACTCTGCAAACGTATAGTTCTCGTCGCGGGAGGCATCGCTGTAATAGAGCGCGATATGATCGCCGCGGCCCGCGTCCACATGACGGTCGATGGCTTCATAAGCGACGTTGATCTTGCCCGTGCTCGACCAAGACAGCTCCTTCTCAACCTCTGCCCAATCGAACGCGGCGTACGCTTCGTCGTAATCCTTCATGTTATACTGCTCGGCCAGTACTCCGATCAGCTCGTGCGTCTTTTCCGACATGAACAAGACAACCCCCTTATTTTGCTAACTTGCAGAATATTGTAACATAGTGAAAGCGCAAACAACAGGTTTTTCGCCCCAGATCCTGTATAATAAAACCATCGAACGTTGGAGGTGAGCCTCACTTGTATCATCCCAAAACGTACGCAACCCAGACGATCCCGACGCCCGCAGGCGACTTGGTGATCGAAGGTCCCGTTCCCTCGGACCGTTTGGCTGCCTTGACGTTTCATGAAGGACTGAAAGCGTTCCGCCCCGCCCCGCGCCAGCAAGAAGCGCTGGTCGAGATCGCCGCGCTCCCCGAAGGCCGGATCGTGATCGCCCGAAGCGGAGACCTCGTCGTCGGCTATGTCACCTATCTCTACCCCGATCCGATGGAGCGCTGGTCCGAAGCGAAACTGCCGAACTTGCTGGAGCTCGGCGCGATTGAAGTCGCCGCTCCCTACCGAGGCGGCGGCGTCGCGAAACACTTGCTGCACGTCTCCTTCCTCGACGACTACATGAACGACTACATCGTGCTGTCCACGGAATATTATTGGCATTGGGATCTGGAAAACACCCAAATCTCCGTCTGGGACTACAAGGAAGTCATGAAAAAAATCATGGGTTCCGTCGGGATGGAAGTCTACGCCACCGACGACCCGGAAATCTGCTCGCACCCCGCCAACATGCTGATGGCGCGCATCGGTTCCCGCGTCGACATCGACTCGGTTGAACGCTTTCACAAGATCCGCTTCACCACCCGCCACATGCTGTAAGAGAAGAGCTGTAAGCGAAGAAGGGAGGCAAACCCCCATGTTAGTTGAATCGATCATGACCTCCGACGTGCTCTCCGTCTCCCCGGAAGCGAGCGTGCAAGAAGCGTTGGAGATCACCAAAAAACACCGCATCCGCCACCTGCCCGTCCTCGTCGACGGCAAGCTGGTCGGCTTGATCTCCGACCGCGACTTGCGCGACGCGGTGCACCAAGAGCATTCCACCGTCGAACAACGGATGGTGCGCGACGTGATCACGTGCCACCCGCTCGATTTCGTCGAGGACGCCGCCTCCACCATTTACAAAAACCGCATCGGCTGCCTGCCTGTCGTCTCCAAAGGCCGCGTCGTCGGCATCGTCTCCGAGCGCGACATCTTGAACACGCTCGTCGAGATGATGGGCGTCAACTGCCCGACGTCGCGCATCGAAGTGGAAGTGCCGGACAAACCGGGAATGCTCGCCGACATCGCCGACCTGCTTCGCGCCCGCCGTTTGAACACGTCCACCGTCCTGGTGTTTCCAAGTACAACCGAGGGCTTTAAGACGCTGGTCTTCCGCGTCGCCACCATGGACCCGCGCCGCTTCATTCAAGACATCCAGAACGCCGGGTACCGCGTCGTGCAACACCCGTCCGCCCTCGACGACGGCGAGGTGTGACGCAGATGTCCCAAGGCACAGGAAACCCGTCCGGGAAAAGCGCGTTCGTCTTCTCCGAAGACTACACGCGGTACAAGTTTGCCGAAGACCATCCCTTCAACCCGCAACGCCTCGTGATGACCGTCGATCTGATCCGGGAACTCGGGCTCTTGGACGCAGACCATCTGATCCAGCCGGAACCGGCGACCGACGAAGAGTTGTTGCGCGTGCACGACGCGCGCTACCTCGAAGCCGTGAAGCGAGCGTCTCTGCCTGACGCCGATCCCGATCATTTCGCCGCGTGGGGCTTGGGCACCGAAGACACGCCGATTTTTCCCGGCATGCACGAAGCGTCCCGCTTGATCTGCGGCGGTACGAAGCTGGCGGCGGAACTCGTCATGTCCGGACAGGTTCAACACGCTCTGAACATGGCGGGCGGTCTGCATCACGCGCATCGGGCGCAAGCGTCCGGCTTCTGCGTGTACAACGACATCGCCGTGGCCATCGCGCATGTGCGGGAGAAATACAACGCCCGCGTCGTCTACATCGACACCGACGCGCATCACGGAGACGGCGTGCAGTGGCTTTTTTATGAAGATCCGAACGTCTTGACGATTTCGTTTCATGAGACCGGCAAGTACCTCTACCCCGGCACCGGGGAAATCACGGAGCGCGGCGAAGGGCGAGGATACGGATACTCGCTGAACGTTCCGCTCGAAGCGTTCACCGAAGACGACTCGTGGATGCACGCGGTGCGCGATGTGCTCGTGCCCGTGCTGAACTCGTTTCAACCCGATTTGATCCTGCACCAAAACGGCTGCGACGCGCACCGTTTCGACCCGCTGACACACTTGGCGGCCACGACCCGCATCTACCGCGAGATGCCGAAACTCACGCACCAATTGGCGCATGAACACTGCCAAGGCCGTTGGGTGGGCGTAGGCGGCGGCGGATACGACATCTGGCGCGTCGTGCCGCGCGCGTGGACGATGCTCTGGGCGGAGATGATCGACCGCGACCTGCCGGAGGAAGTCCCCTCCGACTGGTTGGCGCGCTGGCAAACCCGTTCGCCGTTTCCGCTTCCGCCAACGTTCCTCGACCCGGCCGATCTGTTCGCGCCGATCCCCCGCCGCGCCGAAATTACTGAGAAAAACGAAATCACCGTCCGCCGCGCATTAAATGGCACCCCCTTTCTTTTTTGAGTCGGAGTGTAGTGAAGTGAAGGAATTGTAACGCTTCCGGCGAAATACATTCTTCAGAACTGAATCGGACTCCTGAGGGGGAGCACAACACCGTGTACTTGTCCTTGATTACATTCGCAATTCTCGCCTATTTCGCCCATCAACAGTATTTCGTGATCCCCGTCGGCAACCAGAGCCGATTTCGTGAGGACGGGCACGTGTTGCTGTTCGCGGCTTCCATGTGGGTCGGCGACATCTCGTTGCTCGCTTGGACGACCGCTTGCTACATCGCCGTCTATTCCTACCAACGGTTTCGCATCAGGTGGCCGTACCGCCCGATGAACTTGGTGCTGATCGTCTCGCAAGCGGCGGCCGTCGCGCTGGTGTTTCACGCCTTGGAAGACAGGCTTGCAACCGAGAAATCGATGGGCATGTTCCTCTTGATGTTCAGCGCGGTTTTATTGACGCAGTTGGTCACCGTGTTGGTCTCAAGCCTCCTGTTCCAGATTTCGCTGCGCACGGGAGGATGGAAGCGCACGCTGCTGAAATTCACGCTGATGGACTCCATCTACCTGACGCTCTATGCCATCGCCTCTTCCTACATTAAGATGGTGCAAGACGACCGCTGGATGCAGCTCGTCTCCGAAACGGTGATCGTCGCGTCGATCGTAGGCCTCTACTACTGGCGCACCGTCGGCATCCGGCAAGACCGCAGAGTTTCCGAGCAAGTGGAGAAGCTGCAGGAACTCAACGCCCGGATGACCGTCGCCAACCAGCAGGTGTTGCTCGCGTTCGCTTCATCGCTGGAGAAGCGCGACCCCTACACCGCCGGACACAGCGAACGGGTCGCGCAGTACGCCGTGGAAATCGCCGGAGAACTCGGACTCTCCGACGACGACCTCAAAGTCATCCACCTCGGCGGGCTGCTCCACGACATCGGCAAGATCGGCATCCCCGACTATGTCTTGAACAAGCCGGATCGTCTGACGTCAGAAGAATATGACATCATGAAGCAACACCCGGTGATCGGCGAAGAACTGCTGCGCCGCGTCTACACCACGTCGGAACTGCTCGACGAGTCCCGTCGCGAACGGATGTTGGAGATCGTGCTGTTCCACCACGAACGTCCGGACGGCAAAGGCTACCCGCACGGCTTGACCGAGGAACAAATTCCGCTCTACGCCAAGATCACCGCCGTGGCGGACGCGTATGACGCGATGACGTCCAACCGCGCCTACCGCAACGCGATGTCGTCCGAACAGGCGTCGCGCATCTTGCTCTCCGGGCGGGGCACGCAGTTTTGGCCGCCGGCGGTCGACGCGTTCCTCGCCGCGCTGGAACGCCGCGCCCGCACCGCAGAATCGGACGACCTGCGCGAAGTTTCCGCCGCGCTGGATCAGTAAGAGAACGAATCAGAGAATCTATAAGGAAGCACCTGCACGCCCCACGGCGCAGCAGGTGCTTTTTTTGCGTTACGGGTTGCGACCGCCCATCGCTTCGTCGACGCCCGACATCAGCGCTTCCAGCGTGTTCGGGCCGACGATGCCGTCGACGACCAAGTCATGATCCGCTTGAAACGCGCGCACCGCCGCCGCTGTGACCGGCCCGTATAAACCGTCGAGGTCGCCTTTGTAAGAGCCGAGCGTCTGCAAGATGCGCTGCATGTCGATCACGTCGTTTCCATACGAAACGCCGAGGCGCAAGATGCGCGTCATGGAAACTTTGCCCGTGATCTTCACCATCGTGCCCAGCGGAATCAACTCGTACAGTTCTTCGGCGTCTTTGTTCTGCAGGCGGATGCATCCGTGCGAGACCGCTTTGCCGATCGAGTAGGGATTGTCGGTGCCGTGGATGCCGTAGCCGCCGAACGGGATGTTCAGCCGCAGCCAGCGCGTGCCGAACGGACCGCCGGGATTGATCGTTTTTTGCGTGATCTTCCAGTCGCCAAGCGGCGTCGGCGTGAGCGAGGTGCCGACGCCGACGGAGAACGTCTTGACCAGATGTGCCGATTTGTATACGTAGAGGACGCAGCGATCTGTGTCCACATGCAAACGATACTCGCCGGTGGCGGGGACCTGCACGCTCAACGCTTCCGCCGCGCCAAGCGCCGTCCATGTCTCCGGGCCGACCACCCCGTCTTGTTGCAACCCCAGCGCTTCTTGAAACGTGCGCACGGCCGTCGCCATCCCCGGTCCGAACACGCCGTCCGGCGGGTCTGTCGTGTAGCCGAGTTCCAGCATCCGCTCTTGCAACGACGCCACGTCCGGGCCGCGCAGATAGGGGCTGACCAGCCGCAAAAAACGCGACGCGTAGATCATCGTCCTTCCTCCTCACGAGACGATTTGTGCACCATCCCTACAACACTATGTCCTGAATACCTTCTACATGCGCAGGGAACATCTAAAAACAGCACCAGTTCTCGGCAGACTTGCATGTGAAAGGAGATTCCGCCATGGCACAAAGCACCGTCCAAGGCGTACCGGCCCGGATTCCCAAAGGGTCGGCGACGGTCAAGATTTTTTTCTACACCTCCATCTTCTACCTGTTGGCCTCCATGGTACTCGGACTGGTCGTCGCACTGAAATCGGTCAACCCTGAGTTCCTCACCTCCAATCGGTTTTTGCAAGAGTATTTCACGTACGGACGCTTGCGCCCCACCCACACCAACACGGCGTTGATCGGATGGTTGACGTCCGTCTACTTCGGCGTGATGTACTACGGTGTCCCAGCCTTGTGCAAGAGACAGCTGTGGAGCGAGAAGATTGGCATGTTCACCGCTGTGCTTTGGAACATCAACTACATCGCGGGCGCCATCTCGATCCTCGCCGGATATCAAACAGGGGTAGAATACGCAGAGTTGCCGCTGCTTTTCGACATCGTGGTTGTCATCTGCGTGGGGCTGACATTTTGGAACTTGATTCAAACGACTCGCCACCGCCAAGAAAAAATCCTCTATGTCTCCATGTGGTATTGGCTCGGTTCCATCTTGAACTTGGCAATCGTCTACATCATCGGCAATCTCCCTGTTGCCTGGATCGGCTCAGGCTCGATTCAAATGGGGTATTACTATTTCTACCTGCACAATATTATCGGCCTGTGGTTCACCGTCGTCGGAGTCGGCACGATCTATTACTTGTTGCCCAAGCTCGTGCAACGCCCGATCTACTCGCATAAACTTTCGCTGATCGGCTTCTGGATGATCGTCGCGTTCTACTCTTGGAACGGCCCGCACCACTTGGTCAACGGCCCGATTCCGGTCTGGTTGATGAAGGCGGGCATCATCCCGTCGATTCTGCTCTTGATTCCCGTCTGGTCGGTGCTCGCCAACATCATCGGCACGATGAAAGGCGTGTGGTACAAAGTGTCGCAAAACCTCGCGCTGAAATTCCTGATCACGGGCGCCCTGTTTTACGGCCTTGCCTGCATCCAAGGCCCGTTTCAATCGCTGATGGGGCCGCACGCGATCTTGCACTTCACGTACTGGACGGTCGGACACGCGCACATGCCGCTGTTCGGCGGGTTTTCGTTCGTGGCGTTCTCGGCAGTCTACTACATGCTGCCGCGCCTCACCTACCGCCACATCTATTCGCGGGCGCTGATGAATTGGCACTACTGGCTGTCGGTGATCGGCTTTTTGATTTTTGCGTTTGCGATGTGGACGGCGGGCATCATCCAAGGTTTTGAATGGATGGACGGCAAACAGCTCGGTTCGGCGTTCCTGCAAATGCTGGAGTCTCTGCACATCTTCTTGATCTCGCGCGCCGTCGGCGGATCCCTGATGTTCCTCGGCCAAATCGCGTTTGCGTGGAACGTCTGGCGTTCGGTGAAAGCGGGACAACTCGTGACGGCCGATGACCCGATTCTCGTCTCCCGTTAATTCAGAACTGAGAGAAAAAGGGGTGAAGCAACATGGCGAACGAAGCAGAGAAAAACCCGGGAATCCTGTTGTTGGGCGCCGGACTTTTGGTGTTGCTCGGGGTGATGGGCACCGTGTGGCTCCCTTACTTTGACGACTCGGTGGTGACGCCGACCGACACCGCGAAGATCCGCAACTACCCGACCGACTCGGCGGAAGCGCGCGGCAAGCACGTCTACATCCGGGAAGGCTGCATCTGGTGCCACTCCCAACAGGTGCGTCCGGTCAAAGCCGACTCCAAACTCGGCCCCGTCACGGTGCCGGGCGACTACTACTACGACAAGCCGCTGACCACGATGACGCAGCGGACAGGCCCGGACTTGATGTGGGTCGGCACGCGCTACAGCGCAGATTGGCAGCACCAACACTTGCTCAACCCGCAAAAAATCGCAGGACCGGCGTCGATTATGCCCAAGTACGACTACCTCTCGGAGCAAGACCGCAACGACCTCGTCGCGTACCTGCTCTCGCTGAAACCGGCGCCCCAGAAGAAATAGGAGGTTCTCTTCATGAACACAGCCTCATGGATGCTCATCATCGTTTGCTTGTGCATGACCGGCGCCTGCGCGCTGATCGTCTGGTGGTCGTGGAAAAACGGGCAGTTTGACGACCCCGAAGGCATCAAATACCGCATGCTCGATGACGAATAAGAAGCAGCGGTAGAAAGGAGGAGCCACGCATGGCGAACCCACGCGATCCCAAAACTCCCGCCCCGACCGACACGGCGCAGACGTTTCAAACGAGCGAGGAAGTCGAACCGCACCAAGACGACGGGCATTACACGGTCGTTTCCGACATCAAGGTCGCCCACGGCAAAGTCCCGAAATTTCTCAAGTTCGTCTATGCAGCGTTGGCCGTTTGGGGCTTGTACTACGCGCTGGCCGCCAAGCCGATCAACGACCGGACGGAAGCGTCGCCCAGCGCCGTCCCGACCGCGGAGGCGGGAGCGGAAGTGTTCTCCACCTCGTGTGCAGGTTGCCACAATCCGACCGCCGAACGCAAAATCGGTCCGGGTTTGCTCGGCGTCCAGCAACGTCTGGGGGACAAGGAACTCGACAACGTCCTGCACAACGGCCGTCCCGACAAAGGCATGCCTGCTCCGCCCAGCCTCAACTTGACGGAAAACCAAATCCAATCCCTGAAACTCTACCTGACTTCCTTGAAAAAATAGCAGGCCGAAAAAACAGCAAGAGGTGATCTCCCATGTCTGCTCAATCCCGGCATGTGTTCGGCGTGTTTGAAACCACGGAAGCCGCCCGCGCACTGATCGGCACGCTGAGTCCCTATGTACAGCAAGACCGCATCTCCGTGGTCACGAAACCGGATCAACTGCCCGAGTACGCCGCGAAGCAATACGAAACGGACAACATCGTCGACGGAACGCTGATCGGAGCGGCGATCGGCGGCGTGCTCGGCATCGGCGCGGCGATGACGACCGCACTCTACCCGACTGCCGGCAACTTGCTGATCACCTTGGGTCCGCTGGCAGGCGCGGCGTACGGCACGTGGAGCGGCGGTGCGATCGGAGCCCTGATCGACCTCGGCATCTCCCCGCCGAACGCCAAGTATTTCCACGATGCCGTCGAATCGGGCAAACTGCTGCTCTGCGCCGAAGTGTGCGGCGACAACCAACGCGTGGTGGAGCAACTGTTTCGCGATTACGGCGCGGACGCGGTGCTCACACGGTAACCGGACGGCGCTTTCTTATGAAAAAAACCCCTTGGCGCAAGGGGTTTTTTATCTGATTACGGGAGGAATTCACATCCTGAGCGCGGAACTAGTTTGATATACGAATTAAATTGAATGACGTATAGAGGAGTCATTGCTTATGAAATTTGAAAGCGTCTTTACAATGTGGCGCCTCATGGTTTTGTTGAGCGGACTGGTGACAGGACTTTATCAGATCCTCTTTCACGACTTCCCCTTCTTCTGGTATGCCGAAAGCATGTTTGTCGTCACGTTCGCGCTGATGCTGATCTTGCCAGAACGCTTTCCGCGGGCGGCCGTCTCGGTGCTGTTTTGGAGCCAAGTGTTGCTGACGTTGGGCGTTTTCGATCTCGTGCATGCAGATGCGATTTGCGCGGCGATGTTGTTTTTTGTACCGATTTATACGATGTTGTACGCAAACCGCACATCTATCATCTTGGGAGAATTGTTGATCTTGGCGGGCTACTTGGCGGTCACAAGGGACGAACCGCTGCGGCAACATTTGATTTTTTTGATCATCTTCACGTTGTTCTCCATTCTCTTGCATTTCGTCTCGCAGATTCTGGTGCGCAAAGCTTCGGAAGCGGCGAAGTTTCAAGAGCGCGTCGAAGTGTTTTCCCGCGCCATCGAAGCGCGCGACGCGTACACCCAAGGCCATTCCCGCCGCGTGGCGCGCTATGCGGTGGCGATCGGCAAACACATGCCGGGCATCGACATCGACTTGCTGCGCGTGGCGGGCGAACTGCACGACATCGGCAAAATTTCCACGCCCGACGCCGTCTTGCACAAGCCCGGCCGCTTGACGGACGAAGAGTACGATGTGATCAAGCGCCACCCGGTCGACGGCGCGAATCTGTTGCGCCGGTTTGAGGTGGACGGGCCGATTCTCGACGGCGTGCTCTACCACCATGAGCGCATGAACGGAACCGGATATCCGGAAGGGCGCTTTGGCGAGAACATCCCGATGGTGGCGCGCATCCTCGCCGTCGCTGACACGTTCGACGCGATGACGACCACCCGCTCCTACCGCAAAGCGTTCCCGCCGCAGACCGCCTATGACGAAATTCTCACGCTTTCGGGCGTCTACTATGACCCGCAGGTCGTGGAATGCTTTGTCAGAGGATATGAAGACATCTTGGCGATCTTGCAGCAGGAAGAAGACGAGCGTCCGGTGCTGGAATCCGTGATGTGACGGTTGTATACTGGTAGAAAACGTACTGATCGCATACGTGCTGGTACGAAAACCGGAGAGGACGACCCCACCTTATGACCTACTCGCGACTGCAATGGTTCTCTGTGCTGTTTCCCACGCTGTTGGTCGGCGGCATGGAATACATACGCCATGCCTACTTGCTGCCGTACTTGTCGATGGCAGAAGGCAATTTGCTGATTACCTGCTTGGTATTGGTGCTTTCGTTTTTCTATGCGACATGGGTGTTTCGCACGATGCGGCGAATCAACGCGCGGCTCGCGGAGGAGGAAGCACGGCGCGCTGTCTATGAAGAGCGTGAGCGGATGGCCCGTGAACTGCATGACGGGATCGCGCAAACGCTTTTTTTCTTGAACGTGAAACTGCGGCAAGGCCGGGTCGAGGAAGCCAGAAGCGCCGTCGCCGCCATCGACAACCACGTGCGGCAGGCGATCTTCAACTTGCGCGACCTGCCGGAAGAGGGCGACACCCTGACATGCCGGTTGGAAAAGTGGCTCGGTCAATGGAGCACGTTGACCGGTATCGACGTGCAGCATGACTTTCAGGCGCCGCCGGAGGGTTTTTTTGAAGCGGCGGCGGAGGTGCAGATCTTTGGCATCGTGCAAGAGGCGTTTCACAACATCCGCAAGCACGCGGGGGCAACGCAGGCGTTCTGTTCGTTTCGCTGGCAGCCCGACGGCGAGTGGCGGCTGCGCATCGCCGACAACGGCTCCGGGATCGACGAAGAGAGCGTGCGCCGACTCGACCCGCAGAAGTACGGCTTGCGGATGATGACCGAGCGCGCGAAAAAACTGCACGCGGACTTCACGATTCGAAACGCCGTCGACGGCGGAACAGAACTGATTCTTCAGGCAGGCAAGAAAGGAGTGCGGACATGAATCGATACAGAGTGTTAATCGCCGACGACCATCCGCTCGCCCGAGAAGCGATCCGCTCGCTCTTGGAGGGCGACGAGGCGTTTGAGATCGTGGCGGAAGCGGAGAACGGACGGGAAGCGATTCAATTGTGCGACGAAGTACGGCCCGACCTCGTGCTGATGGACATCAACATGCCACAGCTCAACGGGTTGGAGGCGACCCGGCAGATCAAGAAGTCGCACCCGGAGGTCAAACTGGTGATCCTCAGCGTCTCCGATCATGTCGCCGACCTGTTCACGGCGATTCAGTTCGGCGCACAGGGGTATCTGCTGAAAAACTTGGAGCCGGATGACTGGCTCACATACCTGCATGCGCTGCTCGACGAAGACGCCGATATTCCCCGCGAGATGGCGGGGCGGATACTCACCCGCTTCCACAACGGCAGCGACGTCTCCGGCGATATCTCACCCGACGTGTTGACCCCGCGCGAACGGGAGCTCCTCGCGCACGTCGCCGTCGGCGCGACCAACAAGCAGATCGCCGAGAAGCTGGTCATCGCCGAAAACACCGTCAAAAACCACATCAAGAACGTTCTCGTCAAACTCTGTTTACAAAACCGCGTCCAGCTTGCCGCCTATGCGGTGCGGCACGGAATGCAAGCGGAATCGTGAGTTCCTTCTAACTAGGAAACCGGACATCTACCCCATCGCGGGCAGATGTCTTTTTTTGTACATAAATTTGTCCATACTGGTGAAAAGATAGCCCGCCTGAGCCATACAACGAATCGAGCCGTACAGGTATGATGATATCGTTTGATCGACCTCGGACCTCAAAGGAAGTGACCTATGAAAAAACTGCATGTTGCGGCCCTAGCCTTTTTGTTGCTCGTCTTGTCCGCTTGTTGGACAAGCCCGGTGTTCGCCCATGCGAACCTCCTCAAAACCTATCCGTTCAACGGAGGCTACATCGCGACAACTCCCGAGCGCCTCACCCTGGAGTTCAGTGAACCGTTGGAGCCGGATTTGATCGGGATGAAGCTCTATGACTGGAACGGGCGGCAACTCGACCTCGGGAAACCGAGCGTCACGCCGGGCAAGCCGCAAGAGATGCAAGCGACCGTTCCCTCCTCTCTACAAGAAGGGACGTACACCGTGGCGTGGAGCGTGATTTCGGAGGACGGGCATCCGGTCAACGGGTCGTACTCGTTCTCCGTGGGCCAGTCGTCGGAAAGCATCGTCGCGCCCTCGAAAGCATCGGAGCTGTTCCAACACGGAACCGAGATCGCCCTGATCGTGCTGCGTTATGCGGCGGAAGGAATTCTGCTGCTGGCGGCGGGGCTGTACGGTCTCGCGTTTGCCGCCCGCCGCTTCCATCTGCCTACCGTCGACTCTCTGCTGGAGAAAAAAACACGCGTCACCCTCTGGGCTCTGCTCTTGGCGCTCACTGTCGCGGAATGGTTCGTCTACTCGGCCGGACTGCCCGGCGGCGGGATGAACGGGGCGCTGTTCTCCGGGCATTGGAACGTGATGCTGGAGAGCCCGTTTGCCATGATGTTGTTGATTCAGGCGGTGCTGTTACTTCTGCTCGCGGTGCCCGGCATGCAGGAAATCTGGGTTCCGCTGCTGGCGTCGTTGCTTGTCGCCAACTTCGCGTTCGGAGGACATGCCCGGGGCATCGAACCGGAATGGTTGGCGATCGCGCTTCGGATCTTGCATCTGCTCGTCATCGCGCTGTGGCTGGGCGGGTTGAGCTACCTCGCATTGACGTTGCGCCATGAACAACGAACGGAAGAGCAACTCGACCGGACGCGGTTTCGTCCGTTTTTTGTCCGCACGATGGCGGTGGCGGCGACGCTTACGGCGTTGACCGGCATCGCGATGACCGAAGTGCAGACCGACTGGCTGTCCGTCCTGCTGTTTCAAGGCGGGATGTGGGGCAACCTGCTGTGGCTGAAAGTGTCGTTTCTCGTCCTGATGCTCGTGCTGGCGACGTTTCAAACCCTGCGCTGGCGGGACAAAACCAAACTGAACTACGACCTGTTGCGCACGGAATGGCTGGTCGGCATCTTAATCGTTCAAGTGGCGATCTTCATGAGCCAGATGCCCTACCCGGCACCCGTGCACTCGTACAGCCACACGTTGCAAGCCCAGCAGTCGCAAGCGGACGTGCGAATTCCGAAGTTGGTGCTCGGCGAACAGACGATGACCGTCACCTTGCCGCAAGCGCCGCAGGAGCTGAAAGCGACGCTTACGATGCTGGATATGGAGATGGGCGAGCTCGATTTGAAACCGGTGAAGAAAGACGAGACGCACTATGACATCCCGATTCCGTTTACGATGAGCGGTCATTGGAAATTCACGTTGACCGCTGTGTATGGAGACGACAAACAAATCACCTGGAGCGACCAAGTGTTTATTCCACAAGGAGGACAATCTTCATGAAAAAACTCCCCGCAGCACTCTTGATCACCGCAGCACTGACATGGACGACCGCCGCTTCTGCGCACGTCAACGTGTATCCGAAGCAAACGACGACGGGCGCGTACGAGAAGTACACCGTCCGCGTTCCGGTGGAGAAGGACGTGAACACAACCAAAGTCCGCGTGGAGTTCCCGGCGGGCGTGAAAGTCTCGACGGTTGAAGCGAAAGCGGGCTGGGACTACGCGTACGAAACCAACCCGGACGGCACAAACAAAGCGATCACGTGGACGGCGACCGCCGGCGGGATCAAACCGGGCGAGTTTGCCGAGTTCAACTTGATCGGCGCCAACCCGAAGGAAGCCGGCAGCGGCAAACTGACGTGGAAAGCGTACCAAACCTACGCGGACAACTCCGTCGTGGAGTGGACCGGCGAGGAAGGCTCCAAAACCCCGGCGTCCGTGACGACGATCGCGGCGGCCGGCGCAGCTTCTGCCGACCATCATGACGATCAAAAAACTCCGGCGACCGCCCCGGCTGCCGACAACAACCAAACCGGGACGAGCACGTCGAGCACGGGCACGAGCAACACCGTCCCGTATATCCTCTCCGGCGCCGCGCTCTTGCTCTCCCTGATCTCCCTGTTCCGCAAACGCGGCTAATGAAAAAAGCCCTCTCCGCTTCGTCTCCGAAGTTGAGAGGGCTTTTCGCGCTGCAAAGTGACGGCTTATTACGCTTTCACAGCGTCCTTCAGATACCCGCTCTCACGCAGTTGGTTGAGTAGGGTGCTGAATTGGTTCAAGTCGAGTTGCTGCTTCGCGTCGGAAAGCGCAACCGCCGGTTCGTTGTGCGTTTCGATGATCAAGCCGTCCGCGCCGACAGCCAAAGCGGCTTTGGCGATCGGGAACATGATGTCCTTGCGGCCCGTGGAGTGCGAAATGTCCACGACGACCGGCAGATGGGACTCTTGCTTGAGGATCGGCACCGCCGAGATGTCCAGCGTGTTGCGGGTCGCTTTCTCGTACGTGCGGATGCCGCGTTCGCAGAGGATGATCTGCGAGTTGCCGCGCGACGCGATGTACTCCGCCGCGTAGAGCAGCTCTTCAATGGTAGCGGAGAGACCGCGCTTGAGCAGAATCGGTTTCTTGACGGAACCCGCTTCCTTCAACAGTTCGAAGTTTTGCATGTTGCGTGCGCCGATCTGGATCACGTCGAGGTATTCGCAAGACATTTCCACGTCTTCCGGGCGTACGATCTCCGAAACGCAGGTCATGCCGTACTTCTTCGCCGTCTCGCTCAGGATCTTCAGACCCTCGACGCCGAGACCTTGGAAGTCGTACGGAGACGTGCGGGGCTTGTAAGCACCGCCGCGCAGCAGGAGAACGCCTTCTTGGCTCAAGTGCGACGCGACCGCGTTCATCTGATCGACCGTCTCGACCGAGCAGGGGCCGCCGATGATCGCCGGCGCGTTGCCGCCGCCGATCTTGAGGTTGCCCACTTGCACGACCGTGTCGGCCGCTTGGTTTTTGCGGGAGATGAGGAGCGATTTCTTCTCCTCTTCTTGCAGACCCAAGGAAGCTTGGAAGATCTGTTTGAACAGATGGCGAATCGTATCGTTCGGGAACGGCCCTTCGTTTGCGGCGACGAGCTTATCCAGCATTTCCTTCTCGCGGATCGGGTCGAAACGTTCCGTCCCTTTGCCCGACTTCAGTTGACCGATCTCTTGCACCAGTTCGGCCCGGCGGTTCAGTACCTCCAAGATGTCCTGGTTCACCGCATCCAATTGGCGGCGCAGCTCTTCAAATCTCTCTTTGCTCATGCTCATCTCTCCTCTCCTCAATAAAAACAGAAATCAACAAACAAAAAGCAATAGTTATCCTTCGATCTTACACCTTTTGCCGAAGTTGCGAAACCACCAATTCCAAAGCGGTGAGGAATCGCTGGTTCTCTTCCTTCGTGCCGATCGTCACGCGCAGATACCCCGGCGCGCCGAGCGCCGTGCCGCTGCGGGTGATGACCCCTTGCTCCAACAGGAGTTGGAACAGCTCTTTGTCGTTCAACTTGGTGTCAAACAGCAAAAAGTTCGCCTGCGTCGGGATGTACGAGAAGCCGAGAGCGGTCAATCCCGCCGTCACCTGCTCATACCCGGCTTGGTTCATCGCGCGGTTTTTTTCCACGTGCTCCGCGTCTCCAAGCGCCGCGACCGCCGCCACTTGCGCCAACGTGTTGACGTTGAACGGTTCGCGCACGCGGTTGATCTCGTGGACCACGTCCTCGCGGCACAACACGTAGCCGATGCGCAGCGCGGCCAACGCGTACATTTTGGAAAATGTCCGCATGACAAGCACATTGTACCCCTCGCGCAGGAAATCAATTCCGTTCGCGGCATCTTCTGCACAGACGTATTCGGCGTACGCTTCGTCGAGGATGACGAGAACGTGCGACGGTACTTTGTCGAGGAAGTTTCGCAACTCCGCTTTGCGCAAGTACGTGCCGGTCGGATTGTTCGGCGTGCAGAGGTAGAGCAGTTTCGTCCGCTCCGTCACAGCCGTTAGCATGGCGTCAAGGTCATATTCAAAACCGTCTGCAAGCGGTACCTGCACCAAAGTCCCGTCCATCACTTGAGTGCCGAACCAGTACTGCGAGAAGGAAGGAACCGGCACCACCACTTCGTCACCGGGGTTCAAGAACGTCTCGGAGACCATCTTGATGCACTCGTCCGACCCGTTGCCGACCAAAATCTGTCCCGTCGGGATGTGATACGTTGCCGCCAGAGCCGCTTTCAGATCCACTGCGCCGCCGTCCGGATAGCGGTGCAAACTCCAAAGCGCCGCCGCGATGGCCTCTTGCGCTTTCGGAGACGGACCTGCCGGGTTTTCGTTGGAAGCCAACTTGATCACGTCTTCCAAACCGTACTCGCGCTTTACATCGGAGATCGGTTTCCCGGGCGCATACGGAGTGATCGCCTGCAAGTTCTTGCGGACGTTGTTTAAAATTTCTTGGGACATAACGGACAACTCCTCCCGAACACCTGTTAGTCATGGTAGAATACAGATATATGCCTATCACTATCCTACTTTACAGCGGTAAAGAAAGGCAAGACCTTTTCTGCTGAAAACTTTTTGCGATTAAAAGGAATGGTAACACAATTTAAAATGATTGACAACAGGAGTAAAGGAAGTGTGACCTCTTTGCTGACCATACAAGACTTTCTGGAAGCCCGACACAATCTTCAACAAGTCATCCACTGCACGCCGCTCGATTATTCGAAGACGTTCAGCGCCCTGTCCCAAAACGAGATCTATCTGAAGCTTGAAAACCTGCAAAAAACAGGCTCGTTCAAAATTCGGGGAGCGTTCCACAAAATCGCGTCGCTCTCCGACGATGAGAAGAAGCGCGGCGTCATCGCGGCGTCGGCGGGCAACCACGCCCAAGGCGTAGCGATGGGTGCGGCGCACGCGGGCATCCCGTGCATCATCGTCATGCCGGAAGCGGCTCCGCTTACCAAAGTCGAAGCGACGACCGGCTACGGCGCGCAAGTGATCCTCTACGGCAAAAACTATGACGAGTCATACGCCAAAGCGCTGGAGATTCAAAAGGAACGCGGGATGACGTTCGTGCACGCGTTCAACGACCGGGAAGTCATGGCGGGTCAAGGCACGATCGCGCTGGAAATCCTCGAACAGCTGCCCGACTGCGACGTGATCGTCACGCCGATCGGCGGCGGCGGGCTCGCGGCCGGCGTCGCGATGGCGGCGAAATTGATGAAGCCGGAAATTCAGATCGTCGGCGTGGAAGCAAGCGGCGCCGCCTGCATGAAAGTGTCGATGGAGCAGAAGAAGATCATCACGCTCGACCAAGCGGTCACGATTGCCGACGGCATCTGCGTGCGGACGCCTGGCGACCTGACGTTCCAAGTGGCGTCCGATTACGTCGACCATCTCGTCACCGTCGAGGAAGAAGAGATCGCCCGCGCCATGCTGATGGCGCTTGAGCGCAACAAGATGGTGGTCGAAGGCGCGGGGGCAACCGGCCTCGCTGCCGTTCTCTACGACAAACTGCCCGTCAAGAACAAGAAAGTCTGCGTCCTGCTCTCCGGCGGGAACGTCGACGTCAACTTCCTCTCGCGCATCATCGAGCGCGGTCTGGTCGAATCCGGCCGCTACCTGCGCATCAACACCACCGTTCCGGATAAACCCGGCGTGTTGCAGGAGATCTTGAAGATCTTCGGCGACGAGCGGGCCAACATCATCGGCATCCAACACCATCGCATGGGCTCCCGCGTCATGCTCGGCGAAGCGGAAATCGAAGTGGACGTGGAGACGCGCGATCACGCGCATCAAGAGCGAATTCTGGAGCGCCTGCAAGCAGCGGGCTTCACTGTTGTCACCAGATAGGAGTTGGTTCTGTTGAGTCAGCCGCAAGACTTGATTTTCGCCCTCGACATCGGCACGCGCTCCGTCGTGGGGCTGGTGGCGGATCACCTGCAGGACGGAAAATTGCAAGTGGTCGCGACCGAAGTGCAAGAACACACCACGCGCGCGATGCTCGACGGGCAGATTCACGACGTCGTGGAAGTCGCCGAGATCATCCGCCGCGTCAAGGAACGCTTGGAAGAGAAAGTCGGCCCGCTGCGAAAAGTCGCCGTCGCCGCCGCGGGTCGTGCGCTGAAAACCGTCCGCACCCGCGTCGACCGGGAACTTGTCAACAACCAGCGCTTGACCAAGGAAGACGTGATGGCGCTGGAGCTGACCGCCGTCCAACAAGCGGAAAAACAACTCCAAGACGTCACGCCGGACGCCGCGCGCTACCATTGTGTCGGCTACACCGTGATTCATTACTTGCTCGACGACTCGCAAATCGGTTCGCTGGTCGACCAATGGGGTTTGCAAGCGTCTGTGGAGATCATCGCGACGTTCTTGCCGCGCGTCGTCATCGACTCGCTGCAGATCGCGCTGGAGCGCGCCGGTTTGGAGATGGCCGCTCTGACGCTGGAGCCGATCGCCGCCATCAACGCGCTGATTCCGCCGACGATGCGCAAATTGAATTTGGCGCTCGTCGACATCGGGGCGGGCACGTCCGACATCGCCCTGACGGCGGAGGGCACCGTCACCGCGTACGGGATGGTGCCCGTGGCGGGCGACGAGATCACCGAAGCTCTCTCGCAGAAATACCTGCTCGACTTCCCCGTCGCCGAAGAAGTCAAACGCAAACTGCTCACCCAAGAGATCGTCTCGTACACCGACGTGCTGGGGATCCCGTACGATCTCCCGGCGCGTGAACTCACCGAAGCGATTTTCGAGGAAGTCTCGCATCTTGCGCAGATGATCGCCCGCGAGATCAAAAACCTCAACCAACGCGGTCCGCAAGCGGTCATGCTGATCGGCGGCGGTTCGCAGACTCCGATGTTGCCGGCCCTGCTGGCCGCCGAACTGGGCTTGCCCAAGGAGCGGGTGGTTATCCGCGGCACCGACGCGATCCAGCAACTCGCGGCGCAACACGAAACGCTCCAAGGCCCGCAAGCGGTCACGCCGGTCGGCATCGCGCTGGCGGCGATCTTAACGCCGGTCTCGTCGGTTGCCGTGCGCGTCAACGGATTGCAGCACCGCCTGTTTGAGTTCCGCCAGATCACCGTCGGAGATTGCTTGCTGGCGGCCGACGTCGACATCCGCAAGCTGCACGGCCGTCCGGGTCTTGCGCTGAGCGTGGAAGTCAACGGCAAGATGAAAGTCTTGCGCGGCACGCACGGCACGCCGGCCGAACTGCTGCTCAACGGCCGTCCCGCCAAACTCGACGACATCGTCCAGCACGGCGACGAGTTGGAAGTCATCGGCGGCACGTCCGGCATCGACGCCGTCGGCACGGTGTCCGACGTGATCGACCCGACTCCCCCTCTCGTGGTCTATCGGGGATCGAAGCGTTTCTCCCTTCCTCCGTTGCTCACCCTGAACGGGCAACCGGCGGCTTTGGACACGCCGCTGGTCGATCGAGCGCGAATTTCGACCGCTTCCCCTAAAGTTATGCGCGATGTGCTCAATCTGCTCGACCTGCCGGAAGAATTAGGTCAAGCGCTGACCAACCCGCCGCAACTCACCGTGACGGTCGACGGGCATACGGTGCAACTGCCTTACGACAAATACCGCTTGGTGCTCAACGACGAACCGGCGACCCTCGACACGCCGATTGCGGAGAACGACGTGATCGACTATGACGAACTGCAGCCGCCGGTCTACCAAGTGCGCTTCTTCTACGACGAATCGCTGCACCCGATCCAGTCGGTCAACGTGATCTGCAACGGCGTCCCGTACACGATTGAAGGCCCGCGCCCGCCGATCTACCGCAACGGCGAGAAGTGCAGCCTCGACGACCTCGTGCTCGACGGCGACCACCTGCATTTCACCGCCGCGCCGAACAGCGGCCATGCGATGGACAGCGCTTGGCAACCGGTGTTAAGCGATCTGTTCCGCTACATCGCCATCGAGAAGCAGCGCCCGCCGCACTGCATCGAACTCGAACTCACGGTCAACGGTCTGCCGGCCGTCTTCACCACACCGCTATCCCCCGGCGCCGTTGTGACGATGGAGTGGAAATAGCGAAAACAACGAACAAAAACCCGACGCCCACGGCGGTCGGGTTTTTACTTTTCCTTCCCTTGTTGCGTGCGGATGTTCCACGCATCGACTTTGCTGTTCAGAAACAGCTCAAACCCGGCTCCGGCCAGGCCGACCGCCATCACCGTGAAGATGATGATCTTGTCCCGCACACGCATCCTACGCTTGGGCTTTTTCTCCAAGAGCGCTTCCGGCCTCCTTCACACGCAAGATCAGGTACGAACTCACTACAATCAGCGTTCCCCCGATCCACGTGGTCAAACCCGGAACTTCTCCCAAGAGCAGGAGCGCAAACCCAACAAAAAACGCCCTTGGCAATCCCAGGGGCGTCTTCTTCATGAGACTTGATTTCGGCAACCGGCGCACAAGCCGTAGTATTCAAGGCGAAGCGAAGACACTTCGTACCCGAGCGCTTCCGTCTCGTCTGTGCTCATCGGAAGCGTCGGCAGCGCGATGTCCACCACTTCCCCGCACGATTCACAGACGACATGGGCGTGCTCTGTGTCGTTGCCGTCGTAGCGGCTGGACATGTCGCCATACGACAATTCCTTGATCGCGCCCAATTCCTTCAACCGATGCAACGTATTGTAAACAGTCGCCATGCTGATGCCGGAAAACTCTTGGCAAACCTGTTTGTAAATCTCCTCGGCGGTCGGATGCTCATGCGTTTCCTTGAGGAACTTCAAGATCATCTGCCGCTGCGGAGTTAAACGGACACCGCGCTCCTTGAGGTCCGCGAGGGTCTGGGTAAACGAACTTCGTTGCATGAGTCTCACCTCCTGTAAACAATTGTACTGATTCTGAATCTCGCCTGTCAAATCCTTTGCCAAACAGAAAAAAGGCCCCGACGCCGCGTACGGCGTGGAGCCCTTGCTCTCTTGGTGTGGAAACTTAAGAAGCGTCAGATTTGAAAGACTGTGCCGACTGGCAAGCCGGGCACGCACCGTAGTATTCCAAACGGTACGAGTGGATCTTGAAGTTGTGCTGCGCGATATCCGGCGTAGCCAACATCTCTTGCGGCGGACACATGATGTCGATGACATGGTTGCAGGACTGGCAGACGAGATGCGCATGTTCGGTGTCGTTGCCGTCATAGCGGCTGGACATATCTCCATACGACATTTCGCGGATAACACCGAGTTCCTTCAGCATGTTCAGGGTGTTGTACACGGTGGCCAGCGAGATCCCCGGAAACTGCTCTCCGATTTTTTGGTACACTTGCTCGGCGGTCGGATGCTCGTCCGTTTCTTTCAGGAACTGCAAGATCACTTGACGTTGCGGAGTCAGACGAATTCCACGAGATTTCAGATCTGCTAACGATTGGCTGTACGAACGTTTCTGTTGCATCATTGTAAGTCCCCTCCCCATTGGAACAAAAACAGACTAACAAAATCTCACGCCTCATTTGTCTTAAATTTTACTAACTGGAAGGGTCGTTGTCAATTGAGTATTGTAATAATTTGTCGCGTTTATCTGAATTTCTTTTATTTTCATGTCGAAATGAGAGGAAAATCGTTAAAACCGGCAAGCACCAAAGGTAGAACGCATAAGGCGCGAGCGTGGTTGTGGCGATGCCGATGGCGGTGGATGTTAAGATTCCGTGAAGATTCCAAGGGATCAGCGGCGACATGACGACTCCGGAATCGGCGAGGCTTCGCACGAGAAGCCGGGGAGGGACGCCGAGCCGGTCATACGTCGGGCGCAACGTTCGTCCCGGCACGATGATCGAGAGCGCTTGGTTGCACGCGACAGCCGACATGACGACCGACACGAGCACCGTCGTTACGATGAGACTCCGCGTGCTTTGGATTTTTTTCAAAAGGCCGTCGAGGAGGGTGCTCATCATGCCGCTCTGTTCCAACACGCCGTTCAAAGCCCCGGCGCAGAGGATCAACAGCACTTGATGAAACATCGGCCAGATGCCGCCGCCGTGCAAGATGCCTTGCAAATCGTAGCCCAGCCACACGGCGCGCAGCACGTCGGTCAGCGATTCTCCTTGAACGAACGCGGCGAGCACCGCCCCGAACAGGATGCCGATGCACAAATTGCGCAAGATCGGCACGCGCAACGCCGCCAGCACGAGGACGAGCAGCGGCGGAAGCATCACGTACCACGGCATGGCAAAGTGCTCTTGGATCGTGCGCAACATCGGCGAGTTCAGCGCGTCGGCCGTCTGCGCGGTGCCGGATGCCTGCCCGTAGCCCAGCCACCCGTAGAGGACGAGGCAGAGCAAGAGCACCGGCAGACCGGTTTGCCACATCGGTTTGTAGTTGTCGTCCGCCCGGGTGCCCGTCATGTTGGCGACGAGATGGAACGACCCGGAGACGGGCGACGTGCGGTCGCCGACCATCGCGCCGGAAATCAGCGCGCCTCCGACGAGCGCCGGGTCCAACCCGTAGACCGCCCCCATGCCCGCAATCGCCGTTCCCATCGTGGAGAGCGTCCCGACAGACGTGCCCAGCACCATCGACGTTCCGGCAGCCAAAACGAACGCCAGAACGACGAGCCAGGACGGCTGCACGAGCTGCAAGCCGTAGTGGATCAGCGCCGGGACGGTGCCGGAGAGAAACCACGCCGAGATCACGCCTGCGATCAACAGCAGAATGCCGATGACGAAAAATGTGTTTTTCGCCCCGGCGTAACTGCCCTGGGCCACCAACGCCGTCCCCCTTCCATACGCGAGCGCGATGACGACCGCGACCGCCCAGCCGAACAGAAGACCCAAGAACAGCGGCCAATTCAACCAAAAAATCACGCACAACAACCCGCCGATCGACGCGGCAAACGGCACGGCTGCCCACCAGATCGGAATGTCCCGACCGCGCGCAGAGAGCCCCGAGGCGTCTCCCTGCGGGGCGGATGGGGAATTTTTGTCCGAACTCATGAGCCGGAGACACCTCCGGAGAGGATGAAGCGCATCGCTTCTTCCGGGGTGATGTCGAGCAGTTCCACGTGCTCCTTGGGAATCAAAAACGTCACGCCCGCCACTTGAAACGTCTGCGGCACATAGATGGCGATATGATCTTTCAACGGGTCGCCCAACGCGTCCAAGTTCTCGACGGTGATGAACCCGAGCACTTTCATCGGGTTGTTCGGCATGGTGACCAGCGCGACTTTGGAGAACGACTTCTTCTCTCCGAAAATCGAGCCGATCGTTTCTTTAATGATCGAGTACAGCGACTTCACGAACGGGATCTTCTGCAAGAGCCGCTCCATCCACTCGATCACGCGCGCTGAGAACCAGTACGTCGCCAACCATCCGATGAGCGTAATCAACACAATCGTCACCAAAATCCCCAAGCCCGGCACATACACGCCGTCTCCGAGCTCTTTGCGCAACGATTTCCCAAGCAGGCCGTCCAAGAACTGAAACACCTGCACCACGACATAGATGACCAGCCCGATCGGCACGATCGTCAAGATGCCGTTGACCCAATACTTTGCTAGCTTTTTGACCACGTACGGATCTCCTCCTTTTCTCCAGTTTACCGTTCTACGAATTTCGAGTAAACTAGACAGAGACTCTGAATTCAAGAGGTGGACCATGGACGTTAAAATGCTCGCCGCTATGATGCGCGCACAGATGTACACCAATACGCTGATCGGGTCGTCCGATGACAGCTCTTCCGACGACGGCAGCGATTTCTCCGCGTTGCTCGGCGCTGTCATGGCGCAGACGACGCAAACGGCGCAATCCGCCCTTCTCGCAGGTCAGAACGGCCAGAACATCAACTCGGCAAGCAAGACTGCAAACTTCCTGTTGAACGATCCGGTCGCGCAAAAGCGTTTGGCTTCGTTGCTCGGTCCGTCCCGCTCCTCTTCCTATACCTACACGATGGGTTCGTCCGCTTATGACGATCTCATCACTTCCACCGCCGGTCGCTACGGCGTGGACCCGGCCTTGGTCAAAGCGGTGATTCATCAGGAATCGGGCTTTAACCCCTACGCCACTTCCAAAGTCGGCGCAGGCGGCCTCATGCAGTTGATGCCGTCCACCGCCCAGGGGCTTGGCGTCACCAACGTCTTCGATGCCGCACAGAACGTCGACGGCGGCGTGCGCTACTTGAAGTCCCTGCTCGACCGCTACGACGGCAACACGGAGATGGCGCTCGCGGCGTACAACGCCGGTCCCGGCAACGTCGACCGCTACGGCGGCGTGCCTCCGTTTGGCGAGACGCAGCGCTATGTGCGCAACATCATGTCGTCGCTTGCCTAGTGTTTTTGACTCGCTTTTTGGATTGGAAATCGAGAGACCCGTTTCGGCTTCGGCCGCGGCGGGTCTTTTTGTGCTGGAATCGAGATGTTTGGATTTGGGCTTGGGATGTAGACTCCTGTCCCTTACGTTTTGCCCGCCCGACGCATGTACTAGAAGTGTGAAGAGGAAATCACAAAACACTCTGAAGGAGGAATTTTCATGAATCAACCTGTTGGCGGGTACGGGTACGGCGTGTTCGGTGGTTACACTCGGTGGGCGGTCGTGTTCTTGATCATCTTCGTGCTGTTCTTCTTGCTCGTGCCGGGCTACGGCGGCGGCGTCGTGGCAACCGGCGGCTGTTGCTAAACGACCGCGGCGGTCAACGAAAAAGCCCGTCTCCGATTGGGAGGCGGGCTTTTCGTCAGGCAATCCGGACAAGCCGAGGCACTTACAGGAAGTAAAATCCGATGCCGATGATCACGTAGGCACCGAGTGCCATCGCGCCTTCCAACCAGTTCGATTCGCCGTCTTGGGCGAGGAAGTTGATCAGGAGCACGGAGAGCACCATCGCGGCCAATTCCGGCCACGAGAAGACAAGCGACATCGACCGTGTGAAGAACAACGAAGCGAACACCAGCACCGGCGTGACGAACATCGCGATCTGCAACGAAGAGCCGACGGCGATTTCCAGCGCTACGTCCATTTTGTTTCGCAGAGCCATGAGGACCGCCGAGGAGTGTTCCGCCGCGTTGCCGATGATCGCGACGATGATGACGCCGATGAACACTTCCGACCAGCCGAGTTCGTGCGAAACTGTTTCGATCGTATGGACGAGCAGTTCCGACTCGAACGCGACGGCGCCTGTGGCGAGGAGGAGGATCAGCAGCGCTTTTTTCATGCTCCACTCCGCTTCTTCTTCCTCCAGTTCTTCGGTGTAGTTAAACAGGTTGCGGTGCGTATACAGCGAGAAGAACAGGCCGAGCAGGTACAAAAGCAATACAACAATCGAGACGCCGACAGACATCGAGATGGAAATCTGCGGATTGGTCGCGGTGAAAATCGCCGGGATGACGAGCGCAATGACCACGCCGAGCAACATCATCGCCGAGTTGGTGCCGGCGATGCTGCGGTTGAATTTCTGCTGCGGGAACTTCACCCCTCCGACGAGGAAGGAAAGACCTGCGACCAGCAACAAATTGCCGATGATCGAGCCGGTGATCGAAGCTTGGACGACACCGATCAAGCCTTTTTGCAAAGCGAACAGCGAGATGATCAATTCGACGGCGTTGCCGAACGTGGCGTTCATCAGGCCGCCGATCTTCGGTCCGCTGTGAATCGCGATCGATTCGGTGGCGCGCCCCATAACGCCGGCGAGCGGAATGATCGCGGCGCAGGCGATGGCAAACATCGCCACATCGCTCCAATGGAGGTACTTGCCGATCACACTCAGCGGGAAGGTGATGATCAACAAGATCATAAGCAGTCGTTGCATATGAAAAAATCCCCTTTCTTCTCATCCACTTTTGAATGTACCAAGCGGGGTCGCTAAAAGCAAGTCTGGCAGGTTCCGCCTATTTTCTAAGCATACATATATAGAAATTTACTTCTCACCGCTTTGTGTATATACTGATAGTAAGATTGAAATGAAAAAGGGGGGATCAGGATGGCCAACCAAGAAAGCAGCACGCGCCGCTTGATCATCACCCTCCTGCGCACGGAGGGGCCTATGAGCGCGGGCGAGCTCGCCGAACGGATCGGGATCACCGAGATGGCGATCCGACGGCACATCGCCACGTTGGAACGCGATGACCTGATCTATCCGACGACTGTGCGCCAACCGATGGGACGCCCGGCGAAAGTGTACGGGTTGACCGAGGAAGCGGATGAGCTGTTTCCCAAAAACTATCATACTCTGACGCTCGACCTGCTCGAAGACATCGCGAAAGTCGACGGGTCGGAGAAGATCAAGCAGCTGTTCGACCACCGCGAAGAACGGCTCGTGCAAACGTACAGCGATCTCTTGGCCGGCAAAACTCTGGAAGAGAAAGTCGCAATCCTTGCCGACATGCAAAACCGCAAGGGCTATCTCTCCAAGTGGGAGCAGAAGGAAGACGGCACCTATGAGATCGTCGAATACAACTGCCCGATCGCTCAAGTTTCCAAGCTCTACCCGCAGACCTGCTCCTGTGAAACCAACGTGTTTCGCCGGGTGCTCGGCACCGACGTCAACCGTTCGGAATGCTTGGCGGAGGGCGGCTCGTGCTGCGTGTTCAAGATCTCTGACAATCAGCGTCAAGAAGCGTAACCCTACGGTCTCAACACCTCAAATGCGCCCTTTGCGGGGCGCATTTCATCGTGTGTAGAGACTGTCTTCTGGATATGGGCGAGTGCCCATCTGGAGAAGTCATTTTTTAGGAGCCTGCGTCCGCATCGGGCAGCAGGCAGAGAGTTTCAAGCAAGAGCAGTTTTTGCCGGCGGGACATCTTCTTGATTTCCCGCTCGCGCCGCAGAGCGTCTCCCTTGTCCAATTGCAGCTCGACATAGCGCAGGTGCAACGGCCCGCGCCCGCGCGTGTATTTGGCGCCGCGTCCCGTGCGGTGCTCGCGGATGCGTTTATTCAGGTCGTTGGCAATTCCCGTGTAGAGCGACCCGTCCTTGCATTCTAGTAGGTACACATACACCATACAAATACCTCGTGTGTGGTCTGTTTTTTCTTAATACTTGCGAAATTACGGCAAAAGGAAGATGCACATGAAGAATTTTCTCACGCTCAAGGAATTCCTCGCGGCCCACAAAAAGCAGTACTTCCTCGGCATCTTCTGGGTGTTTTTCGTCGACTTGATCGGCATGATCACCCCGAAGATCCTGGGACACTTCACCGACGACCTCAAAGCCGGGATTCTCGACCGCGCCGGCATCTGGAAGTATGTCGGCATCATCGTCGCCGTCGCCGCATTGACGGCCGTTTCACGCTACTTCTGGCGGATCTACATCATGGGCACCGCCCGCACGTCGGAAGTCTACATGCGCGACAAGCTGTACTCGCACTTGCAGACGCTCTCCCCCAACTTCTTCAATCATAACAAAACCGGCGACTTGATGGCGCATGCGACCAACGATTTAAACGCGATCCGCATGGCGCTCGGCCCCGGCTTCCTCTCGTTCATCGACCCGATGTTCGTGCTGACGTTCACCCTGTTCATGATGATCTACACCGTCGGCTGGCAGCTCACCGTCTTCGCCCTCGCCCCGATGCCGTTCCTGATCGTCGTCTCGCGGATGTTCGGCAAAGTGATTCACAAACGCTTCACCGAAGTCCAACAATCGTTCGGTACGCTCTCCGACCGCGTCCAAGAATCGTTCGCCGGAGCCCGCGTCGTCAAAACGTTCGTGCAGGAAGACGCGGAAATCGCCAAGTTCACGGCGCAAAACACCGTCAACTTCAAAACCAACCTCAAATTGGCGCGCGTCAACGGGATTTACAACCCGCTGGTGCAACTGGTCTCCACGATCTCGTTCTTGATCGCCCTCTCCTACGGCGGCATCCTCGTCGTCCGCGGCTCGATCACACTTGGCGAATTCATTTCGTTCAACACCTACTTGGCGCTGATGACGTGGCCGATGATGGCCATTGGTCAAGTCATCAACATTTGGCAACGCGCTTCTGCTTCGATGGAGCGGATCAACACGATCATGACGACGAAGCCGGAAATTTACGACGAGCCGGACATGATCGCCGACAAATCCGACCTCGAAGGCTCGATTGAACTGCGCAACTTGACGTTCACCTACCCCGGCTCCCACCGTCCGGTGCTGCGCAACTTGAACGTCCACGTCCCCGCCGGGAAAAAAGTCGCGATCATCGGCCGCACCGGCTCCGGCAAAACCACGCTGCTCAACTTGCTGTTGCGCATGTACAATCCGGAGCGCGGGCAGATGTTCGTCGACGGTGTGGACATCAACCGAATTCCGTTGGCGACGCTGCGGGAAAACATCGGCTATGTGCCGCAAGAGAACTTCCTGTTCTCGAAGTCGATTCGCGACAACATCGCGTTCTCAGGCAACGGGTCGTACCCCCAAGCGCAAGTGGAAGCGGCGGCGGCGCTGTCGCAAGTGCATAGCAACATCATCGACTTCCCGGAAGGCTACGAAACGATGCTCGGCGAGCGCGGCGTCACCCTCTCCGGCGGGCAGAAACAGCGCGTCTCGATCGCCCGCGCCGTGATCAAAAACCCGAAGATTCTCATCCTCGACGACAGCTTGTCCGCCGTTGACACGCACACCGAAGAAGAGATCCTGCGCGGGCTCAAAGAGATCATGCAAGGCCGCACGTCGCTGATCATCGCGCACCGCATCTCCACCATCAAAGACGCCGACGAAATCCTCGTCCTCGACGACGGCGAGATCATCGAGCGCGGCACGCACGACGAGCTGCTCGACAACCGCGGCCTCTATTTCGAACTTTACCAAAAGCAACTGCTCGAAGAGCAGATCGCACAATCGAACGACTGAAAGGGGTGGGAGCATGGCGAACATCCATGAAGAAGAAAAATTAGAAAAAAGTTACGACAGCAAGCTCATGTCCCGCCTCCTCGCCTACGTCAAACCGTATTGGCACTGGATGGCCCTCTCCATCGTCTTGCTTCTGATCATCACGGTCGCCGACCTGGCGCGCCCGTACTTGATCAAGATCGCCATCGACGATCACATGAACGTGTTTGACACCACGTACGTCGCGGTGCAGCAGAACGAACTGCCGGACGCGCACCACTACCAATACGGCAAGCAAGAGCTCGTGCGCGAGTCGGACTTCAGCGGCGACGCGAAAGCACGCGATCACTACAAGATCGCGCACAGCGGGGATTCGTACACGATGACGATCACCGACAGCGCCGGAGCCTCGAAATCGGAAGCGCTCACCGCCGATGTCGTGAACAGTTTCAAAGACACCGAGACGAACGCCCTGCTGAAGATCGGGGGCATCTACCTCGCTTTGATTCTCGGCAGTTTCGTGTTGAACTACGTGCAGACGCTGATCCTGCAGTGGACGGGTCAGCGGATCATCTTCAACATCCGGCAGCAGTTGTTCTCGCACTTGCAGAAGCTCTCGATTTCGTTTTTTGATTCCAACCCGGTCGGCCGTCTCGTCACGCGCGTGATGAACGACACCGAGGCGCTTAACGAAATGTACTCGAACATGATGGTCACGCTGTTCAAGGACGTGTTCATCATCTTGGGGATCGTCGTCGTCATGTTCCAAGCGAACGTGGAGATGGCGTGGATTTCCTTGGTCTGCCTGCCGTTCGTCGTGATCGCGACGCAGATTTACCGCCGCTTTGCCCGTGCGGCGTTCCGCGATACCCGCGTGAAGCTCGCCAAGATCAACGCGACGCTGGCGGAAAACATCGCCGGGATGCGCGTCATCCAGATCTTCCGCCGGGAAAAGCAAATGTACAAGGAATTTGAAGAGACCAACCAAGAGTATTTCCGCGCTTCGTGGCGCGAACTGATGGCGTTTGCGCTGTTCCGTCCGGCGATGGAAACCCTCTCTTCGCTGGCGCTGGCGATCATCGTCTGGTACGGCGGCGGCAAAGTGCTGGATCATGCCATTCAGTTCGGCGTGCTGTACATGTTCATCTCCTACATCCAGCAGTTCTTCCAACCGATCAACGACTTGACCGACAAATACAACATCCTCCAAGGCGCGATGGCGTCCTCGGAACGCCTCTTCCAGCTGCTCGACACGCCGGACGACATCAAAAACCCGGCGAATCCGGTGGCGCTCCCGCAGGTCAAAGGCCGCGTGGAATTCCGCAACGTCTGGTTTGCGTACAAGGGCGAAGATTGGGTGCTCCGCGACGTGTCGTTCACCATCGAGCCGGGGCAGACCGTGGCGTTTGTCGGCGCGACGGGGGCGGGCAAGAGTTCGATCTTGAACCTGATCTCCCGCTTCTACGACATTCAGCGCGGCGAGATCCTCATCGACGGCGTGAACATCAAGCACTGTACCAAAGAAGACCTGCGCCGTGCCATCGGCGTGGTATTGCAGGACGTGTTCTTGTTTACCGGGACGATTCGCGACAACATCCGCTTGGCTGAGCCGTCGATTTCCGACGAGACGATCGAAGCGGCGATTCACTACGTCAACGCCGACACGTTCATCAACCGATTGCCCGGGAAATTGGAGGAACCGGTTCTGGAGCGCGGCACCACGCTTTCCGCGGGGCAGCGCCAACTGATCGCGTTTGCGCGGGCGCTGGCGTTCGATCCGGCGATTCTGGTGCTCGACGAAGCGACGTCGAACATCGACACGGAGACAGAGAGTTTGATCCAAGACGCGTTGGTGAAGCTCACGCGCAACCGCACCACCATCGTCGTCGCGCACCGTCTCTCCACCATCCAGCACGCCAACCAAATCATCGTCATGCACAAAGGCCGCGTCCGCGAGATAGGCACGCACCAAGCACTCCTCGCGCAAGGCGGGATGTATTACAACTTGTATCAATTGCAGTATAAGGAAACGTTCGAGCACGAAGCGGCTGCGGCGTCTCAATCGTAATAACGAACATGAAAAAACCTCTCCGGTGACGGGGAGGTTTTTGATTTACATGGTTGGTAAATAGATACAATCCAACTATAATAGAGTTTGTTTACTTCTACACCGATGCTCCACTCACTACGCAATTTATCTCAAGCCGGACGGCGGCCAGATTTCCATCGATCACGTGGACGTGACGTGCAGGAATTGCGACACTTTCAGATACGGAGTTGAAGACCAGTGAAAAAATCGGAGCTTGCTTATTGGATCGGCGCGAACGCAGGCATCTCCATCATCAGCGTGCTGATCAGTACCTTTTTGATTCTGTCGATTGCACCGACCCTCTATACGGAACTGTTCATTTTAGGTTTTTTCCTCATCCCGATGGCAGCCGCATTCGCAAGTACGGTGGTGACAGGCGTTTTTTCAGGAATGGGAGTCGTGCGGCAGTATTGGCACGGCACTCCTGCTATCATTTTGTCGATCTTCCTCTCCCTCGGAACCATAGGTTTGGTGCAGGATCACCTTCGCTTTCCTGACAAACAAGAAGCCGCGAAAGATCGAGATCCAGAACATGGTTTTCATGTAGATGCCGAAGATCTCGGCGCCGAATACATGGGCAAACTTCCAGACGGTTTTGGAATGGAACATATCGAAGACATCCAAGTCACGACCGATCATACCAGAAAGTATTGGTTTCGCTTTGAAAAAGTCTATCTGCTAAAAAGCAACGAAGTCTCCCTCGCCTACTACGACTGGATGTGGGATCGATTCTCCGCTGTGAAAACGGACGATCAGTTGATCGACGATCTCACCGCATTCGAACACCTCAGCAAAAAACCAAAAGGCACCATCGAGTGGCAGTTGGCCAAGGATTCGTTTGTATTCAATACGAAAGACAAAGTTCACTACCTCGTCCACCTCAAACCGGACGGCAATCAGATTTCCATCGACCACGTCGACGTGCAGTAACGTTGCCAAACACCTTGACTCCACGCGGGCAGGGTCTTTTTTTTACTGTCCGAACATTTGTCTCACCACGAATTGAGTGAAGGGGAGGCAGTTTACATTTTCTAGTTGGTAAAAGGTTTAATTTCACTTATAATGAGGTTTGATTTAGACGTCGGCAATTGAGGTGACAATTTTGGATAAACTTGTAGGTCAGGGGTTTGATATTCGAAATATTGCCATTCAGTTATCCCAGCGTGCGGAAGACCTCCGTCAGTTGGTCAACCACTTGCGGGCGAGAGCTCCGCAAGTGGCAGAAGGAGCGGACGGTTGGCAAGGCATGGCAAGCCAAGCGTATCTGGCGTAAGTCATCGTGCTCATCGAGAAACTGCAAATCGGTGTAACGGCGTTTCAACAAACGGCAACCGCAACGTACACGTTAGCCGACCAAGTAGACAGCTTGAACGGGTTGCGCCATCGTGTTCAGCAATTGCAAGGGCAGTTAGCCACGTTGATTCAGAATCAGAGACATCATGAAAATGACTACGGCCGACAAGCGAGCAATCATACGAATACCTATGATTCGTCGATTCATTCTCTGGCGACGGAGATCAATTATTTGAATCAGCAGATTCAAGATGAGTCCGCCAAAAATGATCGTGATGCAGTATCTGCATTTCATAAAATTGCGAATTTGGCTCCTACGGTCGGCTCATTACTGCATGAAATGAAATACGCAACTGTACTTACCGGTCCATTTTTGGATCATGGTTTTGTCCCGGTACTCGTCAAACCCAACCCGGGAACTCGAATCGGCAAAGACAAAGTCGAATACTTAAACGACGTCATTCGCCTCAATCAAATCGTCCATGATTACTATGAGACGCACCGGGATGCGGTTGGACCCAACGGAGAAAGTGCCGGCGACAGGATGTTGCAAGCGATCTATACACAACAACAAGCCCGCCGTGAAGGGGGTTATGTCGGGGTTCCGATCGTCTTCATGCACGGTTTGAACGGCTCTGAAGACACCTATAAGAACATGGTGGAGCATTACGGCGGCTTCTCGAAAATTTATACGTATCATAAAAACGGCAGCGTTACTTGTGAAGACGGACCCAACCGAGATGCTGAACAACCGCTCGTCCAGTATGTTTTTGAAGACGGAGCGATGACTTTTGGGGAACAAACACATGGCTACATCAAGATGACCGGACAGATGAAAGCTGATCTCAAAAACGACACATTCAACGTCGTAGCCCACAGCATGGGAGGCATTGTCACAACCAATTACATCGAGGTAACCGGCAGTATGGATTTCAAACGTTTCGTCACGATGGGCTCCCCGATCTTGGGTTCCGACATCGACGCAAAGGCAAATACCACATTGCGAATCCTCTCCCCCGGCAGCAAAACTGCACGACTGGTAGAGAACGCAATCCAAACATTCGCTCCTGCCGTCAATGATTTGGAGAAAGACTCTCACGCCATCCAAGAGATTTACAACAAACGTGAGAATTTCAACCCTGACATTCAAATCCTTTCCTTTGCAGGTGGGAAATACAGCCAAGCAGGACTGGGAGACACAGTAGTTATGCCCTACAGCGCGTTTGGTCTGTCTGAAGTCGCTCCAAACAACGACATGGTCT
Organism: Tumebacillus flagellatus; assembly: GCF_000714935.1. GTDB lineage: Bacteria > Bacillota > Bacilli > Tumebacillales > Tumebacillaceae > Tumebacillus > Tumebacillus flagellatus. The sequence continues at coordinate 80,828 of NZ_JMIR01000001.1, forward strand.
CTTTCTACCTGGAGGACGACGATCATTCCGGGCTGCATGAAGATCTGAGCGCTTGAGAGAAGAGCATGGACTTCATCAAATATGGACCTGGAGTTGAGCACCCGTGAAAAAAACAAATACTGCGTATTTTATTTGGCTCAACGTCGGTCTGACCGTAGCCAGTGTCTTCGTCAGTTTGGAACTCATCATGAATATGGCTCCTACGCTTTATACGGAGTTGTTTATTTTGGGGATTTTCATCATCCCAGTCGTTTTCGGTATTGTTGCGTCTCTTGCAGTATTCGCATCACGGTTGTTGTTTGTCTCGCAGAAACTCTGGCACTCCTTGCCCACAGTCGCCATCACTTTTTTTCTTGGCTTCGTTTCCCTGTTCATTGTCCCAGATCAGATTCGCTTTCAGCACAATCAAAATGTTTTCGGAGCTCATGATTCTATCTTAGGATATCATGTAGATGCACCGGGGATTGACGGGGATTTTTATGATAAGATTCCTGAGGGGTTCAGCATTGATGACATCCAAGACATCCAAGTCACGTCCGAACGCGGCAAAAAATACTGGGTGCGCTTCAACAAAAGCCGTTTTCTCCTCGGTGACAAACAGTATCTTTCCTACTACGACTGGATGAAAAACAAATTTTCGTCCATGAAAACCGTGGACGACCTGGCCAACGACCTCACCGCTTTTGAACACCTCGCCAAAAAACCAAACGGAACCGTCGAGTGGTACTTGGAGAAAGACTACATCGTCTTCAACACCCGCGACAACGTCCACTACAAAGTGTTTCTCAAACCAGACGGCGATCAAGTGGCCATCGACCACGTCGACGTGCAGTAACTCTCAGCAAAAAACCTCGACCCATCGCGGGCCGAGGTTTTTTTATCGTGCGGGACCTTCTGCAATTCGTTTGATATGCGACTCGGTGTCATTATACGCGATCATCGCTTCTCCCAGATAAGCGCCTAACGTTTCAAAGGCGTCGTGATAATCGTTCAGGACCGTCCCCCATTATTTTACTTTGTTTGAACAGGCAACCGCAACATCTGCCGGTCTTGCCATTTGCGAAACACGAGCATGGCGAGAACCGCTCCGAGCAACGCCATCAGCATGTCCCATTGCGAGTCCCACTCGTCGCCTTGCGTGGCGAGAAACTCTTCGGCGCGGGTGCCGGTGAGTTTGGCGACGGCGAATTCGAGAAGCTCGTAGACCGCCGCCGTCGATAGCACCAAATTCAGCGTGAGAAATACCAGCCAGCCCTCGTGCGCATCCCCGACCGGCGACTTGCGAACCAGCAATTCGCGGGCGATCAACGCCGCCACCAACCCTTTGACGAAATGCCCGAAGCGGTCGTAGTAATTGCGTTGCCAACCGAATTGGTCGCGGAGCCAGCCAAACAGCGGATTGAACTCGTACGTGTAATGCCCGCCGACCGCCACGATCACCGACGCCGCGCAAATCCACACATAGGTCAGCGTCGTAAACGGAAATTTGCGGTACGTCGCGATCAACACGATCCACAACACCACGATCGGAGCGAGCTCCAAACACCATGTCATCACATCGCGCGGCTTGATCGCCGACCAGACAAACACCGCCGCGAACACAATCACCAACCCGATCTCGACCCGTCGTACCCGCATGCCGTTCACTCCTTTCGATCGCCTCATAGCTTTCCCAAAAACTAGGCATCAAAACACTCGTCTCCGAACTCAAAGCGGGTGAAGAAGCAGCAGGTGAAGCGAACGACGACACCACCGCAGACATGTTGCTCGCCATTCACACCGGTCTGCAAAAGCACATCTGGATGCTTTCTGCCTTCCTCCGCTAGTCTGTAAAAAAATCGACACGAAACCTCCCCGTCCGCGCGAGAACGGGGATTTTTTTATGCTATAATGAAGGTTCTGTAAAGAAAGGAGGCGATCAAGATGACGATGCGGCGTTGGATGTGGCCGTTGTTGGTGCTCGCCACCGGAGTTGTGCTCTACGGCATCACCGCCGTGCAGAACTGGGGGGCGGGGTGCATCCTCTTCATCCTGGTCGCCCTGCTCGGCGTTTCACAAGATCGAAAAAACATCCCCTGGGCGCGCTACCTCCCGTTCGGATTCTTGGCGTTGCTGTTTCCGTTTGTCATGTACAACTACGCCGGCGGCTTTTGGGAGCACGTGGCGGGTTGGCAGACGAAGAGCGTGCATCATCTGTTTAAATGGAACGACCTGTTCAACTCGATTCCGTTCAACGACGGTTCGTTTCTCTGGGTGTGGCAGCCGGAGTGGCTGACCCGCTTCATCGGCTGGGTCTACTGGTACGGGTTCACGCTGTCGTTCTGGACCTGCATGATCCGCAGTTTTTTCACCAAAGACGTGAAAAAAATGCTCCACTACGCATTTGCCGGGTTCGTCCTGCAAGTGCCGTTGATCCTCCTGTTCTACAACACGGTGTTTCTCCAAGAAGTCTGGTGGGTCAAGGGCTTGCCCGACATGCTGAACCCGTGGTACCGCGCCTACACGCACAACGAATACCTCGTCTGGGTGCAAAACTGCTTCCCGAGCATGCACACGTCGATGGCGTTTGCGATGCTGTTGATGGCGATGCGCGAGAAGTCGAAACTGTTCCGCTGGACGATGGGGACGTACTGCACGCTGATCATCCTCTCGACGCTGTATCTGAAAATTCACTGGGTGCTCGACGTCTTGGCGGGCATGCTGTTTGCGTACGGCGTTGTGAAGTTGGCGGACGCGATCATGAAACTGCTGAGCTGGCTGTGGCGTGCGCGCTTGCAGAAGCGCAAGCAGACGCAGGATCTTGCATTCGGAGCACAACCCCGACTGGCGGTAACGGACGATCATACCAAAAAAGGCACTTCCCCGCAATGAGGAACGTGCCTTTTTTTTCGTTTGGAGCATGATATGGTAGGGAGTAGAACGTTTTACATATGAACATGGGAGGTTTGTTTCTGTGACTCAACTGTCTGATCCGTTTGTCCTCAAAGGACTGGAACTGAAAAACCGCATCGTCATGCCTCCGATGTGCCAATACTCCGTCACGGCCAAGGACGGCATTCCCAACGAGTGGCATTACGTGCACTATGTGTCCCGCGCTGTCGGCGGGACGGGTTTGGTGATCATCGAGATGACCGACGTTGAGCCGGACGGGCGCATCACCGACCACGACTTGGGGCTGTGGTCGGATGAGCACGTCCCGGCGTTTGCGCGGATCATCCGCGAAGTGCAAAGCTACGGCGCGAAAGTCGCCATCCAGATCGCGCACGCCGGGCGCAAAGCGGAAGACGCGCCGCAGCCGGTCGGGCCGACCGACGTTGCGTTCAGCGACCGCTATCAAAAACCGCGTGCGCTCACCACGGAAGAAGTGCGCGGGATGGTGCAGAAGTTCCAAGACGCGGCGCGCCGTGCCGTGGAAGCGGGTGTGGACACGATTGAGTTGCACGGGGCGCACGGGTATCTGATCCATCAGTTCCTGTCCCCGGCGATCAACACCCGCAGCGATGAATACGGGCAAGACCGCGCGAAGTTCGGCGTGGAAGTGATCCAAGCGGTGAAATCGGTGATGCCGGAGTCGATGCCGCTGATCATCCGCGTGTCGGCGACGGAGTACATGGAGGGCGGGTACGATCTCGACTATGCGATTGAGTTCTGCCGCCGCTTCCAAGAAGCGGGCGTCGACATCTTCCACATCTCCAGCGGCGGCGAAGGACCCGTTGCGCCGAACCGCCGTCCGGGCAACCACGCCGGGTACCAAGTGCCGCTCGCGCACGGAATCAAGCAAGCGCTTGGCGTGCCGGTGATCGCCGTCGGCAACCTCGACGACCACGCCGTCGCCCAAGCGACGCTTGGCAACGGTCACGCCGACCTCGTCGCCGTCGGCCGCGGCATGCTCCGCGACCCGTACTGGGCGACGCACGCGCTGCGGGAGTTGGAAAAGCAAAACATCGCGCCGAAGCAGTACAAGCGGGCGTATTAAAAAAAAACGAACTGACTCTCAGGCTCGCGAGCATGAACCACCAAAAACACCCGCTCACGACTGCTGCGACCACACCAAAAAGAGAGCCGGGCCTTCGCCCCGCTCTCTTTTTTTAATAAAAGGGCCTCTCGAACGAGAAACCGCACCAATCCACGAGTTCCTATCTCTTCCTCCTCCGATCCTTCCTGCGTCGCGGTTCCTCTTCTCCAATGTCTGCAAAGTGGATAGGCCCTGAAGGTTCAGAAGATTTTAGATCGGCGTCTGCCGTGAATAGTTCTACTGTGTATCCGCCTTCCCAATAATAGTTGGCTACCGTCCGAATGGTGGTATCTCCCAAAGATCGACTCATACTGGCGGCGACCGGAAGTTCCTCCGCCAACTTGAGCAAACCTTCTCTCCCCCACAAAACCACTTGCTCATCAAAAGCAATCCAAGGAGTGAGTTGCTGGGCCGCACTTCTCAAAATCTCCGCTAATTTTTCTGCCGTTTCAAAACGTCTAACTCCAGCCTGCGCGATATGATTTCCAGTCTCAATGACAGTCGCCATAGGGAGCACGAACTTCGTGTTCAGCTCTTGCTCCTCTTCAATTTTTTTCGCCACCCGTGCATGATCCCAGGGGTCATCTGTCGTTCCGCAACGATCTTTGCCGTGTACTTGCAACCAGCAACACAACATGCTGGTATCCATAATCAACAGTTTCCCCCGGCTCATGGACGATCCTTTCCTTCCTTTAGGCTTTTTTCAATTTCACCCATGCTCATCAATTTCCCGATCGTCCCCATTGCGAGGAGCTTTGGAAGATCTTCGAGGTCTTCAAGCAGGGTCAAGACACTCCAACCCGTGCTCGTATCTCGATGTGCCACCATCACAAACGGGATCATCTTAGGTCCAAGCGCATCCAACAAGGCCGGGTTGTGCGTCGTAACCAATACGTCAATCCGCCGTTGCTTGCCGATTTCCCGCAACATTTGGAGCAAGAGCCCTGCGCGTGATGGATGCAGTCCGTTATCGACCTTTTCGATCACGATCAAACTTCCTTCCGGTCGTGTTAGCAAAGCGGTCAAGATCCCTAAGAAACGGAGAGTACCGTCAGACATGCCGTCCGCATCCACAAGCAGAGGTTTTTGACCTACCGCCAAGACTTCCTCGCATAAGAGTTGGGCTTCCTTATTCAGCGGAGGGATCACGTTCGAAAAAACTCGTTTGATGGATTGTTCCGGTAGATGGGAGAGGTATTTAGAGAGTGTTTGCTCTACCGTTTGCTTGGTTTTTTCGGGCAATGACGCTAGAACTCCCGCTACGTTTGAAGCGTCTGGATTCAAGTTCCGTGTAATCTTTGAGTTCTTATGATTCCGCATGTGGCTTGGGATTGGGTCTAATACAAATAGATTCTTAAACAGTTCTCCGAGGGTGTTAAAGCGACCGCCTTTTTGTGTTTTTTGTACAGAAGTAAAGGCTTGACTGAGGATACAGCGATTGTTATCAAAAAGGACAATTGATTCGCTCGCCTCAAAGACGACACCGATTTTTCCCTCTACAGGTACTGGAATCGCCTCATAGACGACAACACGCTTCGATTGTTCCGATTCTTCCTGATCAGAAACCTCTACCAATTTTTCATAAACTAAAGCAGCTTGCCCTTGTTCTGTCGAAATCGTAATCGAATACTCCAAATCACGTTCCTCATCCATTTCTACCAAAACTTCTAGCAAAAAAGTATTTCCTGGCTGACGAGCAGCCCATTGCATTCCACCGCGAATGCCTGAAAGCACGGACTCATTGCCCTCCAAGGCTTCTTGCAAATTCCCCGCCAAGATCATACGATGCAGGAACAAAAGCCCGTCCACAACATTGGATTTCCCGCTTGCGTTTGTCCCTACAAGCACCGTGAGCGGGTCTAGATACAGAATCGAATCCTCAAAACTTTTCCAATCACGAAAACGTATTTCCTTTATCATCTGGCAACCGCTCCTGCGTCTACGTCTTTGCCCATCTTTTCCCTACTGAGATTCAAAAATCCTGCGAAAACAAGAAAAATAGGTCTTCAAGTTTCATTATTGACTTCAGTGTTGCTTCACAGTCGAACTCTTGCAGTATCCAAAAAGAGAGCCGGGCCTCCGCCCCGCTCTCTTTTTTCCGCTCTGTGTGTGTTTTCCCTTCGTGCTTTAGTGCTCCACCGCTCCGTGTGCCCCTACCCCCGTATTGGCACGAACCACAATCTCTTCGAAGTTGTCTTTGTGTTTTTTCGTGTACAACTTCGCTCCGACGAACGCTCCGAGGAAACCGAGCGGCACGGAGATCACAGCCGGGTTCTTCAGCGGGAAGATCGCCGTCGCCGCGTCCATCACGTTTGGCGAGAGCAAGATCAGCCCGACCGACCCGATCAGCCCGGTCAGCATCCCCGCGACCGCGCCGCCCGTGTTGAACTTCTTCCAGAACAACGTGAACAGAATCACCGGCAAGTTCGAGCTCGCCGCCACGCAGAACGCAAGCGACACCAGGAAGGACACGTTCATTTTTTGCGCGCCAAGAGCCAACAAGATCGAAAAAACCGCTATGCCCACCGAGGCCCAACGCGCCGCCTTCATCTGCTCTTTCTCCGTCGCTTTGCCCTGACGCAGCACATGCGAGTAGAAGTCATGCGCAAACGCCGACGCCGCCGAAATCACCAGATACAACCAACCCAATTCCCAACAGTTTTGAATTTAAAAATCATAACCCTCTGACTACTACAAACTACAAGAAAAAGCGACGGCCTAGAACCGTCGCTTTTCCACATTGCCTATTGATTCTCTTCTTTCTCGCGCCGCGCCGCCTCCAACTGCAAGCGAATCGTGCGGCGCAGCGGGTCTTCCGGGATCGTCACGACGGCATCGCCCGTGACGTTGCACTGGCAACCCAGCCGAAATCCGTCCGCCACCATCCGGTCGCTCAACATGTGCTTCTCCATGCGGCTGAGCGGCGGGAGCGGCGTCTCTGATTGCACTTGCACTTTGCAGGTCGTGCAAGCGCCCCGCCCGCCGCATTTGCTTGGCAACATCACTTTGGCCGACCGCGCCGCCGCCAAGAGGCTCACCCCGGTGCGCACGTCGACCGTCTTGCCGTGCGGCTCAAACCGAATCTTGTTCACGCGTCGTCCCCCTCTCCTTCCTCGTCAAGCGGAACCACCGGCTCTTCCGGAAGCACCGTCCCGTCCTCCAGCCGCATGTCGATCGGGTGCACCCCGAGCGCCAACGCTTCCTCGCGCTCCATCTCGATCACGTTCGGGATGCGCAGGAGCGCGTCGTCGATGTAGTCCAGCACCCGTTGCACATCGAGCGCCCGAAACTGCGGCGCGTACGGCGTCAACAGCTCCCGCGCCCGCGTGAACAGTGCCCGGCAACCGGCGATGTTGCCCGAATGCAAGTGGTACAACGCCACCGCCACTTGAATCAAACCTTTATAAAAATCGATGCGCTCGCCGTGCCAATACCCCTCCAGCACTTCATGCGCCTCAAAATACTGCCGCCTGTTCATGTACAGCAAAAAATCCAACACTTCCTCCGGATGCTGCTGCGCCATCTCCACCACCTCTTTCCTTTCTAGTATACACCAATTGAATCGTGCAACCGCTTGTTTGCATGGATCGAAAAAGAGTATTGATATCTGAAGGGTTGTTTGTTATATTGTGACTAGAAAATTGTGCAAGCGTTTTCATCTTTTAACGCACACAGAGACAGAAAAAAGGGAGGAACAACCATGAGCATGAAAAAAGGTCTCAAGAAAGCGTTCGGCATGTCTTTTGCGGCAGTTTTTATGGCATCGATCGTGCCGGCGGGCGCCGCGATGGCAGCCGACAACGGCACGATGATGCAATACTTTGAGTGGTATCTGCCGAACGACGGCACCCTCTGGACCAAGATGGGCAACGACGCGGCCCACCTGAAAAACATCGGAATCACCGGTGTTTGGTTCCCGCCCGCCTACAAAGGCCAATCGCAATCGGACGTCGGCTACGGGGTGTACGACATGTACGACCTCGGCGAATTCAACCAAAAAGGCACCGTGCGCACCAAGTACGGCACCAAAGCCCAGCTGCAATCGGCGATTTCCGCTCTGCACACCAACGGCATTCAAGCGTACGGCGACGTCGTGCTGAACCACCGCATGGGCGCGGACGCCACCGAAGCCGCGAACGCGGCGGAAGTCAACCCGTCGAACCGCAACCAGATCACGTCCGGCACCTACCAAATCCAAGCGTGGACCGACTTTGAATTCCCGGGCCGCGGCAACACCTATTCCTCGTTCAAGTGGCACTGGTACCACTTCAACGGCGTGGACTACGACCAATCCCGCTCCTTGAACCGCATCTACTTGTTCCAATCGACCGGCAAAGCGTGGGACTGGGAAGTCGATTCCGAAAACGGCAACTACGACTACCTGATGGGCGCTGACATCGACTACGATCACCCGGACGTGCAAGCGGAAGTAAAAAACTGGGGCAAGTGGTATGTCAACACTCTCGGTTTGGACGGCGTGCGCATCGACGCGGTGAAACACATCAAGTTTGACTACATGGCGTCTTGGCTGGCGAACACCCGCTCCGCAACGGGCAAATCGAACTTGTTTGCCGTCGGCGAGTACTGGAACAGCAACCTCGCCGCGCTGGAGAACTACGAGAACAAAACCAACTGGAGCATGTCCCTGTTCGACGTTCCGCTGCACAACAACTTCCAAGCGGCGGCAAACGGCGGCGGCTACTACGACATGCGCAACCTCTTGAACGGCACGATGATGAAAAACCATCCGATCCAAGCGGTCACCTTCGTCGACAACCACGACACGGAGCCGGGGCAATCGCTGCAATCTTGGGTGTCCGACTGGTTCAAACCGCTGGCGTACGCGACGATCCTCACCCGCCAAGAAGGGTATCCGTGCGTGTTCTACGGGGACTACTACGGCATCCCGGCGCAAGGCGTCTCGGCGAAATCCTCGTGGTTGGACAAGCAGTTGGCGGCGCGCAAATCGTACGCGTACGGCACGCAGCATGACTACTTCGACAACGCGGACGTGATCGGCTGGACCCGCGAAGGCGACTCTGAACATGCGGGCTCCGGTTTGGCAACCGTGATGTCGGACGGCCCGGGCGGCTCGAAGTACATGTACGTCGGCACTTCGCACGCCGGCCAAGTGTGGAAGGATCTCACCGGCAATCGCACCGACACCGTCACGATCAACTCCAGCGGCTACGGCACCTTCCCGTGCAACGGCGGTTCCGTTTCCATCTGGGGCAAGTAAGACTTCCCGTGAAAAAAAGACCTGTCCCGTGGGGGGCGGGTCTTTTTCATATAAAACACGTCCTTCGGGAACAAGTCTTTTTTCTAAAAAAACTATTCATCAGGAGCAAGTCGTTTTTCAAAAACCCACTCCTCGGGAGCAAGTCATTTTTCAAAAGCCCACTCCTCGGGAGCAAGTCGTTTTTCAAAAGCCCACACCTCGGAACCGGTCTTTTTTTTCCTGCACACCTGAAGTTTTTACTCCAAGCCCTCCATATCAAGGAGCTCTCTTTTCATCGCAAGCCCTCCGCGATACCCTGTAAGGCTGCCGGAGCTGCCGATCACTCGATGGCACGGCACCAAGATCGGCACGGGATTCGCACCGTTTGCCGCGCCGACAGCCCGTACTGCCCGCGGGCGGCCGACACGCTCGGCGATCTCTCGATAGCTGCGCGTCTCTCCGGCGGGAATCTGCGCAACCGCTTGCCACACGAGTCGCTGGAACTCCGTCCCCCGCAAATCAAGCGCACTCGCAAACACGCGCCGCTCCCCGCGATAATACTCCTCCAACTCCCGCACCGCATCCGCCAACGCCGCTCCGTCTTCCCGCAACTCCGCACCCGGCATCGCCTTGCTCACCCACGCCCGCAACGTCTCCCACGATTCATTGGGCAGCGTGATGCAACAAATCCCCCGCTCCGTCGCGGCTATATACAACTCCCGAAATCTCGTCCACTTCACGATCATCTCACGGCCTCCCTCCCCGATACTGCGTCGGCGTCTGCCCCGTCCGCGAATGAAACACCGTCGAGAAGTGCGACAAGTTCACGAACCCGACCTGCCCCGCCACATCGGTCACGCTCCACTCCGTTTCCCGCAGCAGCCGTTTCGCTTCCCGCATCCGCACGTCCAACAAAAACTCCCCCGGCGTCTGCCCGGTTTCACGCTTAAACATCCGATGCAGATGATGCGGACTCATCTTCAACTCGTCCGCCAACACATCCAAACTGAGCCCCTCGCCAAAGCGTTTTTCAATCAACGCCTGCACTTGCGCGGCCGCATCTCCGCCCGCGCCGCGCCACACCGCTTCTTCCGGCCGGCAGCGCTTGCAGGCGCGAAACCCTTGCGCCATCGCGTCTTCTGCCGTCGCAAACACCGACACGTTCTCCCGCTTCGGCGTCCGCGACTTGCACGACGGCCGGCAAAAAATGCCCGTCGTCCGCACCCCGTAAAAAAACACTCCGTCACTCCCGCTGTCACAACTCTCAATCGCCCGCCATTGCCGCTCTTCCATCCGGACCGCCCTCCTTCTCCTTGCATCAAGTGTACCTCACCCGCCTGCCGTCCGGCACCCTCTGCGAATGAAGAGTCAAAATCACAAAAAAGCCCCCGCATCTCTGCGGAGGCTTCCGTCATATGTCTCAAAAAAATCAACTATTGGTATGTCACATTGAATCCGTTTACAACTCCGCGAAACTTAAGCCGCGCCGATGAAGTTCAACGCCACGAACCAATCGTACTCTTCCTCCAGCCCGTGGGACTCCAATTCGCGGTAATACGAGAGGAATTCTTCGCTGGTCATGCCGAAGCGTTGCTCGCACTCTCGGATGTAGTCCTTCAATTGGGCATGTTTGCGGTCGATGTAGTCTTGCATGGTAGGCAGTTCCCCTCTCCAAAAGATTCGTGCTCTCAACTGACCTCAGTATATCATATATGCTCACACCCGTCGATATATGACATACTATTTGTCTTAAAATACCTCTTTGTCACCACGCAAGACATCAGCCCATACACTGCACCAAGACAGAGTTGGCAAGGAAATGGAGGTCATGGACATGTTGCATCCGCTTGTGCAGGAAAATTACTACTTGCGGCAGCGAGTTCAGGAGTTGGAGCGCGAAGTCCAACACATCCGGCTGATGTTGGCGGCGAAGACGTTGATGATCGGCAAACTGGAGATCCGAGTGGACAGCATCAATTTAGACCAGTTCTCCGGCACCTTCCAAATCGGCGTATCGCATTCGGCGGATCTCAACGAGGGCGAAAACAGCGGTTGCGTCAAACTCCCGCACCTGCCGGAACGCCCGGTCATGGAGATCTAACCGTGCCGGACAAAACAGACCCCCAAACCAAAACCCTGATCGCCCTCGGGGACTCGATCACAGCCGGGGTCGGCGGCAAATGGAACCGGGGCTATCCCGCGCATCTCGCCAAGCTCCTCGAAGCCAAATACCCCGGCCTCGACCTGATCAACTGGGGCATCCCGGGGCTTACGATCCCGCGCTTGACCAAAGCGCTGCAGCGGGGTGATCATCTCTACGACAAGCTCGCCGCCGCCGACTGGATCGTGATGACGATCGGCGGCAACGACATCATCAACGCTTTCCCCAAGCACTTCGCCGAAACCGCGAAACTGAATCTGGAGACGCAAGCCCTCGCCCGCGAACTCGACCTCTTGCTGGCAACGTTGCTCTCGCTGACCGCCTGCCCGATCTACCTCGGCGATCTCTACAACCCGTTCCCCCAGTCGCAGGCGGCCGAGCTGATCATCTCCACCCTGAACCGCGAGCACCTCGAACCGCTGTCCCGCCGTTACCAAAACCTGCACCTCGTGCGGCTCTCGACCGTATTGCGCGGCCAAGAGTCCCGCACGATCCAATACTTCAAAACCGGCACGATCCGCGACATGAAGCGCTTCTTCCGCCGTCCGATCCACCCGAACGACGAAGGGCACCAACTGATCGCCGACGCGTTCTACCGCGCGATGATCCCGCGCCTTCACCCGCCCAAAAAGCCCTGATCTCCACGTTTGTCCGTGTGCATCCACTCCTGTCCGGCATACGCTAAGAGCAGAACGACAAACAGAGAGCACAACCCAAAAAACAACATGAAGGAGTGTTGCAACATGAGTGGAACAGCAGCAGCGGTTGGCGGGTACGGTATGGGGATGTTCGGCGGGTTTACGCGTTGGGCGATTGTCTTCTTGATTATCTTCGTCCTGTTCTTCCTTTTCGTCCCGGAAGTCGGCTACGGCTGCTAGGAACGACTGAACGAAACGGCGGCGCTCTTCGGAGGTCGCCGTTTTTTTGTGTGCCTGCGCCCGTCTGCCTGCATCAAAAAAGCGGGCATCTCTGCCCGCCTGCTGCGATCCGCCTGTTACTGGTTGCCAAACATGTTCATCATCATCTTCGCGATGCCTTCCATCGAGAAATCGTTGCCCTTTTTCTCCTGCGCGGGCGCTTGCCCGTTCATTCCCGGCATTCCAGGCATTCCCGGCGTGCCTCGCATCCCAGGCATACCAGGCATACCAGGCATACCAGGCATACCAGGCATTCCCGGCATTCCGTGCCCCCCCGGCATCGCGGGCCGCGGCATGCCCATGTTCGGCATGCCCTGCTGCGTCTGGGGCCTCGGCATCCCCATGTGCGGCATCATGCCCATGCCGGGCTGCGGCGTGTGCGCGGCTTGCGGCTGCGACGAGCTCGACCCGTCCTTGGAAAAGTACTTCGTGACCGCATTGCCGATCATCCCTTTGATCATGCTCATGATCATCGGATTCCCCAAAATCCCCGTCAAAAAACCGCCGTCGAGCAACCCCGCCGGCACCGCCGCCGTGCGGATCGCTTCCGAGAAGTGCACCGCCAGCCGCAGATAGTCCTCTTCCGACATGTTCAGCTTCTTCGCCTCGGAGCGGATCATCCGCCGCAAGTCGCCGTCGATGACGATCGCTTGGCGGTTTTTTCTGCGCGGTGCCGCCCCTCTCGGCTTTCTGCGAATTGCGTCTCCCATGTCCTCACCCCCTTTTTGCAACAAGAGACCGAGAGGCAATCCTCTCGGTCTCTCGCTTCCGTCCATGCGTTTTCTTAGTACCCGTATCCGATCCCCGGAACAAGCAGGAAGAACAGAACGAAGATGATCAGGAACACGATCGCCCAACGAGTGTACCCACCGAACAAACCGTACCCGCCGTACCCTGCTGCTGCAACGTTACCAGACATTGTACATTCCTCCTTGGCTTTGATGCTACATCCTATGGCGCATCGCCCGCTTGCGCTTGGACGTTCGCCCCGTGCCTTGCAAAATGGTTGTCTGCCCACCATAATAAAGAGAGCAGTCACGAAAGGAGGCATCTCCATGCCGTTCGTACATATCGAGATGGTCGAAGGACGTACCGTAGAGCAAAAGCGTGAACTCGCCAAGCGCGTCACCGAAGCGGTTTCGGAAATCGCCGGCGTTCCGGCGGAGCGCGTGCACGTGATCTTCCAAGACATGAAGAAGGAAGACTACGCCAGCGGCGGTACCCTCGTCCTCGACAAATAAGAATCGCTCCCCAGCAAAAAAGCCTCTGGACGCAGCACGTTGCGTGTCCAGAGGCTTTTTCTCACATCCATTTGCGTTTGAGGAACGTCCTCATCATCCCGTAGGAGATCGCGACAAGTCCCAAGGTGATCACGATGGTGGACCACCACGAATCGTGGAACGGCAACGGCACGTTCATCCCGAAGAAACCGGTGATAAACGTCAGCGGCAGCATGACGGTGGAGATGACGGTCAGCACGCGCATCGTGTCGTTCGTGCGCGCCGTGACGAGCGAATAGTACGTCTCCAGCGCGCCGGAAATCAAATCGCGCTGCGACTCAACCGTATCGGCGATGCGCTCCAAGTGGTCGACCAAGTCGATGTAGTACGGGATGTTGTCTTCGCTGATCTCAAACGAATACCGTCCGTTGACGTTGGCGAAGATCCGCTTCTGCGGCTGGATGACGCGGCGGACCAACACGATGTTGCGCTTGAGCGCCAAGAACTCCTCGGTGATCTCTTGCGCCGGCTCGACGTACATCTCGTCTTCCAGCTCGTCGATCCGCGACGAGAGGCGTTCCATGATCGGAAAGTACTCGTCGGTGATCCCGTCGACCATCGCGTACAACAGATACTCCGGGCCTCTGTTCATGAACTGCGAGGTGCGCAGGCTGGCCGCTGCGACGCGGCCGATCGATTGGAGCGGTTTCTTGTGAATGGTGACGATGTAGTTCTTCCCGAGGAAGATGTTCAACTCCTCGGTCGTAATCTCGATCTCCCGCTCCTCATCATATCGCAGCGCATGAAAAACGAAGAAGTAATAATCGTCATATTTGTCAACTTTCGAACGCGGGGAGTCATGGAGACAGTCCTCGATGGCAAGCGGATGGAAGTCAAACGTGTTGCCGATATACTTCAGCTCTTCAGCCGTACAGTTGTACAAGTCAATCCACAGGAGGTTCTTGGGGTCTTGCAACATGGAATGCCGGCTCTGCAGATCAACGTCATGGTACATCTTGTTCTCAATGAAGTTATAAAAATACGTTTTGATCATCGCGCGGCCCTCTCACTCTCTGTCGAATCGTCTATAGGCATTATAGGTCGCGAAAGCAGGAGCGTCAATGTGTGATTGTGCAAATTTCGCGTTTAATGAATCATTCCGGTCTGCAGGATGTGCATATCCACCTTGACATCGAGCTTGGCTTGCTTGTACAGGGACTCGCCGAGCTCGTTGCTCAACTTCGACACATACCCTTTGGAACGGTACATCTCGATGAGCCCGAGCGGGTCGGACAAGAACTCGTTTTGCAGTTTAAGCGCCACGGCTCTCATCGAGTCTTCCATATTCTTCCCAATTACAGTTTCCAGTTTCTTCACTTTCTGTGGTTCTTCCAAATCGGCGTCGCCGGAGTATTCGGTGACCGCTCCGTCGATGTCGTAATGCAACAGGATCTTGGGCTTGCCTTGCACTTTGGAAATTTGCACATCGCGCTTGACTTTCATGTACATGACCACGGCATGGGCGGGTTGCCCGTTGCGGGTCTTCTCCGGCAGCGTCACGTCCACTTCGCCCAACGCGTTTCCGCCGTAGAGATACGCCAAGTACCGCGTCTCGTCCGGGTCGAGCCGCCCCACCATCACATCGTCGCGAAACACCGCCACGCCGTCGACGATGATGTCTTCCTTGCCCATGCGCAAGTACGGCAAGACCGGGTCGCTCCCGTGGTCGTACACATCGTGGAGGAAGTGGTGCAAATTCGTGTGCGGGATCGTGTTTTGCTCCATCTCTTTGCGCAACATGCGGTACAAGTAGATGTCCACGCTCGGTTTGTCCGGATAGCGTTTCGTAAAAAAATCCACCGACTTCCCCTCGGTGACCGCCAAGTAATTCTGCGAGCCGATCTCCACATCGCGAAACAGCGTGTCGCTGTACGGCAAGATGCCTCCTCGCGCCATCTTCTCCCCGTAGAGCACCACGCGAATCTGCCCAGAGACGAGTTTGCGCTCGCTCATCCGGGAGAGGGCGAAGCGCAGTTCTTTCGACGAGCCGCCCTTGCCGGTGAGCACGTCGATTTTTTCCTTGCCGGTCTCGGTGAAGTTCGGGATGACGACGGTGCCGATGATGTTCTCGCGGTCCGACCTGTCGTAGCCGACCGCCGAGATGACGCCGAGTTGCTCCAATTGACGGTGCTGGCGGCTCCCGCAGCCCGTGGTGGTGCAGGCGACGGCGAGCGCGAGCGCCAACGCCCAGGTTCGTTTTTTCATGAGGGCTGCTCTCCTTTCTTGCGCAGGAGGAGGCTGAGCAACCAGAGCAACAGGGGGTAGGCGATCATCAGCGCCAAGCCGAACTTGGAGAGAAAGTTCAAGTGTTCGTTGATCTCGATGCGTCCTTTGACCTGCGTCGTGAAGTAGATGTAGAGCGCGAGGATGACGAGGTAGAGGTAAGGTTTTTTGAGGAACAAGGTCTTCTGCAAGCCCTCCATCCCCGCCCAGAGGTAGTTGCTGCAGGTGTTAACGATGCGCACGACCCAGATGGCGATCACGATCGTTTCAAAGCGCTCGATGAACGGCAACTGCACATGTTTGAACATCGTCAGCATCGGCCAAATCGTCTTGAGGAGCTGCGGCAGCGAGAAGAACATGATCGTGATGACGGCGTTGAGCAAGTATACGAACGTCATCCCCCACGACGCGATGGAAGCGGCGGGCAGCACGTCTTGTTTGTGCGCCACATAGGGGTACATCACCATCAAAAGCTCAAAGCCCAAGATCGAGAGTGCGGAAAGCAGGCTTCCATGGAAGAGGTTCGGCAAGCCGGACTGCCCGATGGGAAACAAGTGCGAAAACGTGCTCTCCTTCATCGGAAAGTACACCAGCAATGCGATCCACACGGTCAAAAAAAACGTCGTGATCGCAAATCGCCCCAGCAACCGCAGCCCGGCATAGGAAGCATACACGGTCGGCACCAACAGAATGCCCGTCAAGATCAACGACTGCGTCATCGGATACATCCACGTGCACACCAATTCGATAAACGTGATCATCGTCATGAAGCTGGCATAGAGACAGTACGCGGCAAACACGAGGTTGAACAGCTTGCCCAACCACTTGCCGAACAGCCGGGCGTGAATGTCATAGATGCCAAGCGTCTTGAAGCGCCGCAGCAACAACCACATGAACACGATCGACAGTTGCGGGTACAGCCCGGAGAGCAACACCGCCAACGGTGCGTCATGCCCGGTCTTGTCGGCGATGAAGCGAACCATCCCCAAGATCCCGACTCCGATCGGCACCGTGTGCAAGAGGAACAGCAACTCGATGCTGTTGATCGATTGATTCCGTTCACTTCCCGCATCGCTTTGACGCACAGTTGATCTCCCTCACTTTCGTTTTAAACTGGGCAAGTTGTTCATGCGGTTGCGCTTGGATTTGGTCAAGAACGGCCGAAACGACAGCAACTGCGTCGGCACGCGGATCAGCGTGTCTTTGAGATCGGAGAGCCGCAGCGGCGCAAACGGTGTCATGTACGGTGTATTCAGCGAAGACAGATGCAGCATGTGAATCAAGATCGTCACCAAGCCGACCATCAACCCCATAAAGCCCCACAGCCCGGAGAGGAAGATGATTGGAAAGCGCACGACGCGCACGGCGTTGCCCATGATGTAGCTGGGCGTCACAAACGAAGCGAGCGCCGAGAGCGAGACGACGATGATCATCACGTTTGACGTAAAGCCCGCCGACACCGCCGCTTGCCCGATGACGATACCGCCGACGATGCCCATCGTTTGGCCGACTTTGGTCGGCAGCCGAGCACCCGCTTCGCGGAGGACTTCCAGCGTCAATTCCAGGAACAGCGCTTCATACAGCGGCGGAAACGGCACTTTCGCCCGGGAGAGCGCGATCGTTTTCAACATGTTGGCGGGGATGATCTCATAATGGTATTGAAGCGTCGCCACGTAGATCCCGGAGAGCGTGATCGAGACGATGACCCCGATGACGCGCAGCATCCGCACGAGGCTGGAGGAAATCCAGCGGTTGTAATAGTCCTCCGGCGAGTGAAAAAACTCAATAAACGAACTCGGCCCCGTAAACGCGTAGGGAGAACCGTCGACCAACACCGCCACTTTGCCGTCAACCAAGCAAGCAACGATGTTGTCCGGGCGCTCCGTCAAGTTGAACTGCGGGAACGGAGACAGCGGTTGGTCTTCCAACAGCTGCACCAATTCCCCGGCGCCGATCAGCGAGTCCATTTCGACGTCTCGGATGCGCTGGATGATTTTTTTCATAAACTCTTCGTTCACGATCCCCTTGATGCCGAGCACCAAGATTTTGGTCTGCGTCAAATCGCCGACGCGCAGCGGCACCATCTCCAAGTCCGGCGTCCGCAAGCGCTTGCGTATCAGCGCGAGGCTCGTCTCCAGCGATTCGTTCAACGCTTCCTGCGGCCCGACCACGATCGATTGGTTCTCCGCTTTCTCCACCGGGCGGCCTTGTTCTTGGTCGGCTTTGTAACAGAGAAATCCCGGATGGCCCGGCACCGCCGCCAGCGTCCATCCGTCCATGAGAAAGCGGACCGCGTCCGGCAACCTCTCGGCGTGCTTGCGTTGCCCGATCACCACGAAGTCGTTGATCGACTCCCACGGTTTGTTCTGCATGGCGAGCACTTTCATCGGGCGGATGACGTCGCGGTGCAACAGCGGGACGTTGGTCAGCGTCTTGAGAAACAACACCTGCGGTGCGTTTCGTTCGTCGGAGAGCGAGATCGTCGTCAAATCGAGCGCGTTTTGCATCGCCTCGCGCACGCGGTTGGCGTTTTCTTGGGGATCGTCTGTCAGCGGCGTGTCGGAAACCTCCAGGTCTCCCCCGCGCTTGTTGTTCTGACCTTGGCCTTTGTTGAGCGATTCCAGGAACTTCAGCAGCCATTTCGTTTGCATGTCAGCTCACCCATTCATTTCGCGCCTTGCCAATTTTCTCATAGTGTTTCCAGAGACACGAAAAAAACCCGCAACGCCACGAGGGCCTGCGGGTCTCTTTTGTACAGGGAGCAAGCGTTACGCCTGCATCTGGGTTTCTTCTTCGTCGACCGATTTCAAGCGTTTGACCGTCAAGCGGGTGACGCGCAGAGAATCCATCTCCGAGATGATGAACTGGAAATTGTCGACGTTGACTTTCGCCCCGACATGCGGGGTGGTGAACTGGGCGTAGACCCAGCCGCCGATCGTGTCGACATCTTCCGAAACGATGCGCAGCGAGAAGTACTCGTTGACCTCGTCGATCAGCATGCGCGCGTCGATGGAAAGGTCATCGCCTTGGATTTCGAAGAACGGACGCTCTTCGTCGAACTCGTCCTGAATTTCACCGACGAGTTCCTCCAAGATGTCCTCGGTCGTGACGATCCCCGCGGTGCCGCCGTACTCGTCGATGACGATGGCAAGCTCGGAGCGGTTCTTCTGCAAGATGCGCAGCACGTCCTTGATCGGCATCGATTCCGGCACGGTGACCGGCTTGCGGGCGATCGCTTCCAGCGACGCGTCGGTGGAACCCTTCAGCGCGACGGCGTAGAGGTCCTTGATGTGCACGACCCCGACGATGTTGTCTTTGTCCTCCTTGGCGAGCGGGAAGCGGGTATGCTTCTCCGTCTCCGCTTTGCGCATGTTCTCTTCAAACGCACGGTCGACATAGAGGACGGTCATATCGGTCCGCGGCACCATGATCTCGCGCGCCACGCGGTTGGAAAAATCAAAGATGTTGTCAAAGAGAATGCGTTCCGTCTCGTCGAGCACACCGCTTTCGTGCGACTGCGTGACGATCATGCGGATCTCTTCTTCATTGTGCGCCAATTCCGCTTCGGTTGCCGGTCGGATGCCAATGATGCGCAAAAAGCCGTTGGCGGTGGAGTTGAGCAACCAGATGAACGGATACATGATCTTGTAGAAGTACGTCAGCGGCGCAGAAGTCCAGAGCACGGCGCCCTCGGTGCGGTGGATCGCCAACGACTTCGGCGCCAACTCCCCGAGCACGATGTGCATAAACGTAATGACCGCAAACGAGATGACCGCCGAGATGGTGTGAACGGTGGCAGACGACCAATTCAAGTGCAAGTCGTGCGCCCAATTCGTCACCAATGCGGCCACTGTGCTTTCCCCGACCCAACCAAGGCCAAGCGAGGCAAGCGTAATACCAAGCTGTGTCGCCGAGAGGTATGCGTCCAATTTCTCGATGACACCTTGGGCAAATTTCGCCCGCTTGTTCCCTTCTAAAACCAACTGTTCAATCCGAGTGGAACGCACCTTGACCATCGCAAATTCCGCCGCGACGAAAAAGCCGTTCATAAACACCAGGAAAAAAATCAGGGCAATATCCAAAAAGGAAACAGAACTGAACGGGTCCTCCAAATTTAGGCTCCTGACAGGAAAACGCGTCTCTCACGCGTCTCTCCCGCAGGAATCCACCTCCCAAGAGTAGTTTAGTTGAGGATTAGTATAGCATACAGGCGTGTGCCCTTCCAGTTAGCATATACCCAGATTATGCTCCATATATCCCGAAAAATGACGGACAGTTCCAAACAGTGCTCCGTCTCGTTGTCATTGTCGGGCTTCCTTGCTATAATTGGTACTGCTTACTCATTCGTTAGGAGGTTGACACATCATGGCAGAATTGATCGTTGACGTTCTGGTTGAAATCCCGACCGGTTCTCAAAACAAGTACGAGTTTGACAAGGAGAAGGGCCGTTACATTCTGGACCGCGTCCTCTACTCCCCGATGCACTACCCGACCGAATACGGGTACCTCGAAAACACCCTCGCGGAAGACGGCGACCCGGTTGACGTGCTCGTTCTGGCAACCTTCCCGACCTTCCCGGGCTGCACCATCGAATCTCGCGTCATCGGCGTCCTGATGATGACCGACGACAAAGGCAAAGACGAGAAACTGCTCGCGGTTCCGACCAACGACCCGCGTTTCAAGGAAGTACATAGCCTTGACGATGTAGCTCCGCACACCTTGAAAGAAATCCAACATTTCTTCCAAGTGTACAAGGACCTGGAGAACAAGAAAGTTCAAATCGACGGCTGGGAAGGCGTTGAAACCGCAGCTCGCCTCGTCGAAGAAGCGAAAGTTCGTTACCAAGGCTAATCACAGAGAAAATCCTGAGTCCAGCGACTCAGGATTTTTTTGAACCAACGTTTGAAGTTGCACAGCCGTTAGCCGAACATCTTAAAGCCGCGGCGTTGCAAGGTGCGGATCGTCATCGTGGCGATGATGCCGCCGCCGAGTACCGGAAGCGACGTGATCAGTTTATTGGAAACACCTTCGAGGCTGAGCAAGAGGTAACCGCCGATGACGACCGCAACAACGGTCGACGTCCACGGGAATTTTTTGGTCAGCATGTTGATGATGAAGCCAAAACCGAACGATGCGATCAAGAGCAACAGGAATAATACCGTATACATGGCCACGAACAATGCAGGTCACCTCATTTGACGATAGATGCGAACCTAATTGTACCATTCAGCCCGTTTTCGGGCAACTTGTCCCAAGGGAGAGAAGGGGGAATGAACTGTGACACAGCGGCTTGTCTCGATCTGCCCGAGCAACACCGAATTGCTGCATCTGCTGGGGCTGATGGACCGCGTGGTCGGCGTGGATGATTATTCGGATTGGCCGCCGGAGCTCGTGGCGGGATTGCCGAAGCTCGGGCCGGACTTGAACATCGACATGGAGAAGCTCCAAGCCCTGCAGCCGGACCTCGTGATCGCCTCGCTGTCCGTGCCCGGCATGGAGAAAAACATCGAGCGCCTCGAGCAGCTTGGGCTGAACTACCTCGTGCTCGACCCGAAGTCGTTTGAAGACATCTACCGCGATGTCGAGACGCTGGGTCAGGCGTGCGGCGTGCAAGAGCGTGCTGCGGAGATCGTGGCGGAGTTGCGCGGTCGCGTGGAGCGCGTCGTGAACGCCGTACCCAAAGGTTCCGAAGCATTGAACTTGTATTGGGAGTGGTGGCCGCGCCCGTTGATTTCGCCCGGCTCGTTAAATTGGCTGACGGAACTCTCCCGACTGGTCGGTGCCGAGAATCTGTTCGCCGACAAACCGGGGGATTCGTATACAGCGGAACATGACGAGGTGATCTCGCGCGCGCCGGACTACGTGTTCGCCGTCTGGTGCGGCGTACACGCCGATAAAGTGAAGCCCTCGATGATCACCGAGCGCCCCGGCTGGGACGCGGTGCCGGCGGTTCGAGAGGGCCGTGTATACGTGTTGGAGGAAGGTCTGTACTGCCGTCCTTCCCAGCGCTTGTTTGACGGCTTGGAAGAGCTGGCGCGCTTGCTCTACCCTGAACTACAACTCTAAGGAGGCACAACTTCATGGCAACGGAACGTGGCGACGTTTGGCTCGCGGTCGCCGGCATGGTGATCAAGGACGGCAAAGTGCTCGCCGTCAAAAAATCCTACAGCGCAACCAAGGGTCTCTGGACTCTGCCCGGCGGTTTTGTGAACGCGGACGAGACGGTCGACATGGCGGCGGCGCGCGAAGTCTTGGAAGAAACGGGCGTGGTGGCGGTCGCGGAATCGATCGTGGCGGTTCGATCGGGCCTTCTGCGCAAGGGCAAGTCGGACACGCTGCTCGTGTTCAAACTCCGCCCCACGGGAGGCGAAGAGTCGCGCTGCGAGCGCGAACTGGAAGAGATGGCGTGGAAGACGCCGCAAGAACTGCTCGACGACGAAACCACCACCGAATTCCTCGCCGCCCTCATGCGCGAGGCGGTGCACAACCCTGGGCTCCTGCACCAAAGAGACTTCCAGTTCACCCGCGACTACGGGTACTCGACGTTCCAGGTTTTCATCTAAAACCCCATGCTTTCCACAAAAGAGACGCCTCCACACAGGAGAGCGTCTCTTTGACCAAGCGCCTACGAAAAACAGACGCCCCCGTTACTGAGGGCGTCTGTTTTTCCTATAAGGCATTACACCGTTTTCACGTCGAGGTTTTTCAGTTCTCGGCGCAGGATTTTGCCGGTGGTGTTTTTCGGGAGTTCGTCGACGAGGATGACATCGTGCGGCACTTTGTACTTCGCGAGGTGCTCTTTGCAGAACGCAATCAACTCGTCCGCCGTCGTCGCGTCCTTCTCCTTGAGCGCGACGATGGCGCGCACCTGCTCCCCGTATTCCGGGTCCGGCACGCCGACAACCGCCGCTTCCGCCACGTTCGGGTGCTTGAACAGCAACTCTTCCACTTCACGCGGATATACGTTGAAGCCCCCGTTGATGATCATGTCCTTCTTGCGGTCGACGATCGTATAATACCCGTCCTCATCGACCGTCGCCAAGTCGCCCGTGTACAGCCAGCCGTCCCGAATCGTCACCGCCGTCTCCTCCGGTCGGTTCAGATACCCGAGCATCACGTTCGGCCCGCGGCAGATCAACTCGCCGACTTCGCCCACGCCGCGCTCCACACCGTCTTCGCCCATCAGACGCACGTCCACCTCAATGATCGGCAGACCGATCGTGCCCGGCTTGCGCTCTCCGTCAATCGGGTTGAAACAAACGACCGGCGACGCTTCCGAAAGCCCGTAGCCTTCATTGACCTGCACGCCAAACTTCCGCTCAAAAGCCTCCATCACCGCAACCGGCATCGCCGAACCGCCGGAAATCGCGATGCGCAACGACTTCAGATCTTCCGGCTTCACCTCCGGATGCTGCACGAGGAAGTTGAACATCGTCGGCACGCCCGCAAACATCGTCGCCTGCAAGTCCGCCACGCTCTTCGCCATCTCCGTCGGCGAGAACTTCGGGAACACGATCAACGTCGACCCGCGCGAGATCGGCGCGTTCAACGCCACCGTCATGCAGAACACATGGAACATCGGCAACACCGTCACCACGCGGTCCGACTGCGAAATGCCAAGGAACGTGCCGGATTGATAAGCGTTCGAGACCAGATTGCGATGCGACAACATCGCGCCCTTCGGCTGGCCCGTCGTGCCGGACGTATAGAGCACGACCGCCAAGTCGCTTTCCGCCACGTCCACCGCCGGCAAGTCGACCGGATTCCCCGTCACTTGCGAAAATTCCACAGCTCCTTCATGCGCTCCCCCGACGAGGATCACCTGTTGCAGCGTCGGAAGCGTCGCGCGCATCATCTGGAACATCGGCCCCATCGGAGCCACCGCCACCACGCCCTCGACACCCGCGTCGGACAGGATGAACTGCAATTCCCCCGGCGTGTACAGCGGGTTGATCGGCACCGACACCGCGCCGATGCGGGCGATCGCATAATACGCGATCACAAACTGCGGGCAGTTGCCCAGCAGAATCGCCACTTTCGACCCCTTGCGAAGCCCGAGGTTGTGCAGACCTGCGGCAAATGCGTCGACCGCCGCGTCCAATTGCGCATACGTCATCTCGATCCCTTGAAACTGAATCGCCGTCACCGCCGGAAACTTCTCCGCCGATTGACGCAAAGTCAAACTGAGATTCACAGGAATCCCCCCTTGGTGTGTTCGCGCGACGGGCGCTCCAACCGAACAGTCGGTCGGAGCACGTCGAAGAGAAACACCGGCAGGATGATTACCGGTGTTTAAACTTGGGTTCGCGCTTTTCAAAAAATGCGTTGCATCCCTCGTGAATGTCTTCCGTCTGGAAGACCTCGTCCAGCAGTTCCGCTTCGTAGAGGACGCCGTTGGTCAAATCCATCTCCAAGCCTTTGTCGACCGCTTTCTTAATTCGAGAAAGCGCTGTCAAAGTACGCCTCGCCAATTGCTTCGCCATCGCGAGCGACGCATCCATCACGTCGGCGTCCGGCACGACTTTGTTGACCAACCCGATGCGCCACGCTTCTTGCGCGTCGATCGGATCGCCGAGATACATCAATTCCTTCGCCCGGCCTTCCCCGACCAAACGCGGCAGACGCTGCGTGCCGCCCGCTCCCGGAAACAGTCCGAGTTTGACTTCCGGAAGACCCAATTTGACGCTCTCTCCCGCAATGCGGATGTCACAAGCCATCGCCAACTCCAAACCGCCGCCGAGGGTGATGCCGTTTAGAGCTGCGATCGTCGGTTTCGGCAGGAAGTCGAGCTTGTTATACGTGTGGAAGTGCTCAAGCGCCATCTTCTTCGCTTCGCCGCGCGCCATCTTGGACGGAAATTCCTTGATGTCCGCACCGGCCATAAACGCGCGTCCGGCCCCGGTCACGATCAACACGACGACGTCCTCGTCATGTTCCACTTCATGCACACACTCGCGAATCTCCATCCCCACCGCTTCGCTCAACACGTTGACCGGCGGGTTGTCGATGGTCAAGATCGCGATTCCGTCTTCCTTGGTCCAATTCACATACTTGCGAGTGCTCATCGAATCGTGAGACCTCCTTCACTATTTCGACAAAAAGCGGAAGTCTCCTTCCGCTTTTTGTACTGACTGGTCATTTTTTTGAATTCTTTCTGTTCGCCAATCGGGAAATATAGATGACCAAAAACCCCAAAAGCGCTACCCCTGTGACGCACATCGACGAGACGGTCGCCCAAGCCATTCCAAAATACTTCCATAGATAATACGATAAGTCCCCAAGACCCACAACAATTGCCAGCAACAACCAGTTTGGAAGATTTTTCTCGTCCATGCGTGTTTCTGTACCCCGTATCGTGATAGATGTGTGTTTTCTTTATTTTCGGTCATGCCTCCCTTGTTTGACAAGTAGAAAAAACGGTTTACGAGCAAGAAAAAAACAACTATAATACCTATATACTTACTTGGTTTTAGTGAGCAAAAGGGGGAGAGCGAACTTGGCTACGACTTTGAACAAAGAAGAGCAGCTCAAGATAGACAAAGACGGACTCGACGTCCTCGCCGACATTCACCGGTACGCGCAAGAAGGGTTTGCCGCGATCGACCCGGGCGACTTCATCCGTTTCAAATGGTACGGCATCTACCAACAGAAGCCGAAAACCGACCCGTACTTCATGATGCGCGTCAAAATTCCGGGCGGCATGCTCAACTATGAGCAAGCTGTCACGGTCGCTCAACTTGCAAACGACTTTGGCCGCGGTCTTGCCGACGTGACGACCCGCCAAGCGATTCAATACCATTGGCTGCAAATCGAACACATGCCGGAAATATTTGACCGCCTCGCGAAAGTCGGCATGTCTCCGATCCAAGCGTGCGGCGACGTCGTCCGCAACGTGATCTCCTCTCCGGTTGCGGGTCTGGACGCACAGGAATTGTTCGACGTGCGCGACCTCGTCCTGCAGGTGGAGCAACTGTTCCTCAGCAACAAGGAATTCTCCAACCTGCCGCGCAAATTCAAGATCTCCATCGCGGCCGACCCGCGCGACCTCGGTCACCCGGAAATCAACGACCTCGCTCTCGTTCCGGCGCTGCTCGGCGACGAAGCGGGCTACCATGTTCTCGTCGGCGGCGGCCTCTCCGCGAAGCCGTTCCTCGCGAAGAACCTCGGCATCTTCCTGCGCCAAGAAGAAGCGCTCGACGTGATCAAAGCGGTCGTCACGATCTTCCGCGACCACGGGTACCGCGAGAAGCGCTCCCATGCCCGCGTGAAATTCCTCATGGCCGACTGGGGCCCGGAGAAATTCCTTGAGCATGTCGAAGCGGTCACCGGCAAGACCTACACCCGCGGCGGCGTGCGTCAAACCACCGAGTGGAACGGTGCGTACCTCTACGGCGTGCACCCGCAAAAGCAAGCGGGCCTGAACTTTGTCGGCCTGTCGCTGCCGGTCGGCCGCATCTCCGGCGACATCTTGCTGGAGCTGGCACGCCTCGCCAAGAAGTACGGCAACGGCGACCTGCGCACCACCAACACGCAAAACATCATCATCCCGAACGTGGCGGACGAGAATGTCGAAGCGCTGCTGGCAGAACCGCTTCTGCAAACCTTCACGGCGAAACCGAACACGTTTATCGGCCATGCGGTCTCTTGCACCGGCAACGAGTTCTGCAACTTGGCGCTGGTTGAAACCAAGGAGCGCATGAAGTCGATCGCGAACTACTTGGACGAAACCTTCCCGAATTTCGACACCCCGATCCGTCTGCACGTCAACGGCTGCCCGAACTCTTGCGGCCAACAGCAAATCGCGGACATCGGCCTCGCAGGAGCTCTCGTGCGCATCGACGGCAAGATGCAAGACGCGTTTGACATCTCCATCGGCGGCGGCCTCGGCGCAGATGCGAAATTCAACCGCAAAGTCGTGCTGAAAGTGAAGGGCGACGAGGTGCAATTCGCCATCGAAGCGATCGTACGCTACTACGAACAAAACCGCGAAGCCGGCGAATCGTTCCGCTCCTTCGCCAACCGTGTCGAGGACGACGCGGTGAAAGCGGCGGTCGCTGCGGCACAACAAGCGCGCGCGTAATCCTTTTTTTGCAAACGATATTTTCACACGAACCCCTCGCTTCCGTTGCGGAGCGGGGGTTTTTTTTCTAAAATGGAGAGATACGTTTGACAGAAAAAGGTGATCTGTGTTGATCCGAACCTGTGCCCTGACCCAAGACCACCGGTTGGTGTTTGATATTCCGCTTGCGAACCTGAAAGTCGACAACCAGTTGCTCTGGTATTGGGTGGATTTCTCCGCGCCCACGATGGCGGAAGCGCACGCGCTCCAAGACGTGTTCCAGTTCCATCCGCTGGCGATCGAGGACTGCTTTCACCATCTGCAACGGCCCAAAGTGGACCAGTACGAGGAGTATTACTTCTTCGTCATGCACCAGTTGGACCAGTTGACCCTGCATCCCAACGAAGTCGATCTGTTCGTCGGCAAAAACTTCGTGGTCTCGTTTCATTTGAAAGAGTGCCGCGAGATCGAAAACGCCTGGGCCAAGTTGACGGCGGGGACGCTGAAGATGTGGGAGCGCGGCCCGTACTACATCGCCTATATGATCATGGACCAGTTGGTCGACCACTACTTCCCCGCTCTCTACCAGATCGAGGAGCACTTGGACGTGATCGAAGAGAACACGCGCAACCAGAAAGTCCGGCAGTTGATGGACCAGGTGTTTTCCATCCGCGCCGACCTGTTGCAGCTGCGGCGGACGGTGGTGCCGATGCGCGACTTGCTCTACCGCATCTTGCACGGCGAGCCGATCGAGCCCTTCAAGAAGCAGCGGGCGTACTTGACGGACGTGTACGACCACCTGCTGCGCCTCGCCGAGCTGATCGACAGCAACCGCGAGATGACGGCCGACTTGCGCGACTCTTACATCTCGCTGACGACGAGCCGCCAGAACGCCGTGATGGTCGTCATGACGGTCGTGACGACGATCTTCATGCCGCTGACGTTGATCGTGGGCATCTACGGCATGAACTTCGACAACATGCCGGAATTGCACACGAAGTACGGGTATTTCGTCGTGCTTTCGGGGATGGCGCTTCTTGCCTTGGCGATGACCTACTGGTTCAAACGCAAGGGCTGGTTTGAATGACCTGAAAAACCCATCAAAAAAGCCTCTGGGCCGCGTGTGGCAGCCAGAGGCTTTTTGATTGGGCAAAGCTTGCGTTGCAAAAAAGCGAGATCATACCTTTTTGCGGGCAGTGCCTTTTTACTAGAGCATGCGCTTTTGCTGGAAGAGGAAATCGGTCAGCGTGTCTTTGAGCTGGGCGAGCTTCTCGTTTTCCTTCTTCAGCGCTTTGTAGAGGTGCTTGTTCTTGCCGACGCCGAGCTTCTCCAAGTCGGTGCCGGTTTCCGACCAGCGCTGTGCTTGTTTCTTCAGCTTGGACATCTCGCGCTGGTTCTCGATGACCGAGTGTTGCAGCGCGGTGTGCACTTGCTGAATTTGGTCGGTGGTCAGCTTCAGCGTCCACGTGTCGTCCTCCTCGCTGACACGGGTGATCTGCAAGTCGACGATGTACTCGCGCTTGCCTTCCGGGAGCAGGGGGTTGACCCATACTTCCTCGTCTTTTTTGGTTTCGTCCGACATCTGCGTCACTCCTTGTACAAAACTCCTGAAAAAACCCCCTCCGGCGTGGAGGGAGTTTTGTGGCGGGGCTTATTGATCTTACTCTTCGTCCCAGTCTTCGAAGTCTTCTTCGTTCAGGCCGAGGTTTTTGCCGGATTTCTTTTGGTAGTCGAGCAGAGCCGCTTTGAGCGCTTCTTCTGCGAGGACGGAGCAGTGCATCTTAACCGGCGGGAGGCCGTCGAGCGCGTCTGCGATCGCTTTGTTGGTCAGGGTCAGCGCTTCGTCGATCGACTTGCCTTTGATCATTTCGGTGGACATGGAGGACGTTGCGATCGCCGCGCCGCAGCCGAAGGTCTTGAAGGTCACGTCTTCGATGACGTTGGTTTCGTCGTTGATTTTCAGGTACATCTTCATGATGTCGCCGCACTTCATGTTGCCGACTTCGCCGACGCCGGAAGCGTCTTCGATTTCACCCACGTTGCGCGGGTTGGTGAAGTGATCCAATACTTTATCGGTGTACATAGGGAGAATCCTCCTTAGAGTAGATGAATTTATAGAGTCTTCTTACGCGATCGGGAGGCCTTTTTGGAAACGCTCCCAGACAGGAGACATCGCGCGAAGTCTTTCTGCGATCGGTTGCAGTTCGGTGATGATGTAGTCAATGTCTTCCTCGGTGGTCGAGTGACCCAGCGACAAGCGCAGGGAACCGTGTGCGGTGGTGTGGGTCAAGCCCATCGCCATCAGCACGTGAGACGGATCGAGCGAACCGGAGGTGCAAGCGGAACCGGAGGATGCCGCCATGCCTTTCATGTCGCAGGTGAGCAGCAGCGCTTCGCCTTCGATGTACTCGATGGAAACGTTGACGTTGTGCGGCAGACGGCCTTCGCGCGGGCCGTTCAGACGGGTTTCCGGAATGTTTGCCAGGATACCGTCGATCAGCTTGTCGCGCAGTTTCGTCAGGCGTGCGGACTCTTGTTCCATCTCTGCAACCGCCAGCTCAATCGCCACGCCGAGGCCGACGATGTTCGCCACGTTCTCGGTGCCCGGGCGCAGTTTGCGCTCTTGACCGCCGCCGTAGTACAACGGCTGGGTGCGGACGCCGCGGCGCATGTAGAGCACGCCGATGCCCTTCGGGCCGTAGATTTTGTGGCCGGAGAGCGCGAGGAAATCGCAGTTGATCTTGGTGACGTCGACCGGAATCTTGCCGACCGTTTGCACCGCGTCCACGTGGAAGAGAATTTTCTTCTCGCGGCAGATCGCGCCGATTTCTTCGACCGGCATGATCGTGCCGACTTCGTTGTTCGCGTGCATGACGGAGACGAGCACGGTGTTGTCGCGCAGGGCGTTTTTGAAGTCTTCCACCGAAACGCGGCCGACTTCGTCAACCGGCAGATAGGTGACTTCAAAGCCTTCCTTCTCCAGTTGCTTGAACGCGTCGAGCACCGCGTGGTGTTCGACGACGGTGGTGATCACGTGGTTGCCTTTTTTCTTGTTCGCGCGGGCGCCGCCGAGGATGGCGATGTTGTCCGCTTCGGTACCGGAGCCGACGAAGACGATTTCGCGCGGGTCGGCGTTGATTGCTTTTGCGACTTTCTCACGGGACTCTTCCAGCAGTTTGCGGCTCGGACGGCCGAATTGGTGGATGGAAGACGGGTTCCCGAAGTTTTCACGGAGGACTTTCACCATCGCTTCGATGACTTCCTCACGAACCGGGGTAGTTGCTGCGTGGTCAAGATAGATGCTGCGCACTTCTGGTCATCTCCTTCTGGACAGGGGTTACAGTCTCATGTTGTCTTGGTTTATGATTTGCTCTCAGTGTAGAGCTTAGAGCTTTTGTTGACGATGTCGTGCAGCGTGATGTCGTCAAGGTAGTCTACGATCGTATCACGAAGTTTCTCCCAGACGATTTTCGTGGCGCAATGCTCCGTCTTGGAGCAACAGAGGGCGGGATTCTCCTCCTCCGCGTGCAAACACTCCACCGGGGCAATCTCGCCTTCGAGGACTTTGACGACCTCGCCGACTTGAATGTCTGCCGCCGGACGACTGAGTTTGTAGCCGCCGCGCGCACCGCGTACACTGGTCACCAGTCCTGCACGGCGCAGTTCCACGAAGATTTGCTCTAAGTATGGTTCGGGAATGTCTTCCGCAGCCGCGATGGCTTTGATCGGAATCGGCCCCGTCTCAGCCTTCTGCGCCAAGTACGTCAGAGCCATCATTCCATAATGCCCGCGCGAGGATAACTTCATGTGTACGCACCTCCTTCTGGGACACCGCACATCTCCTCGACTTCCCGGATTTAATCTTGACTACGGGAGTCAGGATTATGTGCAAAAGAGAATCAGGAATCGCAAATTGGAATCCTGATTGTTTTGGTCAACATTATTATAGGCATGAAGAAGTTCCTCTGTCAAGCGCATCCAACTCTGCGGAAATCATTTTGTCAAGGGGTTGACGGGGTTGTTTTCTGATTATTCTTCACTATTCGCTCTTATTTTTCTTGGTTCGGCGGCTCGACCGGCGTGGTGTGTTTTTTCTTGGCGGGCCGGTTGTCGATGATCACGGGAGCCGCCACTGCCGCGGGCGCGTCGACGCGGTTTTCATAGCGCTGCAATTTCTCGACGGCCGGTTGGGCGAGCCATTCGATTTCCCGCTGCACGATGCGGGCGAGGTCGAAGCGGCCGGACCCTTCGCAAAACTTGCCGACTTCCCACAAGTCGTTGTATCGCTCCATCTCTTCACGGCTGAACAAGCCGCGCACTTGCACACTGATCGGTCTCATCTGCTCAGGTTCCCCCTCAAAAAAGCTCCAATTGATCGCCCGGCAGCTCGGCGCGCTCCACGGGCAGATCCAACAATTCCATCATATCAAACTCATTGCGAACGGCGAAATTGGAATGGTTGTTGTTCCATGTTTGCGCGCCCAGCCCTCCACATACGCGGGGTTGGGAATGGCGTAACTTCCACCATGGGAAAAAACCTCGCATAATACCCGAGCCGCTCTGCCGGTTTCACGCCCTTGGGGTAGAAATCCTCATGGTCGCCCCATGCGCACGTTCCACAGACGATGTTGCTCACGTCGCTTCACCTCTTCCCCAACATCCTGCCGTCTCTTGCGGAGCTCTGTCAAGCGGATCAGCCGTTTGCCGCTTGCGGATGGGTTTGGCTGCCGGACTCTTCGCCGTTTTCGTCGATCTCTCTGAGCCCTTTGTTGGCGCGGTCTTCGCGCAAGAGCGCCCATTGCGTGCGGGCGAGTTTGATGTACTTCTCGGCGGTGGTGCGGTCGGAAGTCACTTGGTTGAAGTAGAGCACCGCCAATTTGTCGTCGCCGAGGCGGCGCGCCAATTCGCCGATCAAGTACGGCATCTTGCCCTCGTCGTTCAGGCGGGAATCGTGTTCGTAGCAATCAATATAGAAATCCAACGCGTTTTGCATGAAGCGCCGCTCGTTTTCCCGATCTTGCAATTCGCGGTACAGCCACGCCAGGTGCAGGCACAACCCGCCGATCGTCCGCGACGGCTCGCCGACGTATTGGGCGCACACGATCGCCAGTTTAAACGCCGTGACCGCTTGTTTGACGTCGCGCAGGCCGCACAGGTCGCGCGAATTCCAGCGGGACGCCACTTCGTCGAGATACGTTTGTCGGCGCAGCGGCGTAATTTTCGGCTGTGTTTTCTCCAAAAACGAAAATCCGCATAGTGTGCACACGTTGACAAGATAATGCACCGGGTTAGGACCTGCGTACCTTGCAAAAAAATCACCCTGCGTTTCTTTTACTTTGACCGCACGGGTCAGGACTTTCTTCGTATTATAAGTCGCTTCACAAAGAGGGCAACGTACTTTCCGATCATATAATCCTTCCATCGTCGTCAAGATGTCCTACCCCATTTCACCGTTTTCTAGGTCTATATCCTTATAGTCGCATGATATGCAGAAAACGACAATATACTGTTTTCGTTGACAAAAGAAAACCGGGAAATTTTCCGGTTGCCTCCGTCTTGGATTTGGGGTAAGATAAGAACAAGCGTTCCTAGGAACAAGCGTTCTCACGAAATTATGCAAGGGAGCGATTAGATGAATCGTGGAAACAAACTTTGGGAAGGCCATCGCATGATCTTGCCGGAGCACCGTGCCCGCATGATGGAACAGGAATTGGAGCCGTATGTTGTTCCGCAGTTGCACGAAGATGCAAGCGTTGAGATCGAGTACCGCGTTCAACAAGCGATGGCGCGTCGTCAACCCCTCAAGATCATCGTTGGCGAAGCGGACGGGGAGCACACGGTCGAGGGTCGGATTCTCTCGTACCGCTCCGAAACCCGCAGCCTGCAAATCCACAACGAGTGGGGCCGCTTCCAGATTCCCATCCAGAACATCGTGCGCGTTCTGTAAGCTGCTCCTGATCTCCGGCTTTTTGACAATTCGTTCGGAACGTCCCGTTCCCAACTCACATACGTGAAGCTCCACCGGGACGTGTGCCCGGTGGAGCTTTTTCTATATCATGGAGGACTTCACATCGTGAAGCAGGGTCGCATTGTGATGCAAGTTTCACATCGATGATGCTTTTTTCAACGCGCAGTTTTGGTGTTACGATTGCTCTTTCCAGACGAGCCTCGGGGCGAATGCGTAGTAGAGTTCTCCGTGCGGGCCGACGGCGAGGTCGAGCAGGAGCCCGTCGTCGGGAAGCGGGAGCGGCTGCCAAGTGTCTCCGGTCTGGAGCGTGCGCGTGTAGAGTTTGTTTTTGCAGACGGCATAGAGGCGGTCCTGAGCGCAGAAGACTGCTTCCGCGTACAGACAGCCCTCCGGATTGGCGAACGTTTTTCGACCGTCCGTTTTGGAACTCTCTTGAACTGTGAGGGAGAAGTCTCTCTCCTTGGAGGTGATCACGCGTCCGCCGCTTTTGGTCATGAATTTGCCGGGCACTTTCTCCCAGTTGCCGCCCCGCTGGCGGAAGATCCCCTTGGCTCCCCGGACATAGAGCGTGCCATCCGTGTCGAACAGAACTTGTTTCGCTTCGGCGGGAACTTCCACGCGGTTCCACGTCCGCCCTTCGTCGCGGGAGACCTGCACGCCGTCGTCGGAGAGGAACGCGATTTTGGAGCTGTGCGTGTCGGCGTTGATCTTGATTTGGTGCTCCTGCGCGAGAACGGCTTCCCACGATTGGCCTTCGTCGCGCGACCGCCACAGCGTGCCAACGCCGCCGGCGTAGAGACAGCCGGGGCTTTGCCACCACATGCGGCTGACGATGCCCGGCAACTGGATCGGCGTCCAATGCGCGCCGAGGTCGCGGGACAGTTTTGCGAATGGATGCGTGTCTTGCGCCACGCTGAAGTCCCCCCAAGCGAGAATCGTTCGGCTGTCGTCCGGAGAGAACTCCACGCCGTAGATCGTCGGGAGCTGGCCCCTCGTGCTTCCAAGGCTCAGTTTGTCTCCCGCATAGAGCCCGCCGCCGATCAACTCTTTGCGGTAGACAGTCAGTTTGCGACCGTCCTGCAGGCGAAAGTGCACTTGCACCGGCCTGCCTTGCTTATCGGAGCCGGAGACGGCAAGCCGCGCTTGCTTTTGATCGTCCGCGTACAACTTATAGTGATAGCCGACTTCCACACCGGTGCCCGGTTTCAAATGATCTTCCGCGCGGGCGCGGTTCCAAGCTTCCGGCGAATCGTGACCGCCGACGTCGTCCACGTAGGAGTCCTCGCCTTCCGTTTCATGCACCGCTTTGATTTCGCCGTCCTCCACCGTCAAGCGCAAGTGCCGCGTCGTGCCCGGCACGCCGAACTCCTCGTTCCAGAGCCTGCGTTTGCCTCCTTCGCCGCTCTCCCGCTCCATCGGGAAGTCGGAGCTCTGGGCATGCGCCAATTTTGCTTTGGGACTCCATTGCACGGCGCGTTTCATCCCGATCTCCACCGCTTGCTGCAGGGTCAGCGGTTTTTTGACAGGACCGGCTCCTGCGTCGGAAGCGGGCAAGATCAGCAAGCAGAGCCCGAGCAGACAGGCGGATTTCCATCGTCTCATCGTGCTTGCCTCCTCTCTCGTCGTGTACTACAATAACGATGATCGAAAGGAGTCCTGTCCCTGATGAAGAAATCGACCATTCGCGTCATTTCGCTGGTCCTCGCCATCGTGATGATCGTCTCTTTGCTGTATTCGTTGGTGTACTCGCTGTCGTAAGCGAGCTTATGATTTGTACAACATCGCGTAGGAGATCCCGATCAGCACGCCGAACCCGATCAGATCAGCAACATCCAAACCCCATTGGCGGTAGACGAGCAACAGCCCCGCCGACGCGAAAATGGAAGCGATGACGCTGATGTAGTGATGTTTGCGCGTTTTTCCGTTCACCTCGGACTCTCCTCCCTTTCTTCGGGTTAGTATCCAAAAAAAGACTCGTCCCCATACAGGCGGACGAGTCTTTCTTTCAAGCGGGTTACTTCCCTTGCTCTTGCTGTTTTTTCTGTTCGTGCTGGCGAATGCGGCGGGCGACGCGCTCGTAGTATTCATCGGTGTTTTTCTCGCCCTCGTGCCATTCGGGGTCGTCCCGATAGCGTTGCTCCAGCCACGGATCGGCGTAGAGATGGTAGCCGCGCTCTTCCCAGAAACCGGGCTTGTCCTCGGCGACGAACTCGATGCCGCGCACCCACTTCGCCGATTTCCAGAAGTAGAGTTGCGGCACGACGAGGCGCAGCGGCCAGCCGTGATTCGGGGTGAGCGGCTGTCCGTCGTGCGAGTGCGCGAACAGCACGTCGTCCATCAGCAGATCACGCAGCGGCAAGTTGGTCGTCCAGCCCTCTTCGGCGTGGATGACGACGAACTTCGCTTCCGGTTTGACGTTGACTTGTGCCATCACATCTCGAAACGAGACGCCGTCCCACGTGTTGTCGAGGCGCGACCATGTGGTCACGCAGTGGATGTCGGACGTGGAGCGGTACGCCGGAAGCGCGTTGAACTGTTCCCACGTGAACACTTTCTCTTCGTCCACGAGGCCGAAGATTCGGAAGTTCCACGTCGCCAACTCGATGCGCGGCACGGTTCCGGCGTGGAGCACCGGCCATTTGTCGGTCAAGTACTGACCGGGCGGAACGCGGTCTTTGACATTGTCGCTCATGGGTTGCCTCCTTGATTCCTACGCGGATATGTACGCAAAGCCTGCCGGGAAGAACTCCTAGCGGGTGGATTCAAACAGCTCGATCCACTCGCCGTCCGGGCCTGCGAAGAAATAGTAGCGGGAGCCGTTGGGCAGCGTGGTGATTTCGGAGTCGATTTCCGTGACGCCAAGGGACTTCAGACGCTCGACTTCCGGCTCAAGTTTGTCTACGGTGAACGCGATGTGGTGGACTTTGCCCTCGGTCGGGAGGTCCGGGTTGTAGCCGGAAATCAGTTCGAGTTCCGTTTCGTCGGCGCCGGGGAAGCCGAGAAACGCCAATTTGATCACGCCGTTCGTATGGTCGAGGGTGCCTTTGAGGTCCATCCCGATCACATCGCGGTAGAAGTTGATAGAAGTTTCGATGTCGCGGACTTGGACACCGACGTGTTCGATTTTTTTGATGGTCATGGTACGGGTTCCTCCTGCCTGATGGGTAACATAGAAGTTCTCTCCCTATAGTACCATAAACAGGAGCGCATCAGCCGCAGTTGTGGTATCATGACTGTACTCAACACGGGAAACCAGAGGTGTATGCAATGAAGAAAAAAATCGTCCTGACAGGCGGTGGCTCAGCCGGCCACGTCACAGGGAACTTGGCGTTGCTTCCGAAGCTGGAAGCGGCGGGCTGGGAGATGGAGTACATCGGCTCGCACGACGGGATTGAACGCGAGATGATTCAGCGTGTCAACATGCCGTATCACCCGATTGCCGTCGGCAAACTGCGCCGCTACTTCGACCTGAAGAACCTCAAAGACCCGTTCAAAGTCATGCAGGGCGTGTTGCAAGCGTACTCTGTGCTTCGCAAAACCAAGCCGAACGTCGTGTTCTCCAAGGGCGGCTTCGTGGCGGTGCCGGTCGTGATGGGCGCGTGGCTGAACCGCATCCCGGTCGTCATCCACGAGTCGGACCTGACGCCGGGTCTCGCCAACAAACTCTGCGCTCCGTTTGCGCAAAAAGTCTGCGTGACGTTCGCCGAGACGCTCAAGCACATCGACAGCGGCAAAGCGGTGCACACGGGCTCGCCGATTCGCGAAGAGGTGCTGCGCGGCGACGCCAAGCGCGGGTTTGCGTTTACGGGTTTGAAGCAGGGTGATCCGGTGCTGATGATCATCGGCGGGTCGCTCGGCTCGGAGAAGATCAACCAAGCGATTCGCGCCAACCTGGAACCGTTGCTCAAGACGTACCAGATCGTCCACATCTGCGGCAAAGGCCATCTCGACCCGGCGCTGGACGGGAACCCGCGCTACCGCCAGTACGAGTTCGTGAGCGAAGAATTGCCGGACTTGTTTGCGATGACCGATTTATTTGTTTCGCGGGCGGGATCGAACGCGATCTTTGAGTTCCTCGCGCTGAAGAAACCGCATGTGCTGATTCCGCTCTCCCGCGCTGCTTCGCGGGGGGATCAGATTCTGAATGCGAAGTCTTTTGAGAAAGCGGGCTACTCCCGCGTGTTGTTTGAAGAAGACCTCACGACGGAAACCCTGCTGCAAGCGATCGAAGAGACGCAGGCGAAGAAGCGCGAGTACGTGGCAGCGATGGAAACGTCGACCGTCCGCGATGCGGTCGGCACGATCATGAAGCTGATTGAGAAACATGCGAAGAAACGCAACTAACATACGCCATCCAAAAAGACGACCTCCAGGCAGGTCGTCTTTCTCATAACGCGATCAGGTCAGCTTCAGGAGAGGTTAGCTCTGAAAGCGCCCCCTAAAAGTTGGCGACCCTGAGGGGGTCGTTTCTGCACATCAAACAGCCCTCCCTAAAAGATGCGCAATACTACGCTTCGAGGGGCCACCTCGCGATAGGGTCGCTTTTTTCCTCATGCCTCTCCCTCGAATTGCTGGCGGTAGAGGCTCGCGTACAGCCCGCCGAGCTCCAACAACTGCACATGCGTGCCTTGCTCGACCAGCCTGCCTTCCTCAATCACGAGAATCTGATCGGCGTGGAGGATGGTGGACAGCCGATGCGCGATCACCACCGACGTTCGCGACTTCATCAGCTCTTCCAACACTTGCTGGATATACGCCTCCGAGTGCGAATCGAGCGCCGACGTCGCTTCGTCGAGGATCAGAATCTTCGGGTCCTTCAGAATCACGCGGGCGATCGCCATCCGCTGCTTCTCGCCGCCGGACAGCTTGTGCCCGCGCTCGCCGACGACCGTGTCGTACCCCTCCGGCAAACTCTCGATCAAGTCGTGGATGTACGCCGCCTTCGCCGCCGCCACGATCTCTTCCTCCGTGGCATGCGGCCGCCCATACCGCAAGTTCTCCCGAATCGTCGCATGAAACAGAAACGTCTCCTGCGTCACGATCCCGATCTGCTCGCCCAGCGACTTCACTTGCAAATCGCGCAAATCCACGCCGTCCAGCCGCACCGCACCAACGGATGGGTCGTACAAGCGCGGAATCAAATTCGAGATTGTCGTCTTGCCCGAGCCGCTCGGCCCGACCAACGCCACGATCTGCCCCGGCTCAATCGTGAAATTCAGCCCCTGCAACACCGGACGCTCCTTATGATACCAGAACGACACACCCTCAAACTCGATCCGCCCCGCCGCCTCGCGCAATTCCAGAGCACCCGGACGGTCTTGAATCTCCACCGGCAAATCCAGATACTCGAACAAACGATCAAACAGCGCCGCCGACCCGAGCACGTTCACTTGGATGTTCGCAAGCGACGACACCGGCCCGTAGAGACGCGTCAGAAACGCCGTGAACGCAATCACCGTCCCGAGCGTAATCGACTGGTCGATCACCAGATGCCCGCCGTACCAATAGATGATCGCCGGCCCCGCCGTGGAAATCACGTTGATGAACATAAAAAACCAACGCCCGATCAAGCTCTGCCGAATCTGCAACCGCTTCAGCTCTGTCGTCTTGCCCGTAAAGCGGCGCAACTCGTCTTCCTCGCGCCCGAACGACTTCACCAACAGCGCCCCGCTGACCGACAGCGTCTCTTGCATCAGCGACGAAAGCTCGCCCATCTTGGCCTGCGTTTCTTTGCGCACTTTGTAATTCATCTTGCCGACCCGCCGCGTCGGAAGCACGAACAACGGCAACAGAATCAACGACAACAACGCCAACCGCCAATCCAGCCAAAACATCGTCACCAGTGTCGTCGACGCCAGCAGCACATTGTTGATCGACTGCGACATCGTATCGGTCACGACCTGCTGCAAGCCGTTGACGTCGTTGTTGACGCGGGACATGATGTCGCCCGTCTTGGTCGAAGTAAAAAACCGAATCGACATCCGGTGCAAGTGCTGATACATCTGGTTGCGGATGTCGTTCATCACGCCCTGCCCGATCACGGAGTTCAAAAACGCCTGCGCCACCGAAACCAGCCCTGATAGAATCGCCGCCGCCACCATCGCGAGCACCAGCCCGTTCAACAGCGACGTGCGCCCTTGCGGAATCGCCGTGTCCACGACGCCGCGAATCAACAGCGGCTGCAACAGCCCGAAACCGGACGTGAGCAAGATGCACAGCACCACTCCGACCCCTTGTTTCCAGTAGGGGAGGAAGTAGCGGTAGATGCGCTGGAGAGTTTCTTTTTTTAACTCCGGTTTCTCTTGGCCGTCTGCGCCCCAATCCCGATACGCGGAAAATCTGCTCACTCCCGTTCCCCCTCGCGCCCGCGCACCAAACCGTAACGGTGCGCTTTGTTCAAAATCGTCGTGTGCGACGTGCCGAGCTGCTTCGCGACGGTGCGAAACGACCCGTATCGCTCCAGAGCGTCGGCGATCAACGTGCGCTCAAAGTCCTCCACGAGCTCCCTGAGCGACCCGTGCCCCGCCGTCCATCCGCCGCCCGACACGCGCACGTCGGGGAACATCATGTGATACGGCTCGATCAAATCGCCGTCGACGAGATGCACCGAGCGCTCGACCATGTTCTCCAACTCCCGCACGTTGCCCGGAAAGTCGTACTGCATCATCCGCTCTTGGCAGGCGCTCGACAACTCCAACCCGCTCTTGCCGGTCTTCTGCCGCCAATTTTGCAAAAAATGCTCTGCCAACAGCACCACATCTTCGCGCCGCGAGCGCAGCGGCGGAATCTGCACGGGGATGACGTGCAAGCGGTAATACAAATCCTCGCGAAACTGCCCGCTGCGCACCATCTGCAACAAATCGCGGTTCGTCGCCGCAATCACGCGGACGTTGGCGTGCTGCTCCCGCGTCCCGCCGACGCGGCGAAACGTGCCCGCCTGAATCGTGCGGAGCAATTTCGCTTGCAGCGGCAACGGCATCTCTCCCACTTCGTCGAGGAAGATCGTGCCCTTATCCGCCGTTTCGTACAGCCCCGGTTTCCCGCCGCGCTTCGTTCCGGTGAACGCGCCCTCTTCGTAGCCGAACAGTTCGCTCTCCAAGAGATGCTCCGGCAACGTCGCGCAGTTGATCGCGACAAACGCATACTGCTTGCGCTGCGACGCGTTGTGGATGGCGCGGGCGAACAGCTCCTTGCCCGTGCCGCTCTCGCCGAGCAACAGCACGGTCGATTCTGTCTGCGCCACCATCCGCGCCGTCTGGATGCAACGGCGCATCAGGTCGCTTTCGTGCACGATGTCGTCAAACGTGATGTCTTCGCGCCGGCTCTTGAACGATTCGCGCAGCAGCTGCGACTCCCGTTCTTCGGCGGGGAGTTTCTGCACTTGCGTCACCGCCCGCACGCCGTCGATGCCGAGCAATTCGCCGTATACTAGCTCCACTTCGCCCGGCGGATGCTCCAGCCGCACGTAGATGTAATGGCGCATCACTTCCATCGCTTCAATGTTGCATCCGTGCGCCGTCAACACGCGCACCACATCGAGCGTCATCCCGATGCGATCGTTCGTTTCCACCATCCAGCGGATCAAAGACATGCCACCTGCCGTTTCGTATTGGAAAGATTTCCTTCCATTATACCAAAACGCAGTCCAAAAAAATCTCTATTCGTACTTCGGTTGCAACTGCACGCGTTCTTCCCACTCTTCGCGCAGGAGGCCCATGAGAATTTGGTCTTGGTAGCCGTTGATCGTGAAGCGGCGCTTGCGGCGCACGCCCTCGATGACGAACCCGGCTTTTTCATAGCAGCGAATCGCCCGCTTGTTGGCTTCGTGCGTGTCGAGATCCA
The DNA here is from genome assembly GCF_000714935.1 of Tumebacillus flagellatus. Lineage (GTDB taxonomy): Bacteria > Bacillota > Bacilli > Tumebacillales > Tumebacillaceae > Tumebacillus > Tumebacillus flagellatus. The sequence goes on from NZ_JMIR01000001.1 coordinate 121,511, forward strand.
CGCGTCGCAAGTTCAAGCGGCGGAAGAGGAAATACAGAAACTGCTCCAACGCCTCCGTCCCGTAGCCGCCGCCCCAATACGCCCGATCGCCGATCAGCATCCCGATCGTGGCGACGCGTTCAAACTGATCGAGGCCGCTGTAGGAAACCGTGCCGATCATCCGCCACGCGCCCTCCGTTTCCTCAACTTCGATGGCGAACGTCTGCCCTTCTTTCGGGCTTTGGTTGCGCATGCGGTCCACCAACTGATCGCGCGTCGGGATGATGTCGCCGCGCGCTCCGTTGCCCCAATACATCACTTCTTCGTCCAATCGGTATCCGTACAGTACATCCACATCGCCGACTTCCGCCGGACGCAAACGAACTGGTTTTCTCATGTGTCATTCCTCCTTTGTATCTTGGTTGAATTGGCCACTCGACCAACCATTCCCTGCTCATTCATTAAATTTTTTGAGAATTCTACAAAACTCGCAAGACCAGCATCAAGAAAACGCCGACACCGCCAGCGGCCCGCGGTGCAAGATGCGGGCAAGAATCAGCGCCACTTCCTCCACCGGCAAGTCCATGCCGGACTGAATCCAATGCGTGAGCAGCCCGATATTAGCGGAAGCGATGAACGCGATCAAGTAGTCGCGCGGGACGGGAGCGCTCGCGTCCTCCGGCAGATCGTCGAACAGGTGCAGATACAGCCGCTCCTTCATAAACGCCTTGATCTGCATCGGAAACCCGAAGTCCCCGTTCGGCCCGAACATCACGTGAAAAAAATCACCGTTCGACTTGAAGTACGACAGCAATTGCACCATCGGCGGATACACGAGGTCTTGCTCGGCATGCTTTTGCAACTCGCTTGGCTGGAGCTTCACCGCCACCTGCGTCAACCCCTCGAAGATCTCTTGCTTCAACTGTTCCATCAAGTCGGGCACATCCCGATAATGAAGATAAAACGTCCCCCGGTTGATCTCCGCCCGCTCCGTCAAATCGCGGACGGTGATTCGGTCGAGCCCTCTCTCCTCGATCAAGTCAAGCAACGCTTTGCGAAGCAACTGCCGCGTTCGCTTCTTGCGGCGATCCGTTCCTTCCGCCATGCGCGATCCCTCCGTTTTTTTTTCGAAAAAAATCAACACTCATGCCCGCATGTGCCGATTACACGACACAGCAGACGACATTGATCATTGAATGCGAAATCGTTCTCCATATAATGAACAGTGTGCACAGTAATGAACACAATGTCAATTATTGAAGGAGGCATTCCGCCATGACAAACGCAGGCAAGATGCTTCGCAACAAAACCGTCTGGCTTGGCATGATCTTGGTACTCATCGTGATACTGATCCTAGGATTGGCTCAAATCGGGTCGTCCTCCAACCCCGCTCCGAAAAACATGCCCGTCGCGCTGGTCGTGCTCGACCAAGGGGCTCAGCTTCCCAACGGGCAGACGCTGAACATCGGCAAATTAATCCTCGACAACGTGACGAAGCCTCCCGCCGACGGCGAAGAACCGCCGCTGAAGTGGGAGGTGCTTCAAGATGTGAACCAAGCAACATCCGGGCTCGACGAAGAAAAGTATTACGCCACGCTCGTCCTCCCCGCCGATCTCAGCCGCAACGTGGCGTCGCTGTTCAGCCCGCAGCCGCAAGCGGCGGAAATCCAAGTGTCGATCAACCAAGGGATGAACGCGACCGGCGCGAACTTGGTGTCGCAAATCGTAAGCAAGATCGGCGAAGGCGTCAACGCCAACCTGCGCACGCAAATGCTCGGAAACCTCAAAGCGCAAGGCGACAAACTGAACACCGCACAAGCCGCCGCGCTGGCCGCTCCGATTTCGTTCAAGATCGACAACGTCAACCCCGTTCCGTCGCACAGCGCCAACGGCAATGCGCCCGTTGCGTTTACCGTGCTGGCTTGGTTTGGCGCGATCGTCACGTCGGTGCTCTTGATGCTTGCGTCGAACAAAGCGCGTTCCACGGGACGGCTTGGCAACGTCGGCGTGATCGTGACGCAACTGGTGCTCGGTCTGCTGTACGCAGGCGCGGCGGCAGGTTCCACTCTGTTGCTTGCCAAAGGGATGCTGGGGATGACGATTCCCGATGCAGGGGCGTTTTTCTGGACGTTTGCGTTGATCAGCTACTGTTTCTTCCTGATGCAATCGTGTTTGCTGAACTGGTTGGGCATGGCGGGAATGCCGTTGCTCGTGCTGGTGTTTTTCTTCGGGTCCCCGATTCTCGCACTTCCGCCGCAGATGTTGCCGAGCTTCTCGCACGATTGGCTGTACTCGTGGATTCCGCTTCACTTCGGAGCCGACGTGTTGCGCGATCTGCTGTACTTCGGCAAAGGGTTGAACACGGGATCGCCGCTCACCGTTCTCACCGTCACCGCGGGGATAGCGCTGGTTTTGTCCCTGCTCTCGGCGGTTGTGAAGTCGTATGGAGGCAAAGTTGAGGTGCAACAGAACACGCACGCCTAAGTAAAACAAAAAGCGCATCCGGCGAGGGATGCGCTTTTTGTTTTGGATAGCGGGTTCTGAGCTAGTGAGGAACATACGTGCCGAAGTCGTCGTACGAAGACTTGTCGGCGTGGTAGTACAGCACGTCGCCGTCGCGAATTTCAAACACGTGACCTTCCGCGTCGGTGAAACTCGACCGCATCCCTTCCATGCGCCATTGGTTGTCCCACGGGCCGTGGAGGTATTGCAGGTGCGGGTGGTCAGTGTCGCCGTTTTGGATGGTTTCGATGTTGAAGTTGACGATGAGGTAGCCGTTTTTGAGCCAGACGTCCTTCGAGTGGTCGTCAAGGACGTGGGTTCGGGCATATCCTGCCAAGTCGAAGTTCTTCGGCACCGCTTTGACGGCGGCGGGCAAGCTGTATTCGCCGTACCACTTCTGCACGGCGGCATTGGCGAGCGCGGGGTCTCCGGCGTCGTTGTTGTGCACGCCGATAAATGTGCGGGTGCCGCTGGAGAGCAGTTCCCACGCATACGCCGAGCCGATCGGGACGGGCTTTTCGGCTTTGTAGGAATAGTTGTTGATGTAGAGCGTGCGGTTCCCCGCGGTTGCGCGGTCTTGGTTGTTGAAGACGCGGTCGTAGAGGAACGTCGCCGTGTCGGTGAACTCTGCGTTTGTCACGTTGCGCAGCGGCGTGTTCAACACGAATTGACGCTTCAAGGTGTCTTCTTGCGACCCGATTTTGACAAAGGGCTTCGTGTTCGTGCTGTAGTAGAGATCGACATCTTGGCGGCCGGTGCCGTCTTTTTTTATAAACGTGAAGCTCGGCGTGATCCGAATGCCGTCATAGAGGCCGTACATGTTGCCGACCGTTTTGAGGTCGAACTTGAAATGGTAGCCGGTTTTGACGGCGACGTTCGAGTAGCCCGCAAGCGGCGAAGATTTCGGACCGAGCGGCAGTTCAAACGGCGGCGCGACCGTCGGGTTGCGCTTGTCGCCGTTGAAATCGCGGTCGCCGACCCAGTAGCTGCGGTTGGGCAAGATGTCGCGGCTTCCCTTGTACGGACGGAAGACCAGTTCCCAGTTGTAATCGGCGACGTCGGTGACTTTGAAGTCGAAGAGGCGGCCGATCACTTTGACGGGGATGATTTTGGTGGCGATGTGATGCGCGAGATTGAGGTTGGCTTGGTTTTCTTCTTGCGATGCGTTGGTGTAATAGGGATCCCCTTCTTGCACGGGACTGTTTTCGGCGACGGCGCGGAACTTCACATCGTAGTCGCCCTCGTTGACCCAGACCGGAAGAGCAAAGGTGTATGCCTTGTAGGCTTTGGGGATCGTCAGCCATTGACCGGATTTTTTCCATTCGCCGTCCATGTAGACATCGAACGGGAACCAGACTTGGCGCGTTTGGATGTATTCGGCGTAGTCGCGGGTTCCATAGTTCAGGTAGTTTTGGTGCGGGCCGTCTGTCGGGACGGAGACGGTGAAATTCCGGGTCAAAATCAGGGAACGACGGGCCGGGTCCGGCACGGTCATCTGGTTGTGGTCCCGGTCGTCGGAGATGTCACAGTAGCACACGGTCGGCGTATGGACGGTGACGTAGTTGATGTTGTGAATGTCATCGACCACTTCTGCTGCCTGGCTCGGGATCGTCGTGCCGGTCGGAACGTAGTGCACCTTGCCGGAGGAGGAAGTTTGGTATTGGTTGATCTTGCTCGGGTCGATGTAGAGATGATTTTGGTAAAACACCCGGTCGGAGTCTTGGTACTGTTGCGGAGCCGGGATGTCGAGCGGGTTTTGGGTTTTTTCGTCTTGCCAAGAGCTGTCCATCCGCGCTTGCGGCAAGTTGTCGAAGGAAAACGGATCGTTGCGGACTTTGATTTTGGGAATTTGCTGTTCCGCTTCGCTGCGCCAATCTTCGGAAGGCGGATTGGGGCGGCCGTTCTGTCCACCGGAGACTTCTTCAACGCCTGGGATCATGTAGGGGTTCGGGTACTTCGGTTCTTGGAGATGCCACGCTTCGTCCGAGTGGTGGTCCGCGTAGACATCTGGAGCGGCGTAGTTGCGCGGGCTCATCGTGACGATGCCGGGCAGCGCGTAGTTTTGCATGGTGGCATAGGACATTTTGTAGACGTTCAGAGAGTCGACCATCCAGTAGGAATAGTTGCGTTTGACGGTGTAGGGCTGCGGAATCACGACGGTGTCTTCGCGGGGTTGCCACTCATAAACCGGGTTGCCCTGTTCATCGGTGCCGGTTTGGACTTGCTCTTCCCAAGTGAGATGGAATGATTTTTGCACGGTGATCGGGTATTCCTTGAACTTGCTGACTTGTTGGTAGTGATAGTTGTAGAGATAGCGTTTGCCGCCGGCTTGCGTGTAGAGATACTCGTGTGTCGGGACGCCCTGGGTGACGTTGAATTTGTCGGACGACGAACCGGGAGCGGGATCGGCGCCGATCTTGCCGTTGGAGTTCGGGTCGAGGTCTTGTCCGCCGACTGATTGAGCGGGAGGCGGTGCGTTGTAGACGACGACGGTGTGCTCGGCGGTGGCAAGATCGGAACCGCCGTTGACATCGTAGGCTTTGACCGTGACGGACGCTTTGGTGCTTGGCCCGCCGCTCAATTGAATTTTGATCGGCAACCCGCTTCGCCCGTCCGCTTTGCCTGAGAGCGAGCCGGTTTTGTCGCCGGGTTTTACGAATGTGCAGTTGACGGTGTTGGTGATTTCGTACTTGCTCAAGTCCGCTCCCTTGGAGAGCGCGTCAAAACTGAACGTTCCGTCCACTTCTGTTGCGGTGCTGTCCGCCTCTGTCGGGCCGTCGATGGTGGCGGTGACGGAGACGGTGGATTTGGGCTTGTACATCCCCATGATTTTGTTGCCGCCGGGGTCGGCTGTGATCGTTCGAGTGAGCGGGTCGTTGCCGTCGACGACGTTGTCGTGCTGGCTCCAGTCGTCAAACGGGGTGATGTAGCTTTGGTAGAGGACGTAGTCTTGGCCCTTCCATGTGATTTGGTTTTGGAACGAGAAGGAAGCGGTGCTTCCGACGAACAACTCCCCCGGTTTGATATGGTTGACATAGTAGCCATTTACGACGGTGCTGTTGTTGTTGCAAGGGATCGTCGTGCCGTCGGAGAGAAAGCACATGCCGTCGACGGGGACGAAGGGGATGGGAGTTTCTAGGTCGTAGTATTGTGGAAATCCCGAATCGTCACTCCAATTTGCGGATGGATTGACATCTTGAGGTGTGTAAAATATTTTAGTTGACCCATCCGGATAATAGACATGAAAGATAGAGTTCAAATAAACATGATGTTGGTACACCCATCCCCCCTTCCCGATCTTTTTTAACTGTTCATCTACTGCCGCAATGTTGACTTTAAATGTTGTTGTTACGTACCCATTTACAATTTCGGGGTTTGGTTCCTCAACTTTGTGACCCTGATCCCAAACAACATACTCACCGGTTTTTGGATTACAGACTGTATGAGTACCGTTGCAAGTTGGGGACAAATTGATCGTCCAACCTTCTGTGACATAAATTGTTGAGGTTGTATGATATTCGTCTCTCGTTTGGAACTTCCAATTTTCAGGGTCACCGGGTACTAATTGCACTCTTGGCCACGCCTGCGCAATTGTGGGTGAAAAAAGGGAAAACCATAGAATGCCAAAAAGAAAAAGAATTAAGATAGATGCATTTCGTTTTGTAAACATTCAAGGGTCTCCTATTCAAGGCGATCCCATAGTGGCCCATGTTCAAAGACAAACATCGACCCAGCGGAGTCTACCCCTCCAGGGTCTACCTCCCAACTGATTGCGTTTGGATCACTAGCAGAATACATAGTATCGTGGAGGCCTCCATACCACACATTTGGTTCAAATTGTGCTGCCTTATTTGCAGGATCAAGGAAAACGTTTTTCTTTTCTTTATAGTGGTCTACTCGAAACTTGATGTAGTTTCTCATATGAAATGTTCCATTATAGGGATCGTAGTACAACATGGAAGGTTCTACTTGAACACTACCTTCGATCTTAATCTCATTTTCTTTAACCCAGTTTGCGTACTTCGTAACCTGGTAAGACATACTTTCGTATCCCCCGGCATACGTGTCGCAAACTTTTTGCACCCAATCATCCGGCATGTTTTGATAATCTACATTTAGGAGCAAATCGAAGTGAGCTTGGATTTTTTGCGCCCAAGTATTTATGTTCTTCTTGTTAAACTGATCGAACATTTTGAAGGTATCTACGTTGGGTTTTGCTGCTTGGTGTCCAGATACTCGATAAGGCTCCTCATACATCCAGTTCGGCACATCCTCCAAGATGTACAAGTAATCCGACGCATTCTTCGGCAGGTTCGTATGGCGGATCTTGCGGCCCCAGGGGTCGGTGTCGGTGAGTTTGAGGTCGGTGATGTGGACTTTGTCCAGGTCTTGGGGCGGAGGGGTGAACGTGCCGCCGTTGTTGGTGGTGTTTTTGTAGGTGATCTTCACGGCGTTGTTCGCCGCATCCCACTTGACATCGGCACCCAAGTTTTCGCTGACGAAACGCAGCGGCACATACGTGCGGTCGTTCGTCATGACAGACTTGGTGTCGAGCATCACGGAGATGCCGTTGACGGTGGCTTTGTTCTCGCCGACGCGCATGCGAATGTCTCTGCCGGGCAGTTTGATGATCACATACTGCGTGTTCGGCATCCAATCCACAGACGCACCCATGCTTTCCGCTACGAAACGCACCGGCACCATCGTGCGGTCGTTTTCATCGACGAACGGCTTGGCGTCCGGGAAAGCGATCTCTCTGTCATTCATCAAAACATGTATTGCTTGCTCTTGTATTGCATCAGCGTGAGAAGCGGGAACAGGCGTTGCGCCGAGCAACAAACCCGTTGCCGCAAGGGTTGTGAGGGGAAGCATCCATTTTTTCACGAGGTTCAATTCTCCTTATCGTTGCTTTGTAAATAACCGTTACTAACCATAATTTAGTATACATGAAAGCTTCAGACAGTTCGAGAAAAAATCCTCTGTTCACTTTTCATGACAGTTAGTTTTTAGAAGCTCGATGGTCGCTTTATGAGCGCTTTTCCGATGCGGCAGTTGACTTTCGATACAAAGCCTCCCGAATGGAAGCACATGCGAACGCGCTCACGTTCACATGGAAAGGGGCTGCTTCGGAGCGTTTCGTTCAACAAATTGAAGAAAAAATAATCATCCCCGCACTAGGAGCGGCTCTTGAAGATATCGAGGAGCACCCAGAAAAGTACCTGAAAAAATTCGGCAACCTCTTGCTCGACGGAATGGAGGAGTTTTTAGGCATCCCGGAGATTGAGGAGTCTTGGAAGAAACTGACCGACCCAAAAAGTTCGTGGGGAGATCGCATCCAAGCGGGCAGTTCGTTGGTGACGAACATCGGCACGGATTTGCTGATGGTGATCGGCGTCGGCGAAGAGGTCCGAGCAGCGGAACTGCTCGCCAAAGCTGGTGAGAAGTTCGGCCCAGCAATCTTGAATCTGCAACGCTCACTGGCGTACAAGACGCTGGTTGACACAAATGGCACGAACTTCTTCAAGAAGCTCTCCAACGGCAAAACCCTTCTCCGCGGTTTCAACGTCGGTCCGCGCCTCGCGCCAGCCGGAGCTTCACTGGAAGCTGCGGGAGAAGGACGGACGCTGACCGAGTGGTACTCCCAAACCAAGGATACTCTCTACCGTTTCATAGAGAGTGAGATGGTACAACTAAATTCTTTTTGCGATGAGACAATAAAACAGGTCAATTATGGTGGTATCAATCCATAATTGACCTGTTTTTATTTCGTAGCGGTATCCCTCTTTTGGCTACAGTTCCTCATGAATGCCTTTTTCTAAAAACTCTATGCTGATTCGATCAACTTCCATCTCAACATATTTCCCTATCAAATCAGGATAGTCAGCAAAATACTCATCTTCGTCAAGAATAATAATTCCCGCATTAATTGAGTTCTCATCTAAAAGACCCCGAATACAGTACCCAAACCCTTGATCAAGACGTTCTAATTCCTTCTCGTTCTCATAAATTTCACGAACCTTAAACTCATCAAGAATCGTGAATCCTATTGACACAGGATATTTTTGCCCTACTTCTATTTCGTAGGGACAGATGAAAGCAAATCCTGTAAATTCAACACCTTCAATTTCAACAGTTACTTCCTCCTCAACATGAGGATCTAATCTTTTTACTAAAGCCATATATTCCATCTGCTACACCTCATTTCTTATTCTATATCCACAGGATTAATGATAGGGATATTTTTGCCATTGATGGTCTTCCAGAACTTTTTACCGCTCTGAGTATGATAAGTAGTAATTTCACCGTTATTGTTAGTTCCAACAAATTCAAATTTTGCGTAACCGTCCTTGTTAGTTCCCATAAACCTAACATATCCTGTACGCTTTTCACCCTTATATTCGTACTCTACTTTAATTCCGTTTTTTATTACCTCCCTAGCTCCATCTAAGTATACATCTGCATTTTTGTACAGATCACCAAATTCTTTTCCATGCTTGTCAAAATGTCCTTCAAGCTTTGCACGGTCAGCAAAATCAGACGGAATTTTACCTACCCTCTCAACACCACTCGTCACTGGCTTGTTAGGCTCAAGTTGACCCATTTCAGGCGGACGTTCATCTGGAATTTTTTCCAACTTGGAGCCTCGAACATCCAACGTAGATTCAATATTAGGAAGTTCAGATTTCCTGCTCATGATATAGGAGTAATACGTCTCAGCTCCGTTTGGCACCTTTTTCGGCCATAAGACTTTTTTGGAAACCTTCTTTTCTTGTCCATCCTTGAGTGGAAGAAAATCCTCTGGATTCGACATCATCAGAAAGTAAGTTGGGTAATCAGGTTCTTGAGTAATGTCTTTCCCCTGTTGCTTCAAGGTTTCGAATTTGTTCATTATGTCCATGACCTGAAAATAATGGGTCACGGAGCGCTCAATTTGATCGTCCGTTGCATCGCCAAAACGATCCTTTATATAATAGTCAATAATATCGTCTTCAGCTTTCGTCCCCCGTAACTGATCGGGAACATCTAGATTGTACACCATCACCCGCGCCAGAGCCATGAGGTTCTTGTGACGTTCTTGCGGTGAGTAGACTTTCTCTTCCGGCTTGATGTAATCTTGAAGCTGTTCAGGATGGCGCATGTAATAGCCCCGCAAGGAATCCGGAAGTCCGTCAAGCGCAACGCTGGCGGCACTTCCAAATCCCGTCACATGCTGAAAGTGCAACCGATTCTGAAAGTACATGAGTTTCTCAATAGCCTGTGCCGCTTGACCGTCTATAAGATTAGCCTCTGACTCCGCTTGTTGACGAAGAGAATTCGCTTGGTATTGTTGTTCGCGGTAACTGTCCCACTGTTCTTCCGTCTCGGGTCTCATGTGTGCTAAGTATTGACTGATTTGATTGGCCTGTTGACGCAAGCGAATGACTGTCTCCATCCGAACCGCTAACTGATTTAGGATCCCTGCCGCCGAATCTAGTGTGTTGCTTACGGTATGGTAGTCCTCGTGGAGATGCTCTGCACTTATTCCAAATGCCCTCGCTGCATCCCCTTTCCAACCTCCCTGTCCCTGCGCCAATTCTTGGGCTCCAGAAGCAAATCGGCGGGCTGAGTACCTCAGATTAAAACTAGCCCCTGAAAGAGAACGAGCAAGTGATCGCAAGTTTTCTGGATCAGCAAATAAGCTCAATCAAGATTCCACCTTTTTACACAAATTGAATCCCCTCTTTATTGTAAATCATGATTTTATCACTCTCAATATTTCTACAAGAACTACTACAAAGTAAAATCCCATTGGGATACTCCCAACAGGTCATAGCGGAGACGGATATACAAATCAAATTTGGTGGGTCTTCTACCGCGACCCTTTTCTGTAATGTGAAGGTCTACTCCGTCGAAAACGCGGTTTAACAGGACGTTTTTTCACGTTTTGCTGTTCAATCGCTTGTAGGCATCAATGACGTTGGAAATGTTGGTTTGGATTCGGGCATGATCCACAACCAGTTTTGGTTGTTTCTCTTCGTGCCGATCAAGGTATGCAACGCGACGCTCCAAATCCTCCAACTCCGCTTGATACTTCGCGCGACGATCCTCGAATTCTGCTTTGCTGAATGTACCATCCAATACCAACTCGTAGGCACGTTCCAGTTTCCGTTGAATACTCTCTCGTTGTTGTTCGACTTGTTGCAGCTTCCCTCTTCACGCGGTTGGTTTTGTCACGAAAAGCGGAAGCCCCTTGCAAAAACATGGAACTCACCAAACGCAGAGTCATTGGGTCCACTTGGAACATGAGAGCAACTCCTCGAACACTAATAAAAATACCCAACAATTATATATGAAAATTACAAAATTTCACAAGAAACCACACTCCGTAACAACTCCACTGGCCCCATGCCACATCATTCGCCCTTTCATCACACTTACCGCCTTTGTTTTTTGGCAGAAAAAAGAACCTCGCCCGCACCGAGGAGGTTCTTGTGTTACTTGTGCAGCTCTCCTGTCTGCCCCACATCCGAGAAAATCACGCCGCGCTGTGCGGCCCTTTACCCTTATCGGAACCAGTGGCGACCGGCTCCGAAATTTTCGCCAACGCCTGCTCCAAGTCGGCGATGATGTCTTGCGGATGCTCCAGCCCCACCGACAAGCGCACCAGACCGTCGGCGATGCCCATCTCGTCGCGGCGCACGTCCGCCGGAACGACGGCGTGCGTCATCGAAGCCGGGTGCTGGATCAACGTCGTCGCTTCGCCCAGCGACACCGCCAATTGCGCGAGGCGCACGGAGTTCATCAGCGTGCGTCCGCCTTCGAGAGTCTCCACTTCAAACGCGATCATCCCGCCGGAGCCGCGCATCTGACGCGCGATCAGGTCTTTTTGCGGATGGTTTTCATCACCCGGGAAATAGACGTTCGTGACTTTGGGGTGTTGGTGCAGGAATTCGGCGACTTTCTTCGCGTTCTCGCAATGGCGTTCCATGCGCAGCGAGAGCGTCTTGATTCCGCGCAGGATCAGCCACGCTTCCATCGGAGCCATCACTGCGCCGATGTCTTTGAGCGTGGAGAAGCGCAGTTCGTCGAGGAACGCCTTGCGCCCGACCGCGACGCCGGCGATCAAGTCGCCGTGTCCGCCGAGATACTTCGTCGCGCTGTGCACCACGACGTCCGCGCCGTGCTGCAGCGGTTGTTGCAAGTACGGCGTCATGAACGTGTTGTCCACGACGAGTTGCGCTCCCCCCGCGTGCGCGATGTCGGCGACCGCCTGCAGATCGACCACTTTCAGCGTGGGGTTGATCGGGGTTTCCACGTAGACCACTTTGGTCTCCGGGCGCATGGCGGCACGAACTCGTTCCATGTCCGCCATGTCGACGAGATCGAATTGCACGCCGAATTTTTCCTTGAGCATCGTGAGCAGGCCGTACGTGCAGCCGTAGAGACCGTCGGAGCAGAGGATGTGGTCGCCCGATTTGATCATCGCGATCAACACCGCCGAAATCGCGCCCATGCCGGAGCCGAACGCCAGCCCTGCTTCGGCGCCTTCGAGTTCCGCCATCGCTTTCTCCAGCACCTCGACCGTCGGGTTGGCGATGCGCGAATAGATCATGCCCGGCTCTTCTCCCGCAAACCGCGCCCCGCCCGTTTCGGCGTTCGGGAATACGTAGGTGGACGTCATATAGAGCGGAACCGTCAACGACCCGAATACTTCAGATCGCGGATCGGCCGTATGGATGCTTTTCGTTTCGAACCCTTGGATCTCTTGGAACTCTCGTGCCATTCGAATCTCCCCCTTGGAGTTTTCGTTTTTATTCTTGTATGTAAGCGGTTGCAAGGATCGTGCCAACGTGCGGAATGGCGCAGCAGTGCGGTTTTTTCAAGGGGGAAAGGGCTGAGAGTGGCACGATTTTATTCCAGCGGCACGATTTCGTTCCGTTTTTTCAGAAGGCGAGGGTAAAAAAAGACCCGACTCTGCGGGGAGCCGGGTTTTTCAGCGGTCAGGCGGGATTTGTGTTTCGTGTTTGTTACGTTTTTCATACGTTACGTTGGAGTGGTTCGTTGAAGACCTTCATCGACTCTCCCGCTCCACCAACTTTTTGAGCCGTGAGAGGCTGCGCTTCGTGACGGCATACATAACGGGCGTCATCAGCCACGGATCGAACGCCCACCGCCACGGCTTTTTCAGTTCAAAGCGAAACACGGACCGCACAACCGTCCGCTCCGCCCCGTCGCGCAGATACGTCCATGATCCCGCTCCGCTTTCGATCGGGAGTCCGTGCGCTTGCACCAGGCGCACCACCGTTTGGCGCAGGGGCTGCACCGCCAGATATTCCATGTCGAAGCGATACCCCCACAGCATCCGGCCGCCGACGGTAAACGTCGCGCCCTTGGTCGGATGTCCGTCCTTGGTGAAGCGGCCGCCTGTCACGCGGAAATCCCACTCGCCCCGGCGGGTCGGGTCCTGCATGAGCGCCCAGACTTCTTCCACGGGCGCGTGAATTTCAATTTCACAAGTGACGCGCGCCATCTAGCGGTGCTCCTGCAACGCCTGCCGGAGTTGTTCCGCATCTTCGCGGGACAGACCCTTCCACGGCAAGAAATACACGTTCCCCGTCTCCTTGCTCGTCAGCATCCATCCGCCGGCGGCACGAGTTTTCGCCTCGCGCTCTTCGACTTGAAGTTCGTTCCAGCGGAACTGGACTTTCGGCAGCATCGCCCGCTCAATCGTCAGCCCCTGCGCGTCGGTGCGCACGGCGACGTGGACGTACTTGAAATGCAAAAACGTCGCCAGCGCGAGATAGACCACGACGAGGATGATCAAGTCCATCGTGATTCCGTGGTTCCAGATCTCGCGGCTGATGAGCAGCGTCGCGAGAAAAAGCACCGTCACCGCCGCCAACCATGCGTAGCCCGGCTTGCGGTCATACGTCAATCTCATGTCGTTCACTCCTTCGAACCTTACAAGACAGGAAAAAACCGCACCCAAGTCAGGCGCGGTCTCTGCCATTAGTCGCGAGCCGGGTGGTCAACTTCCAAGTTGCCGTTGCACTCGACTTGGCACGCGAGACGCACGCCGTCGTCGATGCGGAACAGGAGGAAGTCGATCTCTTCAACGGTCGGATCGTTGACGTTCTCTTCGCCCTGGAGGATTTTCACGGAGCATTGGCCGCACTCTGCGCTTGCGCAACCCCATTCCATTTCGATGTGGCGCTTCTTGCATTCTTCGAGCAGGTTGGAGCCTTTCGGAATATCAATGGTGACGGTCTCGTCCGTCTCTTCCAAGTGAATGGTAACTTTTACGGTATCAGCCATGTCGTAGGACCTCGCATTCGTAGTTGTGTCGGTTTTCATACTTGTCCAGTGTACCACTATTTGGACGAGATTACACGAGAGATAGCTTACAGATTCGCTTCGGCAGGAAAAACAGGGGTTGGAGCAGAAATGAAGGTAACACAATCTTGTGAAAATTCTTAGGAAAATCAGGTGACTTTATGGAATCGATACCTCTCTTACAACCGTCGTTCTCTCGCCGCCGCAAGCGCCGAGTTACGCCGCTGCGTGTCGGGATTGCGGTGCTTGTGCTGGTGCTGCTTGCCGTTCCGGGATTGAGCGGGTATGTGTGCTACTCGTTGACGCACCCGGCGAAAAAAGCGGTGGAGATCAACCCGCAGATGATGGGGCTTACGTATCAAGACATTGAATTTGCGTCGACGGACGGAACGAAACTGCGCGGCTGGTTTTTGCCCGCCGGGACGAATGACAAGCTCGTGATTATGGCGCATGGGTACACGGGAAATCGCGTGGGAGATAAGCCTGCGATGCCGTCTGCAAAAGCGCTGGTGCAGCACGGGATTTCCGTGCTGATGTTCGACTTCCGCAATTCCGGGATGTCGGACGGGAGCATGACCACTGTCGGGGCTGAGGAAAAAAATGACCTGCTCTCCGCCCTGAAGTTTGCAGAGTCGAAAGGATACGGCTCGCACGGGATCGGGTTCATGGGGTATTCGATGGGAGCTGCCACTTCTCTTGTCGCGGCGGCGGATGCTCCGGAAGTCAAAGCCGTGGTGGCGGATTCGCCGTTTGCCGACTTGACGAGCTACCTGCACGAGAACCTGCCGTTCTGGTCGCATCTGCCGGATTGGCCGTTTACGTCGCTGATCCTCTGGGAGATTCCGCTGGTGACCGGGCATGAGACGTCGGAAGTGAGCGCTGTGAAGGACGCGGAGAAATTGCGGGATCGGCCGATTTTGTTTATTCACGGGCAGAGGGATAAGGCGATTAACGAGAGCAACAGCGAGAAGGTGATCGACGCGATTCACAGCGGGAAGACCGAGCTTTGGTCGATTCCGGCGGCGGATCACGTCGGGACGTTTGAGCTGGAGCCGGTGGAGTATTTGGATCGGGTGACTGCGTTTTTTGAGAGGAATTTGTAGATTGGGTTGGATGAGTAGGAAAAAGGCATTCCGTTGTGTGGCGGAGTGCCTTTATTGTGTGTGCCTGCGGGGTTCGTGCAGGGTGTTTTTTTTGTATCCATCGTGTTAGTCAATCACGTAGACGTCCACGTCTTGGCGTCCGAACTGGACGGCGTCGGTGTAGCTGTTTTTGTAGAGATCGACGCGGGCGGACTTGATGTTGCCGCCTGTATCCCCTGCGATGCCGTAGCCGTAGCCGGGGATGTACAGATGCGACCCGAGCGGAATCTGGTTCGGATCGACGGCGACGAGTCCTTCCCGCGCTTGCAGCCCGATGGAGGACAGATTGCCGCTGTAGGTGTACGCCGTCGCTACAGCGCCCTGTTTATTGAAGAACGGCAAATTGCCACGGGAGACCGGAACGAGATTCGCGCCCTTGGGACGCGGAACCAGCGAGCGGGAGAGGAACGACACGACTTCCTCGCGCGTGGCGATGTCTTGCGGTTTCAGCTCGTTGGCGCTCCTGCCGGACAACATGCCCTGCTGGATCGCGTAGGCGAGCGGTTTGACCGCCCAGGAACTGATCGAACCCCGGTCGGCGAAATTGTTGATCGCCTCACTGTACGCCGCATAGCTCATCTTGCGGGCGACTTCGGAATCGCGGCCGAGAGCGCTGACGGTCATCTTGACCATCTCTTCGCGTGTGAGTTGATCGTCGGGTTGGAAGAGGCCGTTGCCCTTCCCACTCGTGACGCCCAGCCGATAGGATGCTTCCGCGTAAGGCGCAAACCATTCTCCCCGCTGGACGTCACGAAACGTGCCTTCATAGTTGTCCGCCGAAGGGGCGGGAATTGCTTTGGCTTTTAGAAGCAAAGTGGCAAACTCAGCGCGGGTGATTGGAGCGGTCGGGCGGAAATAACCGTTTCCATCACCGCCGACGATGCCGCGGTTGTACAGATCGAGGATTTGCGACTGGGCAAACGAGTTCTGGATGTCGCGGAACGGAAAGGATGTTGCCGCTTCGGCCGGAGTGGCATAGGCCGTCAAACAGATGGCGACGGTGGCAGCTGACAGGCAGAGTTGAACGTACTTTCTCATTACAGACCTCCTAAAACGAGTTGCGCGTGGTACAAGGAAAGTATTCGGAAGGTTGTCCCTTTTTACGGGGGCTGTACGATTGTGTATAATGAGTAAGAGTCTAACATACGAAAGGCAGGTACTACATATGAAAAAAGCAATCATCGAGCTGGAAAAAGGCGGCACCATGGAATTTGAAATGTTCGACGAGCACGCTCCGGGCACCGTTGAGAACTTCGAGAAGCTCGCAAACGACGGCTTCTACGACGGCCTCACCTTCCACCGCGTCATCCCGGGCTTCGTCGCTCAAGGCGGCTGCCCGCACGGCACCGGCACCGGCGGCCCGGGCTACACCATCAAGTGCGAAGTGAAGAACAACCCGAACCAACACAAGCGCGGCGCGCTGTCGATGGCTCATGCGGGTCGTGATACTGGTGGTTCGCAGTTCTTTATCGTGCATGATCGCCAGTCTACCGCTCATCTGGACGGGAACCACACCGTGTTTGGGCAGATCCTGTCGGGGGAAGAGTTTATCGATGGGATTAAGCAAGGGGATAAGATGAAGAGCGTGAAGGTTGTAGAGGCGTAAACATTCGTCTACTCCTCTAGAGCACAGTGACTCTAAAGTGCATTGGACAATGTCCGATGCACTTTTTTACATGGCTAGTATCAAAAATAGTTCTAGTGATTATTTAGTCTAACTCTAGCAACACTCTATATCACTATGCTATTTTGTGATAAAATGAGGACAAATAGTCCTAGAGGTGATCCTAATATGAAAGAGATACACGAATACATACGTGAAAAACGTATGAAATTAGGTTTGACACAAAAGGAATTTGCCGATGCCTTGGGTCTTGGCAAATATGGAGACAGAACCCTGCGAAGATGGGAGAACGGAGAAAGTAAGCCTTCGAAATTAGAAGTGCAGTCTATTCGATCATTTCCAGATGAGCCTCCGTTCCCTAATCGTGATCTTAGTGAATCAAAGTTTACTACTATAGATTTATTCGCGGGAATTGGAGGGATCCGTTTAGCCTTCCATCGACTAGGTGGGCATACTGTTTTCTCATCTGAATGGGATAAGTTTTCTCAGAAAACTTACCGAGTTAATTTCGGAGAAATCCCCCACGGGGATATCACTCAAATTCACGAAAGAGATGTCCCTGACCATGATATATTGTTAGCGGGTTTCCCTTGCCAACCGTTTTCTCAAGCAGGATTAAAAAAAGGTTTTGAAGATACGCGAGGTACATTATTTTTTGACATAGCAAGGATCATTTCAGAAAAACGCCCGAAAGCATTTCTGCTCGAAAACGTTAAGCAATTAAGGGGCCATGACAAAGGTAACACTTTGCGAGTTATCAAGGAATCATTAAAAGACCTCCAATATACAGTTCATGTTGAAGTGCTCAGAGCAGCAGATTTTGGTGTTCCGCAGAATAGGGAAAGGATCTTTATCGTAGGCTTCAATAATGATTTCGGAGGTGTACTTACTCCCTTTAAATTTCCTAAGCCAAATCACAAACCCACTCGTGTTGGTGACATTCTTGAAGATTTTGTTGACGAAAAATATACAATTTCAGATGCTCTTTACCAAGGCCATCTCAGACGCAAAGAGGAACACAAGCAAAAAGGAAATGGATTTGGTTTTTCATTATTCAACCGAGAAAGTCCATACACAAACACTCTTAGTGCTAGATATTATAAGGACGGTAGTGAAATCCTTATTGAACAAGAGGGCGGTCAAAATCCAAGAAAACTAACACCTCGCGAATGTGCCAGACTTCAGGGATTTCCTGATGACTTTATTATTCCTGTTTCGGATACTCAAGCTTATCGGCAATTCGGCAATTCGGTCTCTATTCCAGTAATCGAGGCAATTGCCCAGGAAATGATATCGGCTATGAAGGTATCGAAAATGATAGATGATTCAAAGGATCGTAAACAAAACGAAATCCCAGTGTATGCTTAAAATCAAAAAAGAAGCGACCCATCTAGTCGGGTCGCTTCTTTTTTGATTTAAACATGTTCATATGTTCATCCCACATACATCTTTCAGCACTGGTTATTCCCTCATTCTGTGATCTTTCTCGATAGTCGTTGTATTTCTCCAAGAACTGTTCATCACTATAAACACGTCGCTTTTTCCGGTTCCAATATTCCATGATATCTAATAAATCTTCAATTAGATTCCTAAGCCCAAGAACTCTTTGATTTTGCTTATACTTTGTTTCCTTTATCCAATCTCTTACTACAATTCTAACATTATGTTCGTACAGACTGTCTATGATCTCATTAGAGATTTGCTCATCTAAGGTGATCAAATACATCATGTGCGCTCCAGTTCGACTTCGTTCTTCTGGAACCTCTTGCCATCTTTCTCTTAATGAAGTTTTCATAGATATCAACGCACATTTGTGCTTTTCCAAGTGATATTCTAGCACTCCGGGTACAACAGAATCAACAATTTTACTTAATCCTTGCTCCTCGAACTTCTTTTGTCCAATATAACCTTGAGGATCAAATCGTATCCCAGACATTAAAAACAGCTTATGCACGGTGTGCTCGAATTCTTTCCCAGCTCTTGATCGTCTAGAGTTCGTATTACTCTTTCCCAATTCAATTATGTGCTCATCATACTCAGAGAGAAGTACGCTAACTTTCTCCAAGAAAGTATCTTTATCACGGATATCAATTTTATCTTCGAGATTCCGAGATTCGGACAACAAGTCCTCCATTACAAAGACATTGAACACCTTTTCTGTTTCTCTGAGATTAGTCCATAACTCTTTACGCATTCCTTCAAGAAAATCAGTAGGGGTATTTAAAAAGTAGCTTTTAGGTTTTTGATCATACCCTGAGTTTGAAAAAACCATGTCCACCATCTTTTGAGTGTCGACAAAATACTTATCCCTTGTTTGTTTTATATGCTTTTTAAACTTTGCCAATTCCATAATGAACACACACCTTTATTAAACTATCAAACAACAAGAAAGTAATCAACATATCATTCATTCAAAGTGATTAGCTCATTCAATTTACTCCGGATATCTACCAATAGACCCCGTTTAGAATACTCGGACAAGGCAATATATAGATTCAAACTTACAGCCTCTATTCTGCCCAAATCCGGCCTTCCCTTTATCTCCGAGTTCCCGTTGTATTCAAATAGTTTATCACTAAAAGTTGGGAAAATCAAAACGTTCCTGTATGAGTTTTCTACAGCCGACAAAGAATAGGCATAAAAATACTGCTTAACTAAGTCATGCCAACCAGGCAAGTTTCGTTCCGTCTCGTAGTATTTTGCATCAAGCACAAACAGAACTCCATCATGACGATAAAGGATATCTGGAATTTGGCGTAATTTCTTTCCGGTGTTTTTTCCCTTCCAGTTCCAAATAGGTTCAGGTATATATTTCTTCAATTTAGTATATTCGTTCTCAAATAAGTACCCGCAAATATGCTCCCATACATTATGGAAGAAAGGAGTAGCTAATGTTTCAATCTTATTCGAGTTCTCTTCTTCGTTCGAACCAAGTAAGAAACTCCTGAGCATTTGGATCAATTTTATTTCCCGATCTATGTTCGTTGCAGATAACTCAGTCTTAAGAATAGCATCGATGATATTATCATCATACGAAACAGCAATTGAATCCATATCAAACCCATCTAACTCTGGTCCCCATAGCCACCCATAATATTTAATACATTTTTGAATAGCAAGATTATGAATAAGCTTAAGTCTATTTAATTTATCACTGTTAGTCTTCCGTACCAAATACTCTAAATAGTAAGGCTTATTCCTTACTATATACGGGTCGACAGACCTAGTGGTAGCTGCCCAATCAATGTTTGGGCCTGTTCCGACCTTTTTTATTCTTGTCTCACGATTTATCAAACCATAAGTGGTAAAATCCCTTAGTAACCATAACGCTGCCCCGAGTCCTTCTCTTTCCCCAAAGCCACCGCCAAACAGCAACTCATTTTCCTCATAATCCAAATTGTGTTCCTCTCTATATCGAAGAAGTGTGATTGCGAGGTTTTTCACATGCTGGACTATGACCGAATCATTCTCTGGAATCTTGTACCCTTTCGGGAAAACCACTAACAGTTTTTTAGAGCTGACGATAATGCCCGTAAACAAAAATGTGATTGACTTTTCGACTTTCTTACATAAACCTCTTTCAAAAAGGTTTTTGAGGTCAAACTGCTCCTTTTTTACTAGGTCAATATCATATCTACGCTGCTCAATAAAATAACTGATCGTGGGACTCACGCTACTACCTCCAACGTCGCTCAAACTTTATTCTTCAACTTTTTCCGTTTCTTTAGAATTTCTAATTACCCTCGGGATGATTTCAATAGAAGGTATAATGTTCTCGCCGTTATAATAATTCTCAACCAACTCAGCGAACGTATTTACATTCCCGAAGAATTCTCTTCGATGATATCGAACAACATCATCCCACAAATAGATCAATAGTTTAGATGCAATAGAATCTGGGTTCGAAGGCTCTCCGATCTTCAAGAAGTATGGCCCGATATGTTTATCCTCGTTTATTCCCAATCTACCTAACTTGTCATTTATACTTCTGACAAAGTACTCCCAAGTGAATTCTCGTCCTGAGTACTGGACAATTTCATTTCTGTGTGGAACCGAGGAATCAAACTTAATAGGCATATACCTAAATTTCCATCTTCTTTTAAAAGCAGAGTCCAAAACGAATACACCCTGATCCGCGCTGTTCATAGTAGCAGAGATACTTAAATTAGACGGAATATATACTTCTGGAACCCCCAAATATCTCAATAAATGCTCGTCCGTGTTTATTCTATATTCGCTCTCGCCACTCGCCTTTCTGTCTAACAATTGGAAGAGGTCTCCAAAAACCGAAGCTGCATTCGCTCGATTAATTTCTTCAATTATTAGAAGATGCATTTCTTGTTTTTTTTCCAAAGCATTTCGAAGTATCTTGGCAAAGGGTCCGGGAGTAAATCGATAGTCAATTAGCGGTTCACCGTTAGCACCTTCTGAAATGATTCCATCTGCACCTCGATAAACAGGAACTGGCTTATAAGTACCGACAAAATCGTAATAGGTGTATTCAGGATGAAAAGTAACACGAAGAATATTATTATTATTTATAGAATTGTCATTTTCCAATAAGAAACTCTTCCCAGTACCCGGAGCACCATAAACAATTAAATTACTACCCCCAATAGCTCTTTGCTCCGGAGGAGCGCTTTTAGGTTGTTCCTGGTCCCCCTCTATAGTCCCTTCTAAAACTAAAGATTCCAATTTATCGATAAGTACCATGGATTCAGATAATAAGGTCGAGTTTTCAACGTATAATTTTGCAATCTCTGCAATGTATGTTTGTGTAACAGCCACTACTCCAAGAAGACTTAAAACCGGTGAAACAAAGTAATCTTGTCTTTCGATTGTTTTAGAGCCGTTCCACCAGTTATAATCGGTTAGGAATTTCCACAAATATCGAGCATCATCTTCATTTTCAGATAAATACTCATTTATCATTTTTCTCAACTCATCTCCACTAACCTTCCCATCCTTTAGGCCTTTGACAACAGTATCCCATAAATAAGAACGATTAATACTTTTATTTATAATCACCTCTAATAGTTTTTTATATTTCTCCAACTCCACAACATATTCAGTCAAGTATGCTGCTAGAATAAACCAATGATTAGGTAGATATATCTTTTTATCCCCAGAACTCCTTGTAAGGATCGCAGTGTACTCGAAAAATTGAATAGTGTCACCACCAAGGCAGTTAGAAAAGGTCCTTTTAAAGCTATCAGTAAGTTTAATGTCCCCAAATATTTTTGCCCGATTTAATTCAATTCGGCAATTTGATGCCAATACACCTAGATCTTTTAACATAAAATTTCCCCCTTGTGTGTTCTTGGAATGCTGATTGAGTTTCCTATCAAGTTTTCTGAAATTCCACTACTATGTATTGATAATTCTACACAGGAATTATAAAAGTGTCATCCAGTGAATTCATATGTTCCTCCCAAAGTGGAGACTTTCTAAAAGTCATACAGCAAGATTCTCATCTCTAATCATCTTTTCTAAATGATTTATACAAAAAAACCTAAGCACGATTGGAAAGAGCCTAGGTTTACATCCATTTGATCAATCTCATTAATCTACTATGAAGGCGACATCCACTTCCATCCAGCTACATCTTCCTCAGCTCCAGGCTCCCTGATTTGAGATCTGCTACTATTACTTGATGTTCTTGGTGTCAAAACCTTTAACTAATCCCTGATATTTCAAATACATTATAATATAGCTCACTTTTTCAAGAGCATACTCAAAATCTAACTTGAGAGAGTGTTCCCATATCCGAACTATGTTCCAGTCCATCCTCGAATAATATTCGGATACCTCTTGGTCTCTTAATCTATTTCTCATTATCTTGTTCTCCCAAAACTCCCGATTCGTATTTGGAATCCGACAATGCAACTTACACCCATGCCAGAAACAAGAGTCAATGAAAATAACCAGCTTATACTTCTTGATCGCAATATCAGGTTTTCCATACAGACTTTTGACATTCCGGCGAAACCTGATTCCTTTGTGCCACAAAGCCTTGGAAAATCGGTTTTCCAATTTTGTATTCGTGGATCGTATAGCACTCATGTTTCTGCTTCTGACTTCTTTAGATAAGTTATCAGCCATAGAGTGACACCCTTCTTTTTATATACGTTCTTTATAGAATGTCCAGATTTAGTTCCTCTACATCATTACAAAACCACCTCCCACCTCTCTTTTTCCTTCCTCCCAGTCATCCACATCTCTTTCATCGTCCTCAGCGCACTCTGGCAATCATGATTCACATCATACCAACAAGCCAACTCGTGCATCGTCTCTTCGTACTCCACCTGGCACTCCGTCAGCTTAAAACAATCCGTAGCCTGCCGCAGATACTTCTCAGCAACGGCTTGCTGCCCGCGTACCTTGGCAATACCAGCCAATGTTCTCGCAACCCAAGCCTGATACACATGCACCGTCGGCAACAACACCCTCGCGCTCTGACATGCTTCTTCCGCGAGATCCAGCCTACCGCTCGCGAGATATGTCCGTCCAAGCTCCGTCATTGCCACACCAGCATCTTCCTCACGCTTCATTCCGCGAAACTCCTCCGCCGCTTTCTGCAACCCCTCAACTGCCTTGTCGTAGTTCCCTTTTTCCCGCTGAATCACGGCGAGCCGCAATTCGAGCACAACTTTCTCCTCGCGATCATTCACAGCCTCATAACACCACGTCGCCCTCTGGGCAAAGTCTGCCGCTTGCTCGTACTCTCCGTCCTCATGCGAAGACTTGGCGAGCTTCATATAAAGCGCCCCCAGCCCCTGCAAATCCTCCCGCTCTTCAAAAAGCGGCACAGCCCGTTGCAACGTGGCGACGGCCTGCTTCAAACCGCCCGCTTTTTGCTGTACCTCGCCGAGCGCCAGCAACAACGAGCACTGCAAATGCACGTCCCGAATCTCATACGCCTCCAACTGAGCCAGCCCTTTGGACAGGTAATGCTCCGCGATCTGATACCGTTTCCGCTTCAACTCCACCTGCCCGAGCATATGCAACACGCGAACGGCCATCACCGGGCTGCCTTGGTTGGAGTTGGCGTAATCGAGGAGCAACTGGAACGTCTCTTCCGCTTCTTGCAACTGGTGAAGTTGCAGAAGACAGAACCCGTAGTCATAGCGAATCATGAAAAAATCCAATTTCCCGTTGTTCCGCTCAATCACGTTCTTGATCAAAGGCAAAGCGGCCGCGTATTCACCGGACGCGAGGATGCCTTTCGCCAGCTTGTACTCGCTGACGAGCACCATGTTCATCTCTAAGTTACCAATCAACTCGTCCACCGGGATCTCCAGCTTTTCCGCCAGCTTGGTCAAGATGTGGTACGAGGGCCTCGCTTTATCTCCCTCCACCTGCGAAAGCATGGACGGCGTGCAGATGCCCTCGGCAAGCTGGGTTTGGGTAAGTCCTTTTTTCATGCGTAAAATGCGCAGGCGTTGACCGAATGTTTCCATGTGACAGCTCCTTTTCGATTGTCTCATAGAAACAACAATAAACCGATAAGGAGTTCATTAGAACAAACGCATTCCAAATAAGTTGCCACCTTCTATACCTGCAACTACAATTATTAAGTTATTCTCTCTCCTTCCTCAAACAGCAAAAATCCCCTCATGCTTAACGACGAGGGGATTCAATCACTTATTATTAGAAACTGTGCGGAGCAATAAAACAGCTAGAAGGTTCCGGTGGACGTGTTTCTGCGCTTTTCACAACCTTAGAACCACTCATAAGGAAACCAAGCGCAGCAACCGCCAGAAGTCCTGCAACCCATGTCTTTTTCATTAGAATCCCACCTCTTCTAAGAATTCGCTTTTGGTGTTCGAAAAAATTCTTACCTTCTCATAGTAGCTCAAAGCCATTTCAGCATTCCCTTTTAACGCGTAAAACTCAAGCAAACATTTTGATGCAAAATATCGAATTTGGACGTTGGCGCTTCCATCTTGCACCAGTCGATCTGCGAACGATGGATCGTCAAAAGCAACGGTCTTCATGATCTGCAATTTGCCCCAATAGAGCGGATAGTCTTTAGCCATGTTTTCATGGGTTTGGATCACGCTTCTTGCCGACTCAAACTCACGGAGTTTCAGAAGAGTTTTCACGTAGTCTTTCACCACATGTACGAGAATGTCCTCAAATCCCTCTGCATACTTCATCGCTTGCTCAAGCGCATTTGCAGAAGCTCGATAATCACCCGTCTCAAATTCAAAATGCGCGACGTTGATATAGGCCGTTCCGATTTGTTTGCTGTTCTCTGTCCGCTGAAAATACTCCAACGAGCGATAGGCGTACTCTCGTGCAAGTTTGATCTCTCCACGCATCTCCTGTATCCTCATACGCGTGTAGGCGATCATACCCAATGCTTTGAAATTCGTTGCCGCAACCCTTTCCACATGTTGCAACATCTCTTCTGCACCGCTGAATTCCTTGCGAATGCAATACGAGATCATCAAGTTTTCCGTAATCGGATGCAACAGGGTGGTATCTTCAAACTTTTCATACACCGATTTCGCCAATTCCAAAGCTTGCAACCAAGTCTGGTGCGCATCGTCGTACTTCTGTTTTAAAAACTGAACTCGTCCGAGGTTTTTCAAACTATAGGCACGTTCCGTAGCGCCTTGTGCGAGACGAACCAATTCGAAAGCGATACTCTCCGCTCGTTCGATCATCACTTTCGTTCGTGCCTTCCCCTTCAAAAACGCCTGCAACTCCTGCTCTTGCTTCACCGTGTCCAACTGCTTCAAGCGCACGACCGTCATCCCTAATCCTTCCGCGATTTTTGTAAGCATCGCGGGGGCGATCGGGCGTTCGCCGTTGGTCATGAGCCGGAGATACTCACGGCTGATTCCCAAGCGAGCGGCAAAGGCGCGAATCGTAAAGGCGTCGCCCTTCTCGCTCATGATTTCGAGTATCCGTCGAACCAAGGGAATTCGGTTCAAGTCGGTCTCGATCAGATGCTCGACCGTTGACATCGAATACTAGACCTCCGTTTTAGTTTATATGCACATAACGTAAGATTATTATAAAAATAACAACTTCATAATTATAATCATTCCGATCTAATTTGCCTATATGATTCAGACAACTTCTGATACAAACTGATACTTCTATTTATAACATAAATAACTCTAATGCAACCAACCTTTTTCCCACTCCCCCCTACCCAACCCCGCCTAAAGTTGATAGAGTAGTCTCAAAACCATACACATATACTACCTGTGGATAACTCACCTTGGAGATGATACAGATGAAAACCGCATTGCTCGCGGGCGCTACGGGCCTCGTTGGAGGGCAGTTGCTTCAAGAACTCCTGCACCATCCGGAGTACGGCGAGGTCATCGCGTTCGTCCGTCGCCCGCTGTACGTGCAACACCCGAAACTCAAGCAAGTCACCGTCGACTACGACAACCCCGCGTCTTATGCCGACCCAATCCAGACCGCCCACGACATCTTCTGCTGCCTCGGCACCACCATCAAAACCGCCGGGTCGCAGGACGCGTTCCGCCAAGTCGACTACACCTACCCGCTCCAACTCGCACAACTTGCCCTCGGCTCCCCGAACCTGCAAAAATTCCTGATCATCACCGCCCTCGGCTCCAACCCTGCCTCGAAGATCTTCTACAACCGGGTCAAGGGCGAAGTGGAACGCGATCTGCAAGCCTTGGCGTTGCCCTCCCTGCATATCTTCCGTCCGTCGTTGCTCCTCGGCGACCGGCAGGAATTCCGGCTCGGCGAACGAGTCGGCTCCGTGTTCTCCCGCGCCCTCGCCTTTGCGACGCCGAAAAAATACCGCCCCATCCAAGCCCTCACCGTCGCCCGCGCCATGCTGCGAGTCGCCCAAGAAGGCCCGTCCCAAGGAGCACACGTCTACGAATCCGACCAACTCCAAACCCTCGGACGCTGAAATGCTGAAAAAAGCCGGTTCCCTCACACACGAGGAAACCGGCTTTCACCACCATGCCCACTTCTTCACCACAAGGCACGTAGACGTATGCTTTTTTCCCAAACCCTACCCGTTCGCCTGCACGCCGCCCGCCACTCCAGACGCGGCAGAACGCCCGTTGCTTTTTTTCTTCCCGGCCGTGCCCACCAGAAGCGAGCCGACCACCGGAATCCGGCTGATCAACATCGTCGCCACCAGCGACAGCGCGACACAGGCGATCACCGCGACGACCATCTTCCAGACCGGGTACAGCCCCGGTATCCACTTCTGCACCTGATAATACAGCTTGTCCAAGAAAAACACATGCAACAGATACGTCCCGTACGAATACTTCCCGAGCAGGTTCGAAACCCGGGTCACGACGTTCTCCCGCCAACTCAGCCGCACCGCCGCTTGATACAGCAGCACGAACGCCGACAGGGTAAACAGGATCATCGACGCCTTGAACGAATGCGAAATCCCCAGATCGATCTGCCCGCCGTGGATACTCTTGGTCAGCTCCAGCGTCACCCAGCAAAGCGTCACGCCGAACACCATCAAGTTCCAGCGCTGGACTTTCTCCACCCATGCCCGCCATTTCGTCACAGACATCGCCGCGACGCCGCCGAGCACGAAGTACAAGCTCCACACCGGGAACGTGCGATCCAGATGGTTCAACACCCCGCGCACGCCGAACACGTCCGACGTCCACACGCCGCTGTGCCCGATCAACGCTTGCGTGCCCCAGATGAACAGCGCCGTCAACACGACGAGCAACGCAACCACAGCCCGCTCCCGCTTGAAATACGGCTGCACTCTCCGAAACACCGCCCGAAACAGCGGGTACAACAGATAAAACTGAAAAATCATCGCGACAAACCACAGATGATACGCCCCCGACCCGCTCAGAAACACGCTCGGGAACTCGCGCCACGAATGAGCCGCATGGTCCGCGCCCCAGAAGTAGTAGTAATACACCGTAAACGCCAGATACGGCACCACCACCTCACGCACGCGCTTCACCAGATACGAGCCCGTCCGCAACTCTTCGTAATAGTTATAGAAAATCACCAGTCCCGTCAAAAACACAAACATCGGCACCGCAAACTTCACCAGATTGAACAGCACCGCCATCACAGACAGGTCGTCCGCCGTCACGCCCTCCGCGCGGGAAAACATCCCGATGGCATGCTGCACGACCACCCCGACAAACGCCATCGCCCGCAGGTGCGGAACTTCCTGCAACCGTACTCTCGTCTCCATATTCACGCTCCGTGAGTAAATTCTGCACAAATCGACAATTCAACTTCCTCAGTGTACTTCCATTCCCCACCCGCTTCAATACCCAATCCCAATCCGCCAAACACCACTCCCCACAAAAAACGCCCAGCCCCGAACCGCGAACCAGGCTCGCGGCCGACACGCCTACGAATGGTTTATGACGAAAAAGAGAGGAAGCTCTCGGCTCCCTCTCTTCTTCTCCGTCAACGCGATCCCCGGACGACTTTCCCCAAGTACCACGTGTAGGTAAACACTTTATACGAACTTTTCGGCGCGGCGATGTAATACTGAAGCAGCAGTTTGCGCTCGTTGTAGATGCCGACTTCGATCGGTTTCTTGCTTCCGGTGCCGTAGCGGTTGTTGAAGTTGATGAACAGCAAGTTGCACTCGCTGTCATTCTTCGCCTCGCCTTCGACCATCCGTCCGTTCTCTTCGTCCTCGCGGTCTTCGAACACACAGCGCACCGTCAGTTTGCCGTCCCCGTCGTCAAGCGCAAATTCGAGCGTCTCGTTCTCAAACACCATGACGCTTCCGCTGTCCAGCACTTGGTACTCTCCGACTTTCACTTTCAAATCCATCACCGCGCACAACCCCCTGGCAAGCTATCAGTTTCTAGTTGATAGAGTCTATGGCGCCGGGGGGGTTTTTATGCAGATCCAGCGGGATTCGTTTTTTCTTCTTGCCGGTGGAGCCGACGATCAGCGCACCGAGGAACGGGATCTTGGAGATCGCCGCCGTCACCAGCACCGCCAGCACCGTCGTCAAGAGAATCGCCGCCACCGCTTTCCACGTGTTGTTCAGCAAAGCGATCGGCTTCACCCACTTGTACACGATGTCGAGCAGGAACGCATGCGCCAAGAACGTGCCGTAGGAATACTTCCCGATCAGATCCGACGCTTTCGTCAGCCAGTTGGTTTTCTCGCTGAATCGACGAGCCCACTGGTAGAGCAGCACGAACGAGGAGAGCGTGAACAAGATCATCGACGTCTTAAACGAGTTCGAGATCCCGATCCACAGCGCGACGTCCTTCGGCGGTTTCGCGCCCGGCACGATCCCCGTCGCCAACTGGTACGTCACCCAGCCGAGCGTCACGGCGAACACGAGCGTGTTCCAGCCTTGCACTTTCTCCATCCAAGCCCGCCATTTGCCGATCGACATCGCCGCGATGCCGCCGATCACGAAGTAGAGAGTCCAGACCGGGAACGTGCGGTCGAGGTATTTGAGCACCCCGCGAATCCCCCAGACGTTCGAGGTCCACTCCCCGCTGTGCCCGATGATCTTCACGGTGCCGTAGATGAACACGACGATCAGCAGTCCCAGAACCGGAATCACGACGCGCTCCGACTTCATCACCGGCTGCAACGCTTTGAAGAGCAGCCGGAAGATCGGATAGAGCAAGTAAAACTGGAAGATCATCGCGACAAACCACAGATGATAATAACCCGATCCGGTCAGCAAGACGCTGAGAAACTCATGCCACGAGTGGCCCGCCGCGTCATACGCCCAATAGAAGTAATAAAAAACCGACCAGATCACATACGGCACGATGATCTCCCGCACACGTTTGTACAGGTAGGAACCGACGCTCAATTGCTCATAATAGTTATAGAAAATCACAAGTCCCGTAATAAAAACGAACATCGGCACCGCAAACTTCGCCAAGTTGAACAGCACCGACAGCACGACCAAATCGGAGAGGTTGATCCCCGGCGTGCGCGTGAGCATCCCGATTCCGTGCTGCGTGACGACGGCGAGAAACGCGATCGACCGCAGATGCCCGATTTCTGTAAGCCTGACTTTTTTCTCCATGAAGTTCCCCCTGGCTTGAGCTGAGCTTGTCCAAGGTTTATCGTATCTTGTTTTTCGACATAGTTCAACAAAAAGTCACATTTAGATTACCCGGACTCCCTTTGGGGGAAAATACCACTGCTTGGAAGCAACCTCTCTGCAAGGGAGCATCTCCGTATGAGAATGACTGGCCGTCGCCTGAAAGCGTACCTCAACCCTTACACCGTCAACCCAATTCATCCCCGCAACCCGTGGATTTCCCTCTGGTGGTCGGCGTCGTTCCCCGGCTTGGGGCACATGGCGCTCTGCCGCTATGTCAAAGGGGTGATTCTCATGTTGTGGGAGCTGTTTATCAACGTGCACGCACACTTGAATGATGCCGTCCTCTATTCGTTAACCGGACAGTATGCGCTGGCGAAACAGGTGCTCGACCCGCGGTGGTTCGGTTTTTTGCTCGACTGGATGGTGGTTCGTCCGCGCCGCAAGAACCACCGCAAAAGCGCGATCACGACCGAGTTGTTCCTGCTGGTCCACTTCCAAGCACACCTTGAAGACAAAGTCCGGCAAACCCTCTGGAGCAACTCGGCGCTGGGGCTTGCCAAACTCGACCGCCCGACTCCGGAAAAAAGAGCCTGAGACGCGAGACGTCCGGCTCTTTTTTGTGCTACTCTAAAGCTATTCTCAAGAAAATCGGAGGAATCAGCATGAGTCAACAACTGCGTCTTGCTCTCTTGCAGATGGACATTGCGTTCGGTCAACCGGAGGCAAACCGCGCCAAAGTCCGCGAGTGGGTCGCCGAAGCCGCTCGCGGGGGAGCCGAGTGGGTCGTTCTGCCGGAGATGTGGAACACCGGCTACTCGCTGACCAACATCACCGAAATCGCCGACCGTGACGGGCAAGAAACGATCGCGCTGATGAGCGAACTCGCCCGCACGCACAACCTGCACATCCACGCGGGTTCTGTCGCCAACCTCGTGGACGGCAAAGTCTACAACTCCACGTTCGTGTTCAATCCGCAGGGCGACGTGATCGGCACGTACTCCAAGATTCACCTCTTTCGCTTGATGGACGAGGAGAAATACCTCGAAGCGGGCAACGAGATCGGGCTGTTTGAATGGAACGGCGTGCAGGTCGGCACGATGATTTGCTACGACCTTCGCTTCCCGGAGTTGACCCGCACGATGTCGCTCGCGGGCGCACAGATCGTCTTCCTCCCCGCCGAGTGGCCGCATCCGCGCTTGAACCACTGGCGGCACTTGCAAATCGCCCGCGCCATCGAGAACCAGATGTTCTTCGTCTCGACGAACCGCGTCGGCACCGCCGGCGAGACCGAGTTCTTCGGGCACTCGATGGTCATCGACCCGTGGGGCGAAGTGCTCGTCGAGGGCGACGAGACGGAGCAAATTCTCTACGCCACCGTCGATTTGGGAATCGTGCCGGAAATCCGCAGCCGCATCCCGATCTTTGAAGACCGCCGTTCGGAATTGTACACCCAAAAATAGCCGCTTGTACCTGTCGAAGTCCGGCTTGTTTGCATCTCTTATCGTGTGGGAGTTCACAAAACCTCTCTCACAAAAGGAGGGTTTTGCATGTACGGTACTTTCGGCGGTTACACCCGTTGGGCGGTTGTGTTCTTGATCATCTTCGTTCTGTTCATCCTGCTCGTTCCCTACTGCGGCGGCACCTACTAATCCGGTCTGCGGATCGCGGCCGCGCAAAAAAGCCTTCCGTCTCCTGAGCGGAAGGTTTTTTTGTGTGTGAGCAAGATGTCGTCCTGGTTTGGGGTCTCTCTCTACAGGAGATTATGCCATTCCTTATTCGCCGCGATGAAGGAGTAGCAGTCCGGGCAAAGTTGCCCGGCGCTGTCGATATAGTTCTTGCGTTCGTACGACGGAGTTTCTTCCGTCACGTCGGTTTCCGCATGACAAAGCGCGCAACATTCCAGTTTCGGTGCCATGGTTTCCATCCCCTCCTGTATCTCTATTGGTTTTGATTATACGCAAGGGCTTCCGGCAATACAAGCGGAATTTTCTAAACATTTCGTGAATATCATGAATCTTCACCAAACTTCTCCACGGACGAAATCAGCTGCCTCACACGTGCCAAGAAGTAGCATGTGCTTCCATCCCCGCTCTTATGCAAAAAAAAAGGCCGCGTCACGACGACGCGGCAATGGACAGATAAAAAGGGGTTAGGGTGAAACTACCAAAAGCAATGAACTGGTCAGTGGCTGGCACTGTATGTGATCGCCGCGTTCAGGCGTCGCGGCGGAATCACGTGAGGGGAAGTGGGCTTCCTTGATACCTATACTACTCCGCAATTGTGGCACAATTGTGGGAAACCGGGGGCAACTCTGTAAAAAACTGCCCCTGACACAAATGTGTCAAAAAAGCCGCGTCCCCATGAGGGCGCGGCTTCGCTGTTAGAGATCTTGCAATAGCTGTTCGGCGGTGCTCAAGCCCTGTCCGATGCAGTCCGGGATTCCGAGCCCGTAGTAGCCGGAACCGGCGAAGTACACGCCCGGCAGTTCCTTGCGCGACGCCTCGACGAATTCCTTGACGCGGTCGAGGTGGCCGACCGTGTATTGCGGCATCGCTTTGCGCCAGCGGGTGATGCGGGTGAACAGCGGCTGTGCGTCGACGCGCATCGTGTCGTAGAGATCCTTGCGAACTTTCTCGATGATGTCGTTGTCCGACTTGTCGACGATCTGCTCGTCTCCGGCGCGGCCGACGTAGAAACGCATCAACGTCTTGCCCTTCTCCGCCGTGTGCAACCACTTGTTCGACGTCAGCGTGCAAGCGGTGATCGTGCGGCCTTCCTTGCGCGGGACGACGAAGCCCGCCGAGCCGTCGACGAGGTCCGGGTCGACAGCTCCCTTGCCAAACGCCATGACGACGTTGGCGACGGAAACGTACGGAAGTTGCGTCAGGTAGGCTTTCTGCTTGAACTGCTCCGGCAGCACGCGGGCGCAGTCGTAGGTCGGAGCGGTCAGAACGACCGCATCGGCAGACAGCGTCTCGCCGGTTTCCACGGTGACGGAATAGGGCGCGGCGTTCTCGCCCTCTGCCTTCTCCACTTTGCGCACGGCGACTCCGGTGCGAATCTCCACGCCGTTTTGCTCCAGCACGTACTCCAGACGCTCGATCAGACGGTAGAGCCCGCTGCGGAAGGAGAGGAACACGGAATTCGGGATCGGACGCGCGCCAAGCTCCGGATTCGGGGGCGTTTTTTGCTCCGCTTTGGCTTGGGCGGCTTGGGCGAGCATGCCTTTGATCAGCGAGCCGTACTTCTGCTCCAGCCCTTCCAAGTGCGGGAACGTCGAGCGCAAACTCAAGTTGCGCAGATCGCCCGCGTAGATGCCCGCCAAGAGCGGCTCCGCGAGGTAATCGACGACTTCCTTGCCCAAGCGGCGTTCGAGGAACAAGCCGATCGATTGGTCCCCTTTGACTTCCGCTTTCGGCTTGACGAGATCCAGACCGGCGCGGATCTTGCCTCGCCACGAGAGCAGGCCCGTGGTGGCAAACGGCACGAATTGCGTCGGGACGCCGACGTTCATGCCCGCCGGGATGCGGTGGAGTTTTTTGCGGTGCAAGATATAGGTTTTGCGCGAGGACGGGTTCTGGCCGACCAGTTCGTCGTCGATGCCGAGCTCCCGAATCAAGTTCAACGCCGCCACTTTGCGGGCGAGAAACGAATCGGGGCCGCGCTCCATCGTGAAGCCGTCGATGCGCTCCGTCTGCACTTTGCCGCCGAGTTTGTCGTCCGCTTCAAACAGCGTGACTTTGACGCTCTTGCCGGCGGCGCGGGCTTTGGTGTCGATGTAATACGCCGTCGCAAGGCCGGTGATGCCTCCGCCGACGACGATGACTCTCTTCTCTTCCATGCTGATCAGTCCTTATCTGCTTGTTCGAGGACGGCAGTGGCAACGGCGCGCAGAAATTCCTCTTCGTCGTTCGGCGAAGCGGCCCGCACCAGTTGGATGCCGAGCTCGTCTGCCAGTTGCTTCGCTTCGATGTCGACGTCATAGAGCACTTCGAGGTGATCGGAGACGAACCCGAACGGGCAGATCACAAGCGACTTCACGCCCTGTGCCGCCTGTTCGCGGATCACGTCGAGGATGTCCGGGCCAAGCCACGGTTCCGGCGTGCGGCCTGCCGATTGCCAACCGGTAAACCAGTTCGCGTGCCCGATCGATTCCGCGACGGCGCGCGCCGACTCTTCGATCTGCTGCGGGTACGGATCGCCCATCTGGGTGATGCGCGCCGGGAGCGAGTGCGCGGTGAACACAACCGGCGTCTGTTCGCGCAACTCCGCCGGAATCTCGTCGAGCGCCGCTTGCACGCGGCGGGCGGTCGAGGCGAGGAACAGCGGCTGCAAGTGCCAGTCCTTCACATAGGAAATCTTCGCCGGGCCGCCCCACTTCTCGCGGGCTTTCTCGGCGTATTCGATGTAGCTTCCCACGCTCATCGCAGAGTAATGCGGCGCCCAGACGACGCCGATCGCTTCGGTGATCCCGTCGTCGTGCATTTGCTTGACCGTTTCTTCTATATAAGGATGCCAATGCTTCATCCCGATGTAGACGCGGTATTCGGCGTTCGGTTCGAGCTCCGTGAGCATCTGTTCCAAGCCAACCACTTGGCGGCCGGTGATCTCGTTGAGCGGAGAGAGCCCGCCGATCGCGTCATAGCGGGCGATCAGGTCGTGAAGCTGTTGCGGCTCCGGCGGACGGCCGCGGCGGATGTGCGTGTAGTAAGGCAGCACTTCCTCAACGGCGGTCGGGGTTCCGTACGCCATCGAGAGGATGCCGATGACTTTTTTCCGGCTCATCGTTCGCTCAGCCTCCGTTTGCTGTAGTCATGGATGAATTGGGTCAAGTGCGTAACCGCCGCTTCCGGCACGTCCGGGAACAGACCGTGGCCGAGGTTGAACACGAAGCCCGGCTGTTTCAGCCCTTGGTCGATGATCTTCGCCGCTTCCGCTTCCAGCACGTCATACGGTGCCAGCAGGTAGACCGGGTCGAGGTTGCCTTGCAGGGCGAATTTGTCGCCGACGATGGAGCGCGCATGGTCGAGCGAGACGCGCCAGTCGACGCCGACCACTTCGATGTCGAGTTCCGTCCATTGGTCGAGCAAGTGCGACGTGTTGGCCCCGAAGTAGATCTTCGGTGCGTTCAGGTCTTTGAGTTCGGAGAAGATGCGCTTCATGGTCGGGAACACGTAGCGGCGGTAGTCGTCATGGGAGAGCGCGCCGATCCACGAGTCGAAGATTTGAATCGCCGAGCAGCCGTGAGCGACTTGCGCTTTCATATAGGTGATGATCATGTCGCCGAGCTTGTCCATCAGCGCTTGCCAGAGCTTCGGTTCGGAGTACATCATTTTTTTCGTTTTGTGGTATTCGCGGGACGGGCCGCCTTCGACCATGTAGGACGCAAGCGTAAACGGCGCGCCGGCAAAGCCGATCAGCGGGACGTTCAGTTCGTTTTTCAAGATGCGGATCGTCTCCAGCGTCGCCGGGAGGTCGTTCTCCGGCTCCAGCGGGCGCAGCGCTTGCACGTCGGCGAGCGAGCGGATCGGGTTGTCGATCACCGGGCCGATGCCCGCGACGATGTCGACGTTGACGCCGAGCGGTTTGACCGGCACCATGATGTCCGAATAGAGAATCGCGGCGTCGACGTTGTGCTGGCGAACCGGCGAGAGCGTGACTTCCGCGCAGAGATCGGGGATTTCGCAGATTTGCATCAGCGAGTATTTTTCCTTGATTTTGCGGTAGTCCGCTTGGTAGCGGCCCGCTTGGCGCATGTACCATACCGGCACATGATCGATCGACTCCTTGCGAATCGAGCGTAAGAACGTATCGTTAAAGGTCATGAAGGTCACCATTTTTCGTTATGTATTTACTTTCCATGCACATTCTACCCTAACGAGTCTGTGAATTCAAATGAAGGAATTGTGTCGCGATCCGAAAAAAAACAGCCCCAACCCGTTGCCGGGAGGGGCGTTTTTGAAGTCTGGTTCCAATTAGAAGCGCTCGACGACGCACTTCGCTTGGGTGAATTGCAGCAGGTAGTCGTAGCCGCCTGCTTTGGAGTCGGTGCCGGACATGTTGAATCCGCCGAACGGTTGGACGCCTACGAGCGCGCCGGTGATCTTGCGGTTGAAGTACAGGTTGCCGACGTGGAATTTCTCGCGGGCTTTCTTCAAGTTGAAGCGGTCGTTGGAGAACACGCCGCCGGTCAGACCGAATTCGGTGCCGTTGGCGATCGCCAGCGCGTCGTCGAAGTCTTCCGCCTTGATGATCGCGAGGACCGGGCCGAAGATTTCTTCTTGCGCGATGCGCGCGTTGCGGTCAACGTCGGCGATGACGGTCGGCTGGATGAAGAAGCCGTTGCCTTCCGCTTTGCCGCCGCCTGCGAGCAGTCGGCCTTCGCCTTTGCCGATTTCGATGTACTTGAGGATCGAGTTGTACGCCGATTCGTCCACGACCGGGCCGAGGTTGACGCCTTCGATGTGGGACGGGCCGACGGTGAGTTTCCGGGTCAGTTCCGCGACGTGGTTGACCACTTCGTCATAGATTTCCGCATGCACGATCGCACGGGACGCAGCCGAGCACTTCTGGCCGGAGAAGCCGAACGCCGAAGTGACGATCGCTTGTGCCGCTTCGAGGGCGTTTACACCCTTGTCCACGACGAGAGCGTCCTTGCCGCCCATCTCGGCGACGACGCGCTTGAGCCAGATCTGGCCCTTCTGCACTTTCGCCGCGCGTTCGTAGATGCGAATGCCGACTTCCTTGGAACCGGTGAAGGAGATGAAACGGGTCTTCGGATGGTCGACGAGGTAGTCGCCGATCACGGAGCCGGAGCC
The DNA here is from genome assembly GCF_000714935.1 of Tumebacillus flagellatus. GTDB lineage: Bacteria > Bacillota > Bacilli > Tumebacillales > Tumebacillaceae > Tumebacillus > Tumebacillus flagellatus. The sequence continues at coordinate 157,925 of NZ_JMIR01000001.1, forward strand.
GTTGCAGAAGTTGACAACGCCGCCCGGAAGACCTGCTTCTTCGAGCAGTTCCACAAATTTCGCCGCGATGACCGGAGTCGGGGTCGCCGGCTTCAAGACGACGGTGTTGCCCGCCACGATCGCAGCGGTGGTCATGCCGACCATGATCGCCAGCGGGAAGTTCCACGGCGGGATGACGATGCCCACGCCCAGCGGCAGGTAGACGAGTTCGTTGTCTTCGCCTGCGATGCGGGTGAGGTTTTGGTCTTCGGAGAGGCGAACCATCTCGCGCGCGTAGAATTCCATGAAGTCGATCGCTTCTGCGGTGTCCGCGTCTGCTTCCGCCCAGTTCTTGCCGGCTTCGTAGACGAGCCACGCGCTGAATTCGTACTTGCGGCGGCGCATGATCGCAGCCGCTTTGAGCAGGATGCGGGCGCGTTCCTTCGGCTCGACGTCTTGCCACCATTCGAAGGTGGCGAGAGCAGACTGCATCGCTTGTTCCGCGAGGTCTTGGTCAGCTTTGGAGACGACCCCGATCACTTGGTCCTTGTTGGAGGGGTTGATGGAAGTCGATTTGTCGGCAGTGGTGATTTTCTCGCCGCCGATGACGAGCGGATATTCGCGTCCGAGTTCTGCTTCCACTTTTTTCAGAGCGGAGAGCATCTTCTCACGGATGTCAGGTTGGGTAAAGTCCATGAACGGCTCATTGCGGTAAACGTCTACAGCCACTGTAGTACCCCCAATAGTATGTATTCTGGTTGATTCCAGAATTAATTGTAGCGAAGTTCTATAGGCGAAGCAAGTAGACGGGCATCACAAGATGCCCGTCTGAGGGAGACACTTTTACCAGAAAAACGGCGGTACACCGTACGGAACCGGCGGGAGCGGACGGATCACCGGGAACGGGCCGTAAAACGGCGGGCGGATGATCGGCCCCGGGAAGAAGCGCAGTTCATATTCGATCTCGTCGCCGCTGTTGGTTTTGGCGCGGAAACTGCGCGGGTAGGGGAATTGCTGCGGCATCGGAACTTCATAATAGGATGGGTAGTGCGCGGGTTCGAGCGGGAGTTGCCATTGTTGCGGGACGATCGTTTGTTCTTGCGTCATGGCGAATTCGGCATCGATGTCGTTGCGGTACGCGTACGGATTCCAATAGTTTTGCGACATGGGAGAGCTCCTTTCAGTTCGTAGAGTCACCATACTCTATGTGGCAAGAGCCCGCTCTGCGCAAAACGTGAGGAAAATTGGGCGCATTCTATTGACGACGGACAGGAAGTTATGTGCTATACTGATTGAGGATTTGTCCTTTTTGTGTCTATTCGTTCATCTTTCATAGAGTGAGGTTGATCACAATGTCTTTCTACAGAAAGCTTGTTCTGTCCGTTTCTGGCAACAAGGTAGTAAGCGGTTTCATTAAAAAATACGGCATGAAGCTCGGCGCAGCCCGCTTCGTCGCGGGGGTCACTCTGAAAGAAGCGATCGAGCAGGTCAACTTGCTCAACCAAGACGGTTTGGTCGTCACGCTCGACCACTTGGGCGAGTTCGTGTTTGACGAGCAGGAAGCGTTCGCATCGACGCGCGCTTGCTTGGACGTGCTCGACGCGGTGAAGCAATCGGGCGTGAAATCGAACATGTCGCTCAAGATGACGTCGCTCGGCCTCGATTTGAGCAAGGAAGTGTGCATGAAGCACATGCGCATGATCTTGGACAAAGCCCGCGAGTACGACAACTTCGTGCGCATCGACATGGAAGACTACGCGCACATCGACATCACGATGGAGATCTTCGACGAGTTGAAGCGCGAGTACGGCAAGCACGTAGGCCTCGTCATTCAGGCGTATCTGTTCCGCACCGTGGACGACATGAAGCGCTTGGAAGAGACGTACGAGCACTGCAACCTCCGTCTGGTCAAGGGCGCGTACCTCGAATCCCCGAAAGTCGCGTACGCCGACAAAGCCGACGTGGACAAAAACTACCTCAAAATCATCGAGATGCACCTGCTCTCCGGCCACTACACGGCGGTGGCGACGCACGATGACAACGTGATCAACCACACGAAAGCGTTCGTTCAGAAGCACAACATACCGAACGATCGTTTTGAATTCCAGATGCTCTACGGAGTCCGTCCGGAAACGCAGCGCCAGTTGGTCAAGGAAGGCTACACGATGCGCGTGTACGTTCCGTACGGCAACGACTGGTACGGCTACTTCTCCCGCCGGATTGCCGAAAGCCCGGCGAACGCGTTCTTTATCTTGAAGAACATGTTCCGCAAGTAGGACAAGCGATCGAAAAAGGCATAGCCCATGGAGGCTGTGCCTTTTTTGTGGAATCGTTCCCTAGATGCAAAAAGGCACATTCCCACAGCGGGGTGTGCCTTTTTTGCCGGGTCAGGTTGTGGTTGGTTCCTGTTTCAAGATCCATTCTGCCGCTTCCACCAGCGTTTTCACACTGTGCGTCGCATGCGGGTCGGTTTTGCCATTGGCACCGATAAAAACGGTACGGGTGCCCGCTTTCCGCCCCGCCTCCACGTCCGTTTCGCGGTCCCCCACCATGAAGCTGCGGCTGAGATCGACGTCGTACTTCCGGGCGAGGTCGAGGATCATCTTGGGCTCCGGCTTGCGGCAGGCGCACTTGGCGTGCGGCTTGTGCGGGCAGTAGGCGATCTCGTCGATCACCGCGCCGTCTTGCTCCAACTCGCGTTCCATCTTCTCATGGATTCGATGCAGGTTCTCTTCTTTCATATGGCCGAGGCCGATGCCGCCTTGGTTGGTGACGACGAACACCTGATAGCCTCCGTCGCGCAGGCTTTTGATCGCCGTGCCCACGCCGGGGAAGAGGATCAGGTCTTCCGGCGTATTCACATAGGTCACATGGTCGTTGATCACCCCGTCGCGGTCCAGAAACACAGCCGGTTGGCTCATCGGGGCATCCCTCCTTTCAGTTTGGTGTCACGCGATTAGCATGTGCCGTTTCTTGGTTGGGTACGCTACACTCTGACAGGCATTCCAATCAGGAGGGAGTTACGCTCATGAAAGCAAAACGTTGGCTGTCCTCATTCCTTGCGCTGGCGGTGCTTCTGACGCCACTCGCGGTTCACGCCGAACCGAACGATCAATTGTCTCCGAGCGAGCATCGCGAGCTGAAGGAGATGACCGATCGCAGCGGCGGCACCATTCAAGTCAAGTGGGACGAGAAACTGGGCACGCCGCGCTTCATCTCCGGCAAACTGTCCAAGCCGCTCAAAGGCGAGCCGGCGGACATGGCGCTCTCGTTTCTCGAATCGATCAAGCACCTCTACCATGTCGACAAAGCGAAGCGCTCGTTCGCGCTCAAACGCGTCGACCACGACGAGCTCGGCATGCAGCACGTCCGCCTCGCGCACGTCGTCAACGGCATCCCGGTCTGGGGCGACGAAGTGATCGTGCACATCGACAAGTCCCGCGTCGTGCGCTCGATCAACGGCCAATTCACGCCCGACATTGAGAAAAACAGCGAGCGTTTGAAAAAGCCCGGCATCGACGCCAACGCCGCCATCCAAGCCGCGCTCGCCGACGTGAAAGTCCCCAACCCGGACGCCCCGCCCAAAGCGGAACTGCACTACTTCGCGCACCCGGAGCCGGACCAAATCAACCTCGTCTACATCGTCAACGTCTATGACACAAAAGCCCCCGCCGACTGGAAGGTGTTCGTCGACGCGCTGACGGGCGACGTGCTCTACAAGTACAACGACCTGAAAACCAAGAAAAGCCACGCCCCGCAAACGCAGAAATCTCTCAAACCCAAACAGTAAGTCAAAACAGCAAGCCAAAAAACACCCTGCCCGCAGTCTCCCACACTGCGGCAGGGTGTTTTGGCGTGAACGCCCCTTACCGAATCCATTTACAGCGACCCGGTGCAGTAGCGTGACAGGACCTTGCGACCCGTTGCGCAGAATCCATCTCCTGCGCCCGGATGTTTTTGGGCAACCGTTAGACGCGCTCCACCAGCACGGCAAGCCCAAGCCCTCCGCCGATGCACAGCGACGCGATGCCGCGCTTCAAATCGCGGTGGTGCAGTTCATGGACGACCGAGCCCGTAATGCGCGAACCGGTGCTGCCGACCGGATGGCCCAGCGCGATGCCGGAGCCGTTGACGTTGACTTTGGAGGAGTCGAGTTCAAGCAGGCGCTCCACGGCGATGTATTGCGCCGCGAACGCTTCGTTGATCTCCCACACGTCGATGTCGTCCACGGTGAGACCGGTTTTCTCCAGCAGTTTGCGAATCGCCGGCACCGGGCCGTACCCCATCAACTCCGGTTCCACGCCCGCTGCAGCGCCCGCCACGATCTTCGCCAGCGGCTTCAAGCCGAGCTCTTGCACTTTCTCGCCCGACACCAGCACGAGCGCCGACGCGCCGTCGTTGATGCCCGACGCGTTGCCTGCCGTGACGGTGCCGTTTTCCGACTTGAACGTCGCTTTGAGCTTCGCCAAGCCTTCCATCGAGATGTCGGCGCGCGGGTGCTCGTCGCGGGTGACTTCGACCGTCTTGCGGCCGGACTTCGCCGTCACCGGCACGATCTCGCGGTCAAAACGGCCCGACTCGATCGCCGCCAGCGCTTTGCGATGCGACTCCATGGCAACCGCGTCTTGCTCTTCGCGGGTGATGCCGTACTTCTCGGCGAGGTTCTCCGCCGTCACGCCCATCAAATCGCCGGAAAGCGGGTCGGTCAAGCACTCCCACAGCGAATCGTAGACGGTGCTGTGCTGCATGCGCTGGCCCCAGCGGTTTTGTTTCAAAATGTACGGCGCGTTCGACATGACTTCCACGCCGCCCGCCACGACGACGTCGGCAAACCCGGTTTGAATTTGCATCATCGCGTCGAGCACCGCCTGCATGCCCGAACCGCATTGGCGCTGGATCGTATAACCGGTGGTCGTATGCGGGAATCCGGCCTTGAGCAGCGCGGTGCGCGCCGTGTTCGGCTCGTCGGTGCGCTGGATGCAGTGGCCCAGAATCACTTCTTGCACTTGGTCTTGGGTCAGACCGGCTTTTTCAACGGCAGCGGTCAGAACTTGCGCCGCCAATTCGTGCGGCATCGTGTCTTTGAGCGATCCGCCGAACGACGTGATCGCCGAACGAACGGCCGATAGAATGTATACGTCTCTCATCGATTTTTCGCCTCCTCCCCATTCTATTCAACAAAAAAGGCCCCGACCCCTTCGTCGAGACCCTCCCCCCTGCACCATTTTTAGAACGATGCGTTCAAATTGCCCGCAGGTGCCGCTCGGCGGACGGTTCCGTTTTTGCCGCCTGCTCCACCGACGCAGCCCGCAGGACCGCATCGCGGTAGATCTGCAGATTGTCAAAATACCCGGTGTGCGCCAGCCCCCATGCCAGTCCGTTGTCCGTCTGAACGTTCTCCACGCCCCAATAGTGCACCAGCGGCCCTGCCAACGGGTCGCGCAAGTCCCAGTAATTCGTCCAGCGCAACTCGGTCAGCCAATCCTGCACCGTGCTGCGAAGCACCGTCCCTCGCGGTCCTTGCGGCTGTGGCCATCGGCGGCGAAATCCGTTGACATGGTCGAGGATCAAGCGCTTCACATACTCGCCCTCGCCGATCTGCTCGGACAGATAGAGCGCCGTCAGATCAAGCGGTGAGCCCAGCGTGATCAACTCGTACAGCTTATGCCGCTTCGCCGCCAGCACCGCATCGTCGTTCATGTACAAATTCAAGCGGTTCAGCGCATCATAGAGCACCACGCTCCCCAACGAGTGCCCGATCAGAATCACGCGGTCATAATCGAGGTTCAGCAGCGTCAGCACTTTCTGAAGCGCGCCTTGCAGCACCTCTTCGCGCACGCCGTGCCACTTCGAGCGCAAGTCGCTTGCCGTATACACCGCCACATCGCCCAGCGTATCGACGACCAATTCCTCGGCTTTCCCCATCGCCAAGCGGTACGCGCCGTCCAGCCACGCTGGCATCAGTTTCTCGCCCAGGCTCCCGAGCCGGCTCATTCCCCGCAACGCCCAGCCCACTTCCGGCCGATCGACCCCGTTGGAGGCAGCCTCCAGCCACTCTAAAATCTCGCGAAACGAAATCTGCCGCTCGACCAGCGGCGCCCAATAGAACTCGTGCAAATCGACTTCCCATCCCGGAAGTTCGCGGTCGGTGAGCTGCACATATTCCTCCATGCCTTGGGCTCCGTGCAGGCGGCGATGGGTCAACTGCACCCCCTCCCCGCGGCTGTCCTGCAGGGATTGGACAAGGTTGCGTGCGAAGAGGTCGAGCGTATCCAACTCCCCCTGTTCCCCGACTCCGTGCGTGATCAAGATTGCGACTTTGGTGGTTTTCATCCCCTGACCCACTCCCCTCTCTGGACTTAGAAGCTACTCTCATACAAATGACCTACAGCTCGTCCTTTTACAACCTGAAGCGATAAGAAAAAAGTCCCGACTTCGAGGAGTCGGGACTTCGTTTGGTCGGTTGTCTTCATTCTACGCCGTCTCTCCCACTCCCATGTCGTTGTGCGCCGCGGCTCCCGCAAGCTCTACGCGTTGAATCACATCCTGGTAGATACACGGATTCTGCCAGTAGCCCAAGTGCGCAAATCCCCACTCTTGGCCGTTGTGCACTTGAATGTTCTCCACACCCTCGTAGAAATCGAGGTGCCCGCCGATCGGGTCTTTGAGGTCGTAGTAGTTGGTCCAATGCAGATGCTGGAGATGATTTTGCAACGTGGAGGAAAGTTCGGGCGTGTGCTCGTCTTCGGCCGTTTGCACATCGCGGCGGCGAAACCCGTTCAGCGAGTTCAAGATCAGCCGCTTGACGTACTCGCCCTTGGGCACATGCTCGCGAAAGAAAAACTTCACTTTATCAAGCGGCGATCCGATCGTGACCAACTCGAACAGCTTGCGAACGTCCTGCGCCAGCTGCTCGTCGTGGTTGGCGCGCAAGTTCAACAGGTTCATCGCATCGTAGGCGATGACGCTGCCGAGCGCGTGGCCGACGATCACGACTTTGTCATAGTCTTGGCGCAAGAGCGCGGTCAGCTTCTCCGCCGCGCCTTCGAGCACCGTGCGGCGGGTCTCGTAGAATTTCGATTTGCGGTCGCTCGACGTGTAGATCGCCACATCGCCGACGTAATCGACGATCATCTGCTCCGGTTTGCCCATCAGCAAGCGGAACAGCGGCTCCAACGTCTTCGGCAGCAAGCTTCCAAACAAGCGGGAGAGCCCGTAGAACAGCCGCACCGCAATGCCTATGTGCTTCAAATACCAGCGGCGTTTGAATTTGCCGTTGCGGTAAGCGTCGGCGTACGCGTCGTCATGCTCGTAGCGTCGCGCCAACTCTTCGTTCTCCTCATAGAATTTCTCAGCGCCGTCCGAGGCGCGAATCAACCACTGCACCACTTCTTGAAACGAGATCACCCGCTGCATCGTGTGCGCCCAGTAGTACTCGTGAATGTCCAATTCCATCGAGGAATCTTCTTGACGGGAGAGTTTGATGTAATCGTGCATGTCGCCCTGAAGCCGCATGCGGTGGTGCGTCAACTGGATGTGGGAATCCGGAGAGGTTTGCAGCGACTCGACGAGGTTGCGCGTGAAGACGTCCAACGTTTCGTAGACACCCTGTTCGCCCATGCCGTGGATGATCAAAATGCAGATCTTTTTCTTGTCCATCATAAAACCTCCCTCCCTAAATGTAAATCACAGCTTTTCATGACGCTTCGTCATTTGAAGCTTGTAATATAGAAGGGAGTTTGCCGTCAACTTTTACAACCTCTCCTACGAAAAAAAAGAATCCCTCTAACATGAGGGACTCTCTTCGCACATGGGGGTCTGTCTACTTCAAACCCGCCATCCGCTCCAACTGCGTGAGCACCGCCATCAAGTCGTGATCGCCCAAGCCGTTCGCTTTGGCGGCAACGTAGGTCTGGTGCGCCGAAGACGTGACCGGGAGGGAGGCTTCCGTTTTTTTCGCGGTGTGGAGGGCGAGGCCGAAATCCTTCTCCATGTGTTTGAGCGCGAACGCCGCCGGAAATTCGTCGGCGAGGATGCTCGGGGTTTTGCCGAGCACGATCGGAGCCGCCACCGCCGTCTGCGCGATCGCTTTGAGCAGCGTTTCGCGGTCGAGGCCGGCTTTGCTGCCGAGCACGAGCGCTTCGGACAGACCTTGCAAGAACACGCCGAGCATCAAGTTGATCGCCAGTTTCGCGTTGGCGCCCTGCCCGTTCTCGCCGAAGTGAAACGACGCTTTGCCGAGCACGTCAAACACCGGCTTGTGGGCTTCGTACGCCGCTTCGTCGCCGCCGACGAGGATGACCAGCGTTCCGTCCTTCGCCGGGCCGACCGAGCCGGAGACGGGCGCTTCGAGGAACTTGGCACCGCGCGCGGCAAATTCCGTCGCTGCTTTCTGCACCGGTTCCGGCCCGACGGTGCTCATGTCGATCACCGTCTGCCCCGCCGTGATGCCGCTGAGCACGCCGCCTTCGCCGAACAGCACTTCTTCGAGCGTCTCGCCGTCCGAGACCATCGTGATCACCGTGTCGACGCCTGCCGCGAGCTCACGCGGGGAGTCGGCGATCTTCGCGCCCATCGCGGCAAACGGTTCGGCTTTGGAACGGGTGCGGTTGTACACCGTCACGTCAAATCCCGCGTTCAACAGCCGCGTCACCATCGGCTGTCCCATGTTGCCAAGCCCGATCCAACCCAATTTCTTCGTCATCTATGTCTGCCTCCTGCATCGGTAAGAATACGAGAATGTACAGTTTGTCCTCTCCCGATTGTACCACACTTCCCGATCACGAAAAAAAGCACGCAAGGCACGAAAAAAAGCCGCTCCGGCAAGTTGGCCCGGAAGCGGCTCTCGTTTCTCTAGTTGTTCATCGTGATGGTGACGAGATGTGACTTTTCCAAGTTGACGTCGATTGCCTTCTCGTTCTTGAAAGTCATCAGGACGGAGGAATCTTGGTTCAACGTCTTGTACAATTTCTCGCTGTCTCCGATGACTTTGATGTTGAAGGGAGACTGGATGCGGCGCTCGCTTACTTCGGTCAACGCCCCGCGCGTGATGATCTCCGTATACGGTTTGACGAGGATGCCGTTGAGCGACACAATTTGCCCGCCGCCGGTGTAGATCTCCTGCACGAGACGGTGCAGATCGTAGTTCGACTCGATCTCACTCTGCGACGCGCCCTTGCGAATCAGCATCTCCTGCTTGTCGTTGACCAGAATCTCGACGCCTTCGCCGATAAACTGGCCGTTTTGGTGCGGAATCGTCTGCCGCAGCAAACGGTCGCTGGAATCGCCCTTCTTGAGCGCGATTTCTTGAGCCAACTGCTGGCTGGCGTTAAACCCGCTCAGCGTCTCGCGTTCCTCGGCGACCAACCGATCGTTCGAGGACGGCGGCAACAGGTTCCACACCAAGAGTACGGCCAGCGCCGCGCCCGCCAAAGCGACTGCGAATTTCAAGGAACGCACCGAAAAACTCCGACGGCGCTTCTTGGCGACCGGCTCTTCCCGACGCGCTTCTGCCAAGATCCTCAGGAGCAGTTCTTGTTTCAAACCGGGGCGAGGTTCCCTCTTCGGCAGGTTGGCGATCGATTCCTGTAAGAATTCGAGGTCATGGGATGACTTCGGCTGTTGGTTGGACTTACGGAAGTTCATGTACCCACCTCCTTGGACGGTAGAGGGTGGAGCGAAATGGGAAACGTCGGGTCGGAAGCCAGCATCGACCGCAATTTCCGCAACGCGCGGAAGTGCGTCACTTTGACGCTGGTCTCGCTGCAACCCATGATATCGGCGGTTTCCTTGACGGAAAATCCTTGGATGCCCCGCAAGACGATCACCGTGCGGTACGTATCCTTGATCTGGTCGAGGGCGTGTTGAAGCTTGCGCATCGCTTCCTTCTCTTCCAAGACGTCCTCCGGCGAATCGCCGGTCTCCGGCAGTTGCCAGAGAAATTCGTCCTCCGTGCTGGGAAGCGGCTTCTTGCGCACAATCCAGTTGCGAATCGTGTTGCGCGCGATGGCAAACAGCCATGTGCGCATCTCCGAATCCCCTCGAAAATTCGCCAAGCCGCGGTACGCTTTCACAAAGACTTCCTGCGTGAGATCTTCCGCATCTTGTTTCCGGCTGATCGAGTAGGCGACGAAATTGTAAACGTCCTGAAAGTACCGGTCATACAGATCGTGGAACAATTCCTCTAGCGCTCTGGAGCCTTCTCCCGGTTCAAGCATGCACACTCACTCCCCCAGAAGCCAGTTCCCCATCTCCACACCGTTATCGCCCAATTAGACCCTGCGGTGGGTTAAAGGTTACACCTGACGTTCAAAAAATGTATATCAGAAATATTCGCTCATTTGTTTGTAAAAACCTGTCTCTTGAAGGAGAAACTTGCAGGCGAAAGTCTATAAAAAAACCGCCGTAGCACGGCGGTTTTTGTGTGTTTCATAGAAAAATGGGAATTAGTCTTCCCACTTAACGGATTCGGTCGGGCAGCCGTCTTTTGCATCGAGTGCATCAGACAGGAACTCTTCCGGAACTTCTACGTAGCCTTCGAGGCCACCCGGCAGTTTTACGAATGCGTAGCCGTCATCATCGGATTCGTACACGTCCGGGCAGGTGCTGTAGCAAGCGCCGCATGCGATGCAGGTATCTTTGTCAACGAAAGTCTTTGCCATTTGAAATACCACTCCTTCAATGTCTTCTGAGAGAGATTATAAATCATCTCTTTAGAAACTGCAAGAATTCCACACGAAATTCTCCCGTTCTATTGTGGCACAAACGGGCAGGAGGTATCCGTATGGGAGTTGCAGGGGTGGTATGCTGTCATTTTCTCATGTTTTGGCAGTTAGTAAACACTTGCCTATAGTATATCACATCTTCCCGCAAATGAGAATCGGTCTCAGCTCACTTTTTTACATTTACAGGTGGCTCACCGTCCACGCGTTCAAACGGTACGAGCCGTCCTTGAGCACTTCGACTTCGTAGACGGCCGTGTTGGGGCCGCTCAGCGGGTCGTCGGGGTGCTTTTGAGTGATCGTCCAAGTGAACTTGTTCTTGCGCGCCAGCACGGCGTCTTGGGCCGGATCGAACCCGCCTGCCATGCCTTCGCGGGCGACAATCGTGACCGTTTGGTTTTTTTCGCGGTAGAACTCGGCGGTCAGCGAGCGGGCGAGGTCGAGCGAGTAGCCTTTTTTGCGGAGCAATTCCGTGACTTCGGCGGTCGTGGAGACGCCGGTGACCGTCTGCGCGGCGTCGGCCGGCAAGATGTAGCCTTGCGGGTGCGTGAGGCGGCCGAGCTTTTCGCGGATCTCCGCTTGGATTTGGTCGTCCGTTTTCCCGGCGGACGGGGTCGGTTCGGCGTCCGTTGTGCCAGGCAGGCCCGTTTCCTTGGGCAGATCGGACGGCGACGGGGTTTGGCTTGGAGCCGGAGCCGGCGCGGACGGCTTCGGCTCCACGGTTTCCAGAGAACAGCCGGTCAGCAGAAGCGACAGCGCGGCGGCCGCGGCCAAGAACACGGTCGGCTTGGGTGGGGTTCGCATAAGCTCCCTCCTGTCGATTGGACATGATCGTATGTCCTAATCGTATGCAGGACAAGCAAAAAGAGACCTCGACCGAAGTGCGGGGTCTCTTTTTTACGGACTCAATGGAGAATCTGGAGGCGTTTGATCGTCTGCCATTGGTCGAAATTGTGCTTGCCGCCGACCCCTGCGCTGCTTTTGTGCTCTCCTTGCGCGTCCGTCGCATAGGCCGGAACGGAGATACTCAAAATCGCGAGGACGAGGACGGCGAGTCGGATGCGTTTTTTCATGGCGCCTACCTCCAATGCGGGTGGATACTTGTAGTATGCACATGCACTGGAAATTCATGTATCCCTCGGATCCGCCAAGAATCTGTTAGTGGCGAATCACCGGCATTCCGTCCAGCGTCCACGAGTAGTCTCCGTTCAAGCGCAGGCGGAACGAGAACGCAAAGCGTTTTTGCACGACGCCGGACGCGGTGTAGGTCGTCATGTCGGCACCGACGACGGTACGGCCCATGAACAAGCTCTCTTCGACTTCGATGTTGGAGAAACTCACAGGGGTGTTTTTCTCCAAGGATTCGAAATAGGCGAGGATCGGTTTGTCGGTCGGCTCTTGGGAATCCCGCGACAGGGTGCGGGAAATCTGCACCGGTTGCCAGATGCCGTCCGCGCTCGTGTCAAACGGCTGCGCGAGTTTGACGAGGAATTCTTGGCCGCCTTGGGTGACGTTGACGCGGTCCGGGTAGCCGGAGATTTCGGTGACGACGGCGGTTGGAGCAAATCCGATATCGGTGAGGACGTGCTGCACCACTTGCACCGGAACGGTCGCCCAGCGGGCGGAGGTGTCTCCCTCACGGACTTGTTGTTGCAGTTTTTCGTTCAAGATCGCGGGCTTCTGCTGGACGGACCCGACGATCAACGGCAAGGGCGGACTCTCGGCGGAGAGAGCTCCGGCGACCAGGCCGTACAATTTCCCGCGGTCTTGCAGCGCGGACGAGGCGGCCGCAAGACCTGTGTGCGACGACGAGTCTGACGGTTTCGACGCACCTGCCGTCAGTCCCATGTGGTCGTCATCGCCTGTGCCCGCGACGACCACGCCTCCGGCATGCGGGCCGGAAGCGTCGGGGGATTTCGAGTCAGAGCTCGACGAACCGATGCTTCCTGCCGGTTGGGAGGACTCGGGTTGAGAGACGGTTCCTGCGGAACTGCTGCCGCTCGCGGACGAACTGCCGAGGGAACCGGCGGAACTTGCCGCGGCTCCTGTTCCTGAAGTTGACGAAGAGCCTGCGGAAGTGGAGACCGAACTTCCCGCCCCGTTTTGCAAACCGGCAACTCCTGCGCTCCAGCTCCCGGAGCCAGATGCCCCAGCGATTGCACTTGCCGCTCCAGAGGCCCCTGCCGCTCCACTGTTCGAGACTGCAGATCCGGAAGTCCCCGCACCTCCTGCGTTCGAACCTGCAGATCCAACAGTCCCTGCTGCTCCTGCGTTCGAACTTCCCGAACCGGAAGCTCCAATTGCCCCCGCGTTCGAACTTCCCGCTCCGGCGGCTCCCGTTTGCCCCGCGCCGTTCGCGTCCCCTGTCTGCTTCACAGACGCGGAATCTCCCAGCGCGACGAGAGGATTCCCCTGCCCGTTCGCATTCGTCCCCCCCGACTGAGCGGTTTGCGACGACATTCCCGGCAGGTAATGCGCCGTAAATCCGATCGCCAGCACGACGACGGCGGCGACAGACAAGCCTTGCCACCAGCGGGCGGGAAGGCGGCGTCCTTTTTGCTGCAACGGGGTGACCTGCGGCTGCGGGCGCAACAGTTCATCGAAATCAAACTCCATGCTCCCGACAAAACTCCGCTCCGGCACCACCGGCTTCATACTGCTCAATCCCAGCGCCAATTGGCGAAACTCTTCCCGCTCCGTACGACACTCTGCACAAGCCAGCACATGCCGGTCGAGCAACGCCGTCTCCTCGGCGGAAAGATCATCGTCCAACTCGCGCTGAATCAAGTCTCGGTAGTGGTCGTGGTTCACGCTTCCTCACCTCCATAGAACAAAGTCCGCAATTTCTCCCGCCCGCGAAACAGGCGGGTCTTGACTTGCGCTTCCGTGAGATCGAGCGTCTCGGCGATCTCTTGGTACGACAAGTCCTGTATGTGACGCAACACCAACACTTCACGATAGTTGACCGGCAACGCGGCAATCGCTTGGTGCAGATTCTCTTCGGTCATCTTCATTTCCACTTGCTTTTCCACGGACAGGTCATCCGATTGCAGCGAATCGTCAAACTCGACGAACTGCGCTTTCTTCTTGCGGGCTTGTTCGCGCACGGTGTTGACCACCACGCGGTGAATCCAGCCGCGCAACGATCCCTGCCCTTGGTATTGATTGAGGGAGCGGCAGACTTTCCACAGGCAATCCTGTGTCACGTCCTCGGCGTCCATTTTCTTACCGGTCATGTAATACGCCGTTTGGTAGATGAACGGTTCGATCGTTCGCAAAAACTGCGTGAGTTGTTCTCTGCTCTGCAACGCCTCTGCCGCGATCTTCAAATCCTCTTGCATCCCCGTTCTTCCCTCCCTTACTAAACGATGCCAACAAGCGCCAAAAAGTTGCACTTGTCGCGCAAAAATATGATTCTTCCATCATACCAGACGTTAGAAGATTTGGGAGCACGAAAAACGCGCAAAAAAACACCCCGCCCTAGTGAGGGCCGGGGTGCTTTTGATCCGCCGCCGCTTCGTGCAGAAGATTCCCGATCATCCGGTCTTCTTCGTCCACGGGGTTGAACTCCGCCGGGACGATCACTTCCCAGCGCGGGAACAGCGCGCGTTTGACCATCTGCGCGGGCAGGAGCGGACCGTTATCCGGTTGCATAAAAAACAATTCGTGCAACGCTGCCGGGTCAAGTCCTTCATGCTGCAGATCCTGGGGAGTCGGAAGTTTCTGAAGAGGTTCCTGCTGAATTTCCTGGCGCGGCGGTTGTTGCTCGCTCATTCCTGCGGCCAGGTCACGAGGTCGTCTGTCGCCTCGTCCACCGTCTCCATCGATTGGTTGCGCTCATACCCGCCGCACTCCATCAAACGCACCAACGCTTCCGCCATGTCGTGCGTCGCGGAGTTGAAGTTGTCGGTCGGATGCTCCAGCGGCGCCGACAGCGTGCCTTTGATCACGTACGTTTCCTGTGCGACTTCCCCCACCGGTTGCAGCAGCATGACCGTTCCGGCCCCGCCGCCGACCGATTTCACGTTGGCGACGATCTCTTCGTCCGTGCGCTTGTTGAGGTTCGGGATGTGGATCATGTAGCCGATTTCGATGCGGTCTTCCACCTGCTCCACGACCAAGTCGCACCACGGGCTGTCATCGTCCGTGAGATCGAGACGACTGTGGATGAGCACCGAATTGTCGCCGGTCACAGAGCCGAGCGGAATTTCCAAGCGGTTGCGAACCAGCGTCACCGGCGCGACTTCGTCCAGAATATCAATCAGAGATTTGACCCAAGTTTCGTACATAAGTCAAGACCCCCTCCCTTTGACACGCGTGTTGGGTACTCATAGTCAGTATCCGACACGGATGCTCCCCCTATGCAGGGGGACGGGCGGGGGTTATTGGTTTGTTTTATTGGTTTTTGTTGACCACCAGTTTGAGGTGTTCTTTGCGCAGGCGCTTTTCAGTCTCGCGCGGGCGGCTCATCAAGCTCTCCGCACGGCCAAGCAGCAGTTCGCGAACCGCATCCAACTGTTCCACCGCTTGGGTGAGATCGACAAAGGATCGAATGAACTCACTCGTCTGAAGTTTCAGAATTTCATTGGGCTGATTCGAAATCTGTTGGGTCAACTGATAGATTTTGGCGATCAGCTGCTCAACAGACTCTCGGCTTTCGGCTGTTTTCATCAAGATATCCCCCTGACCTCTCCCCTTGCATCTACCACCTAGCGTACAGCGGAGCACAGGCAGGAAGCAACGACCACTTTCTTCCAAAGTAAAAAAGAAGAGAGGCCCGAAGCCGGGCCTCTCTTCTCGTTCCTTGTACCGTGGAAAACGTCAGTGCAGCTGTTGCGATGGCGGCGCCGTCGAATACGACTGCAGACCGCCGATCTGGTCGAGGTACGACTGCGCGGCGATCACGGAATTCTGCGCGTCTTGAATCTCGTTTTGCCGCGCGCCCGGCTCTGCTTCGACGCTCTGCAACGCTTGCGGGCTTTGCATCATCGCGCTCTCTGCGTACTCGATCATCTTCCGCACCATCACGCCGCCGACATAGCCGTTCATGCGCGAGGGCAACATCCCTTTGTCCACTTGGTCGTAGTTCGGAATCCCCAGTTCGGCAGCGACCTCCGTCTTCAGCTGATCCAACGCACTCCGGGCACCCGGCACTTCGGCCTGATTGCGACGGCGGTTGTTCGGCATCCGCATCATCTCCTGTCGAGTTGGGTTCCTCCGCCACCAATGGCAGCAAGGTGGTACAACCGTTAGTATCCCCGCGCCGACCAAGAGTAGATGTCCAGATTTTGCCCGTCGGTTTCACAGACGATCGCGCCGGAGATGTCGGTGCGCCAAATCGCGGCTCCGGAATTTTGCAGGCGTTGAAGCGTCGAGGAAGCGGGGTGACCGTAGCGGTTGTGTGCGCCGACGGAGAGGACCGCGTGGGCCGGGGTCGTTTTTTCCAAAAAAGGAACCGTCGACGAGTGGCCGCTTCCGTGATGCGCGACTTTGAGCACGTCGACGTGCGGGAGCGGCGGGAGTTGCGGCTCCACTTCGCCTTCGAGGTCGCCGGTGAAGAGGAAATTTCGCGCGCCGTAAGTCAGCGTGAAGACAACCGAGTTGGAGTTGGTGTCGGAGCGGGTGTTTCGGTAGGGAGTTCGCGGCGGGTTGAAGATGCGGATCGTGAGGTTCGGCTCGGGTGTGTAGAGTTCGCCTGCGCGGACTTGGTGGATCGGGATGTGTTGACGGCGGGCTTCTTGGAGGAGGCTTTGGTAGAAGGGCGCGTCGGCGGTGAGATCGGAGACGAGCAGTTGGTGCACGCGGAAGGAATGCAAGACGGCGGCGAGACCTCGGACGTGGTCTTCGTCCGCGTGCGTGAGGACGAGCGTGTCGATGTCGTCGATGCCCTTCGACGCCAACGCCGGAACGACGACGCGCTCGCCGGGGTCGTAGTCGCTGTGTTGAAAGCCGGGAATGCCGCCGCCGTCGACGAGCCAGATCTGATGCGGCATCTCCAGCAGAATCGAATCCCCCTGCCCCACGTCGAGAAACGTGACGCGCAAGTCGTGCGCAGCGAAGGCACGCCAGAAGATACCGAGCGCAAGCAGGCACGCAACGGCGGGAACGGTGTACGCGCGCCAGAAGTTCCACGGCGGAACGCGGAGGATGAACAGCAGCCATCCGCTGTAATAGAGAAAAAGCCAAAGCGGGGTCGGAGCTTGGAGGTTGCGGAGCAGCCAGCCTTGCTGAGCGGCGTACGTCAGCGGGTCCGCCATGAGATGCAGCCCCCGCGAGACGAGCGTTGCCGGGAGTGCGGCGAGCGCGGGATGCAGGAGACCGAGCAAGAGACTTCCTGCGGCGGCGGGCAGCAGCACGGCGATCAGCGGCAGGATGTAGAGATTCGCCAAGAGCGAGAGCGGTGTGTAGCGCGGGTTGATCGTGAGAATCAGCGGAGTGGAGATCAGTTGGCAGAGGATCGTCAGCAGAATCGCGCCGAGAAATTTCTGCAAAGGGGCATACGCGAACTTCGGCAGGCGTTCGGCGGGGACGATTTTCGCAAGGAGGTGTTCAAAGTGCACGGGCGCGACGAGCATCGCGAGCGTGAGGAGAAACGTGAGTTGAAACCCGACGTCTCGAAGCAGAAACGGGTCGTACACGAGCAACAGTCCGCCCGCGAGCGCCCACGACGTGAGCCGGTCGGTTTCGCGGGAGAGCAAGCGGCTCAAGCACCAGAGCGTGCTCATCGTGCAAGCCCGAACGACCGACGCGCCTCCCCCTGTAAGACCGCCGTAAAAAACGACAATGACAATCGCCAGGGCGTAGCGTCTGCGGACGGAGAGGCCGAACTTTTCGAGCAGGGCGAGCAACGGGAGGATCAGCAAGGCGACGTTCGCCCCGGAGACGACGAGGATGTGCACCACGCCCATGTCTCGAAACGCGCTCTCCACTTCCGGAGCGAGCCCGTCGTCGAACCCGATCAGAATCCCCGAGACCAGCGCGGCCTGTTCGGGCGGGTACAGCTCTTGAATCACACGCACCAACCGATGGCGCAACGGCAGAAAAAAACGCCCCTGTACGCCCCTGTCGTCATGTCCCAGCACGTGAAAGCTCTCGGCGTGCAGAGAGTAGTGGATGCCTTGGTTGGTGTCATACGAGAGCGCGTCGAAAGCGCCGGGGTTGCGGGGTGGTTGCGGTTTTTGCCAGAGTGTGCGGAATTCGAGGAGGTCGCCGTAGCGAGGGGGTTTGGGGGATTTGGAAGTGACGACGGCTTTTTCCCGGGCGGGTTGGCCGTTGACTGCGCGTACCTCCAGAACGAAGCGGTTTGAGACGGGGTCGTTGATCACGCGCCCTTGCACGGTGACAGACTTGTCCGCAAAGGAATCGTACATCGGCGTCTGATACCACTGGTGCGCGCAAAACGTGAACACGCCGACCCAAAACGCCGTCGCCCACACGCCTCTGCGCCAGCGCCATGCTGACACCAAAGCAAGCACAACCGGGAGCAGCCACCACCCCGGAAACACAGCAGCGGGAACCCACCGTCCCGCCCAAATACCGACAGCCAAACAAACCACAGCCTGAAGAAGCACACGAGGAGTCATGGAGAGGGGAGCCTCACTTTATAAGAAGAAATGGGGAGACCTGCAAGGAACTGCTTGTCGAGGAAAAAATCGTCAATTCACCGTCACTTTATCCCGAATCGACTCCACCAACTTCACGCCGAATCCCGGCACGTTGCGCAGGTCGTCGACCGTGGAGAATCGTCCTTGGTCTTCGCGATACTTCACAATCGCCTCCGCACGAGCCGATCCGATCCCCGGCAGTTTGTCGAGGTCTGCGGCGCTCGCGGTGTTCACATTCACTTTCCCGCCGGCGGCACTCGGGGCGGATGCTTCCTTTTTTTCCTCGCTGGCTCCGGTCTTCGGCACGATCACTTCCGTCCCGTCCTTGAGCAGCGCCGCCATGTTCAACTTCGCCAAGTCGGCGTCCGCTTTCGCTCCTCCCGCCGCTTGCACGGCGTCGATCGTCCGCGAGTCGGCCGGCAGTTGATACACGCCGGGCGTGTTCACTTCGCCCTTCACATCCACGCGCACTTTCTCCGTCGAAACGGCCGTCCTCTGTTCGTTTTGCGCCTGCGGTGCGTTCGCGCTCGCATCTGCAACAGGCTTCGGTTTGCCGCCGTACAGATACACACTACCCGCCAACAACACCCCGACGAGCACGGCGAGCAGCAAGAAGCGTTCTTTTTTCATGAGCATCCCTCCTTCTTGAGAATCATTTCAACGACGCCCATGCTTTTCCTTCTTTTCCCCCGTATCCCCTGCAACTCTGCCGCGAACGCTACACCTACACATTCCAACGCGACAGGGGGAAACCGGCGTCATGATTCTCGAACGCTTCGTACCGAGTTTGCACCTGCACACGATCTACGACATCAACTTCCACCAACTCCGCGAGCGCGGCATTCGCGGAATCATCACCAACCTCGACAACACGCTGATCGAACAAGACAGCCCCCACGCCACCGAACGGCTGATGAAATGGATTCAAACCCTCCGCCATGAAGACCTCAAAGTCGTCATCGTCTCCAACAACCGCAAAATCCGCGTCTCCGAATTCGCCCGCCCGCTCGGCATCCCGTTCGTCTACGAAGCGCGCAAGCCGTGGGGGCATCCGTTTGAACGCGCGCTGCGCCTCCTGCACACCTCCACCCGCGACACCGTCGTCGTAGGCGACCAACTGCTCACCGACATCTACGGCGGCAACAAATTCGGCATGTACACGATCTGGGTCGACCCGCTCAAAGGCAAAGAAGGCTGGCCGACCAAAATCAACCGCTTTTTTGAAAAGATCATCTACGGCTGGCTGAAGAAAAAAGGCTACCTCCCGTGGGACGAACATCTCTAGCTCCCTGTCCCCTCAAAAACCGCCCCCGCCCTCGTCGGGCCTCACTCACCTTTCTGGGCACCCGCACATAGAGTAAGACTACCGCGGAGCACATACGGCAGTCGAAAGGAGGCCAACAGGGTGTCATCCTCAAACCTTGAATCCAACACCAAAGCGATGCCCTCGGGGAACAAACGGAAGGGATTGCTCGCCTTCTTGGGACCGGGTTTCCTGATCACGCTCGGATTTATCGACCCCGGCAACTGGGCCACCAACCTGGCCGGCGGATCGTCCTACGGATACAGCTTGCTTTGGGTGATCACCTTGAGCACGCTGATCTTAATCCTCTTGCAAAACATGTCGGTGCGACTTGGCATCGTCACCGGCAAATCGCTCGCCGAAAATGTTCGCGCCCACTGCCACCCGACGCTTGCGTGGCTGCTCGGCGTCTCGATCTTGATCGCTTGCGTCGCCACTTCCATCGCGGAATACCTCGGCGCGGCGCTCGGTTTGCAGATCTTGTTCGGCATTCCGATCTGGCTTGGCGCGATTCTCACGCTCGCGATCGTCTTGGTCACCGTGTGGTTTCCGCAATACCGGCGCATCGAAACTCTGCTGATCGCGTTTCTCGCCGTCATCGGCGTGATCTACGTCATCGAGATGTTCATCGTCAAGCCGGACTGGGGCGCCGCCTTCCCCGCGATGGTGATACCGCACGTAGACTCCGGCTCGATCTACGTCGCGATGGGGATGCTCGGCGCCGTGATCATGCCGCACAACCTCTACCTGCACAGCAACGTCATTCAAGAGCGCAACGAACTCACCGTCACCGACCTTGAAAAAAAACGCATGATTCGCTACCAATTCATCGATACGTTGCTCGCGATGGGCACCGGATGGCTGGTCAACTCCGCCATGATCATCGTCGCGGCCGCTGTGTTCTTCCGTTACGGCATGGAGGTGACCAGCATCGAGCAAGCGGCCGAAACCCTGAAACCTTTGGCGGGGAACTTGGCTTCGATTCTGTTTGGCGTCGCCCTGCTTTGCTCCGGGCTGGGGTCGTCTGTCACGTCGTCGATGGCCAACGCCCACGTCGTCACCGGCTACCTGGGCAAATCCAGCGACACCAAAAGCAAGTTCTGGCGCATCGCCCTCCTGCTGACGTCGATTCCGGCGATGGCGGTGATCGCGATCGGGTTTGACTCGTTCAAACTCCTGATCTTCTCGCAAGTCGTGCTTTCGCTGCAACTTCCGCTGACGGTCATCCCCTTGCTGGCTCTGGTCAAGAGCCGCAAAGTCATGGGCTTGTTCTCCAGCAAGCCGTTCGAATTCACGCTGGCGGTGCTGTCCACCGTGATCATCGTGCTCCTGAACGCGTTATTGCTGTATCAGACGTTTGGCGGCCAATTCTCTTGGTAATGTGAGAACTTCCATTGTTTGCACGAGAGAGAGAGTTCGGGTAAAATGTTACGGACGAATCACGTCATGGATACTTCCGAGGAGAGAGAGGATTGGGAATGCTCACATCCAGCATGGAGGATTACTTAGAGAAAATCTACGAATTGATGAAGGAGAAAGGGTACGCCCGCGTCTCTGACATCGCCTCCTCGCTTTCCGTGCAACCGTCCTCTGTGACCAAGATGATCCAGAAGCTCGACGAAAAGCAACTGGTGACTTACGAAAAGTATCGTGGTATCGTCTTGACCCCGAAGGGCGAACAGCTCGGCAAACTGATGAAGCAGCGCCATAAGCGGTTGGAGGAATTCTTGCGGATGCTCGGCATTCGCGAAGAGACGATTCAGCAGGACGTCGAAGGCATTGAACACCATGTGTCTCCCGCGACGATGAGTGCGCTGAACAACCTCGTGTTGTTTTTTGAAAACCACTCGCACTGCTTGCAGGAGTTTAACGACTTCTGCCAAGATCTCGACGCCCTCAAAGAGACAGAGGACGAAGGGAAAACGCGATAAGCTCCGGCGACCGGAGCTTTTTTTCAGCCAAGAGAGGAGTGTGCGGAACAAATGACTCGCAAAATCAGAGTCGGCGTCGTTTTCGGCGGCAAATCCGGCGAGCACGAAGTCTCCATCAATTCCGCCCAGTCGGTCATCGAGAATTTGAACCAAGATGTGTTTGAAATCTTCCCCATCGGCATCGACAAGCAAGGTGTCTGGCATGCCGGTCTCGGCGCCTACAACGCGCTCGGAGCCCCGATCCCGCCCGCGTTGCTGCCGGCCGGTGAGACGGAGGCGGACACCGCCGACCTGCTCCCGATCGCCCAAGGCGACGTGTTGCCGTCGCAAGCGGCCGAGAGAATCGACGTCGTGCTGCCGATCCTGCACGGACCGTACGGTGAGGACGGCACGGTGCAAGGTCTGTTTGAACTGATGAACATCCCGTACGTCGGAGCGGGCGTGCTCGCTTCCGCCGTCGGCATGGATAAAGCCATGATGAAGAAAGTCTTCGCTCAAGCGGGTCTTGCCCAATGCCGCTACGAAGTGGTGTTGCGCTCCCGCTTTGAACGCGAACCGGACGCCGTGGCGGACGAAGTGGCCGCAAGCCTCGGGTACCCCTGCTTCGTGAAGCCGGCGAACCTCGGATCGAGCGTCGGCATCTCCAAAGCCAAGGACCGCGAGGCGCTGCTCCAAGCCCTGCGCGTCGCCGCGAAGTACGACCGCAAGATCATCGTCGAAGAAGCGGTCGACGGACGTGAAATCGAAGTGGCGGTGCTCGGCAACGAAGATCCGCAAGCGTCTTTGCCGGGCGAGATCATCTCCTCGAACGAGGAATTCTACGACTACGACGCCAAGTACTTGAGCGGGGAGTCGGCGATGGTGATCCCGGCGGAATTGACGCCGGAACAAGTCGAAGAAGTGCGCGCGCTCGCCGTCACGGCGTTCCAAGCGATCGACGGCTCCGGGCTGTCCCGCGCCGACTTCTTCCTCTGCCGCAAAACCGGCAAGTTCCTGATCAACGAAATCAACACGTTCCCCGGCTTCACGAAGTACAGCATGTACCCGAAGATGTGGGAAGCGAGCGGTCTGCCGTATGACCAACTGATCGAAACGTTGATCCACCTCGCCATCGAACGCCACGAAGACAAGAACCGTGAGCGGTAAGTGACGACTCAAACCGATCCGCACAACAAAAGCTGCGATCCTCTGCGGAGGATGGCAGCTTTTTATTTGGGCAGAAAGCCTCTATAGATCGATTGTCCCAAGCGCAAGACGCCGAACAGAAACGGATAGCACAGCATCGACTTCCAAATGCTCCAGTCGCGGTAAGTCAACAACCCCAAGTGCAACCAGAGCTCCTCCAACAACAGCAAGCCCCCGGTCCACAGCCCCCAATAGAGCAGTTTGATCCAAAATGAGTCCCGCCGCGGCCAGAAGTTCAAGAGCGCCAATCCAAGGCTTGGATTGATGGCGGCCACTTGCACGATGTCGAGGAGTTCAACGTTTCCACCCTTGCCGTAATCATACAGATCATACACCGAGCCGACTATCAAATCGAACACCAACGCAAACGAAGACGTGAACGTAACGAGAAAACAACACTCATGCGCAGGCAATCGCTTCGGTGCAAACACGACATAGAGAATCCCGATGCCTGCCACCATCCAGACGACCCACGAATACGTCAAACGCCCAACCTCCCCTTCTCTACTCTTGCCTCCAGGTTTAGTATTACCTGCCCTGCACTTCTATAAACAACCTATAAACAATAAACAACCTGTACAAAAGTACAGGTTGTTCACGTTGTTAGAAAAGAGATGCTGTAAACGTATGATTAAAGTCCCAAGAAGTGTTGCACGCGCTTGCCTTCCACCGTGTACAAAGTTCCGTTCAGGCCGAGAATGTGATGGCCGTGAATGCCTTGCAGCTCGATGGCTTCATACGGGTGCGGAAGGTTTGCATCGCCGCGATAGAAAGCTTTTTGCAGGGTCGGGGATTGTACGGAGTCGTACTTGCCCTCGCGCACGAGGCGCTCGACGAGGCCGATGACGTTGGCGTAACGCGCTGCGTTCGCGCCTGCCGCCGCCGCTTCGCTTGCTGCTGCATCAACCGTTGCATCGCCGCCTGCTTGGATGTATGTGGAGATCGTCTCTTGAACCGCGACGAGGTCGCCCTCTCCGAGCAGAACTGCCGGATAGGTCTGAACGTTGCCGTTCTCAAGGACCGCGCGCAGATGTGGTTGTTGCGCCAATTGCGCTTTGGCGGTACCCAGCGCGTCTGCCAATGCGCTGGCCGAGGCAGCCGACGATTTGTCCGTCGACTTCGCAGCCGGTTTGGCAACCGCTTTCGATTCCGACTTCGCGGCTACGGGTTTTGCCTCTGCCGGTTTCGCTTGCACAGTGATGCCGGTTCGTTCTTGGAGCAGAGCGGCCACTTGGTTGTAGTGCTCTTCGGAGATCTCATAGAGGCCGCCTCTGACTTGCGGTGCGAATTTCTGCCCAGTCAGTTCCTGCAGTTCTTCACGGGTGATCCCGTTCTTTTTGTCTTCCAAAATCAGGTCGTATGCAAACGGCACATGATACAGAAACTCACCGTTCGGATATTCAATTGCGTTCTCCACGACCTCGGCACTTGTCACGCGCCCAATCGCGAAGACAGTACCGCTGCCGCCGTTCGATTTGGTTTCCAAGACAAGAACAGGACGAGTCGTCTGGCTCAGGTCCGTCGCTTTGTTCTCTTCCTTGAACGGGATGTGCTCAAAGAGTGCGTCCCCTTTTTGCCGCCAGACTTGTTTTACGAAATACACAGTCGTTGCTTCACTCATCTCTGTTTTCCTCCTACATTGAAATCCCGTACTTTTACGTTTTCGACGCAAAAGAGAAAAATCCTGCAGAGAATGGGTCTCTGCAGGATTTGCAAATTTACCCTATAATTGAAAGCTTAACCTACGACCACGTTCACCAATTTGCCCGGGACGACGATCACTTTCTTGATCGATTTGCCTTCGAGCAGCGCTTGCACTTTCTCCGATGCAATCGCTTGGCTTTCGACTTCTTCCTTGGTCGCTTCTTTCGGGAAGACCAGACGCTCGCGCACTTTGCCGTTGATCTGGACGACATATTCCACTTCGTCCATCGCCAGTGCGGATTCGTCGTAAACCGGCCATTCCAGCGCGTACAGCTTCGACGTTTCGCCCATCATCTCCCACAGTTCGGACGTGATGTGCGGCGCCGCCGGGTGCAGCAAGATGACAGCCGTGCGGATCGCTTCCGCTTTGGTGCCCGCATCTGCGCCTTCCGGATACGCGTAGATCGCGTTGACCAGTTCCATGATCGCGGAAATCGCGGTGTTGAACTGGTAGCGGGTGCCGATGTCTTCGGTGACTTTCTTGATCGCCGCGTGTGTCGCCATGCGCAGTTTCTTCGCCGCGTCGCCCGATGCGTCCGCTTTCAAATTGTTCTTGCGCAGAATCGGGATGTGGTTTTCCACCATGCGCCAGACGCGGTTCAAGAAGCGGTGCGCGCCCTCGACGCCCTGGTCGCTCCACTCCAGGTCGCGGTCCGGCGGTGCTGCGAACAGAATGAATACGCGCGCGGTGTCCGCGCCGTACTTGTTGATGATGTCCTCCGGCGAGACGACGTTGCCCTTGGACTTCGACATCTTCGCCCCGTTCAGGACGACCATGCCCTGGGTCAACAAACTTTCAAACGGCTCGGTGTAGTTGACCAAACCTGCGTCGTGCAGAACTTTGGTGAAGAAACGGGAGTACAGCAAATGCAAGATGGCGTGCTCGATGCCGCCGACGTATTTGTCCACCGGCAGCCAGTTGTTGGCCGCTTCCGTATCGAACGGCTGCGTCCCGTCGCCCTTGCCGGTGTAGCG
Source organism: Tumebacillus flagellatus (assembly GCF_000714935.1). Classification (GTDB taxonomy): domain Bacteria; phylum Bacillota; class Bacilli; order Tumebacillales; family Tumebacillaceae; genus Tumebacillus; species Tumebacillus flagellatus. Next base: position 183,327 of record NZ_JMIR01000001.1, read on the forward strand.
CAGGTAGTACCACGAAGAGTCGATAAACGTATCCATCGTATCGGTTTCACGGCGTGCCGCGCCGCCGCAGGACGGGCAGGTCGTGTGCACGAACTCGTCGTTGGTTTCCAGCGGCGATTTGCCCTTGACGCCGAAGTCGACGTGCTCCGGCAAGAGCACCGGCAGTTGGTCTTTGGGAACCGGCACGGTGCCGCAAGACGGGCAGTTGATCATCGGGATCGGCGCGCCCCAGTAGCGTTGACGGGAAATCAGCCAGTCGCGCAGGCGGAAGGACGTCGTCGCTTTGCCGATTCCCTTTTGCTCCAGCACTTCCACGATCTTGGTCAGCGCTTCGGTGTTCGCCATGCCGTTGAACTCCGCAGAGTTGATCAAGCGTCCTTCGCCGGTGAACGCTTCGGTCAGCGCGTCTTGGTGGCCCGGGTCGATGACCGGGACGATCGGCAATTGGTACTTCGTCGCAAACTCAAAGTCGCGCTCGTCGTGCGCCGGAACGCCCATCACGCAGCCGGTGCCGTAGTCGGGCAGCACGTAGTTGGCAATCCAGATCGGCAGTTTCTCGCCGGTCAGCGGATGCACCGCATACGACCCGGTGAAGATGCCGACTTTCTCCGTGTCGGTCGACGTGCGCTCGATTTCGGACGCTTTGCGGACGCTGTCGATGAAAGCTTGTACCTCTGCCGCTCCTGCGTAGCCCTCGATCAGCTTCTGCACCAGTTCGTTCTCCGGTGCCAACACGACGTACGAAACGCCGTACAGCGTATCCGGACGGGTGGTGAACACGGTCAACGTCTCGTCGCGGCCGTGAATTCCGTAGGTGATCTCAGCACCCGTGCTCTTGCCGATCCAGTTGCGCTGCATCGTGATGACGCGCTCCGGCCAACCGCCTTGCAGTTGCTCCAGATCGGTCAACAAGCGGTCTGCGTAGTCGGTAATCTTGAAGAACCATTGCTCCAGGTCTTTCTTGACGACTTCGCTGTCGCAACGCCAGCATTCACCGTCGATGACTTGCTCGTTTGCCAAAACGGTCGAGCATTCCGGGCACCAGTTGACGGCTGCTTTCTTCTTATACGCCAAGCCGCGCTCGTAGAACAGTTGGAAGATCCACTGCGTCCACTTGTAGTAGTCCGGGTCGCAGGTCGCCAGTTCGCGGGACCAGTCGTAGGACAGACCCAGTTGCTTTTGCTGGTTGCGCATGAACGCGATGTTGTCATGCGTGGAAACGTTCGGATGCACGCCGTGCTGGATGGCGAAGTTCTCCGCCGGCATCCCGAACGCGTCCCATCCCATCGGGTGCAGGACGTTATGGCCGTGCATCTTCTTGAAGCGGGCGACGACGTCCCCGATCGAGTAGACGCGAACATGGCCCATGTGCAGGCGGCCGGACGGGTACGGGAATTGCTCCAAGCAATAATAGAAAGGTTTGTTCGGATCATGAGTGGTGTCGTGCGCGTTCGACGCTTCCCACTTCTCTTGCCATTTGGCTTCGACCTCAGAGGGCACGTAGCGATGTTCAGACATGGAGAGTTCCTCCTCCTGTAGAGTGTAGATTCTGCTGGCTGGAGGTCAGGACACAAAATAAAAACCTCCCACCCCCAGCGTCTGTTGCGCTAGGGACGAGAGGTTAGGTTATCTTCCCGTGGTACCACCCTGCTTCGGCGACAAAAAATGGCGTCGCCCTCATTGGCGTCCGGTAACGTGGACGAATCCGGCAACAAGTAGCCGATCTGAAAGACGTTTCCAGACGGTTCCCTGTTGCAGCTCTGAGGTGAGTTCGTCCGCATCCATCCTGTCGGCTTGCACCACCCGCCGACTCTCTGCAAGGATTCCACGAAGTACTGGTCCTCTTCACCGCTGTTTTCGACATATGCTGTCGGGCTTTGTTGTTAGTAGTATACGCAATCCATTTTTGTTTTGTCAACGCGGACGAACTATTTTGTTTGTATTATTTCAAGAGACACGAGTTTCTTGACGGGACACAATTACTGGGTGACGGGCGCACCTTTCATCGAACCGTGCTCTTTGAAGTTTTGGTGCCAAGAGAACGCTTTTTCCAGCACGTGCGGAGTTTGACCGCCGCGCGCGCAAGCTTCACGGAAGTAGTCGAGCGCCAGTTCGCGGTAGCTCGGATGCACGCAGTTGTTGATGATCACGTTCGCGCGTTCACGCGGAGCGAGGCCGCGCAGGTCGGCAAGGCCCTGTTCCGTGACGAGGATGTCCACATCGTGCTCGGTGTGGTCGACGTGCGTGACCATCGGCACGATCGAGGAGATGTTGCCGCCCTTCGCCAGCGACTTCGTGACGAAGATCGACATGTAGGAGTTGCGGGCAAAGTCGCCCGAACCGCCGATCCCGTTCATCATGTGAGTGCCGCCCACGTGCGTGGAGTTGATGTTGCCGTAGATGTCCGCTTCCAGCGCCGTGTTGATCGCGATCAGACCCAGACGGCGGATGACTTCCGGGTGGTTGGAGATCTCTTGCGGACGCAGGATCAGCTTGTCCTTGTACTTTTGAATGTCTTGGAAGAACTGCTGCGCTTTCGACGGAGAGAGGGTGATCGAAGAGCCGGACGCGAACACCATCTTGCCGTCGTCCATCAAGTCGAACACGGAGTCTTGCAATACTTCCGAGTACATCGTCAGGTCGTGGAACGGCGATTTGATCAAACCGTGCATGACGGCGTTCGCCACAGAGCCGATGCCCGATTGCAGCGGCATCAGTTTTTCGGTCAGGCGGCCGTGCTTCATCTCATGCGTGAAGAAATCGACGATGTGGTCTGCCATCGTTTGCGTTTCGGCATCCGGAGCCGTGACGTTGGACGTGTTGTCCGCTTTCTCGGTGATGACGATCGCGGCGATCTTCGACGGGTCGATCGGAATGAACGGCAGGCCGACGCGGTTTTGCGGGCGCAAAACCGGAACCGGTTCGCGGTACGGACGGCGCGTCGGGATGTAGATGTCGTGCATCCCTTCGAGGTCGAGCGGTTGCGCGAGGTTGAGCTCGACGATCACTTTGTCCGCCAAGATCGCGAACGTGCCGGAGTTGCCGACAGACGTCGTCGGCACGATGCCGCCCTCTTCCGTAATTGCAACCGCTTCCACGATTGCTACGTCAATTTTCCCCATCTGGTTGGAACGAATCATCTCGACCGTTTGGCTGAGATGCTGGTCGATGAACATCACGTCGCCGCTGTTGATCGCTTTGCGCAGCACCGGTTCTGCTTGGAACGGCAGGCGGCGCGCCAGCACGTTGGCTTCGGTCAAGATGCGGTCGACTTCGTCGCCGACGGAAGCGCCCGTCCAGAGGTTGATTTTCAGCGGCTTTGCTTCTTCTTGCGCGCGGCGCGCCAGTGCGAGCGGCACAACTTTCGCGTCCCCTGCGCGGGTGAAGCCGCTGATGCCGACCGTCATCCCGTCGTGTATATGAGTGGCTGCTTCTTCAGCCGATACGATTTTTCCTATCAACGATTTAAGTCGAATCCGATCCATATACATATGCTGGTCCCTCTCTCTTGTTCTTTCTTAAGTATCCAAACGATTGGTCGATGAAACTTATTGTCTTAAGGGTACCCAATTGACACGGTTTGTGTCGAATTTGTTAAGATGGCATAATCCTCGAAATTCCCTCTTTTTCACACAAAAAACTGAGGGTCCCTGCCCGACCCTCAGTATTTCGCCTTGCGAATAGTTTAGTTCACAGAACTTTAGTTTCCAATCTCAAACGCATCGCTCAACAACGGCCAGACTCCCGGCATCGCCATCCCTTGCACCTGCACCGAAACCCCGGCGAGGCCGAGTTCATGGACGAGGCAGAGCTTCGCGGCGATGCTGCGCAAGTCTTCATACCAGACTTGGCGCTGTTGCCCGTCCTCCGCTCGATACGTGTACATCGGCGACATCGCCCGGTCGTCCCAATGAATTTGCTTGGGCGCTTCCTGCACGAGGTCCGGATTCACTTCCGGGCCGTGTAAGACGAGTGACGCGATGCGGTCGCTTTGGTACGGCACCGCCCAATCGAACCCGTAGAACGGCATGCCGAGCAGCAATTTCCGGCGCGGCACCCTGCCTGTTGCATACGCGAGCGAACGGCGGACGAGATGCAGCGGCGAGAGCGCCATCGGCGGGCCGTCCACGCGCCCTCCGCAGTCTTCCGCGTTCCAGACGATGCGGTCGACGAACGTCTGCAACACGCCGATGTCATACGCCCCGTGGCGGGGATGCTCCGGATCGTCATGCTGGTGCGGCGGGACGGCGAGGTAGAGTTTGCCTCGCTTCTGATGCACGCGCAGCGCCAACTCGCGCACAAATCCGACGAAAGCAAGCCTCGCCGACGGCGGCAAGTTCGTGAATTCCAAGTGGATCCCCGCAAACTCGTCTTGGTCCAACCAAGGCCGCACCTGTTGAAAAAACTCCCGTCGGCTCGGCCCGTACATCACCACGCGCGCGGACGCCTCGTCATCTTCCGGCGCGACCAGCAACAGCCGCGACACGGGGCGCACCGTTTGCTTGCGGCTTTCATACAGCGGCGGCAACGAGAGCTCTCCCTCTTCGGACACCAGCGCGGCCGCCAGCGAAAGAGACGAGATGTGCTCCGCCGCGTCGTCGAGCGTCGCCATTTCCTCATACTCCCCTTGCACTTCCAAGCGGAGATTGACTTCCATGCGTTTTTTGTGCAACACCGGCAGCGGGACGGTCAACACGCGTCCGACCGGCAACGAATCGCGCGCCAACTTCTGGTTGGCGGCGAGGAGAATTTTTTCCGGGATGTGAAACTGGTTGGCTATCTTGCGCAACGAGTCCGACTCTTGAACGGTGTACGTTTGCAAAAGCGTCGGGACCCCCGTCGGCACAAGCAACGTCGTCCCCGGCACGAGCGGGTCCGCTTCCATTCCGTTCACGTCCACGATGCTGTCCGCCTCCACGCCGACGGCGCGGGCGATGGCGTGCAAGTTCTCGCCTTTTTTGACCACGTGTACATACATGAGCGCCCATCCACCCTCCTGGAGTTGGAGTACCCACAGGATATGTGGCAGACACCTATCTCGCTACAAAAAACAATCGTTCCGCGGTTTTTGTCGGCACGTCCCAGCCAAAGTCCGCATATACTTCTACCGTTGTGAATCCACAATCATTTAACAAACCCCGCAGGACGTCCACTTCGTAGGCGCGTTGTACGTGGAACTCATGAAACCGACGATACAATTCCTCGTCCGCATCCTCCAAAGCAAAAAACGTAATGTCATACTCCACCTGTTGCCGTTGATCGTCATAACGGCTTTGCCACAGGTAGGTCACTTCTTCGTTGTCTTCATAAAACACATTGTTGCCGAGCTTCTCTTGCAACTTGTAGATCGAGTGCACGTCAAACAAAAAACACCCGCCCGGCTTCAAATTCTGCCGAACGCGTGCAAACGTCGCCCTCAAGTCTTCTTCTTCCACGATGTAACTGAGCGAGTCGCAAAACGACACCGCCAACTCGACCGGCTCCGGAAGCACCAATTCGCGCAGATCCTGGCAGAGAAAGCGCAGTTTCGGCGACGGCCGCTCCAGTTTGCTCTGGGCGATCATCAGCATCTCTTCCGACAAATCCACTCCGGTGACGGTATAGCCTCTTTGGAAAAGCTCGAGGGTCAGCTTGCCTGTGCCGCACCCCAAATCGGCAATATGGCGCGGTTTCAGATCCAACCGCGCCATCGCCTCTTCCAAAAAGGTCATCCACCGTTCGTACGGAGCATCCTGCATGAGCAGATCGTAATACTCGGCAAACTCTCCATAAGCTGTCACAGTGTAAAACCTCGCTGCTTCACGTTTTGAAAATCTCGTTCGTGCTGGTGATGCGTTTCCCAGATGTTCCACGAATTACACGACACTCAATTGCGGAGCGTCGCCCCATACGCGTTCAAGGTTGTAGAATTCACGTTCTTCCGCACGGAAGACGTGAACCACGACGTCCCCAAAATCCACGAGGATCCAGCGAGCTTCGTCGTACCCCTCCATCGCTTTTTTGTGGACGCCGCGCTTTTCCATCTTCTCGACGACGCCGCCCGCGATGGCTTGCACCTGAGTGTTGGAATTTCCGCTGCAGATGATGAAATAATCGGCGAGCACGGACAAGTTTGCGATGTCCAAAATCACCACGTCGTTCGCCTTCTTATCTGCGGCAGCGTCAGCCGCAAATCGCGCCAATTCCAAAACTCGTTCTCTCAACATTGACATGCCTCCTAAAAAATGTGGAGTTGGGGGGTGCACCTGCTACCATAGTATTCGACAAGTGGTATTAAAGTTTCCGCTTGTCCTTGATTTTTTGCCACAAATCGTTGCGGGCAAGCAAGGTCAAGGGAAAAACGGGCTTGTGCAGGTCGAGCAAATGACGGATAGTCCCGTCAAATGCGGTGGCGAGCGCCTCATCCAAATCGGTTTCGGCGAGTTTGCGGAGCTCCTCGACGCCGGGGTAGTTGCGTCCGGCTTCGATGTAGTCCGCCAAACAGACCACTTTGTCAAGCAAGGTCATCTCGACGCGGCCGGTCGTGTGATACCGCACGGCATCGGCGATCTCTTCGTCGTGGATGTTGAACTCCTCGCGCAGCATCGTCGCCACAATCGGGCCGTGCAGCGTTTCCGCCACTTCAAAAAACGCCTCATCCACGCCGCGCGCGCGTCCGACTTCGTACCATTGCTCCACGAGCCATTCGCGGGCGTAATCGTGCGTCCAAGCGGCGAGGCGCGCTTTGAATGCGTCTGCGCCGAAGCGTTTCGCCAGCATGTCGGCCGCTTCCACCACGCCGGAGACGTGCTGGAAACGAGCATCGCTTAACACGGAGCGGACTTTTTCTTTGACTTTGGTTTCACTGACTAACGGAATCGTCATATAACTTGTTCTCCTCACTATACCGTATGACCTCGGCGGGAAGGAGATGCTTGACAGACAGATTGTGACACAATCTGTCACGCAACCACGTCGAGGAGATGTCCAAACCCGGCATGTCCACGATTCGGACGCTTTCGTTGATGTGCGGATACAGCGCAAGCACCATCTGGCAACTGGTTTTGAGGTCTTCACCCGGCCGGTTGAGCGCGAGAAGGGTCGCTTGCTCCAAGATCCGCTCCACCGATTTCCACTTCGGCAACAGCCGCAAGTTGTCCGCTCCGATGATCAAAAACAGCTCATCGTCCGGATGCTGTTCGCGGATGTGCTCCACCGTGTCCACCGTAAACGACGGACCGGGGCGGTCCAGTTCCCACGAAGTGACGCCGAACTGCGGAGAGTCGGCGATGGCGAGCTCCACCATCTTGAGACGGTGCGAGCCGTCCGTGACGGTGCGCCCGACTTTCAGCGGGTTGACGCCCGCCGGAACGAACAGCACGCGGTCCAAGCCCGCTTCTTCGAGGGCCACTTGAGCCACGACGAGGTGCCCGATGTGGATCGGGTCGAACGTGCCTCCGAAAATGCCAAGCCGCATGGGATCACCTCCTGCACACAAGGTCTACGGAAGTTCGATTTGTTTGTTCTCAGTCGATTCTTTGTACAGCACGACCTGCTTGCCGATCAGTTGCACCAATTCAGCGCCGGTGCCTTCCGCCAGCTGTTCTGCGACGACGTCCTTGTCCTCTTCGCAGTTTTGCAAAATCGAAACTTTGATCAGCTCGTGAGACTCAAGCGCCAAGTTGAGCTGTTCAATCATGTTTTCAGAAACTCCGCCTTTGCCCACTTGGGTCACCGCGTTGAGATGGTGCGCCAGAGAGCGCAGGTACCGCTTTTGCTTACCAGTTAACATATGCGAAAAACTCCTTTACGTCGGTAGCTGTTCCAAGCTTGTCCAAAATGAAAGTATAACACAGCCTACAGACAGGATTCCACCGTTTTCCGCATCACATCCGTGGGAGCCTCGACCCCGGTCCAGAGCCGGAACGCCTCCGCTCCTTGGTGGATGAACATTCCAAGCCCGCCGCTGACCCCGCAGCCCCGCGCTTTGGCCTCTTGCAAAAAACGCGTCTCTCGCGGGTTGTAGATCAGATCGCTCACGAGTTGCCCCGGCACAAGCAACGTCGTGTCCAGCGGCACTTCGTCCACATGCGGGTGCATGCCGACGGGCGTTGTGTTCACCACGAGATCGTATTCGCCGACCGTCGCAGCTACCTCGTCCAGCAGCACCGCTTGCGCTTGAGTCAAATCGGCAAGCGAGGAGAGCACCTCCGCCGCTTTGTCCGGATTGCGAACGGCGAGCGTCACGCGGGAAGCGCCGTCGAGCGCCAGTTGCGTCGCCGCCGCGCGCGCCGCTCCGCCCGCTCCAAGCAGGAGCACGCTCTTGCCCTGTGCCGCAAAACCTGTCTCTTCGCGCAAAGCGGAGAGATAGCCGATCCCGTCGGTGTTGTATCCGATCAGTCGCCCCTCGTCGTTGACGATGGTGTTCACCGCTCCGATGCGGCGGGCGGCTTCGCTGATTTCATCAAGAAACGGCATGACCGCCACCTTATGCGGAATCGTCACGTTGACGCCGCGAAGGCCGAGTGTCCGGATGGACTCTACCGCTTGTCCCACCCGTTCCGGCAACACATCAAACGCTGCATAGACGAAATCCAGTCCGAGATGGGCAAACGCCGCGTTGTGCATCTGCGGCGACTTGGAATGCGCAACCGGATGTCCAAACAGCCCGGTCAGCCGTGTACGGCTTACAGTCATATCCAATCCCTCCTTGCCTCAAGTCTAGCATGATTTACCGAACCTGTCAGGAACGCAAGACACAAAAAAAGGATCTGCCCGCATCTGGGCAGATCCTTTTTGATTCCGTTATTTGCGAAACTCGATCTGCAGGCGCATCCCTGTGCTTTCAAATGAAAACTGCAAATCGTACAGGTGGTAATCGACCAATTCCGGCTGTTGGTGGCGCACCGTCTGCACCCCTTGGTGCAGGGAATGGATCAAATCGTCCAATCGAAGTGCGACACCCAAGCCCGGCAAACTCTCCACCACCGTTTCCACTCTTCGCCGTGCTGCTCCTCTCAAACTTCCTCCCCCTCCCGCGGTCGTTCTGTCGAAAAAACGCGTGTACCCTAGATTATGGGAGACAGGGGAGGGTTTATGACAGGAATTTCGACTAAATCAGCGCGCGGCGGGTATGTACATCGACACCCTTGGGCGCGTGAATGCGCACGTTGGTGTAGTGCTGACCGCGCAACGTAACCCAGCCGATGCCGGAGATCACCACGTCTTGCGGATGGCCCGATTTGAGCGTGAAGGAATGCGTGACCCACTCGGTCAGCACCGGGTTGATCTCTTCTCCCTCATACGGCGGGGTCAACAGCGTGCCGAGGTGTTTGGCGTACAGCTCGTCGGCGTTCTCCAGCTTCGTGCGGTGCACGTTCAACTGGTTGGCGCAATACACGGTAAAGCCTTGCTTCGGGCCTTCGACATAATCCACGCGGGCGAGGCCGCCAAGGAACAGGGTTTGCCCGTCATTGAGCTGGTAGGTTTTCGGGTTGATGTACGCTTCCGGCGTGATGTCGCGCAAGCCCTTCGGCGAGACGAGGTCGGTCAAGCGGTGCTTCGTCATGATCCCCGGCGTGTCGATGATTCTGCCGTGACCCGGCAATTCGATGGAGATCGTGGAGAGCGTCGTGCCCGGATAGCGCGACGTGGTCAACTCCGCGCCTTCCTCTTCGCCAAACAAGTTCAACAGCCCGTTGATCAGCGTGGACTTGCCGACGTTCGCCGTGCCGACGACATAGACGTCGCGCTTGCCGGCGCGCGCTTCGATCGCCGTCTTCACGTTCTCGATCTCGATGCGCTTCTTGGCGGAGACGAGGAAGATCTGGTCGACTTCGACGCCTTGCTTTTTGACTTCGTACTTCAGCCAGTTCTCGACGCGCTCCCAGTTCGTGCTGCGCGGAAGCAGGTCGGCTTTGTTGGCGACGAGCAGGATCGGGTTCTTGCCGACGTACTTCTTGATGTCCTTCACCCAAGATCCGGCGAAGTCAAACAGGTCGACCACCTTCACGACCAGCGCGTTGCGGCGGCCGATGTCGGAGAGAATCTTCTGAAAGCCCGCGTTGTTCAGCGGAACCGGCGCCACTTCGTTGTAATGCTTGATGCGGTAACAGCGCTGGCAGACCGGAAACTCGCGTTCGATGACAGAGTTGAGCGGTGCATAGCCCGGCTCCGACTTCTCTTCCGTCTGGATTACGATGCCGCAGCCGCTGCACGTCAAGTCAAGATCAAGTTCAGACATGTTGTTTTCTTCACTCCCAAGGTATCATTCCGCGTCTGCGCAGATACGCAAACGCCAAGCGTTCCATCGCGCGCAGAACTTTGGTGCCGATAAACTCCTTCTCGCCGATCGGTACGACGAGGACGGTGTACAATCCCATTCTGTTCCCGCCCAGCACGTCGGTAAACAGTTGGTCTCCGATGACGACCGTTTCTTCGCGCTTGGTGCCAAGCACTTCGAGCGCCCGGTGAAACGGTGCGTTCTTCGGCTTGTTGGCTTTGGCGATCCACGGGATGTTCAAGGGCTTTGCGAACCGCTCCACCCGATGATGATTGTTGTTGGAGACGATGCAGACTTTGATGCCGTAAGTGTCGCGCACGTGGTCGAGCCACTGCAAGATCTTCGGCGTCGCGTCCGGTTCGTCCCATCTGACCAGCGTATTATCGAGGTCGGTGATGATGCCGCGCACTCCACGCGCTTTCAGTTGTTCGAGATCAATCTCGTACACCGATTCCACGAAGAGGCTGGGTACCAATCGACGCATGGGATCTCACCTCATGTTTAGGTATGTCCGTCACCTGTTGAGAATATCATACAATTTCCAAATTAAAAAGGAAAAAACCTCTGTTGCCGGCTCGAGCGTAGCACAGAGGTTTTTTCCTTTACTCTACTGTTGTACTACATGATATTAGACAAACGAGTTGAAAAATCCTTTTCGACAGGCTTTGGTATTTCTTGTCCATTTTTATTCTACGATGGAACGGAGGTTTTTGTGTCCTCTTGCTCGCTGCTTTTACAACGTGTCGCGGAGATAACCGAGACATTCTTCCAGCATCGAGAGAGTCAGATGATGCCCCACATGGCGCGCGGGCCGCAAGTCCGACGTGCCCAACTTCTCGTGAAACTCGGCCGTGAGCGCAAACGGCATGATCTCGTCCGCCGTGCCGTGCAGCAGCAGAATCTTGCGCCCCGCAAGCGCCGCCACTTGCTCCATCGGATCATACGCCCGCAAGCGCTCCCGTTCGCGGCCATCGACGGGCGGACGGCCTTCCTGCTTCCGGCTGTGGTCTTCAAACTTCACGAAGTTCGGGGCGCTGTTGACCGCCGCCAAGACTTTCACGTTCAGATTGCGCGCAAACGCCGCCGACGCGATCTGCCCGCCCATCGAACTGCCGACCAACGCGAGGCGTGCCCCATCAACGAACGGGAGTGCGGCGAGGTCGCTGATCATGTTCGGCACTTCGTCCACCGCGCTCATCACCGCTTCCCAATACCGCGCGTACCCCTCGGCGTTGAAGTGGTTCTCCAGATGCCCGCGCTGTCCGTGCAACGGCACTTCCGGCATCCACACGTTGTACCCTTGCTGCGCCATCACGGTCGCGAGGAACGTAAACCATTCCACCTGTGTACCCCACCCGTGGTAAAAAACCATCGTCGGCAGCGCCCCTGCCGACTCCGGGCGCACCAGCACGCCGGGGACGCCTCCCAGTTTCGACGGTTCCAGTTCCAGCGCAGGTGCTGCAATTCGCTCTCTCATGTCTCTCTCCCCTTACGAAAAAAGGTAAAGGCTGTGACCGAGAACCGGCCACAGCCTTTGGGTTAACAACAGCGGGTCACTTCCCCCGAGTCGTAGCGCTCTTTCAAGCGTTGCAGATAGAAGTCGCGCTCGTTCAACGGTTCTTGGTCAGGATGGGTGGCGTTGTGGTGTTCGAGATACTTTTCGTAATCGGGCATCCCGAACATCGTCTTCACGGTGGAACGCGCCTTGCTCATCCAGACGAGGGCGTTCTTCATGACGCTCCCTCCCTGTTTTCATTATGCGTTCAAATTGTTGGACTGCACAAACGGCGTTTCCGACAGCGGAGGAGTCTTGCGGCCGGAGAGGATTTGAATCCACACGCGCGCCGCGTCGAGCACGATCAGCACGACGATCGCCATGAAGATCCCGCACACCACCGCGTCGAGGCGGTCGTTGAAGATGATCTGTTGCATCTGTGCCGTATCCTTCGCCGGAGCGAGCAGTTTTCCTGCATCGAGCGACGCTTGGTACTTGTCGGCATGCACGAGGAAGCCGATCTTGAGGTCTTGCGAGAAGATCTTCATCCAACCGGCCGTAAGCGTCGTCGCCAACAGCCAAATCAGCGGCAGGACGGTGACCCAGACATGCTTGACCTTGCCGGACTTCAGCAAGAAGGTCGTCGCCACGGTCAACGCGATGCCCGCGAGCATCTGGTTGGAAATCCCGAACATCGCCCACAGCGAGTTGATCCCGCCCAGCGGGTCGACGACACCGGCGTAGAGGAAGTACCCCCAACCGGCTGTGATCAACGCCGAAGCAAAGATGTTCGCGAACGTGTTGTCCGTTTTGCCAAGCGCCGGCACGATGTTGCCGAACAGATCTTGGAACATGAAGCGGCCGATCCGCGTCCCTGCGTCGATCGTGGTCAAGATGAACACCGCTTCAAACAGAATTGCGAAGTGATACCAGAAAGCGGTCATCGCCGAGCCGCCGAGGAACTTCGCGAAGATCGCCGCCATCCCGACCGCCAGAGCCGGCGCGCCGCCCGTGCGGGCGAGAATCGAGTTCTCGCCGACGTCTTTCGCCCATTGCGTGAGCGTCGCGGCGTCGATGGTGAAGCCGAGTTTCTGAATCGCGACCACAGCCGAGTTCACATCCGGGCCGAGCACGGCAGCCGGAGAGTTGATGGCAAAGTACACGCCCGGCGTCAGCGCGCACGCGGCGATCAACGCCATGATCGCGACGCCGGATTCCATCAGCATGCCTCCGTAGCCGATGAAGCGGGTGTGCGATTCCTTCATGACCATCTTCGGCGTCGTGCCGGAAGAGACCAGCGAGTGGAAGCCGGACATCGCGCCGCAGGCGATGGTGATGAACAGGAACGGGAACAGCGGACCTGCGAAGACCGGGCCGGAGCCGTCGAGGAGCGACGTCAGTTTCGGCATGTGAATCTCCGGACGGACGATCAAGATGCCGATCGCCAAGAGACCGATGGTGCCGATCTTCAAGAACGAAGACAGATAATCGCGCGGTGCCAAGAGCAGCCAAACCGGCAGGATCGAAGCGACGAAGCCGTAGCCCATCAACATCCACGCGAGCGTGGTTTTGGAGTAGTCAAAGTAGTGCGCGATCGACGAATCGGCCACAACTTGGCCGAAGTACAGAGCGAGCATCAACAGCACGAAGCCGATCAAGGAACCTTCCAACACGCGGCCCGGGCGGATGTAGCGCATGTACAAGCCCATGAACAGCGCGATCGGAAGCGTGGAGAACACGGTGAACGTCGCCCACGGCGAGTGGAACATCGCGTTGACGACCACCATCGCCAGGACGGCGATCAAGATGATCATGATGGCGAGAACGCCGATCAGAGCCAGCGCGCCGCCAAACGGCCCGATCTCTTCCTTGGCGATTTGGCCGAGCGATTTCCCGTTGCGGCGCATCGAGCCGAACAGGATGACAAAGTCTTGAACCGCGCCGCCGAGCACAACGCCGACGAGAATCCAGATCATACCGGGCAAGTATCCCATCTGCGCCGCCAGGATCGGGCCGACCAGCGGACCTGCGCCTGCGATCGCCGCAAAGTGGTGACCGAACAGCACCCACTTGTTGGTCGGGACATAGTCTTTGCCGTCGTTGTTGATTTCAGCAGGCGTCGCCCGCTTGTCGTCGAGGCCGAAAACTTTCTTCGCCATGTATTTCGAGTAGAAACGATACCCGATGGCGTACGTGCAGACAGCTGCCACCACGATCCAAGATGCGGAGATCGTCTCGCCGTTGTTGATCGCCAGCAGCGCAAACGCCACGCCGCCGAGAACCGACACCGCTGTCCAGATCAGAATCGAAAGCAAGTTCTTGTTCACGGTATGGAGTTCCCCCTTCATAAGATCGAAATCGATATGAAACCGTTTTACTATGAGAATTATACGACAAATCTGTGAATTTATCATCTTTCTGCAAAAAAAAAATCCGACCGTAGAAGCTACGGTCGGTTCTAAACCTTACAGATAAGAGCGAGCCCCGATGTAACGCGGGCCCCAATAGCCGTCATGCAGAGAGTCGATCTTCACGCCGTGCGAAGTGGTCGCGGAGATGAACTGGTCGTTGCCGATGTAGATGCCGACGTGGGTTGCCCCCGCGCCGTATGTAGTGAAGAACACGAGATCGCCGGCTTTCAAAGAATCGACGCCGGAACCGCCTGCGTAGATGTCGGCTGCCGTGCGCGGCACGGAAACACCGTACTCATTCAGAACATAGCCGACAAAACCGGAGCAGTCAAAACCGGACGGCGAGCTTCCTGCCCACGCGTACGGAGTGCCGATGTACTTCTCAGCGGTTTCCACGACTTGGTCGCCGGTGGTCGTGCCTTTCTCCGCTTTCAGTTTGGCAACTGCGTTGCGGATCGCCGGGCCGGTTTCGATCCCGACTTTGCCGTTGACTTCAATGCCGTGGTCGCGTTGAAACGCGCGGACGGCGTCTGCCGTGATCTCACCGTAGTAACCGGTGTTCTGCGGGTATGTAAAATAACCGAGATAGCGAAGATCTGCTTGCACTTGAGTGACATCATCACCGGTGGACCCGATGGTGATCAAAGTCTGTCCGTACGTGACAGCCGCATGCGCTTGCACAGTAGACAGAGACGGCGCAACAAAGACGAGGGCAGCAACAAACAAGGCTTGTACAATACGTTTCAAAATCAAGTTCCTCCCTGGCGGCCTCCGAGGTTAGTTGACGGGTTCGGGTCGAGAGTAACCCTGCCGCAAACAGCGCGGCTTCACCCCATTGGAAAAAAGTCCCCCGTACTGGTTTTCGTACCAGATTCGGCCAATTTCGACATAATGAAAGTCTAGCATAGTAATTGTCAGAAATCAACGAAATAGTAGATTCCGGTTTGTGAATTTTTCGACACAGAAAATGTACAAAACGTAGAAAATCTCTCATTCGCCCGCCGCGAAATGAGAGAGTTTTTTTTCGTAGAGTTTGAAGAACGGATAGTAGATCAGCCCCGCAACGGCGAGATCAACACCCTGCAACACCGTCCCGCGCCACGACCCGTCGGCGAGAAAGCCCCCGAGAAACACCGGCATCGTCAACGGCGGCTGCACGGTCGGCACCGGAACCAGCCCGCTGTGCATCGCGAGGAAGTTGATCGTTACAATCACCGTCGGCGCCGCGAGCAACGGCAGCGCGAGAATCGGGTTCAGCGCGATCGGAACGCCGAACACGACCGGCTCGTTGATGTTGAACAAGGCCGGCACGAGCGCCACCCGTCCGACTTGCTTCAATTGAGACACGTGCGAGCGCAGCAGCATGAACACCAACGGCAGCGTCGCCCCCGACCCTCCCAAGTGCGCATACATATGAAAAAACGGCTCCGACACGATATGGGTCGCCTGCTCTCCCGCCCCCAACTCCGCGATGTTCGAACTGAGATTGTTCTGCCACAGCGGATACGCCACCGATGATACGACGTTCATCCCGTGAATGCCGACCGCCCAGAGCAGCATCATCAGCCAAATTTGCAAAATCGCCGAGGGCAGCGTGTCGGACGCTTGCACGAGGAAGCTCAACTTCGCCATCACGATCTGCGGCAGGGTCAGCGCCGTCGCCGGGTCGAGCGGTTGCGGCGACCAAGTCGTCGTCGCCCACCATTCCAGCAAAAACGCGCTGCCGACTGCGAGAAACGCCGGCACCATCATCTCAAACGAGCGCGAGACGTTCTGCGGAACGGCGGGCGGCATCTTCAGAATCAACCCGCGCCGGAGCAAGAAGCGATTCAACTCCGCCACCCCGATGCCGGTCAGCATCGCCACAAACAGCCCCACCGCGCCGAGGTCGTCGAGAAATCGGTCGAGCGAAATTGCGCTCAATCCGACCAGATGCCCGTGCTGTCGAACGCCGACGGGCAAGCAAAACACCAGCAGTGTCGCCATCGCCATCAGACCGACGCGCCCGCCGTCCATTTTGTAATGCTTGGCGAGGCTTTCCGCCACGCCGTAACAGACCCAGAACGCCACCAACCCGAACGTGAGTTGATAGGGGATCATCAGCATCGGACGGGCTTCTGTCAGCCACTCGCTCACACGTCCCAGCCACCCGCCGTGCAGTCCGTCCGGCAGCGGCGGGATGGCGAGAATCAGAAAAATCGACCCGACGATGATCATCGGCAGCGCGCTTCCAATAAACGCGTTGCGGATCGCCTGCATGTAGCGGTTCTCCACGATCTTTGCCGTGACGGGCAGAAGCGTCCGTTCCATAAAGCTCAACAGTTTGTCCATGCCGCCTCAAACTCCCTGTTCCAACAAAGACAACGCTTGATGCAGCGCCGCTCGTCCATCCGCCAGCGCGTACGCCCGTCCTTCGATCACGCCCGCCGGAAGCCCGTGTGCGGCGATTCCGTTTAACAGATACCGCACTTGCGGCGCGATCAAAAACACATCGGTCTCGTCCACGACGTCCGGGACTTCATTGCTGCCGATCGCCCGAATCCGGACTTGCGCGCCCGCTTCCTTGGCGGCCGTTTCCATCGAATTCACCAGAAGCGACGTGGACAGTCCAAAGGAGCAAACCAGCACGATGTTGCGATTCATCCACGCACCCCCTCTCCTTGCGCCAACAATCTCCAGAGATGCCCGAGCTCACAAGCCGGGACTTCAATTTCGAGCGCGTCGGTCACGCGTTGGAGCGCCAAGAGAATCTGTTCCCCGCCCTCCACAGGCGGCGGCAACTCTCCGCGTTCTTCCGTCGGCCACACACCGCGCTTCAGGCGATGCTCAATCGCCATCACCAAGTGCATCGTCACGCCGATTTGCAAATCCACATCCAACTCCCGGCCCCACATCTGCGAGAGCCGCTCCAGCGCTTTGACGAGTTCCGGCACGAGGAAGTACGGATTGACGTGCAGCACCGTGCGGCGCAGCGTTTCAATCAGCGCTTCCCAAATCGGCGTCTCCGGTTGCTCGCCCATCCGCCATTGCAGGGTCGATCCGATCAAGTGCGAGATGCGGCGCAGACCTTCGCCTGTCAAAATCTCTTGCGCCGAGACGAACGGCACGCCCTCGACGTTCGGGTTCAGCGTGCCCGCCACCGCGAGCAACGGCCCGTCGCCCACCAATTTCCGCATCCGCTCCGGCGTCTCCTCCAAGGAGGCGATCGAAACCGGCACGATCTGCAAGTCGTAATCTTCCGGCAAGAGCAAGCGCTCTTCCAGAATCGCTTTTAACTGCATCGCCGACCCTTGCCCCGTCACGCAGACGACCGGCAGGATTCCGCGCCGGACGCCCTGCGGGTCCGCGCTTGCAGACGTGTCGCTGAGCGCCCGTTGGACGAGGCCGTTTTGCAGAGAGGAAAGCGTCGTTCCCGGCGCAAACGCCGCCCGGCGGACCGCGTCGATCACCAAGCGCGTCGTCACGCCCGGAACCGTCGCTGCCTGAAGCCCCGTCTTCGCTTGAACGGCGTCGCCGACAGCCAGCAGATCGCCCATGTCGGCGAGCAGCAGCACGCCTTTGCCTTCATCCGTTTCCTGCGCCATCCGGGTTAACGTCTCCACCACTTCTGCGTGCGGCATTTCCAGCGGCACGTTGCAAGCAACGCCGTGCGACGTCCCGAGCAACTTCTGCGCCGTTTCCAGCATCGAAGCCGCCGTCGACGTTCCGTACGCCGCCACGATCACGCCGACGCGGGCAAACTGCGGAGATTCTTGCGCCGCCGCCAACATCGTGGCGAGAAATCCGATTTCGCTCTCCGGCAGCAGAATGCCTGTCCGTTTCGCAAAAAACTCCACCATCTCCCCTGCCGTCCGGTATTCCTCCGGGGCTTCCAAAGGCAAGTTGGCAAGTCCTGTGCTTTGCAACGGCACTCCGGTGCGCAAGCGATCGACCGCCGACCGCAAGTGCAGAGCGGCGCCGAACACCGTCTGCGAAGAAAACACGCGCTCCAAGCGCCGGGACGCGAGATCGAACATCTCTTCCACCACTTGCAGAAACTCTTCGCCGACCATCTTCGCCAAGTCCTGTCGACGCGACTCAAACTGCCGGGACACCCGCTGCAAGAAACGCCGGAAGTAGACATCGATCTCGCCGGAGAGCACGCGGTTGACCTCTTCCTCGTTCAGCCCGCGCCCGCGCAGTTCCACCGCTTGTTGTTCCAGCATGTCATAGACGCTCTCTTCCTCATGCTGCACGTGCGGCCGTTCCTCATCTTGGCTGTGCAAGAGCACCCCCTTCGGCACGTGTTGCAGGAGCCGCTCCAGATCCTGCCGTCGGTCGGGCGTCTTGACCAGACCGCGCTGCACATGATCGGACGCGTTCTCCAAGAACACTTTCAGCAAGTGGGCGTTCTCTTCGTGCATCTGCGCCAAGAAAGCACGGGCGCACAACAGTTGAATCTCGCTCTTGAGCTGCCCGACGTTGGCGGGACAGTCGAACAGGAGCAAGGCTTTCAACACATCTGCCGAAATCCAGAGCGGACGTTGGACGCGCGCCGACTCTTCCTGAAACAAGAACAGGATCAGCGCATAGCGCTCCTCCGGCGTCCGCTCGTCCAGCGACGGGATGTTGATCCACATCGGGATGCGGCGAATAAACGTCATGAGCAGCGCGGACTGCACGTTCTCCGTCGTCGCCGCGATCAGCCGCACTTTGGCTTTGCGCGACGTGTCCGCTTCACCGAGCCGGCGAAACACCCCCTTGTCAAGCAGGGTGAACAACATCTCTTGCCCTTCCGGCGGCAGGCGGTGCACTTCATCCAAAAAAAGCACGCCCCCGTCCGCTTTCTCGACCAAGCCGGGACGGTCGCGGTCCGCGCCGGTGTACGCGCCCTTCTCCACGCCGAACAGCTGGGAGAGCAGCAGTTGCGGGTTGTTGGCATAGTCGGCGCAGTTGAACGCGACAAACGGCGAGCCGTCCGGAACGCGCTCCGTCTCCACGGCGAAGCGGTACATGCAGTCGGCAAACAGCGTTTTGCCGACTCCCGACGAGCCGGTCAAGAGCGTGTGCAGCCCGTTTGGCGGGTAGAGAATCGCCGCTTTTGCCAGCTCGATCGGTTTTTTCAAAGAGCCGTCCTTGCCTTGGAGCGAGTCGAACGCCGAGCGGCAGAAGACCCGCGTCTGCCCGGCTTTTTTCGAAACGGCGCGGCGCATGCGCGTGACGATGTCGGCAAAACTCAGCCACGAGCCGTACTCGTGGGCGATTTGACCGCGCGCGTCCTCGCCCAACCGTTCGATCAATCCTTGA
This sequence comes from Tumebacillus flagellatus, assembly GCF_000714935.1. Lineage (GTDB taxonomy): Bacteria > Bacillota > Bacilli > Tumebacillales > Tumebacillaceae > Tumebacillus > Tumebacillus flagellatus. The sequence continues at coordinate 202,780 of NZ_JMIR01000001.1, forward strand.
TAGGAAAAAAACAAGACCGGTTTTCCACCGATCTTGATCGCTTTTCGTTGCGCGACCAGCCCGTTTAGGTCGCGGCTGGCGTTGCTGCGGTCGATGCCAAGCCGTTCCCCGGTGACTTCCGCCGTCAACCCCTGAGTGTGAGCCGGACCGACTGCGTCGAGGTCGAAGTGTTCGGTTGTCCATTCATAGAGGAGAAGGTCGACTCGTTGCTGTCGCTTCATTGGCATCTTCCTTTGTTCGATTCTTATTTTATTCATTTATAATATCATAAAAATCGAACAAGTATAGTTATTTTTGTTGCTTGTTTTTCATGTCTAACAGCACGGCGGCGATGATGATCAGTCCTTTGAAGATGAACTGGAAGTACGGGTTGACGTTGGCGAGAATGAGGATGTTGTTCAGAATCCCGATGATGAACGCCCCGATCATCGCGCCGCCGATCGTGCCGTACCCCCCGGCGAGCGACGTGCCGCCGATGACGGCTGCCGCGACCGCGTCGAGCTCAAACGAGTTGCCGCCGTTCGGGTCGGCCGAACCGACGCGGGTCGTCATGATGATTCCGGCGATCGACGCCAGCACCGCCGACGCCACATAGACTTTGACGAGGTTTTTCTTCACACGGACGCCGGAGAGGTACGCCGCTTTGGCGTTGCCGCCGATCGCGTACAGATAGCGGCCGAAAGCCGTTTGCGTCAACACCCAGATGCCCCACAGCGCGATGACCGCGAAGACGAGAATCAAGTACGGAATGCCTTGGTAGCTCAGATACATCCACGCAAACAGGCCGACGCCCGCAAGCGAGAGCACGAACGCGAGGATCGAGTCGAGCGAGAAGCGCTTCTGGCGCATCGATTTGAAGCCGACGAACGCGACGAGCAGGAAGATCAAACCGAGCACAACCGCCGAGATGTTGATCGGCAAAAACCCGGTGCCGAGCTGCTCGTAGAATTGGTTCTCATCAAGCGCGACCGCCGCCCCGTTGGAGAGGTAAAGCGCAAAGCCGCGCGCGATCGTCATCATGCCGAGCGTGGCGATAAACGGCGGGATGTTGAAGCGGGCGATGAACAGCGCGTTCCACAGCCCGATCAGCACGCCGCAGACCAGCGTCGCCAAAATCGCCGGCACGACGCCGTACCCCTGCGTCATGCCGAGAATAACGCCGGTCAAGCCGACGACCGAGCCGACGCCCAAGTCGATGCCGCCGGTCAAGATGACCATCGTCATGCCGACGGCGAGGATGCCGTTGACGGCGATTTGCAGCGTGATGTTGGTCAAGTTTTGCGGTTGAACGAAAAACTCCGAGACGAAGTTTGCGATCACAAACAGGACGGCCAGCGCAATCAGCGTGGAATAGCGGTTGAGCAAGTGGCGGCCGTTCAGTCCGCCGCGCACCGTCTCCCGCTGGAGACCAGTTGCGGTTTTCATACGATTATGCCCCCTTGGTTGCCAGTTTCATAATGCTCTCTTGCGTGGCGTCGGCACGCGCCAACTCTCCTGCCACCCGCCCTTCCGCCATCACGACGATTCGGTCGCTCATCCCGAGCACTTCCGGCAGTTCGGACGAGATCATGATCACCGCATGACCGGCTTGCGTCAGTTGGTTGATCAGTTGGTAGATTTCGACTTTCGCCCCGACGTCGATGCCGCGCGTCGGCTCGTCGAGAATCAACACTTTCGGTTGCGTCGCCAGCCATTTCGCGAGCACGACCTTCTGCTGGTTGCCGCCGGAGAGGTTGTTGACGTTGGTCTCAGCGGACGGCGTTTTGGTGCGCAGCTCTTCGATATAGCGCGCCGCCAGCCCGTGCTCGCGCTTGTGATCGAGTTTGCCAAGGCGCGACGAGAGGGTTTGCAGGGACACAAGCGACGTGTTCTCACGCACGTTCATCGACAGCACGAGACCGGACTCCTTGCGGTCTTCCGTCACCAGCGCAAGCCCCGCTTGGATGGCGTCGCGCGGCGTTTGGATGTTCACGCGCGTCCCGGAAATCCGCACGGTGCCTTCCGCTTTCAGCCCGAGCGCCCCGAACAGCGACATGACCAACTCCGTGCGCCCCGCTCCCATCAAGCCCGCAAGCCCGACCACTTCCCCGGCGCGGACGTCGAGGTTGATGTCTTGCAACAGGTAGGTGTCGGGGGATTTTTTGACAGAGTAGTTCTGGACGGAGAGGATGACGTCGCCCGGGACGGACTCCGCTTTCGGGAACATCTGCGAGATGTCGCGCCCGACCATCATCGCGATCAGCTCGTTGCGCGTGACGTCGCCGATGCGCGCTGACCCGACCGACGAGCCGTCGCGCAGGACGGTGATTCCGTCGCAGATCGCTTCGATCTCGTCCATTTTGTGCGAGATGTAGATCATCGTCACCCCTTCGCGGCGCAATTCCCGTATCACGTCAAACAGCCTCTGCACTTCCGACTCTGTCAGCGCCGACGTCGGCTCGTCGAGCACGAGAATCTGTGCTTGAATGGAGATCGCTTTGGCGATTTCGATCATCTGCTGCTGCCCGACCGAGAGCGTCGAGACGAGATGCGTCGGGTGAAACGGCAAGTGCAAGCGGTCCAGCAAGGCTTGCGTCTCTCCGTGCATGCGCTTCCAGTCAATCGTGCCCCACTTCGTCTTCGGTTCCCGCCCGAGAAACACGTTCTCCGCAATCGAGAGCCCGTGAATCAAGTTCAACTCTTGGTGAATGATCGCAATTCCGGCGCGTTCCGCCTCGCGGGTGTTGGCAAACCGGCAGACTTGACCGTCGACGAGGATGTCGCCTTCATACGTTCCGTACGGGTAGACGCCGGAGAGAATTTTCATCAGTGTCGACTTCCCCGCGCCGTTCTCGCCCAGCAACGCCAGCACTTCGCCCCGATTGGCGGAGAAGGTGACATCGTTCAGGGCGCGCACGCCGGGAAACTCCTTGAGAATGTCCTTCATTTCCAATTTGATCATGCTCTCACCTCCTATGAAAAAAGAGAGCGGCCGCGCGTGCCGCTCCCCATCGGTGCGTTCGGTCTACTCGAGTTTGCCCCAACGTTGTTCCATGTCTTTGACGTTGTCTTTGTTGATCAACTTGATCGGGGTGAGCAGCACGTCGACTTTGCCGGCATCGCCGTTGTCGGTGGACGAAACGGTGCCGAGGTCTTTGACGGTGTCTTGCCACTTCTCGCCTTTCGCGGTCGCGACGGCGATTTTGTACGCGCCAAGGCCCAAGTCGTACGGTTTTTTGTCGATGTCGGCGCGCAGTTCGTTGTGGAGGATGGAGACGGATGCGTCCTTATCCGCGTCGGAGCCGATGACGACCGTTTTGTCGATCAGGCCCTTGGCTTTCAAAGCTTGCACGGCGCCCATCGCCATGCCGGAGTTGTTGGCGAGAACGGCGTCGATGTGCTCGCCCTTGGCGATCAGGTTCTCGATGGTCGCCATCGCTTTGTCGCGCGCCCAGCCTTGGTGCGGTTGGTCGGCGATGATCTTCACGTCCGGGTTTTTGGAGATGATGTCTTTGTTGCCGTCTGTGATTTGCTTGGCGACGGAGTTGCCCGCTTCGCCTTCGAGGATCACGACGTTGCCTTTGTTGTTCAGTTGCTTCAGAACGAATTCCGCTTGCGTTTGCCCGACTTTGAACGAATCGGCGGTGACGTAGGCGGTGACTTTCGCGTTGTCCGGGAGACGGTCCATCGCGATGACCGGAATCTTCGCCGCTTCTGCTTTTTTGACGATGTTTTTCGCGGTGCCGGTGTTGACGGCGTGCAGGATGATCACGTCGACTTTCTTGGCGATCAGGTTTTCCACGTCGCCCATCTGCTTGTTGGCGTCGTTGTTCGCGGAGACCCATTCGAGTTCGACACCGTCTTTTTCCGTGTTGTCGCGCATCGCTTGCTCCATGAATTTGTAGACCGCTTCTTGGGACGTGGCGACGGAGACGCCGATCTTGATTTTTTTCGTGCCGTTGCCGGATGTGGTCGTGCTGCTGCTCGTGTCTTGGCTGCCGCAGCCGGCGAGCACCAGCGCGAAGACCATCAACAGCGACAACATCAGAGTCGCGAGTTTTTTCATGCAGGGTGTTCCTCCTTTGAATGTGGGTAAGGATGAAAGCCTTTTCATCGTGATAGATGTTGCAACTCTCGTGCCAACTTTTGTGTGTCACTATCAAAACCTTTACACAACAGGGGTGAAAAAAATAAAAAGACACACATCGCCGTGATGTGTGTCCATTTTGTCTGTTCCGCTTAGAAAAGTGCGTTGTACAAATCCAATCCGATCTCGCCCATCACACGCTTCGTCGCCGGTTTGTCGGTGACGTCCTTCGTGAAGATCGAGATCGCAAACGTATGTCCTGGGAAATACAGCAGGCCGGTGTCGTTCTCGACGTTCGAGACCCAGCCGGTTTTGTGCGCCATCTCGTACGTCGGCAGCTCGCCGATCTGTCCGTCGCGGGTCGGGAGGAGGCTTGGGATGGCGTCGTTGAACTTCTGTTGCTTGAGAATGTCGATCATTTCGCGGCTGGCTTTCCAAGAGACGATCTTGCCGTTTGCAAGTTTGATCATGAAATCGGTCAGTTCGCGCGGGGTGATCGTGTTGACGTTTTGCAAGTTGGCGGGGATGACGGCGAGTTTGTTGTAGATGCGCGTCTGCTCCATGCCCCATTCCGCCATGCACGCTTGCACGGTTTCCATGCCGACGCGGTCGATCAGCATGTTGGTGGCGCTGTTGTCGCTCTCGATGATCATCAGCACGACGAGGTCCCGGAGGGAGAGCTCCAAACCGGTGCTCAAGTTGAAGAGAATGCCGGAGCCGGTGGTTTTGTCCTCGGTGCGCAGCGCCATCGTTTCGGAGAGGGAGAGTTTGCCCTTGGCGGCTAGGTCGAACACGGCGGCCATCACGGGGACTTTGATGATCGAAGCGGCAAAAAACACTTCGTCGGCGTTGGAGTCGAAGCGCTCTTGGGATTGAAAATGGTAAATCGACGCGCCGAATGTACCTGAGGCGGCGTCGAGGCGTTTTTGTAAGATGGGGGCGAGTGCGTTGAGCATGAGTTGTCCTCCTCGGGTGCTTGGTAGTGTTTTTTTACGACATGACAGGTGGAAGTCCCTTCCTATATAATGAAGAGAGGAGGTGTTAAAGTTATGAACGTGGCAAACGTCGGACAAGCGGTGAACCTCTGGGTGTTGCAACAAGCGCTCGCAGCAGATAAGATCCAAGCGTTGCAATCGGTCTCGCTGCAAATCGTCAACAATTTGAACGTGTCTTTGGACCCGAATTTGGGGCAAAGTTTAGATCTCTCGGTCTGAGCCGTTTGGCTTGAAGTCGAGAAAAGCCTGTGTTCTCTGAGGAGAGCACAGGCTTTTTGGTGCAGCACGAATTCCGGATACCGGGACAGACTCTATGCTCCAAGGAGAGCTCCGAGATGTCGGTTTGTCTTTCGTGAAGTCATCGCTCTGTGTACGCAAGGTACGTTCGAGCACAGGATGCAGGCTATTCTCTGTGCGCGGGGCAGTACTTTTTCATCAACTCGATCGTTTCGGCGTCGAGGGGTTCGTTGCGGTCGTTCAGTTTGCCGATCAAGCTCTCGCGGCGGTTTTCGGTCAGGTTTTGGCCGAATTTGAATTTGGCGGTGAGGTCCTCGACATCGAGGCGGATCAACGCCACGCCGAGCAGGTTTTTGCGGTATTCATCGTTGGCGGGATCGATCGGGTCGTACCCGCCCTCCGGTTGCAGTTTCTGCATAAACGCCGTGAACGCGCTCGCCTTCTCGTCCAGGTCGTCCACGATCACCGCGTGTCCGCGCGCCAACACCGATTTGAAAAACGCCGTCGCCGGGCACGCCAACGTCGGATCGCTGAAGTAGGACGGGATGATCGAGTATTCCTTGGTGGCGTTGAACGTCACGCGGGTGTCGCTGTTCAAGAGCCGGATCTTCTCCCCGATCTTGCTGCCGTGGAAGTAGAAATGCCCTTCGTGGTAGACGAAGTTCAACGCCACGATGTGCGGCCAGCCGTCTTCGCCGGTCATCGCGAGGTGACCGTAGCTGACCTCCTGCAAAAACTCTCGGATCTCTTGTTGTTCTTGAATGCTGAATTCCTTGCGGCGCATCTGTGCCATGCTGAGTTCCCCTCTCCACTGTGTTTCTCTGTGGTACCAGCATACGCTTTGGGTTGACCAGAAAAAAGAACCACTTTAGAGTGTTTTTTATAGACCAATTGGAGAAGGGATTGGAGAGATGCAGTTTCAAGTGGCGTGGCATGTGTACATCGAGAAGCATCGCTACAAGTACCTCGCGCTGTATCACGCGTTGCGCGACAGCATCGTGGCGGGGAGTTTGGCGCACGGCACTCGGCTGCCCGCGTCGAGGGAATTGGCGGACCTCTATGAGATTTCGCGCGGCGTGGTGTCGCAGGTGTACGAGATGTTGACGGCAGAGGGCTATCTGGCGGCGGAGGTGGGGCGCGGAACGTTCGTGTCGTACCAGCGGGACGCGGCGGAGAGCGATGAGCAAGAGCGTCCGCCGATTCTGCTCTCCGATTGGGGGCAGCGCGTGACGGGGCATCGGTTGCGCGACACGGTGTCGGGTGAGACGTACCGCTATGACTACACGATCGGGCAGCCGCTGGCGGAGGCGTTTCCGTTTGAAGAGTGGAACCGGGCGTTGTACGCGTCGATCCGCGAGATCGCGGAGATCGAGGGCGAGCCGGCGTATGAGCCGCAGGGGTACCGCCCACTGCGCGAAGCCATCGCCCGCGACCTGCGCAAGTCGCGCGGGATGACGGTGCAGCCGGAGGACATCGTGATCGTCAACGGGTCTTCGCAAGCGATCGCCCTCGTCGCGCAACTGCTGATCAACCCCGGCGACACTGTGGTTATGGAAGACCCGACGTACGGCGGCATCCGGGAAGCGATCTCGGCGGTCGGGGGGTTGGCGGCGGGAAGTCCCGTCGACGAAAACGGGATTCTCGTGCGCGACTGGGACTCCCGACTGCTGTTCGTCACGCCGGGGCGTCAGTTTCCGACGGGAGCGGTGTTGTCGCTGGAGCGTCGGCAAGAGATCTTGCGCTGGGCGACGAAGCAGAATGCGGTAATTGTGGAGGACGATTACGACAGCGAGTTTCGTCGGCGGGGGCGTCCGATTGAGCCGCTGAAAGTGTTGGATCGGCATGAGCGCGTGGTGTACATCGGGACGTTTTCCAAGACGATGTACGCGGACTTGCGGATTGGGTACGTGGTGCTGCCGTCGTGGTTGCGCGAACCGTTTTGCAAAGCGCGGCAGTTGTATGAGCCGCGTCCGACGGCGTTGGTGCAGCAGCATGCGCTGGCGAAGTTTATGAACAACGGTCAGTATGAGCGGCATCTGCGACGGATGAAACGGTTGTATGCGCGCAAGCACCGCGCGCTGTGGACGGCGTTGACGGAGAAGATGAGCGAGGTGTTTCACTGGGTGGAGAGCGACGCCGGGCTGCACATCTTCGGACGGTGGAAGGGATCGCGGGAGCAGTTTACGGCGTTTCGCCGCGCCTGCTTGGCGGCGGGTGTGCGGTTTCCCGATGCGTCGATGTACTATACCGACCCCGAAGCAACGCCTGCGGTATGCCTCGGGTTTCCGCGTTTGACGGAGGAAGAGCTGAAAGCGGGCGTAGACGTGATGCACGCCATTTGGAAACAACGATAAAAAAAGAACCTGCGCGGCGGTTTCAAGTGCGGCGCAGGTCTTTTTTTGAATCGGGTTGAGCATCCCCTTTGGAGCATCAAAAACCTGCGCGTCGCAATCAAGTGCGGCGCAGGTCTTTTTTCATGCGGGATTGGTTTTACAGAGAGCGGAGCAACCGGCGGGCGTCGACCGCGTGGAGGTTCGGGTGCACCGTTTCCGACGGGGCGTGACCTTGCGACGAGACGGCGAGCGAGAGGACGTAAGAGTCGGCGGGTCGGCACGTATAATACGCCCACTCGCCCTCCCCCATCTCCTCAATCGGCACGCCGAACGAATCCGGCGAAATCGAGAGCCCCATGCCAACAGCTTTCACATACGCTTCCTTGCGCGTCCAGATGCGGTAGAACGCTTGCAACCGCTCGTCCGGCTCCCGGCTGTGTACATACGCTTGCTCTTCTGCCGTGAACACGGTCGGCATCACGCTCAGATGGTCGTTCCCGGCGTACTCCACATCCACGCCCACCGTCATCGGCGCAAACGCGCAGGCAATCACGCTTCCCGAATGCGTGAGGTTGAAGTGAAACGCAGGGGCGGCGGCATCGGCGAGAAAAAGCTTGCCATAGTCGTTTTTGACGAAGTGCACGCTCTCCGGGTCGCGCCCGAGCCGAGAACCGATCTGGGTTTTGAGCAGGGCTCGCCCGAGCAGAAATTCGATTTTCTTCGAATCGACGCGGTATCGGTTGTAGACCTCGCGCTCCTCCGGGTCGAGGAGATACAGCGCGGGAGTCAATTCCACCACATTAAAATCAGCGGGAACTTGCAACCCATACACATCCACTTGTTCCAACGGGTGCATGCGGCAACGGCCTCCCTTCGCTTACAGGACGAAGGTGTCGGTCAACACGCGCCCGATCAAATTCGCCACTTCGCCCGCTTGGTTAATCGGGAACATGTGACCCCCGTTGATGCTGTGGAATTCCGAACGCGGAGCATAGCGCTCCCACTCTTTCACCACGTCCGGCATCGCGACCGGGTCTTTCTCCCCGCTCAAGAAATGGACTTTGGTGCGCAGTTGGTTCGTTTCGCTGTACTTGAAGTTGTCGATGGACGCAAAGTCGTTGCGCAGCATCGGCAGGAACAGCTCCAACAGTTCGCGCTCGCGCAAAAACTCATCCGGCAGCCCGCCGTACGATTGCAAAAGCTTGATAAACTCGTCGTCCGGCAGCTTCGAACGGTTCGCGCGTTCGACGTGCGGCGGAACCATGCCGGAGATGAACGCAAGCTCCGGAAAAATCCCCCGCTTCTCCAGCCGCATCAGCAGATCATACGTGACCACGCCGCCCATGCTGTGCCCAAACAGCGCAAACGGCGAGTGGAAGTGGTCTTCCAATTTGTCCTCGTACAACGAGATCAGGTCCTGCAGGTCCGGAATCAACGGTTCGCGGTTGGTGCCGTGGCCCGGCGGTTCCATCGCGATCACGCCCCAATTCGATTTCAACGCCTGTGCCAACCCGCGATAGGAAACGGAATATCCGCCTGCAAACGGAAAGCAGATCAACGTCTTGCCGTTCAGACTCGGTTTTAATTCACGCCAAGGTTTGTTCACACGTACTCACTCCCGATTATAAAGACATAGGTAGAAAATTCGACAGTGAGATTAAAATTCCTACTGATTCATTTGTTGATTTTTTTCAGAAGCGGGTGCGGCTTGCTCACGGAATGCGAACGGAGCTTGTTGCGGCACGAGACCGCGGAATGATGGAAGCGTCACCGGAAACGCCTGCGGATCGTCTTCCGCCATGATGCCTTCAAGGATGCGGGCTGCCGTCATCACGATCGGCACTCCACCTCCCGGATGGGTGGAAGCTCCGACGAAGTAGAGGTTTTTCACCTCTTTGGACTTGAGCGAGGGCCGCCAGTACGCCGACTGGGTCAGGGTCGGCGCCACGCCGAACGCCGCTCCCTCTTGCAGATGGAACGACGACTTCCAACTTTCCGGCGTGAACACCGCTTGGAACTCAATGGCGTCGCGCAAGCCGTCAAACCCCGCTTGCTCCAACTTCTGAAGAATGCGTTGGGTGAAAGGTTCCTTCTCTTGCGCCCAGTCGATGCCCGACGACAGGTTGGGAACGGGAACCAACACGTACAGCGTCGATTTGCCCGGCGGAGCAACCGAATCATCGATCAACGACGGGGTGTGCACGTACAGCGAAGGATCGGTTGGCATCACGTTCTGCTCAAAAATCTCTTCGACGTTCTGCTGGAAATCTCCCGAAAAAAACACATTGTGCACATCGACATGATCATACTGGCGGTTCAGGCCCAGATAGAGCATAAACGTCGAACATGATTGCTCCATCCGCTGCAGCTTGCGGTCGGTGTACTTCCCCCGCGCCTCTTTGGGAAGCATGCGTTGCATCGCTTGCGGAAAGTCCGCATTGACCACCACTTTATCTCCCCGTATCTCTCGCCCGTCGACGAGCCGAACCCCGGTCGCTTGCCCCGCTTCTACGAGCACTTCGTCCACTTCCGTCTGCGTCAGCAAGGAGCCCCCCATCTCACGGAACACCTTCACCAGCGCTTCCGCCACCGCGTAATACCCGCCCTTCGGATACCAAACTCCGCTGTACGACAGCTCCATAAACCCGATCACATTGTAGATGGACGGGGCGCGAAACGGCCCGATGCCGATGTACAAACTTTGAAACGTCAGCGCCATCCGCAATCTCTCGTCTTGCACGTAGCGCTTGATGTCATCGTACATGTTGCCAAGCGTGTGCAACTGATACAGCTTCTTCAACTTGCTCGGTTTCAGCAGTTCGAGCGGCGAGAGCATCGGTTGCTCGATGAAATCGTAGCGGGCGATCTGATAGCGTTTGTACATGTCGTGGAGGTACTTCATGTACCCGGCGGCGTCGTCCGGCGCGAGACGTTGGATTTCCGTCAACATCCGCTGCAAGTTCGGCGTCGAGGCCAAGACGCTTCCGTCCGCGTAGTGCAAGCGGTAGTTCGGCTCCAACTGCGCCATCTCCACATAGTCGTCGAAATTGCGTCCGACCTCTTGAAACAACTCATAAAACACGTCCGGCATCAACAAGATCGTCGGCCCGATGTCAAACGTAAACCCGTTTTGCGAAATTCGTCCCAGCCGCCCGCCGGGACGCGCGTTTTTTTCCAAAATCGTGACGTCGAAGCCTTGGCGAAGCAACCGGATACCCGTCGTCAATCCCCCTACGCCCGCACCTACGATGATCGCACGTTTCATGTTCACCAGTCCTTTTCTGAAAGCTTTCTCTTCCCTGCTTTGTATAACTATAATATAATGTTTGAATAAGATATGCAAAAGGAGTGTGCGTGAACATGAACCTGATGGAAGCTTACTCTCACTGCGAAATCATCACACAAACGTATTCCTCGAGCTTTTATCAAGCGTTTTCGTATTTGCCAAAAAAACAACGCCGCGCCATTTGGGCGGTGTATGCGTTTTGCCGGGAAATCGACAACTTGGTTGATGAGGAAGGAACCCCGGAAGCGGAGAAACAGCTGAGGGTCGAGGCGTTTCTTCGCAAGATGGAAGGAGCGCAACGCGGCGAGTGGCCGAGAGAAGCGATGTGGACCGCGCTGTGCGATGTGTTTGACACGTATGAGATGGAGTGGCAACCGTTTTACGAGATGCTTGAAGGGCAAGCGTCCGACCTGCGCTTTCAGCAGCCTCAAACGTTGGAGGAAGCCGAACGCTATTGCTACCTCGTCGCCGGAACGGTGGGGTTGATGATCTTGCCGATCCTCGCCCCGCACGCGACACAGGCTCTGCGCGAAGACGCGGTGAAATTGGGCATCGCGATGCAGTGGACGAACATCTTGCGAGATGTGCGGGAAGACCTGGGGCGCGAGCGCCTCTATCTGCCCCGCGACCTCATGGAGAAATTCGGGGTCACGGCGGAAGATCTGATGCGCGGAGCGGTCACGCCGCAATGGCGGCAGTTGGCGGCCCTGCTCACCGAGCGCGCGGAACGCTGCTACCGCGAGGGGATGCAAAGCGTCGCCTCGTATCCGCTGGCGTCGCGGCTTCCGCTGCTTGCCGCCGGTGAAATCTACCGCGAAATTCTGCGCGAAATCGTGCGCCGCGACTACGATGTATTTGGAGTCCGCGCCTTCGTCCCGCCCCTTCGCAAAAAAGAACTCCTGCACCGCTTGTTCCTCCGCGCGCCGCACCTCGCCGCCACCTCTCAGGAAGCGGCTCTCTCGTGAGAAAGCAGTCGTCTGCGGCGTTGCGTTGGTTGTCTCGGCTGTACGGGGTCTGGTTCGTCGTCGGCACCGTCCTGTTGACGATCGGTTGGATGCCGGAAGGATTGCGCTGGTCGAACGCGGTGTTTCTGTTTCTGGCGGGAGCGCTTGGCGCTCTGTGCTGGGTGGAAGCGTTCGGTTGGATTCGCGGTCTCCTCTTCACGGTGACAGCCGGAGGGATCGGGCTGTTGGCGGAAGGAATCGGGGTGCAGGAAGGCTGGTTATTCGGCGCGTACACGTACGATTCGGCGCTGGGACCTGCGCTGTTCGGCGTTCCGCTCGCCATCGGCAGCGCTTGGGTGATGGTGCAAGCCGTCGTGTTTTTTGCGGTGCGGAGGGTCAACCGAGCGGAACGTTCTCGGATCACGTCGGTCTTGCGCATCACGGGAGCCGCCTGGCTTGCGGTCTCCTTCGATCTGTTGCTCGACCCTGTCGCGTCGGTCTTGCAAGGATATTGGACGTGGCGGGACGGAGGAGGATATTACGGCGTGCCTTGGCGCAACTTTGCAGGTTGGTTTGCCGTGACGGTGTTCATCCAGACCGTGCTGACGATGTGTGCGGACACCCGGACGTCACGGCGGTCACATTCGTCCCCGGAGCCAACGGAACACACGAACGCCACAGCTGTAGCTTCCGCCACGGCGAGTGGGCTGGCCGGCAGCGTCCTGTTCATGTTCAGCGTACTGGCGTGGCGTCACGGCTTGGCCTTGCCGTCTCTGCTGGGGGCAGGTCCGTGGTTGTGGCTGACACTTCGGGCACGAGTTCGTCAAAAGAGGGGGGAACGGGATGATCTACGCACAGAAAAAAGCGCTGTTTGAGAGGGTTTTCAAAGTCTACAACACGTGGTTGATGCGGCGTTTTTTTCGGGGGGTTTTGGTGCAGCACGCAGAGGCTCTGCACACCGAGGGGCGACCTCTGCTGCTCTATGGCAACCACAGCAATTGGTGGGACGGATTGGTGGTCTTTCACCTCAACTCGACCCTGTGGAAGAAAGATGCCTATCTGATGATGGAGGAAAAAGGGCTGCGGCAATATCCGTTTTTTCGAAAATTGGGGGCCTACTCGATCCACGCGGAGTCGACTTCTGAAATTCGAAAAAGTCTGCGCTACACAGCGGAGCGGTTGACGCATCCCGGCTCTCTCGTCTGCCTCTACCCGCAAGGCAAGATTCTGCATCAAGACGCTCGTCCGCTGGCGTTTCGACCGGGAATCTCGTGGCTGTTGCGCCACGCCCCGCACGCGCTGGTGTGTCCGATGGCGACTTATTATGGATTTCGAGAAGACCAACGCCCGGAGGTGTTCGTGACGTTCGGGACGCCGCGTTCCGTGCAAGACGTGCTGGCTGCGGCGCAAGACCCGACGGGAGTTCTGGAAGAGGAGTTGACCCAACTGCTGGATTCGTTGCAGAGGCAAGTGGTCGCAAACGTCGGGGGCGAACCTCTCCCCGGCTTCCGCAATCTCTTGCAAGGGGCCTCGTCCACCGGCGACCGCTACCGAGCGGTGTTCAGGAGGGGGCTAGAATGATCCTGTTGTACGGAATCGGGCTGCTGTTGGTTTGGCAGTGGGGGTTCGTGCTCTGGAATTTGCGCCATTGGCGTCTGCCCGATCATGCGCCCGCTGCGCAGAGGTTGGAGTTCGAAACCGCGTCTGCTCACATCTTGCCCCTCGTCTCCGTGCTGGTTCCCGCCCGCAACGAAGCCACACGGATCTCCGCTTGCTTGAACAGCTTGCGGGCGCAAACCTACCCGAACTTTGAAATTCTCGTCGTCGACGACCGTTCCACAGATGAGACAGCGAAGATCGTGCAGGACTTGGCGAAAGCGGACTCGCGGGTGACGCTCCTGCACGGCAGGGAATTGCCTGCCGGATGGTTTGGCAAAGCGCACGCCTGCCAACAAGCCGCTGACGCCGCAGCAGGGAATTGGCTTCTGTTTGTCGATGCGGACACCACACACGAACCGAACATGATTCTGGACTTGGTGGCCACCGCGTCCCGCCGGGGAGCCGACCTGTTGACAGGCTTTCCTCGCGTCAAGAACAACACGCGAACGGGATGGCTCGCGACCACGTTGATGGCGTTTGTCGTCGCGATGCATCTGCCGGTGCGCTTCGTCGAGCGCTCCCGGGATCCCAAGTTCGTCGCCGCCATCGGCACACTCTTGCTGTTCCGGAGGTCGGCTTATGAGGCGATCGGCGGGCACCGCCAATCCGGGCAGCATCTGGTGGAAGACATGGAGATGGCGCGTCAGATCAAACGCAACGGCGGCACCGTCTGCCTCCTCAACCTCAGCCGCACCACCACCGTCGAGATGTACGACAGCGCAAGTGATGTCTGGAACGGCTATGGAAAAAACCTCTACGCCGGTCTTGGGCGCAACCCGTGGCTCTTGGGGTTCGTCTTGTCGTACTACCTGGCGTTGTTCGTTGTTCCGTGGGTGTTGGGGGGGACGGGATTTTCGCTGTGGGTGTTGGGCTTGAGCGGCTTGTCGTCTCCGGCGTACTGGGGGTTGTCCCTCCTGCTTGGTGGTGCCGGCATCGGGTTGAAAGCGCTCGTGGACGTTACGTTTGGCGTTCCCTTGCGTTGGTCGGCGGCGATGCCTGTCTCGGCGCTGCTGCTCACGGGAATCGGGCTGTACTCTTGGTTTGGCTCTTGGTCGGGAAGAGGGTACACGTGGAAAGGCAGGACCTATCAGTAGAAAAAAAGCAACCGGCTCGCAAGGGGCGCGGTTGCTTTTTTCGGTGTCAGGCGAGAGGGTTAGTCTTCGCGCTTGGGGCGCAGTTCGTGCAGGAGCTTGGTGAGGGCGCGCTTTTCGATTCGGGAGACATAGGAGCGGGAGATGCCCAGCTCTTCGGCGATTTCACGCTGGGTTTTCTCCTCTCCGTCCGGCAACCCGAAGCGGCCGCGGATGACTTCTTGCTCGCGGTCGTCGAGCAGGTTGAGGCGGTTGTAGATCTTCAGTTTTTCGAGTTTGAGCTGCACTTCGTCCAAGACCTCATCTGTTTCTGTGCCCAAAACATCAATCAGTGTAATTTCGTTACCTTCCTTGTCCGTCCCGATGGGGTCGTGAAGGGACACGTCTTTGCGGGTCTTTTTCAGGGACCGTAAATGCATCAGGATCTCGTTTTCGATGCAACGGGCGGCGTAGGTGGCGAGTTTCGTGCCTTTGCCGACCGAAAAACTTTCGATGGCTTTGATCAAACCGATCGTGCCGATCGAGATCAGGTCTTCGCTGTCTTCGCCCGTGTTCTCGAATTTTTTGACGATGTGAGCGACGAGACGCAAATTGTGTTCGACCAACACATTGCGCGCATGTTCATCGCCGTCCGCCATCAGCCGCAGATATTTTGCCTCATCCTCCTCCGACAGAGGTTGCGGAAACGCGTTGTTTTTGATGTAAGAGACGAACAGAGTGATTTCCTTCAGCAACAACACAACCGCAGCTAGAAATCCGGGCATCCGTCGTTCACCTCCCACGTAGTGTGATTCATTCTATGTGGGAGTGCTTGGGCACTAAGCCTGTACGGGCAAAAAACCCCGCCTCGCCATCCTCACCGCTTACGAACGCAGGCTTTGCTGGAAGGCACGCACCATGTCTTTGGCTGGAGAGCGATCCAGAATGGCAAACGTCACCTGCTGGAACCGGCCGCAAAACCGCTCGTCTTGCAGCAACAGCTCGCGGAAGTACCCCGCGACGCTTGTGGCGCGATTTTCAAACACGCCGCACCCGTAGGCGCCGAGCACCAGATGGGTATGACCGTGCAGAGACGCGACGGTGAGGATTTTTTCGATCCGTTGCTTCATGACGGCGTCGATCCGTCCCCGGTTGTGCGGTTCGCGTTCGCGGACGATCTTGGCGTTCACGGCCGGGGCGGAGATGAAGGAACAGAGATGCGGCTTGGGAAGCAGGCTTCGTGTGTCGTTCCGGAACACCGGTACGTCCGGGGCGTACGACATATAATCGGAATACAGCCCGGTTCGGACTTTCGTGTTGTGATCGTACATCGCGCGAAGCGGTGAGATGCAGGCATACAAGCCCGAGGACATCGCCAAGCTTTCCTCTTGCGCCATCGACCCTTTGAGGAACCCGCCGCCGGGATTGCGCGCCGATGCGAAATTCAGCGCCGCGACTTTGGGCGCTCCGGCTTGAAGCAGCCGCTGGGCGGCGTGAAGGGTGGTTTCGTTGGTGACTTCTAGTACAGTCGGATGCGGGGCTTCGACTTTTCTCATTTCCTCGACAGGAACCCCGTCCGGCTTATACAAAACCGTACCCGCTACGGCCTGTTGGAGTTCCGGTTGGATGTGAACCGTATCCTTCCCTATGTGATAAGATCCTGAGTTCAGAATCTCGACCGTTTCCTGTGCAATTCGTTGGTTTCTCTCTCGATTGTTCATGGTAACACTCCCCTTACCTTTCGATATGCCAAAAAAGCCCTGCATCCGTTAGTACACAGGATACAGGGCTTTCGCTGTAAAATCTATGAAAAAAATCTACGGGAGCGGAGTCACTTGCACGTTGCCGACGGTGACCGCTTCGGTGAATTTCGCGGTGGAGCTTTGACGCAGACGCAGGTTCGCCGAACCAGTGAAGGTCGGGTTGAGTTGAACGGTGACTTCCTTGGTCGCCGTGCCGGTGCTGTCAGCGGTCATCGAGAAGTTCGAGCTGTAGCCGTACGCGGTCGGCCAGGTGCCGTCTGCGTTTTGGACTTTCGCAATCTGCGTACCGGAGGAGTTGTACACGCCGAGGTTGAGGCTCGATTGCGTCGAATTCGGAGTCCAGCCGGTCGCTACGATGCGGACTTTGAAGCTGTATTGGTTCGGCAGGGTCGATTGGTGCACAAACGACCACGGACCGGACGGATTCGGGTTAACGACGGTCGAGTAGCCGTAGGAACCGGACTTGAACGTCGACGGGTCATACCATTTGTAGCCGGCAGCCGGAGTTGCCCACGGTTCTGCTTGCGGTTCCGTGGAGTTCGCCGGTTGTTCCCACGAGTACAGCGTCGTCGGGGAGTCGAGCGTCAAACCTGCCACTTGGTTCAGCGCGGTGTAGGATTCGTGCTGGGTCAGCCAGTTCACCGTGTTGACGAGCAGCGTGGAGTCGTTTTGCTCCTTGAAGCCGTCATACGTGGTTTTGGTTTGACCGTTTTCTTCCTTCAGGTATTTCGGAGTTGCGTCTTCCACCGGCGAAGAGTCGCCGATGAACGCCGCTTTGCCCGCGCCGACTTTCGAAACGGCTGCAAACGGACCTTCTGCCACGCCGCCGCCGTTGTAGACGCCCTGGTCTACCGCAGAGCTCCACTTCACCGTCGTGGACGGCAGGTAGACGATGCCCTTCGCTTTGTTCGGGTCGATGATCGCGAGGGTCGAACCTGCGTGCATCGCCACGGTGGAAACGCCGGTCGTGATGCCAAACGCTTGGGACGGCGCTACGATGTTGTTCGCCGTGATGTCACCCAGCGCGTTGTAGCGGAAGCGCACGCCGAAGTTCGTCGCCAGCCAGTCGGAAGACGCCACGCCGGACATCGCCGCCGAGTTCGCTTCTTCCGTCGTCATGCCTTGCGCCGGGTTCGTCCACGCGCCGCGACGGTAGCCGTTGAACACTTCGGAAGCGTCCCAACGGTTTTTGTTGCGGTCGGCGTTGTAGTGGTCGGCGATGAAGAAGATCGAACCGCCGCCGTTCACATAGTCGAGCATCGCTTGTTGCTCAGAGGTCTTGTAGGGAATGTTGGCCTCCCCGATCACGAAACAGTCATAGCCTTGCAGGTCGCTCAAAGTAATCGGCGTGCTCTTGCGCAGTTCTTTCACGTAGTAACCGGCATTGCCCAGCGCGTTCCCAAAGTCGGAGAAACCGCCGTCGATAACCCAGTCCGCAGCACCCGCCGTCTGGCCGTGCGTGTTGTCAAACAGCACTTTCTTGCCGTTCGCGACAGCCGGGTTGATAACCGGCGCCGGGTCGGACGGACCTTCAGCGTTTGCTTTCTGCTCGAACAGCGGCAGTCCCAGCGGCAACGCAAGGGTGACAGCCAAGACGGTCTGCAAAGCTTTGCGAGTAAAACTCATGATCGGGATGACCTCCAGTGAAATGTTATTTAGTAATCTGCTTTCATGCTACCACATAAATTTTAATACAATTTCTCGTGTTTGTAAATGTTTTAGTAAGCGCGGAATTGATTTACACTTTCTCCCTATTTAGCAAAAAAAGACCTGCCCTCCTCAAGTCCGATGAGAGAACAGGTCTTTTTTTATAATAATCTTACAGGTCGTCGGACGGTTGCAGGGTCTCGACGCGGACGGTGACGGTGTCCGGGTATTTGAGGCCGGTGCCGGTGTTCAAGAGCACGACTTTCTCATGCGGCTTGATCCAGCCGGATTCCTTGAGTTGCAGTGCCGCAGCGTACGTGGCAGCGCCTTCCGGGCAGACGAACGCGCCTTCCAAGGACGCCAAACGCTGTTGCGCTTGCAGAGTGGCTTCGTCCTCGACGGCGACTGCACATCCGTCGGTTTTGTAGAGCGCTTCGAGCACGAGGAAGTCGCCGAGCGCTTTGGGCACGGTGATGCCGAACGCGACGGTCTTGGCGTTCTCCCAGAACTCGGACGAGTCCTTGCCCTCTTCCCACGCTTTGACGATCGGGGCGCAACCGGTCGCTTGCACGGCGACGAGGCGCGGAAGTTTCTCGCCGATCCAGCCGATCGCTTGCAGTTCGAGCAGAGCTTTGTAGATCCCGATCAGACCGACGCCGCCGCCGGTCGGGTAGAGGATGACGTCCGGCACTTCCCAGTCGAATTGCTCGGCGAGTTCGTAGCCCATCGTCTTCTTGCCTTCGATGCGGTACGGTTCTTTGAGCGTGGAAGCGTCGTACCAGCCGTACTTGGAGACGGCGCGGCCGACGATTTTGCCGGCGTCGGAGATCAGACCGTTGACGAGGTAGAAATCGGCCCCCGTGATCGCGCATTCGTTGCGGGTGATCTCCGGCGCGCTCTCCGGCATGATGATACAGGACTTGATCCCGGCGCGCGCCGCGTAGGTCGCCCACGCGCCGCCTGCGTTGCCGTTGGTCGGCATCGCCAGCGTCTCCACGCCCAGCTCTTTGGCGCGGGAGATGCCGACGGCCGCGCCGCGCGCTTTAAACGAACCGGTCGGGATCGTGCCTTCGTCCTTCAGGTAGAGGTTTTCAAAACCGTCCGCAGCGCCCAGTTTCGGCAGCGGCAAGAGCGGGGTCATACCTTCGCCGAGCGTCACGATGTTCGCGTCGTCGCGCACCGGCAGCAGTTCCCGGTAGCGCCACAGCGACGGTTGACGGCGGGCGAGGTCGGATTTGTTCATGGATTGTGCAGCAGCTTTCAGATCATAGCGAACCAGCAACGGGGCTCCGCAAGAGCACAGTTGTTGAAGCGTATCGGCATCGTGCGTCGTACCGCACTTCGGGCATTCGAGGTGGCTCAAAAAACTCTTGGTCATTGGAGAATCCCCCTTGGGTAATGTCTATGTTGATCTTACTACCACCGAATCTATCAAGCAAGTATTCCGGTTGGGATTCTCGCCTTGAAATGCTCCCTCATGCAATAAAAGACCTGTCACGCGAAGTGACGGGTCTGAAACGGTTGGTTTTTTACTTCGGCAGGGCGCCGATGATCTGGTTGGCGATGTTCTCCGTCGCCCGGCCTTGCGTGACCGATTCGCCCATGACGACGACCACGTACTTGGGGTGGTCGGCGGGAGCGTATCCGGCGAACCATTGGTTGTTGGCGTTGGGGTCGCCCGTCTGCGCGGTGCCGGTCTTGCCCGCCACCGTCATCGCGGCGCTCCCGAGCGCGGCGTGCGCCGTGCCTTTGTCCATCGAGACGACGTCGCGCGCCCACTTCTGCAATTCGGCGGCGGTGGACGCGTCGAGAATTCGCTGCTTGTCGGACGAGGGGTACTCCGTGTAAATCAGCCCGTCGGACGTGGTCAGCGATTTGACCAAGCGCGGGTGCCCGCCCATGCCGCCGTTGGCAACCACCGCCATCATGTGCGCCGCTTGCAGCGGCGACATCCGCACGTCCTCTTGCCCGATGCCCGTGTTCGCCAAGAGCCGGTCGGACGTGTACTCCTTTGCAAAAATCGACCCGGCGTCTTCGCCGTAAAACTGCGATTGGTTGTTGTGCAGGAGCCCGACCGTTTGACCGAGTTCGAATTTCTTGGCGTACTCCTCGATCTTATCTCGCCCCAGCTTCATCGCGAGTTGCGCGAACACGACGTTGCACGATTCGGCATACGCTTCTTCCACCGTCTCGTGTCCGTGCGTCGTCCAACAGTTCAACCGACCGTCGCCGATGTCGAGGTAGCCGGGGCAGTCGAACGTGTCGGTCGGCTTCACCGCGCCCGTCTCCAGCGCGGCGGCGGCGATGACCGTTTTGAAAATCGAGCCGGGGAACGTCGCTTGCAGCGCCCGGTTGACCGGAAACGCGTCGCTGCTTTTGGCGAGCGAATTTTGGTCGTAGTTCGGCCGCGACGCCATCGCCAACACGTCTTCCGATTCGGCGTCGAGGACGACGACCGCGCCTTTTTGCAGGCCCCAGCGGTCCATCGCCCCTTCGACGGAATGCTGGATGTCGCTGTCGAGAGTGGTTTTGACGTTCAGCGCATGGTTCTCGTCGGTCGATTCCCGGATGCCCAAGCCGTTGATCGGGCGCTTGTAAGCGTCGGTGTAATACGCGATCGTCTTGGAGAGCCCCAAGCCGCGCAGTTCGTCTTGGTATTGGTATTCGAGTCCGAGCTTGCCGACTTTTTCATCGAGCGGGTACTTGCCGCCCCACGTGTTCGCGACGAGGTTCGGGTCTTCGCCGAGAAAGCCGATCACGTGGCGGGCGACCGATTGGTCGTCATAGCGGACTTTGACTTCCTTGGCGTAGATCCCGGTCAAGCCGAGCTGCTGGACTTTCGCTTCTTCTTCCTTCGTGAGCGAGACGGTGCGGATCTGCCCGTTCAAGTCGGGCAAACGCAAGAGAAACGGCTCGTCCTTCTCGTTGAGGGCCTTGAGCAGATTTTCCGTCGAGGTGTGCAAGAGCATGGCGAGGTCGTTGATTTTTTTGCGGTCGAGGTTTTGTTGCCACACGGGGAGCACGACGATCCCGTGCAGGACGCTGCCGGTCATCGACACGCCGCTTCTGTCGAGGATGTCGCCGCGCCCGGAGTTCAGTTCGAACTTCTCGCGCCGCTGCTCGACGGCGGAAGCGACGAGGTCGTGTCCCTGCATGTTGTGCGGTGCGCCCACTTGAATGTAAAAAAGCCGCCCCAGCATGCCGACGACCCCAATCGTGCAGATCGTCAAAACCATGGCGGTGCGGCGTTGTACGCGGTTCTTCTGCTTGTCCATACGTCCACACTCCCTTTGCATCCAGTGTGGGCGCGACAAGCATGGTTTAAACAGAAAGTTCTAGATCATCTGGGTGACGATCTCGTTGACTTTCGCGACGAGAACGTCGATGGCGACTTGGTTTTTGCCGCCTTCCGGAATGATCAGGTCGGCGTACTTCTTGGTCGGTTCGATGAATTGCATGTGCATCGGGCGCACGACGCCCATGTATTGCTCCACGACCGATTCAATCGAGCGGCCGCGTTCCTTGATGTCGCGCAAGATGCGGCGGATGATGCGCACGTCCGCGTCGGTGTCGACAAAAATCTTGATGTCCATCAAATCGCGCAAACGCGCGTCTTCCAGCACCATGATCCCTTCGAGGATGACCACTTGCTTCGGTTCCACTCGCTCGGTGTAGGTGGCGCGGGTGTGCTCGGCGAAGTTGTAGATCGGCTTCTCAATCGCTTGCCCTTCCAACATTTGAGTCAAGTGCTCGAACAGCAGGTCGTTGTCAAACGCGTTGGGATGATCGTAGTTGGTCAGCACGCGTTGGGCCATCGTCATTTGCGTCTGGTCTTTGTAGTAGTTGTCCTGTTCGATCAAGACGATGTTCTCAGGCGCAATGTTGCGCGTAATTTCGCGGGCGACTGACGTTTTCCCCGAACCCGTCCCGCCGGCAATCCCAATTAGCACCGGTCTCTTCATGGTTGTCCTTCCCCCTTCAACTTCAAACCCTCACACTCACCGCGAGCCCGTCCCCCACCGGGAGGATCGACGTCTCATAGTCCGGGTGCTGTGTGAGCATCACATTGTATTCACGCAAGCGGTTGATCATCGTGCGCAACTTATGCTTGACTTCCGGATCTCCGCTGACCAACCCTTGAAACAGCACATTGTCGGAGAGCAAGATTCCGCCCGACTTCAAGTGCGGATGCAACAGCTCCAAAAACCTCGGATACTGCCCCTTCGCCGCGTCGAGAAAAATCAAGTCATACTCGCCAAGCGTCGGGATGATCTCCAACGCATCGCCTTCCAGCAGTTGCACCCGCTCGGTCAGGCCCGCGCGCTCCAAGTTCCGTCGCGCTTCCTGCGCCCGTTCCGGGTCGCGCTCGATGGTGGTTAACACCGCGTCTGTCGCCCGCGCCATCACGATCGCGGAGTATCCGATCGCCGATCCGACTTCGAGGATGGATTTCGGCTTGGCAACGGCGAGAAACACCCGCAAAAACCCCATCGTTTCCAGATCCAAGATCGGAATGTACAACTCCTCGGCGCGGCTCTCCAGTTCTTGCAGCAACTCGTCCCGCTCCGGCACGAGACTGCGCAGGTATTCCACCACTTGCTCATCGATCATTTCAGCGCAGCTCCTTCAACAGTCACAAACAGTCTAATGGTATCATAAAGTCTTCTTGAGAGTCGAGTAGATTATCAGCTTTTCTGTTAGGATAAACATCCGATACGGGCACAATTCGTTTTTTTGAAAAGAAAGACCCACGCGCCTGTCAGTGGCTGTGGGTCTTGCACTTGCTTGCGGTGCTACTTCTGATCGTTGCAGGAATGCCCTTGCAACGAGGCTTGGAACCCGTGCCGAAGCTGTTCGAGTTCGTGTTCGCCGATCAGATAGTCGAGGACGACGTCCTCGGGCGTCAAGCTCTCTTTGCGGGGCACATTCCGCAAGTCTTGCAGATCGGACGTCGAGTTTGGTTGAAGCGACCGGTTTGATTCCATGTCGATCCCTCCTCTTCGACTTTATTATTGCCCGCTTTTCGCGATGTTTCTCTGGTGTTCTTCGTAGCTGTGCGCGAAGTAGTGTTCGCCGCTGCCGTCGTTCTTGGTCACGTAGAAGTAGAAGTCGTGCACGGCGGGGAAGATCGCCGCTTGAATGGATTTTTTGCCCGGCGCGGCGATCGGCCCCGGCGGGAGGCCTTCGTGCAGGTACGTGTTGTACGGGCTGTCGACTTCCAAATCCTTATAGAGCAGGTTTTCCTTGGTCTTGCCGAGCGCATACTGGACGGTAGCGTCGATTTGCAGCTTCATCGGCGGGTCCGCCGTCAAGCGGTTGCGGATGACGCCGGAGATGATCGCGCGCTCCGAGTCGACTTTGGCTTCCCGCTCCACGAGCGACGCGATCGTCAGCGCGCTGTGCGTGGTCAAGCCGAGCTTTTGCATCTGGTCTTTCCACTCCGGCGTCAGCAAGGCGTCCGTTTGCTTCAGCATCGTGTCGATGATCTGATGCGGCGTGGCGTCTTGGTAGACCTCGTACGTGTCGGGGAACAAGTAGCCTTCCAAACGGTGGTGGATGCCGGCGTCGGCGGGGATCGCTTTGACGAAATCATAATCGAAGTTCCCGTGGTCCGCTTCGTTCAAGAACGCCTGCTTGTCCGAAATCAACTTGTCCTGAAGAAGTTCGTCGGCGATCTGCTCCAGGGTGTAGCCCTCGGGAATCGTGAATTTCGAGGTGTTGTACTTGGCGTCGCCCTCGACGAGCACGCGGGCGATCTCTTCCATCGACATGCCCTGTTTGAGATAGTACTTGCCGACTTTCAAGTTTGAGCTCGTCCCTTGGTAGGAGAGGTACCACTTGAAGAACGTGCCGTTTTTGATCATGTGGAGGTCTTCGAGCTGCTGACCGACAGTCGCGGCGTTGGCGCCCTCCGGGATGTTGATCTCCACCGCCTGTCCGTCTCCGGCGGGCGGTTGAAGTTGGTTTTGCGCATAGTAAAGCCCTCCGCCGAGCACGAGAATGCACAGTGCGAAGAAGAGCCACCACTTTTGCCCACGCGGTTTCTGCCCCGGCATGTGGGAGTGATTTTTTTTCATGGGTGAAGATACACCTCCAAAGTCATTCCACACTATTATACGAGATTCGACAAAAAGGGAAAAGCCCACGTCTGGCAGACATGGGCTTTTCTCCCTGCTACTCGGATTGTTGGTTGACGTTGGCTTGCAGAGATTCCAATTCTTCCGCCATCAGTTGGCCGACTTGCGCGGCGTCGCGGGTGGTCAAGTTCTCCGCGTTGGTGAGGCCGAGTTGCTGCAGGGCTTTCTCGCGAACTTCGTCCATGTGGAGATCGACTTGGTTCGGATGGTACGCGTCCGGGAGTTTGACTTCCCGGTTCGGGTTTTGTGTCATCTTCCCCACCTCCTCCTCTACAGCGTGCCCAAGAAAAACAGGCATCCCCCGAGGGAATGCCTGTCAGTTCATACGCGGAATTACTCCGCGTCCGTATTGCCGTCTTCAAACAGGAGGGTGTCGTAGGCTTCCGCGACTTTCTCCCACTCTTCGTCGTCTTCGATGCCGACGAGGGTGTCGTTGCCTTCCGCGTCCTTCTCCAGTCGGAGGATGATCGCTTCTTCCTCTGCGCCTTCGAGCGGTTGGAGGATCGTGTAGGTTTTCGCTTCGAGTTCGAGAACTTCGAGAACTTCGAATTCGTGCTCCTGGCCTTCTTCGTCGGTCAGGGTGATGATTTGGTTGGTTTCCACTTCGCTCATGGTGGCACCTGCTTTCGCTATTTTTGTTGGGAATCCAAGTAATTCTGCAAGATGATCGCGGCGGCCATCTTATCGACGACCTGCTTGCGCTTCTTGCGACTTACATCTGCTGATACAAGCATACGCTCCGCCGCCATCGTCGATAACCGCTCGTCCCAAAGAAGGACCGGCAAACCGAACTTCTCCTTCAACGTCTCGGCAAACTGTTGACTGAGTTCGCCGCGCGGACCGATGGTGTTGTTCATGTTCTTGGGGAAGCCGAGCACGATCTTATCCACATCGTACTGCGCAATCAGTTCCCCGATGCGGCCGAGGTCGTGCTCAATGCCCTTGCGGTGAATGGTTTCCAAGCCTTGCGCCGTCCAGCCCATCAGGTCGGAAACGGCAATTCCGATGCGCACATCGCCGTAGTCGATGCCCATCACGCGGTGTGTATTCATGGTTGATCCCTCAGATAAAAGCGCACCAGTTCCTGTAAGAGTTCCTCGCGTTCGAGGCTCTTGAGCACATTGCGCGCGGAGTTGTGGTTGGTAATGTAAGCCGGGTCGCCGGTCATCAGGTAGCCGGAAAGCTGGGAGATCGGGTTGTAGCCCTTCTGCCGCATCGCGTCTGCCGCCAGCCGTAGCGCACGGGACGCTTCGTTTTCTTCATGACGCGATCCCCAGTGGATCGTGCGATCGTTGGCCATCGTACACCTCACATGGCAAGTTTTACCGTTACCCAATCAGGAGTAATTATACTTTACCGTTTCATGTAGTGCAAGACCAGATGCTGCAAGATCACTTTGCCGACCGCGACGACCGGGATGCAGAGGATCAACCCCATCATCCCGAACATCTCGCCGCCAAACAAAAGCGCAAAGATGATCAGCATCGGGTGCAACTTCAAGCTTCTCCCGATCAAGAGCGGCGAAATCACGTTGCCTTCGAGCTGCTGGATGACCAGATTGACGACCAGCACTTTCACCGCCATCATAGGCGAAACGGTAAATCCGAGCAAGACGGCGGGCGCGGCCCCGATGAACGGCCCGACATACGGGATGATGTTCGTGACGGCGACGATCAACGCCAGCAAGAACCCGTACGGCATCCGCACGATCAGAAGCCCGATGTACGCCAACACCCCGACGAGAAACGCCACCAGCAACTGCCCGCGGATGTAGTTGCCAAGCGCCTCGTCGATGTTGCGCAGCAAGCGGATGATCTCTTGGCGATTGTCTTTTGGAAAAAACGCAATCACCGTGCGCTCGATGCCTTTGACGTCTTTGAGCATGTAGAACACGAGGAACGGCACCACAAACGCCCCCGCCATCCCTTCGACCGCCACGCCCGCTCGTGTGAGGATGTGCGAGATGTAGGTTGTGGTTTTGACCTCCAAAGCGCCTAAGTTCGAGTCGACGGCGTTGCGCACCGCCAACGGCAAATACCGCTTGTTCTCATGGAAGTCGTTCATCCATCCCTCCACCTGTTTGATCAACGCCGGCAATTTCTCGCCGAGTTCGCGCAGTTGGTCGATGAACAGGGGGATCATGTTGATCAGCGCGGCGGTGGCGAACAGGAAAAACACGATGTAGATCACCAAGATGCTCATCCCGCGCGGCATGCCCCGGCGCTGCAAGAGGTGCACGAGAGGGTTGAGCAGATACGCGATGACCACCGAGATGAGAAACGGCGCCAACACGCTGCCGATGATCGCCCCGATCAGTTTCAAGACCTCGCGCATCTCCCACAGCAACCAGACACAGGCGAGAACAACCAGAGTGACCAGCGCCAGATAGAGCGTGCGTCCGCGCTTGAGATCGAACATGTCGTCAGGGCTCCCTCCTTCCGAAGTACCGCCGAAGTGATGCCGAAGTGAAGTTAGTATGCCCCGGAAATAGCAAAAAGCCCCGCTGTTGGCAGGGCTTTTTGGTGTTACCACAGTTTGATCGCGATGTCGCCGAGCGTAAACACAAACGCCACCGACGCGACGTACGAGTTCACTTTGAAAAACGCGATGTGAATTTTGCTCATGTCTTGCGGCGAGATGATCCGGTGCTCGAAGTACAAAAGCCCCGCGACCGCCCCGACGCCGATCCAATACAAACTTCCCAAGTTCACGTACAACGGCACCAGCGCGAACAGCACGATGGTCGCGATGTGCATGATGCGGGAAATCCACAGCCCGTTGCGAATGCCAAAGCGCGCCGGGATCGAGTGGATCTTGTTGGCGCGGTCAAATTCGACGTCTTGGCACGCATAGATGATGTCAAACGCGGCGATCCACACGGCGACCGCAGCGCCGAGCAGCAGCGCCGGAGCGTCGAAACGGCCCGTGACGGCAATCCAGCCGCCCAACGGTGCCAGCGCGTCGGCGATGCCGAGCACGAGGTGGCACGCCCACGTGAATCGCTTGCAGTACGGGTAGAGCACGAGGAAGAACACGGCGATCGGCATCAATTTCAAGCACAGCGGGTTGAGCATCCACGCCGAGACGCCCAGCAGGACGAACGACAAGAGAATGAACACCCACGCTTCGGTGAGCTTAACCGCTCCGCGCGGAATTTCGCGGTTGGCGGTGCGCGGGTTCTTGGCGTCAATCGCCGCGTCGATGACGCGGTTCAAACCCATCGCGGCGCTGCGCGCGCCGACCATCGCCAGCGTCACCCAGAACACTTTGCCCCAGCCGGGCCACGAGTGCGTGACGTAGTACGACGCCATCACCATTCCGATGTAGGCGTACGGCAAAGCAAAGATCGTATGTTCAAACATGATCAGCTTCATGAACAGACGAATTTTGGACATAAAAAAACCCCCAAACGATCACAATTGCGCACTTCTCTATTACAGCGATGTTCGCAGGGGTTTGTCAACCCGGTGGCAAGAATTAGTTTTGTTCCACCAATTCGCGATCCACCGGAAGCAACTCTTTGCCAAGGTACATGCGGATGGCGTTTTCCATCTCCGTCATGTTGATGTTGGTGTTGCGGCAGGGGCCTTCCGGGCGCTTGTTGGCGATTGCGATCACCGGCACCGCCGCTTTGACGTCTTGGACGCCCGCCATCAAGTCGCGCTCGCACGCGACGGCGATGACACCCTTGGGTTTTTTCTCAGTGAGCAGTTGGCGCGCCATCTGGCCGCCGGCGCAGATATGGAAGTCGACGTCGTACTTGCTGGTCATCAGCTTGATGTCGTCGCGGGTCTGCTTGTCGAGGCAGCGCGGCAGCAAGATCAGCAGTTCGTCGCGCTCGATCGAGCCTTGGTTGGCGACGGTCAAGCGGTTGCCGACTTGCAAGATGGAGTTGGAGATGCGGTCTTTGGAGAGACCGAAAAGCTTGCCGAACTTGACGGAGTACGGGATGATCGTCGACAGCGCGATGTGACGTCCTTTCATAAACGGCACGAAGTTCACACCGGTCGCCACCGTCGCCACGATCAACGCAAACATGAAGTTGACTGCCGCCAACACGCCCCAGACGCTCATCGTGATCGTGCGGGAAAGCCAGACCGGAAGTTCAGCGAGGCGCGGTTCGATCAGGAACAACGCCGTCCAGATGATCGCCGTCAGCGTGAGCAACACGGCGGTTGCGAAGCTCAGGAAGTACCACGGGCTGGTCTCGAGGTCGCCGTTGTTCTCTTCAACTTCCCCCGCCCACCCGTCCCACGTATCCCCGAGTTTGCGTGCGGGAATCGAGACTTCTTGATGAGCTTCAACAGACGTTTCTACGTTCGACATGTGTAGTTCCCTCCTACTTGCGGATCAATCCTATCCCCCGTAGTCTTCCCGTTCCGAATGCCGGATATTACATCCCTTTCCAATTCCGCGATTCACCCGCGGCGGGTCTGGACGCATATCCTGTAGCGAAGGAGGGAGCCTCATGCATGTCTACATCGTCCAGCCGGGCGATACGCTCTCCGAGGTGGCGGCGCGCTTTCACGTGACCCCGGAGGAGCTCGCCTCACGCAACGACCTCCCGCCGGTCTCGGTTTTGCTCCCTGGGTCTTGCTTGAGCATCCCGTCCGAGCTGCCTGTTGCGGACACGGACGGTTTTTGGACAATCGAAGCGCAGCCGGGCGACACGCTGCGCCGTGTAAGCGAACGCGTACAAATTCCGATGACGTGGCTTGCTTGTTGCAACCAACTGTATGACGGTCGTGTCTTGGAGGGCGATCTCCTGCTGATCCCCCGCCTCGCTTCCCGCTCGTCCGCCGATCCGAGCGTCCTCGCCGCGCCCGCCGGTTCGAGTAAAAAACCCCTGTCACTGGCGGCCCGCGAGCCGAGCCCCGGCCTGTCGACGCTCACGTACTCCCTGCGCGACGGACTGCGTGTGGACGCCGCCGGGCATCTGCTGTTTCCCCCGCCTGTCGCAGCGAGCGGACGCGTGCTGTTTGTCTGCACGCTGGACGGCGCGCCGGCGATTTTGCAAGATGTGGCGAAAGCGATCTTGCGCAGCGAGTTGGCGCAAGGGCAGATGGTCGAGGAGATGGCGACGCGGCTGCGGCAGCACGGCGGCGACGGCGTGGTGTTTCAGTGGCCGCACGTGCACACGGATCTGGAGCGCGCGTATCTGCGTCTGGCAGGCGAAGCGGGACGCCGTCTGCGCCCGATGGGACTGGTCGTCGGGTTGAGCTTGACGAGCGACTCCCCGCTCTTGCGCCGAACGCATCCACTGACGGAGGCGCTGGCCCATTTGGATCATCTGTTTTTGGAACCGGTGCGAGGAAAAACCCGCGACACAGAGGATTTTTTTCAAAAAGCGCCCGCACCTCTGCTCGGGGTGGACGACATTCGAGCGGCGTTGGAGCGCGTGGACGGGAAGGTGCCGTTTGCCAAGACCTGGTTGGCGCTGCGCCCCGCCGCCGCTGTCGTCACGCGGCGGCGCGTGCTGCAAACTCTCTCTCCTCATCAAGCCTTGCGTTTGGCGTACCAACACAGTCTGCCGATTTCACACGTGCGCGGCAGTGAACTGGCTTGGTATGTCCTGCGCGGAGAGGAGGGAACGGCTGTGTGGCACGAAGACCTCTGGAGCATGCTCCGCAAACTGGAGTTGGTGGAAGCGCTCAAGATGCAAGGTCTCGCCCTCTGGGAGTCCGGCGCGTACCTGCCCGAACTCTGGGAATACATTCGCGGCGAGTATGAGACGGAATGCTGATTGTCCCCCCGCAAGCAAGAAAGGCTCCGCCCTGCGTGTGCAGGACGGAGCCTTTCTTGGTGATCGAGGCTTCTAGGCGAGGCCCAGAGCTTGCTCGATTTTCGGCTGGAGCTTCTCGAAGCCCTTGTCGCCGGCGGTGCGGAAGAACAGCTTGCCGTCCTTGCCGAACAAGTAAAACGCCGGAACGTACTCGTTTTGGTACGCTTCTGCGACTTTCTGCTCGTTGTCCACCGCCAGCGGGTGGTCGATGCCGTACTTCGTCACGTCTTCCTGGATCTTGTTCAGATCGGAATCCGCTTCGTAGCGCGGCTGGTGTACCCCGATCAGCTGCAGCCCGTGTTCCTTGTATTGGTCGCGGTACTTGATCAAGTCCGGCATCGTTTCGTGACAGATGTGGCACGAAACCGCCCAGAAGTGAACCAGCACGACTTTGCCCGTCAAATCAGCCGGCAGTTTGTCTTCGGCAAACCAGTCGGTCGCGCCGACAATTTCCGGCCGCTCGGTACCTAAACGCATCGGCATGAGCGTTCCTCCTTAGGGGGAGATGGCGAAAACTCGACTTACAGAGTGGATTCGCCCTTTTTCCAGTTCGCCGGGCAGAGGCCGCCGGTTTGGATCGCTTCCAGAACGCGCAGAACTTCGTCCACGTTGCGGCCGACGTTCAGGGAGTTGATGGTTGCGTGTTGCACGATGCCTTCCGGGTCGATAATGAACAGGCCGCGCAGTGCGATGCCTTCTTCT
This sequence comes from Tumebacillus flagellatus, assembly GCF_000714935.1. GTDB lineage: Bacteria > Bacillota > Bacilli > Tumebacillales > Tumebacillaceae > Tumebacillus > Tumebacillus flagellatus. The sequence continues at coordinate 233,401 of NZ_JMIR01000001.1, forward strand.
TCGATCAGGACGCCGAAGTCGCGGGAAACTTGTTGGGTGTTGTCAGCCGCGAGCGGGTAGTTGAGTTGGCCGAGGCCGTTTTGGTCGCGCGGGGTGTTGATCCATGCTTTGTGGGAATGAACGGAGTCGGTGGAAACGCCGAGGATTTCCGCGCCGAGTTGTTCGAATTCAGCCGCAGCATCGGAGAGCGCGATGATTTCGGTCGGGCAAACGAAAGTGAAGTCGAGCGGGTAGAAGAAGAGCACGAGGTACTTGCCTTTGTAAGAGTCCAGGGTGACACGCTCAGCGAGGGTGTCGAGGTTTTTGGTGGTGAGCATGTTGAAATCGGGAGCTTTTTTGCCAACGAGACGAGACATGGTATTACCTCCTCAGATATGTATCTTACATTGTAATTGTAGCCACCCCTGCCAAATTACGCAAGTTTCTCCTTGGTGAAAGTTTCCTGTCGTCTGGGAATACTAGTCGAAGAGAGAGGAGCTGAGATCTGATGCCGAAAGTGATTTGTTATGTGAACACGTGCACGCACTTCGTCGCCGGCAACCTCTGCGGAGCCCGCAACATCGACATCATGCACGAAGACGAAACCCGCATGTCGGAGCTCGTGGAGCAGACGATGTGCAAATCGTTTCACGAAGCAAGCGGGGTCACGTCGTACCTCGGGTCGATGGACAACACAAACTGGGTGGGCGCGGCGCTGGAGATGACGCTGCCGGGGCATCACCTCGACCCGTCGGTCTCCTGCACCGTCGCGTCGTGCGAGTATTGGAAAGAAGGCCGTCTGTGCACCGCGAACGCCATCGAAGTGACCGGCGTGAGCGCCGACGAATGCCAAGACACGAATTGCAAAACGTTTGAGCTGCGCAAGGGGGTGTAAGCGGTGGAGTTCGATTTCAAACATCTGGGGTATGAGTTGACGGTGAAGGAAATTGACCGCGAAACCCGCTACGGCAAGTTGGAACTGGCGGGCCTGTCCGGGCTTGGCATCGAGAAAGTCGAGCACCTGATGAACGCCGGCGACCTGCCGACCGACGGCGACCAGCGCGTCAAGGGCGAAGACTTTCTGAACTGGGTGAGCCGCAGCGGTGCCCCCGTCGCCAAGCAATCTTAAAGCTCCTCAGAAAAAAACGCCGTCCCCGCGGGCTTGCGGGAAACGGCGTTTTTTACATTCCGATCGACAGGTCGCCGGCGTCGGCCAAACGGTCGAGCGAGATCAGCGAACCGTCCTCTTCGACTTGGAACATTTTAACACTCTCTCCGGTCACAGAAAATTCGACGAAACACCCCCAGCAGTAAAATTGCTGGGTACCGATCTTGCCGATGTCGCGGCAGTTGCAATGGGGACAACGCGTCATGTCGTGGGCTTCCTCCTTCGTCTGGGCGGCAGGGTCACAAGGCCTCGGTGAGCTCGGTGTCGTCGGGGACGATCAGGTTGTCTGCCCCCATCATGATGCCGGGAGAAGCGTGCAACACTTTCCGTCCTTGTCTCAGGTCCATGAGAAATCCTTCCGAGATCTCGTACCCTACAATTCTGTGCAAATTATCGTCTACGTAAACGTCTTCCACCGATCCCAGCAACGTTCCGCTTTGTGTGAGAACGTCCTTGCCCACGAAATGAATATCCCCTTCGATCAGGCTGCGAATCAAGCCTACTTCGTCACGATACTCCTCCATCGAGGATCGGCTCGGCGCGATGACGGCGTTCTCGCCGACGGCATGAACCGCCGTCCGGCCGAGGATGCGGGGAGCTGAGAGCAACCCGCCGCGTTCAATCAGGAAACTGTGAAAGGTGCCTTCCGGGGTGAACAGGACGTCGCGAACTTCGCCGATGTTCTCCCCGAATTCCAACTCCACCACCGGCAATCCCACCAAGTCTCTGGCTTTTCTCATCGCGTTCGTCCCTCCCCTGTCTGTGCGCCTCTCTCCGCCTAGCGGTGCTGCAGGCGCTTGACCACGTCTGCCGTCTTCTGTGCGGCTTCGCGCACTTCATCGACGGTATTGTGCCCCGAAAAACTGAACCGTATCGCCGAGAGCACGCGGTCTTCCGATAGGCCCATCGCCGTCAGCACATGCGAAGGCTGCAAGGCGCCTGCCGTGCAAGCCGACCCGCTGGACGCGGCGATGCCCTGTATGTCCAAATTCATCAACAGCCGCTCCGCTTTCACGCCGGGGAACGAGACGTTCAAGATGGAGGGCAAGCTGTGCGCGGGGGAGTTGACCGCGTACTGCGCCTCGTCCAACTCTTGCGCGAAGATGTCGAGCATGAGTTGACGCAGCTCGCGGATGTGTGCCAACTTGGTTTCGCGCTGTGCTTGAGCGATCCGCACCGCTTCCCCGAACCCCGCGATGCCGGGGAGGTTCTCAGTGCCGCCGCGGCGTTTGCGCTCTTGGTTGCCGCCGTGCAAAAACGGCGTCCACTTCAAGTTGTGGTGCACATAGAGTGCGCCGATGCCCTTGGGCGCGTGGATTTTATGCCCGGAGACCGAGAGCAAGTCCACGTGAAGCTGCTCCACGTCCAAGTCCATCAACCCAAACGCTTGCACGGCGTCGGTGTGCATGACGATGCCTCTCTCCCGCGCCAACGCCCCGATGGCTTCCACCGGCTGAATCGCGCCGGTTTCGTTGTTGACCGTCATGATCGAGATCACCGTCGTGTCGGGACGCAGGACTTTTTCCACCGCTTCCCGTGTGACGATGCCGTCAGACTCCGGGTTCACATAGGTCACTTCAAATCCCAATTGTTCCAAGAACTCGCACGTGTTCAACACCGCATGGTGCTCGATGCTCGTCGTGACGATGTGCTTGCCCTGTTCTTGGCGGGACAGGGCCGCTCCGATGATCGCAGCGTTGTCCGCTTCCGTGCCGCCGCTGGTGAACACCAGCTCGTACGGCGTCGCGTGCAGAGCTTTGGCGACCTGCTCCCGCGCCCCTTCGACGGCCGCTTTCGCAACGCGTCCCGCTTCATGCACGCTCGACGGGTTGCCGTAAATCTCACCGAGGAACGGCTCCATCGCGGCGCGCACTTCGGGAGCCACTGCGGTGGTCGCCGCGTTGTCGAGGTAGATTCTCATGTCGTGACCACTCCTTTTATGTACAAAAAGGTATGTGGAACACACCACATACCCAGCTTGTTGTTGGTTCTTAGATGTAGAACATGTAGTTTTCGCCGCTGTTGCGTTTTTTCTCGATCAGGTCTTGCAACGTCGTGCCGTCCAGCACGGAGTTGATCGAGTCGCGAACTTTCTCCCAGAGTTCCGCCAACTCTTCTTCCGGGTCGTCCACGATGGTGATCGGGCCTTCCAACACGCGGATGATGTCGCCGACGGTGATCTCTTGCGGCGCTTTGGCGAGCACATACCCGCCGTACGCGCCGCGAATGCTGCGCACCAAACCGGCGTTGCGAAGCGGCGCAATCAATTGCTCCAAATAGTGTTCCGAGAGCGATTGGCGCTCGGCTACCGATTTCAAGGACACAGGGCCCTCTCCGAAGAACATGCCCAGGTCGATCATCAGCGTGACCCCGTAGCGTCCTTTAGTGGATAATTTCATGTTCCCATTCTCTCCTCTGTACATACGGTTGAAAAACGCGGGTTGCCCATTTCAATCCCCACTCCGTCGGATGCCCGATGGTCAGGGAGAACAGGATCGTGCCGATCGAGAACGGTCCGCTCAACAGAATCCCGACGATGACCGCCGAGACTTCGATCAGGGTCCGCACCCAGCGGATGCTCCACCCCGTTTTCTGGTGAATCGACAGCATGAGCCAATCTCGCGGACCTGCGCCCAATTGCGACGCGATGTAGATGCCCACGCCAAGACCCATGACCACGACTCCCACTGCAAATTGCGGCACCATCCCGTACCAATGCGTCTGAAGGGGGATCAACGGTTTGATCCAGTCGCAGTACGGTCCCAGCATCAGGATGTTGATCAAGGTGCCGATCTTCGGCCAGCTTTTCGCCATCCAGCAGGCGACCGCCAGCATCGGCAACCCGACGAGCTGGTTGGCCTCTCCAAACGTCAGCGGCGTGTGCAACGTCAAACCGATGTGCAACACGTCCCACGGAGAAGCTCCCATGTTCGCCCCGATGACGGCGCGGATGCCGATTGCCATGACGAGCAAGCCGACATTCATTATGATCAGTCTGCGCAGAAACATCTGCCAGTACGGTTCTTGCTTTTTTTTGACGGTGCTTGCGTTCAAGACTTGCTGTTCCCTAGTATGGGCCTCGGTTTGCACGACTATCCTCCGTTCCGCTCTGTGCGCCAATGTCGCAGGCGCTCTCCTAATACTTGCTCATACCCGTTACGGGTTGGATGATAGAACGTGGTGTCTCGCAATTCGTCGGGCAAGTACTGTTGTTCGACATAATTCCCCGGGAAATCGTGCGGGTAGAGATACCCTTGACCGTGACCGAGCTTCGCCGCTCCCTTGTAGTGCGCGTCTCTGAGGTGCGGCGGTACGTCGACGGAACTGCCCTCGCGAATCATCTGCAGAGCGCGGTTGATGCCCATGTACGACGCGTTCGATTTCGGCGCGGTGGCGAGGTAGGTCGCCGCTTGGGCGAGGATGATCCGCCCCTCCGGCATTCCGATCACCTCCACCGCTTGAAACGCGGAGAGCGCGATTTGCAGCGCGCGCGGGTCGGCGTTGCCGATGTCCTCCGACGCGGAGATGATCAAGCGTCGTCCGATAAACTTCGGGTCTTCGCCGGCGTCGATCATCTTCGCCAGCCAGTAGAGGGCGGCGTCGGGGTCGGAGCCGCGAATCGACTTGATCAAGGCAGACGTCGTGTCGTAGTGTTGATCGGAGCTCTTGTCATAGCGCACGACGCGGCGTTGAATCGATTCGGCTGCGACGTCGAGCGTGACATGGATGACGCCGTCCGTATCCGGCGGCGTGGACAACACCGCCAGTTCCAGCGCGTTGTAGAGGCGGCGGGCGTCGCCGTCCGCGTAGCGCGCCAGATGTTGCAGCGCCTCATCGTCCGCGGAGACGTTATAATCGCCAAGGCCGCGTCCGGGCAGGGACAGGGCTTTTTTCGCCATGACGATCAGGTCTTGTTCGGTGTGTTTTTGCAGTTGGAAGATCTGCGAGCGCGAGAGCAGCGCGGCGTTGACTTCGAAGAAAGGATTCTCCGTCGTCGCGCCGATCAGCACGATCAAACCTTCCTCGACGTGCGGCAAGAGCGCGTCCTGTTGGGACTTGTTGAAGCGGTGAATTTCGTCGACGAACAGGACGGTGCGCTGTTGGTACATCGCCAGCGCGTCTTTGGCGTCGTCGACCACTTTGCGGATGTCGGCCACACCGGCCGTGACGGCGTTGAGCGTGCGAAACGTCCGTTTGGTGGAGCGGGCGATAACGCGGGCGATCGTGGTCTTGCCCGTGCCGGGCGGCCCGTACAGAATCAGCGACGTGAGCGAGTCGGTCTCGATGGCGCGGCGGAGCAGCTTGCCCCGGCCGACGATGCTCTCTTGCCCGATCAGTTCGTCCAGCGACTGCGGGCGCATCCGGGCGGCCAGCGGGGCGTTGTTCTGTTGCTCGGCTTCCGCTTGGAATCCAAACAAATCCATGTTACGCGAGCCCTCGAACGACGCGTTGGATCGTCTCAAGAGCGGAGACGATGTCCGCTTTCGAGATATTCAAATGAGTGACGAAGCGAACCAGCTGCGGGCCGAAACCGCCGCAGAGGATGCCGGATTTTTTTAATTCGTCGATCAGTACCGTTTCGCTCACGCCAAGGCCCGCGATGTTCACGATGACGATGTTGGTGTCCACCGTCGCCGGATCGATGGCAAGGCCCGGAATTTGGGCGAGACCCTCGGCGAGGAACTTCGCGTTGGCGTGGTCTTCGGCGAGGCGTTCGACGTTTTGAGTGAGGGCGAGCAGAGCGGGTGCCGCCAAGACGCCGACTTGACGCAGGCCGCCGCCGAAGCGCTTGCGCCAGACGCGGGCTTGCTCGATGGTGGCGCGGTCGCCGACGAGCATCGAGCCGACCGGGGCGCCGAGGCCCTTGGAAAAGCAGAATTGGACGGTGTCCACGTATTGGGCAAAGTCGGACGGTTTCTGACCGCTGGCGACGACGGCGTTGAACAAACGGGCGCCGTCGAGGTGGACGCGGATGTTGTTCTCGCGGGCGATCTCGTGGATGGCGCGCATGTTCTCCGTCGGGACGACGGCACCGCCGGCTTTGTTATGGGTGTTTTCCAAGCAGATCAGCGTGGTGACCGGCTGGTGGATGTCGGACGGACGGATCGCGCCGCGCACGTCCTCCGGGTTCATCGCGCCGCGCACGCCCTTGATCGTGCGGGTCTGCACGCCGCCGAACGCCGAGGCGGTCGCGCCTTCATAGAGGAAGATGTGAGAGGTTTCTTCGAGGATGATCTCTTCCCCGCTGCGGGCTTGGGTGAGCACGGCGATCTGGTTGCCCATCGTGCCGGAGGTGACAAACAACCCCGCTTCTTTGCCGAGCATCCGGGCAGCGGTGTCTTCCAATTTCTGCACAGTCGGATCTTCGCCGTAGACATCGTCGCCTACTTCGGCGTTGTACATGGCTTTGCGCATCTCTTCCGAGGGTTTGGTGACAGTATCGCTTCGCAGGTCGATGATCATAGCTGAGTTCCTCATTTCCGATAAATTCACTCGTCATTACGAATAAGTATAGTCGAATGCAAGCAAAAAGGCGATGAAAAAGTTCATCGCCTTCATGTTTTGCTTCTATACTGTGTTACAGAACAGTCAGCAGTTGCGGGCCGTCCGCCGTGATGGCGAGGGTGTGTTCGTATTGGCAAGACAGCGAGCCGTCCACCGTGCGGGCGGTCCACCCGTCTTCGTCCACTTTGCAGTGGTACTTGCCGATGTTGATCATCGGCTCGATGGTGAAGACCATGCCTTCGCGAATGCGCGGGCCGCGGCCGGCCGGGCCGTAGTGCGGCACTTCCGGGCCTTCGTGCATCGAGCGGCCGATGCCGTGCCCGATGAAGTCGCGCACGACGGAAAAGCCTTCGCCCTCGGCGTAGACTTGGATGGCGTTGGAGACATCGCCGATGCGGTTGCCGACGACTGCTTTCTCGATGCCTTTGAACATGGATTCGTGGGTGACTTCCATCAGGCGTTTTGCTTCCGGCGAGATTTCGCCGACCGCATAGCTCCACGCGGAGTCGGCGTTCATGCCGTCAAGGGTTACGACCATGTCGATGGTGACAATATCGCCTTCCTTGAGCGCGTACTTACTCGGCATGCCGTGGCAGACCACGTCGTTGACAGACGCGCACGTCGCGTACGGGTAGCCGTGGTAGCCGATCTGCGCCGGGATGGCGTTGCGCTCGCGCATATAGGTCTCAGCGAATTCGTTGATCTCCATCGTGGTCAAGCCCGGTCGCATCATCTTGGCAATTTCGCGGTGAATCTCCGCGATGATGCGCCCCGCTTCCCGCATGACGGCGATTTCGGAGGGAGTTTTGATTTCGATCAATGCAGTACACTTCCTTCTAGGGTCAGATGTCTATTATGTACTATACCATAGTGCGCAAAAGAGTGACAAAAAATGAAGCCGTCCGGGGTTGTTCCGGACAGCTTCAAATGTTGTTCCTTACGGGGTAACGGTCGGAGTCGGAGTTGCAGTAACGAAATCCACTGCGTTATCGTTCGTATCCACACCCTCGTTGCGTTGAATGCTGTGGGTGTAATCCGAAGCCGTTTGGTTAGCCGGTCCGGACCCGTCAAAGAGGTTCGCGGTGGAACCAAACCCGACGAAGTCTACGAGCGCCAGATCGTTCATGGACGCCAAGTACGCGCTATTGTGGCTCAGCAAGGCTAACTTGCCCGCCGTTCCGCTCAGATTGGTCGTCGAGGAAGCGAGGAAACCTGCCGGAAGATCGGCCAGCCCGGTGTTCGAACCGCTGTTGTACTTGATCAACGCATAGCCGTGCGCTTTGATCACGCCGTTCAACGTCACGGAGCCGGAGGATGCCCACGGCCACGTCGAAGTGGTCGCCGCTTGGTATTGCAACATCCAGTTGCTCAGAGTAATGTCCACATCAGACGGGTTATACAGCTCAACGAAGTCGTACTTGTACGTCGAAGCTGCGTTGCCGCCGTTGCCGTAAATTTCGCTGATCAAGATGTGGTTGTCCTTTGCGATGACAGAAGCAACGTCCGAGGTGGTGTCTTGGTTGCCGTTGACCGCTTTGACGAAGTAATAGTACGTCGTGTTGACAGTGCCGGCATCGCGGACGGTGTCCGTGTACGTTTGCTCGCCTTCATTCGCCGTGCCCACAACCGTCGCCGTCGAGACGTCGTTGGTTTTGGAACGGAGGATTTGGTAAGTCGTGCCGACCGGGCCGGTTGCATCGGTCCACGTCACGACGTTGTTCACACCCACCGTTGCGTTGTCGAGGTCGGTGGAAGTGACCGCGACGTTGGTCGCCTGCGTCAACGGAACGACGTTCTCGTAGTCTTGGGAAGCCGTGACTTGAACACTGACCGGGTCAGCGCTGCCCGTGGAGTTTTGCGCCACGATGAAGTAGGTGTACGTCGTCCCCGCTTCCACATCGCTGTCCGTGAACGTTTGACGGCCGGACGGGACGAAGCCGAGCGAGACGGCATCCCCGATCACACCGGTGGTGCTGCGGAGCACTTCTACCTGGGTCGTATTCTTGGAATCCACCCAGGTGATTTTGTTTTCAACGCCGCCCGTCGTTTGCAGGTCGGTGTCTTGAGAAACACCTTTCACGCTGGTGACGACCGTCGGAGCCGGAATGGCATCGGTGGTCACAGTGTACGTTTTCTTCGTCACGCCGTCCGCGGCGGTGACGACGATCAAATTGCCGGTCGCAAGCGTGCCCGAAGTGATCTCGGTTTGCCCGTCCGCTTGGTAATACTTCACCGTTGCTCCGACGAGCGGTTTGACGACCGCATTGACGGTGTCGAGCGTGACGCCGTACGGGAAACCGCTGACGGTGCTGTTCGCGGTGTCCACTTGGTAGACGTCGGAGAACAGCTCGGTGTTGTCGGCAGTAAACGAAACTTTCGAGTAGCCGGCGGTTGCCGCGTCCGTGTCGTTCCAGAAGAACACGCGGTTCTCAGCCGGAATCGTGTACCACAGGTTCGGGTCGACCAATTTCTTCGTGTAGTAGTCGCCGACCGGCTTGGAGAGCGGGGTGTTGTTGTCCATGCGCGCACGGAAGACAAACGGCTGTTCCAAGAGCGGGTCCGCCGGGTTCCAGATGCCTTTCTTCTCCGCTTTCGCTGCTTTCAGCGCGTCTGCGTAAGTTTCGAAGCCCTCGAGGTTCGGGTAGATCTGATAGGTCGTTGCCATGCCTTCACGAACTTGCTTGAGATTGATGTCTTCGCCGTTCTTGAAGACGTGAGCCAGCAGGCGGCCGTACTTGTCCAACGGCTCGGAGCCGAAGTGCAGTTCGACCGGCGTGTTCGCCGGAAGCAGCGCGTCCAGCGCGTTGTGCGCCGCATCGCCGTGCGCGCCTTGCGACAGGCCGTTGTAGACGGTCTCCGGCGTGTCGATCGAGAGGAAGCGAACGTTGGTAGCGCCGAAGATCGGAGTGGACAACTTCACCGTGTCTCCGTCAACACCGCGCGCGACCGTCGCTTGCTTCACGACGCCGTCGGTGCTCGGAGCCGGAGCTTGCGTCGCTTGCTCGACCACGTCGCCCGCTTTGCGCGGCAACAGTTGGTAATCGGTGTTGTATTGGCTCATGATCCCGGTCAAGTCATACCATTTGCCAACTTGCAAAGAGTTGATGGCACCGGTGGTTGCGTAGACGCGCACCAACAACGAGTTGAAGTTTGCGTCGATCAGCGACAGGTTGTAACCGCCTGCGGAGTCCGGGGTGTCCGGTTTGCTGGAGAGGTAGCCGGACACTTGGACAAGCTTGCCTTCCGCGGCTTCCGCAACAGAGGTGTTGGAAAGCTCTTCGAGCGTCATCGCTTGCGGAGTCGGCAGGGTGCGGCCCTTGCCGATCAGGGTGATGGCGTTCGCATCCGGCACAAACTCGGTCAAGTTGTTGTACGTCGAGATCGTACCGGTCATGCGCAGTTCGTCGCCCTCTTGGAAGTCGAAGCCCGCCGGAGCGGTGTAGCCGAACAAATTGATACCGCCCGAACTGTCTTGGATGTACGTGGACAGTTTCGCAGACGAGTTAAATGCCGAGTTGTTCGCAGTCACGATGCCTTGGATGGTGACTTTTTGCGTCTTATTGGTCACGCTGCGGGCATTGGCGATCGACATCGTCTGTGCAGCCGGGTCCAAGAAGGTGATCGCAAACGGGCTCGAAGTGACGTTTGCGTTCGCACCGATGATTTTCGCCTGCGGGATCGTCACCGTCACGTTGGCGTTGTTCGCCGACGTGTGCGCGGTCGCTTGTCCGGAAAGCGTGATCGTCAACTGTGTGTCGCTGTTACGGGTGACGGTGTAGTCAAGACCTGCGGGCAAGTTGTTCAGGGTGACATCTGCCTTGGTCAAGTCTTGTGCGAATGTGCCGTTGGCAAGCGTCAGCACTTCGCTGCCTGTGACGGTGCCGTCATTGGCAGCAGCTTCTTGGAACGAAGACGTTGCCGGGGTCAGCGTGACAGTGCCCGGCTCCGGAGCCGGTTCAGCCGTATAGGAAACCGGGAAGCGAACGCCTTCGGTGTAGCCCGGTGCGGTTTTGTGGAACAAGTCCCACGCGGTGATCGAGACGTACACAGTGCCGCCGTTTGCAGCCAGTGCGTTCACCGGAATGGAGACCGAAGTTTGACCGGACGCTACGGTTGCCGAACCGAGCAACGTGCCCGCTGATGCTTGGGAGTACACTTTCACGGTGTCGCCCGCCGTCAGATTGTTGACGGTGACGGTGTCGGCAGCGCCGGAGTTGTTGGTTACGGTCATCTGGTTGGAAATCTTGATGCGGCCGAGTTCCGGTGCGGTGACAACGCCGTTCGGGAAGGACTTCACGTAGTCGATCAGCGCCGGGAGGTCTTCCGGGCCGGTTTCCGAAGCGAGGGTCGCTGCCGGAATCGGCGCGTACTTGCCGGTGCCGGTCGCCATGAAGTTGTTCACGACGATGGTGTACGTTGCGTTCGGGTCGATCAGCGTGCCGTCCATCTTCGTGATGCTGTCCACTTTTTGCGTCGAGTAGTTGTATGTGTACTTCATGCCCGCGATGCTGTAGTCGGAACCGAAGGAAACGGACAACTGCGCTTCCAGAATCTTCGGAATGTCCGAGCCCTTGACGGTAACCTTGGTCAACACGTTGTTGAACGGTTGGATGTTGAACAGGTCTTCCCACTTGATCGGGCCGGCGTTCAAGTTCGTGCGGATGCCGCCGCCGTTCATCATCGCGAAGTCTGCGTCCATCTTGACGCGCATGCCGTCGGCGATCAAGTTGCCAAGCGGGTTGTCGCCGGTGCCGGTGTAGCCGCCCGGCATATCGACGGACGACGTGCCGACGACCGACTTGAGGGTCGGGCCTGCTTTTTCCGTGTACTTGTCGATGATTGCGGTGATCGCCGGGTCCGGAGCTACTTTGGACTGGTCGTTGATGACGACTTCGGCTTTTTTGGAGACGATGTCGTGCGTGGTCGTATCGATCTCCAAATCGACGTCCGCGAACGCTTTGCCGTACTCGTACGCTTGAACGAGCAGTTTGTTGTTCACATAGCCTTTGGCAATTTCATGGTTGTGCGCTGCGAAAATCACGTCGACGTCCGGGTCGACGTTCGCCGCCAAGTTTGCAGCCGGACCGGTCACGTTCTCGCCGTTTTGCGTCAAGTCCATATGAGCCAGCACGACGATCGAGTGCACGCCTTGCGCTTTCAACTCCGCCGCCGCTTTGTTGACCGCTGCCGTTTCGTCGGTGAACTGGATGTCTTGGATCATCGACTGCATGATCATCGAAGCCGCGCCCTTGGTGACGACGCCGATGAAGCCGATCTTCTCGCCTGCCACTTCCTTGATTTCATACGGCTTGAGGACGAGGTCGCCGGTGTTTTTGTACACGACGTTTGCGGCGATCAGCGGGAAGTTCATGCCTTTGTAGTCCGGGTTGGACGGGCGCGCCGGACCGTTCATCAACCGCTTAAGCTCGGCGGTACCGCGGTCAAACTCATGGTTGCCGACGGTGCCGATCGAGAAGTTCATCGCGTTGAGCGCTTCAACGGTCGGTTCGTCGTTCTCCAGTGCCGAAACCGGAGAGGAACCGCCGGTTGCGTCGCCGGTGTGCACGACGAGCGTGTTCGGGTTCTCTGCTTCGCGCTGTTTCAGGTAGGTCGAGAGGTAGTCGAGACGGCCTGCCGCGTTGACGGTGTCCGGCGTGCCGTCAAAATTCAAGTCTTTGCCGGTCAGTTTGTAGGTTTGGTCGAGTTTGCCGTGCAAGTCGTTCAACGCCAACAACTGAACTTTCACGATCTTGTAGCCGACCGTCACTTCAAACGACTTGGTGGATACCGCGTTGCCTTTGCGAATCGTCGCGGTCAGCGTGACTTTGTTCGGAGCCGGTTCGCGTTCCGGACGAGTGACGACGCCGGTGTTGGAGACCAGGTCGGTGTTGCTCGAAGACCAAGTGATGTCCGAGCCGTACTTCTCGCCTTTCTGCGGAAGCACGAGGTCGGTCGTCACTTCCGAGAGCGATTTGTTTTGGCTCAGCAAGTCTGCGTCTGTCAGCAGATTCTTGTCAACCGTTACCTTCCCCGCGTTGGTCATCACATGATCCGGAATCGCGTTGCCTCCGGAATTCGGGTTGGAGTTGTCGTTCGGGGTTTGCCCGTTGACGGTGCCGACTTGGTCGCTGTGCGCGTCGTAGTTCTTGACCACGTCCTTCGCATCCTTGCCCTCCGGCAAGACGAGGTCGCCTACCTGCACGTTGTCGCCGAGCGACAACTGCGCGTTGGTGTTGGTGACTTGGACTTTGTCGATCTTGCCCTTGGTCGACAGGGTGAGCACGCCGGAACCTGCTGCCGTGACCGTCGAGATGTTCGCGCTGCCGGTGATCGTGGTGTCCTGCGATCCGTTGACTTCCACCGTGCCGATATTGCCTGCGAGATCGACTTGCTGGGCGCCTTCTTGCAGGGTCAATTTCGGAATCGTCACCGAGGAGTCGGACTGAATCGACGCGTTGGTGTTGACGGTGACTTCTCCGACTTGCGTTTGGCCCTTCGGCTCCACGCGCACGTCTTTCTTGTTCACGTCGACGCCCTTCAACGTCGCATCTTCAAACACGACGGTGTTGCTGTCACCGCCGTTGACGAGGGTTTTCCCGGAAACTTGCAGATTCTGGCTGTAGAAGTCGTTTTGCAGCTCGCGTCCGACTTCAAAGTTGCCTGCGACCTTGAGGTTTTTCACCGAGATGAAGTTGGCAGACACTTTCACGTCGCCGTCTACAGTGGTGTTTTGACCGTCGAGAACGAGGTTGTTGCTGAACTCTGCCGCACCGGTTTGCGCTGCAAAGCCGGATTGAGTCAGTTCAAGATAAGTCAACTTGTCAATCGTGCCGTTCGTCGCTTGGAAACGCACGGTTGCGCCTTGGAGGACAGTTGCGTTCACTGCGTTGAAGAGCCCCTTCAAGTTGTTCGCAACCGCGTAGTTCTTGCCGTTGATCGTGACGTTCGCATCGGTGACAGCCGCCACTACTTGAGGTTTGTTCACGGTGTTGGCAAAGTTGACGGCAACGGCCGCCACTTCTTGGCGCTGTGCGTGTTGCAACGGGTTGAAGTTCACACCGTCGCCTTGCATCAGACCTGCGTCGATCGCCGCTTGCACGTAGTCTTTCGCCCACTCGCTCACTTGACCGTGATCGGCGACGGAAAGCTTGGCACCTTTGCCCGCAACATCGAGCTTCGCGGCGCGCGCCAACACGACCGCGAGCTCTTCGCGGGTGATCTGATCATCCGGACGGAAGGTTTGGTCGCCGTCTCCCGTCATCAGACCGGCTTTGGCAACCGTTTCGATATATTTGACACCCCATTGTGCAGAGGGTACGTCTTTATAAGAAGAAACAGACCCAGTATCGAGTGTGAGGTTCATGAGACGGGTCAGAATGACCGCCAACTCTTGGCGAGTAATCGTGTCCAGCGGACGGAAGTTGCCCGACGGGTCACCGCTGATCAAGCCCAGAGTTTTCGCTTGCAGGATCGCATCTTGTGCCCACGCATCAGCCAATGCCAGGTCCAGATACCCATTGACAGATTCAGTTGCAGTGGCGGTGGTTCCCGCAGCATAGGTGGCAGTCACCGGACTGAGTGCCGTCGTCAGCACCAACGCCGATACCAGTAGTTTTTTCGTGCTGTTCTTCACTGAATTTCCCCCGTTTTCGATGAGATGAACAATCCCAGTTCCCCTGTAAATCATCGTGTTGTAAATGCTTTTCTCACAACACAGAATCTATCTTATCACAAAAATCTTGCTAGTTTGTAATTATTTTGTCAATATTGATCGAAAAAGACACGAAAAAGCCCGACGCTCGTTACCGAGAGTCGGGCTTGTGGATGTCAGCAGTTCAAGAACCCCGCACCGCCGTGTTACCAAAGTTTTGAACCTGCTCGCGCAGGTGGGTGGTCTGCTTTGGCCTCTGTGGTTCCGCCACGAGCGCTGCTCAGCGGCCTCCACTCTTCCGTTCGACTGGGACCTCCCAAAGTCTAACTGTTGGATCAAAACATAAGACAATCACCAACATAGAAGGGTTCTTTGAAGTTGCTTACGAAGATTTGCCTTGACCTAATCGTACTTGAATTGAAGGAAAATTCAAATAGTGCAAGAGCCCTATTTTGCGACTGGGTCGTTAGTCTCCCCCTCGGCGGTTGTGTCGGCTTCCAGCACCGCTTTGCCGTGGCGGGCGATGTGCAGAACCTCCATCTGTTGCGTCGTGACCGGAGACGGAGCGTCGGTCATCAAGTCGGACGCCGAGGATGTTTTCGGGAACGCGATGGTGTCGCGCAAGGACGGGCGTTGCGCCATGATCATGATGATCCGGTCGAGACCGAACGCGATGCCGCCGTGCGGCGGGGTGCCGTACTCGAACGCTTCCAGCAGGAAGCCGAATTGCTCCCACGCTTCTTCGAGCGTGAAGCCCAGCGCCTTGAACATGCGCTCTTGGATTTCACGACGGAAGATCCGCATCGAGCCGCCGCCGATTTCAAAGCCGTTCAGCGCGAGGTCGTACGCTTGGGCACGAACGTTCGCCGGGTCGGTTTCCAAGAGGTGCAGGTCTTCCACCATCGGCATCGTGAACGGATGGTGAGCTGCCACGTAGCGGCCGGATTCCTCGTCATGCTCCAAGAGCGGGAATTCCGTGATCCAGATGAACTTGAACTGCGATTCGTCGATCAGCTGCAGGTCGCGCGCCAACTTCTGGCGGAGGTTGCCCAGCGCGTCGGCGACGACTTTTTTGCTGTCGGCGGCAAACAGGATCAGGTCGCCGACGGAAGCGCCTGCGGTCTTGATCAGCGCTTGCATTTCTTCCTCAGAGAAGAACTTCGCAATCGGGGACTTCACGCCTTCTTCTTGCACCGCGATCCACGCCATGCCTTTGGCGCCGTAGCGCTTGACGAACGCTTCAAGCTCGTCGATTTGCTTGCGGGAGTAGCCCGCGCAGCCCGGTGCGACGACCGCTTTCACTTGGCCGCCCGCTTCCACCGCCGCGTTGAACACTTTGAAGCCGCAACCGCGCACTTGCTCGGTCAGGTCTTGCAGCTCTACGCCGTAGCGGATGTCCGGTTTGTCGGAGCCGTAGCGCGCCATCGCTTCCGCATAGGTCATGCGCGGGAACGGACGCGGAATTTCGATGCCGAGGGTGGTTTGGAACAGACCGACCATCATCTCTTCGACCATCTCGTGGAACTTTTCCAGCGGAATGAACGATTGCTCGATGTCGAGCTGGGTGAATTCCGGTTGGCGGTCAGCGCGCAGGTCTTCGTCGCGGAAGCAGCGGGCGACTTGATAGTAGCGCTCAAAGCCGGACACCATCAGCAACTGCTTGAACAGCTGCGGAGATTGCGGCAGCGCGTAGAATTCACCCGGATGCACGCGGGACGGCACGAGGTAGTCGCGCGCGCCCTCCGGCGTGGACTTGGTCAGCATCGGCGTCTCAACTTCGAGGAAGCCGTTGTTGTCGAGGAAGTCGCGGAAGTATTTCACCGCTTTGGAGCGGAGGATGAAGATCTTCTGCATTTCCGGACGGCGCAGATCGAGGTAGCGGTACTTCAGCTTCAAGTTCTCATCGACATCGACGTTGTCTTGGATGAAGAACGGCGTGGTTTTCGCCGCGTTCAAGATTTCGACCGCTTGGACATGCACTTCGATCTCGCCGGTCGGGATCTTCGCGTTGACCGCGCTCTCGGAGCGGGAAGACACGGTGCCGCGCACCGCCACGACGTACTCGTTGCGCAGTTTGTCGCCCATCTCCATCAGTTCCGGCCCGCACGTCTCGGACGGTTCAAACACCACTTGCACATAGCCGGAACGGTCGCGCAGATCGATGAAGATCAGCCCGCCGAGGTCGCGGCGGCGTTGCACCCAGCCGGTCAGCGTCACTTGCTCTCCTACGTGTGCCTTGCGAAGCTCGCCCGCGTTGTGCGTGCGGTGGAGCGTTTGTCCTTGGAATTGCTCGCTCATGATTGGTTCCTCCCCACGGATCTCTACAGTTTCTGTTGAACTTTCTGCACCAGCTCGGAGAGCGGGACGGACACTTGCTCGCCGCTTTCCATGTCTTTGATGTTGGCGACGCCCTGCGCCAGTTCGTCGTCGCCGAGGATGACGACTTGCTTTGCGTTCAAGCGGTCCGCCGCTTTCATCTGCGCTTTCATGCTCTTGCCCAGATAGTCCTTGTCAGCGACGAGGCCGGCGGTGCGCAGTTCTTGCAACAGGGTGACGGTGCGCTTCGATGCTTCTTCGCCCAGCGCCACCAAGAACACGTCGACGCCCTTTTCAATCGGCAGTTGCACGTCTTGGTTTTGCAGAGCGATCAGCGCGCGCTCGATTCCGACGGCAAACCCGATGCCCGGTTGATCCGGCCCGCCGAGCTGCTCGACCATGCCGTTGTAGCGGCCGCCGCCGGAGAGCGTCGAGCCGGATTCCATAAACTCAAACGCCGTCTGCGTGTAGTAATCGAGACCGCGCACCATGCGCGGGTTGACGACGTACCGGATGCCGAACGAGTCGAGGTACGACTTCACTTGCTCGAAGTGGGTTTTGTCTTCGTCCGTCAAGTAATCGAGCATGTACGGCGAGTTTGCCACGATCTCGTTGTCGCGGTCGACTTTGCAGTCGAGGATGCGCATCGGGTTGCGGTCGAAGCGGCTCTGGCAGTCTTTGCAAAGCGTATCTTTGACCGGGGCGAGGTGTTCACGCAGCACGTGGCGGTACGCTTCCCGAGATGCCGGGGACCCGACAGAGTTGATTTCCAGCGTAATGTCCTTCAAACCGAGTTCCGTAAAAAACGTCATCGCCAGCGCAATCACTTCCGCATCCACGCTCGGGTCGTTGACGCCCAGCACTTCGACGCCGAACTGGTGGAATTGGCGGTAGCGGCCGGCTTGCGGACGCTCGTAGCGGAACATCGGGCCGATGTAGTACATCTTGGTCGGCTGCGGTTGCGCGTAGAGTTTGTTCTCGACGAACGCGCGCACCACCGACGCGGTTCCTTCCGGACGCAGGGTCAGCGAGCGCTCGCCGCGGTCTTGGAAGGTGTACATTTCCTTCTCGACGATGTCGGTCGTCTCGCCGACGCCGCGCTTGAAGAGCTCGGTGTGTTCAAAAATCGGAGTGCGGATCTCCGCAACGTTGAAACGGCGGCACACGTCTCTTGCCGTACGCTCGATAAACTGCCATCTCTCCACATCGCCGGGGAGCAAATCGTTCACTCCGCGGGGTCGATTGGTTAACATGTTGAATTCCTCCTTCGGTGTACGAAAAAAAGCTCCCGTCACTAGCGCATATCACATGCACTAGGGACGAGAGCTTTGTAGTTCCCGTGGTACCACCCTGATTGAAACGGCAGAAAAAACACCGCTTCCGCTTAGCCGGTTAACGCCCGGACACGCCCAACGCTACTGCCCCCGGAAAACAAGAGGGTTCGCGGTGAGTCCTCTGGGATGTCTTTCTCGAAGGCGCGTAGGGAGACACTTGCAGCCGAGGGTGTCTCTTCTCTGGCAACGCGGAGAGCTTCGGTACTTTTTCCCGTCATGGGATCTCGATCAAGTTGAAATTAAGTGTAATCTTACTCAGACAATGTTTTTCTGTCAAGTACATTCTGCCCATTTTCGCGAAGTTTACTCGCCGCCACCACGCCCAAAATCAACAGCAGAGTACCGGCAGCGGCAAATGTCACGCCCACCGCCGCGACGCCGAGCACCGCGCCGCCGACGATCACCCCGAGCGATTCCGAGCCGAACGAGGCGGTCGCCCAGACGCTTTGGCAAGCGGACATGCGGTGCATCGGCATGGTTTGCTGAATCATCGTCGTCACCGGAATGTCGGTCAAAAAGTGCGCGAACCCCGTCGCGCCCACCAACGCGCAAGCCAGCGCGAGCGGCGGCGCAAACGAAAGCGCGAGGAACATCACGGCGTACAGCAGCCAGCCGACGGCGACGAGTTGCACGACGGAAAGGCGGGCGGCGAGTTTTTTCATGGAAGCGGTGGAGAGGAACATGCCGATCGAGAAGCACGCCATCAGCAACCCGTAGACATCGCCCTCGCCGTGCAGGACGTTGCCCGCCAAGAGCGGCAGCCCGACTTTGATCAACCCCGCCGACACCACCAAGCCGAACGACGAGGCCGCGACGGCAAACAGCACCTGCTTGCGCCGTTTCAGTTCCCCGAATGCAGAACCGATCTCCCGCAAAAGGGTCCAAGCCCGGCGGGCTGCAGAACGGTTTGACGAGATTTCCGCGCTGCCGGACGATTCGTGTATCGATGCGGCTTTCAAAGCGCCGGACGCAGCGCGATCCGCGAGAGCCTCCCCGCCGCCGGACAGGTTCGTTTTTTTCAAGGCCAGCAAGGTCGCAAACGACAGCAGGAACGACAGAGCGTTGCCCCAGAGCACGACGTCCGCCTGCGCCCGCGCCATCAGCACGCCGCCGAGCAACATGCCGAGCACTTTGCAGATCCGTTTCGCCCCTTCGCTGAGCGAATTGGCGAGCAACAACTGCTCACGCCCGAGCATCTCCGGGTACAGCGCCCGCATCGCCGGGTGAAAAAACGCCCTCGCCGTCGTCAGCAACGCCGCGACGGCACACACTTCCACAACCGTCAAACTCCCCAGCGCATAACGCACCGCCAACCACGCGACGGCCGCGGCCCGCACGAGGTCGGAAACCAGCATCGTCGTCCGCCGGTTCCAGCGGTCGGCCAACACGCCGGCGAGCAACCCGCACACGAGAAACGGCACGCTCTGACAAAACGCCAACCAGCCGAGCGCCGCCGCGCTGCTCTCTGTCAAACGGTACACCAACCACACGATGCCGACTTCATAGACGGCGTCTCCCAACTGCGACAACACCTGTCCCGAAAACAAAAGGGAGTAGCCGCGATGGCGTAGCAGCTCCCGATACGTCATGACGACCTCTCCCCTCTCCCCTCTCCGATCAGCGAATCAACCGGTTCAACACCGGCATGCGTTTGATCTCTTCGCGGGTGATCCCCTTGATCGCGACCATCACCGCAAAAAACACCGCCGCGCCGATCGCGCCGCAGAAGATCACCAAAATCAAGTTGGCGATCCGCTCGCTCGGGATGATCAGATCGAACGGAATCTTCGCCACAATCCACACCACGACGCCCATGATCAGCGAAGCCGCAATCGGCTTGCCGAAGATGTCGTTAAACGAGAGCGGGACTTGGGCAATTTTTTGCACAGAACGGAAATTGAGAATCGACGAGAGCAAGTAGCCGAGGACGCTGGCGATCGCCGCGCCGAAGATTCCGTAAAACGGCACCAGCGCGATGTTGAGCACCGTTTTTAAAATCAAGCCGGCAAACATATAGCGAATCGGCAGGTACATATGCCCGAGCGCCTGCAAGATGTACGCCGTGACCAGCTCAAACGACGAGAAGATCGCCATCAGCGACACCATCGCAATCGTATCCGAACCTGCCGTGTCTTTGAACAGCGTGATGTCGATCGGACCTGCAAGCAACAGAATCCCCGCCGCCGTCGGGAACGAGAAAAACGACGTCAAGCGGTACGACATCAACACGCGCTCGTTGCGCAGCGGGGTGTTTTTTTCCGTGATCGCTTGGGTGATGGCGGGCATCAGCGAGAGCCCGATCGCGGTGGCCAGCGACAGCGGCATCGCGATCAGGCGCAGCGCCCGCGCGGTGAAGATCCCGAACTGCGAGTCGGCTGCGTGCTGCGACAACCCCATCCCCCAGACGAGCAAGTTGGTGATCGTGAAGTTGTCCACGTTCTGCGACAGCGGCAAGACCAGCGAAGACAGCGAGATCGGCAGCGCAACCACCGCGATCTTGCGGAAGATCTGCTTGTTGGTCATGTCGGACGGTTTCGTGATCCGGCTCTTGTTCGCCCGGCGAATCCGCACGACATGGCGGCCCAGGTAGAAGACGGAGAACGCCGCTCCCAGAACCCCCGAGAACGTCGCGACCGCCGCCGTCCAATTGTCCGGTGCGCCGAGCTGCTTGCACGCGTACACCCCGCCCAAGATGGCCAGTGTCCGCACCAGCTGTTCCCACACTTGCGAAGAGCCGGAGATGCCCATCTCTTGATGCCCTTGCAGATACCCGCGCATCGCGGCGAGCAACGGCACGACGAGCAGGGCGAACGAGAGCGAGCGGATCGCCGTGGATGCCGGGTAACTGTGTGCGATAAGCGCGATGACGCCGCCCAGCGCAAACATCAACGCCCACATGATCACGCCCGCCAGCGTCATATACCGCGCCCCCACGCGGTAAATCTGGTCGGCCGTCGCGTAATCGCGCATCGTGTTGCGCTCGGCGATCAGTTTGGAGATCGCCAACGGGATGCCCGCCGTGGTCACCGTGAGGATGACGACGTAAATCGCATACGCATGCTGATACAGCGCCATGACGTAGTCGTGCGCCATGTTCTGCAGCGGCACGATGTAGACGATGCCCAACACTTTGGACAACATCCCGGCCAGAGCCAAGGAAAAAGCTCCGGCGACCAATCCTTTTTTTGCAGTTGAAGACATGTATGGTTTTCCCCAGTCTATGTAGCGATTTGATTGCCTAAATTCCAGTCTATCACAGAGAGCCCCCCTTAGTCCCGCTGTTCACAAAAAAGCCCCACTCCTTAGACGGAATGGGGAACGAACACTTCGCGCAGAGCTTTGAGTTTTTTCTCTGTCACGGCATCGACGGTGTCGACGTAGGCTTTCGGTTCTTTGGCGTTGTAGATGTGACGTAAGAACTCGCCCTTGCGGTAGAGTTTCGAAGACGCGCCGCCGCCAAGCCCGATGATCGTCTGCCGCTCTTCCATGATCGCGATGTTGTAGATCGAGTCCATGCCCGGTTTTGCGTAGCCGACGTTCTCCAAGTTGCCGAGGATGTCCTTCTGCCGGTAGACGTAATAAGGGTGGTAGCCCAATCCCCGCGCCCACTCCGCCGTCTCCGCCATCATTTGCCGGACGATGCGCGTGTGCGGAATTTCGTACTGGTCGCGCTCTTTGTTGACGACGGCGGTGCGCTTGAACGACATCGTGTGCACCGTGACCGAGTCCGGGTTCAGCGCTTCGATGCGGGCGCGCGTATGGCGCACATCGTCGAGGTCTTCGCCGGGGAGACCGAGGATCATGTCCATGTTGATGTTCTCAAAGCCCGCTTCCTTGACGAGGTGGAAGCGCTTGTCGACGATGTCCGGCGTGTGACCGCGTCCGATCGTCTTCAGCGTCTCTGCTTTAAACGTCTGCGGGTTGACGGAGATCCGGTTCACGCCGTAGCGGCGCATCACTTCGACGCGCTCCGGCGTGATCGTGTCCGGTCTGCCCGCTTCCACGGTGAACTCGCGCCACGGTTTGGCGTTCGGGATGTGAGCGTAGATCGCTTTCATCACGCGCTCCAACTCCGGCGCTTTCAGCGATGTCGGCGTGCCGCCGCCCAAATACACCGAAGTCACAGGGATGTTCTGTTCGTGCAAAAATCCGCCGATCGCCGCAAACTCGCGCTCCAGCGCCTCAAGGAACGACGGCGCATACGTCGCTTTGTCCTCCATCGAGTACGCCGGGAACGTGCAGTACGCGCAGTGCGTCGGGCAAAACGGGATGCCGACATAGATCGAGACTTCGCGGTCGATTTCGTAGAGATCGGGCATCGTCTCCAGTTGTGTGTCGGCGATCTCCAGCAACAAATCGATGCGCGCTTCGGAAATCGCGTGCTCCGTGCGGAGCTTCTCGCGGATATACGCGTTGTCACGGCCCTGTTCGCGCAGGTTGTGCACGAGCTTCAGCGGGCGCACGCCAAACAAGATGCCCCACGGATGGTGCTCGCCGGTCAGTTGCTCCAGCACGTCGTGCAGCGCGCGCAGAGTCGCGGACTTGCCGCGTTTGACCCTGATGTTCGGCGCGGCTCCGGGCTCAATTCCCTTGGTGAAAAAACTCGTGCGGCTGCGTCCGTCGCGACGGTCATGCAGCTCGGCACGAGCGGTGACGGCAGCGGGTTCCTCTTCTGTCCACGTTCTTATAAAAAGCGCCGCGTCCGCCTGCTCTTCAAACACCACTTCGTCTTCCTCGAAGAACAGGTGAACCAGGCGTTCCGTTTCACTTTGGTATTTCGGGTTGCCAAGGTCGATGGCGATCCGCATGGGCTTCACCTCCAGACACCAGTGTAACGTTCTGCGCCCCAGCCGTCCACTACCTTTGCAGTTTTGCGCGCAGGTGTTGCAGTTCCTGAGAGGTCAGGGCAAATTCGGTGGCGAGTTCCACGTCTTCGAGGTAGGTCTGTTTTTGCAAAAAGTCGTGGAAGTCCACGTTGAGGAGACGTTTGTTGGTGAAGGACGAGACTTGTTGGTGGATGGTTTTACGCATGGGGGGAGACCTCCTTGGAAGCTGATGAGTCTGCGAGTTTTGTCTGCTTCTAGCCTTCCCTGTCGGAAAGGAAACAATCGGTGTCGAAGGGCAGGAATCCCGTTTTGACGGGACGAATAGGGGGTTTCAAAACCTGTGTCAGGAGGTACGACTTCGTGAATCGCAAGTCTTGGGTCTTGGTGTTCGTGGTCTGTTTTTCTCTGCTGTTCTCCATGATCGCGGCGGCTGCCGACGGCGGCCGTTTCGTCAAAGTGATCGCGTACGACGTGAACATCCGCGCCGGAGCGTCGACCGAGGAGAAAGTGATCGGGCATGCCGATTACGGTGACCAGTTCGAAGTGATCACGTCGGAAAACGGGTGGTACCAAGTGCAGCTCGACAACGGCGAGAGCGGTTGGATTCACGCCTCGCTGGTTCATGAAGGCGGTCGCTTCGCCACGTCCAACCCCGTGATCGATGTCGCCGAAGCGAACGTCGAGAGTTTGAACGTGCGCGGCGGCGCTTCCACGTCGTTTGAGATCGTCACGACGATCCAGCCCGGCACGACGTATCCGGTGCTGCAACAGAGCGCCGACTGGGTGCAAATCCGCCTGCCCGACGACCGGACAGGCTGGGTCTCCAAATCCTACGTCACCGTGACGCAAGGCAAAGCGAAGCCCAACGCCCAAGCGGAGCAGGAACGGGCCAGCGTCCTGAGCGACACCTTGAACGTCCGATCCAACCCTTCCCAGTCTGCCCCGATTCTTGGCACGCTCAAACTCGGCGACCTCGTGCAAGTCCTCGAATCCGGTGCCGGCTGGACGAAGATCGACTGGAGGGGCCAAAGCGCTTACGTCAGCTCCGACTATCTGAAACTCCCCGGCAAACCCGCTCCCGTTCAAGACAATGTTCCAGGACCGGCACCGACGCCTGGAGCAAACGCCGATTCCGCCGTCACCCTGACGCTCCAAGAAGCGACCAACCTGCGCAGCGGTCCGGGCACGAACTTTGCGCTGCTGGAGACCGGAGCGGCGGGTACCGCGTACTCTGTGACCGGCAAATCGGGCAAGTGGCTCCAGGTCACGATGCAAAACGGACGGCCCGCTTGGGTGGCAGGCTGGCTGCCCAAAGTGGACGGCGACCTCGCAAAACTGCCGGAGGTCGGACAGTCGCTCGACGGCGTCCTGCACGGCAAGACGATCGTGCTCGACGCCGGGCACGGCGGAACTGACGTCGGTGCGATCGGACGGAACACCGGCGTCTATGAAAAAGACCTCACGCTTCCCCTCACCCGCCTGCTCGCCAACAAGCTGACGTCCACCGGCGCGCGCGTGGTGCTGACACGCTCCGACGATTCGTTCGTGTCGCTCGACGACCGCGTGCAAATCTCCAAAAAAGAAAACTGCGACGCGTTTGTCTCGCTGCATTTCAACACCAACGCCGACCCCGACTTGTCCGGGACGATGACGTTTTACTACAGTGATAACGGCCAAGACCGCGACCTCGCCGACCGCGTCCAAAAGCAGCTGGTCTCCCGCCTGGGACTGCCGGACCTCGGCACGAGGTTTGGCGACTACTACGTCCTGCGCGAAAACCCGCAAACCGCCGTGTTGATCGAAACCGACTTTCTCACCAACTCCGGCGACGAGCAAAAAGCCAAGGACCCCGAAGTCCAAGATGCTGCCGCCGAAGCGATCTTCCAAGCGCTGGTGGACTACCTGAAATAAAAAGAACCCGGCCTCCGAGGAGGACGGGTTCTCTTTGTGCTTTATTTGTCGATTGCTTCGAGTTGATCGAGGAACAGCGGGTTGAGGACTTTGATGTACGTGCCCTTCATCCCGAGCGAGCGGGATTCGATGACGCCCGCCGATTCCAGTTTGCGGATTGCGTTGACGATGACCGAACGGGTGATGCCGACGCGGTCTGCAATTTTGGAAGCGACGAGGAGGCCTTCGGAGCCTTCGAGCTCTTTGAAGATGTGCTGGATCGCTTCTTGCTCGGAGAACGAGAGGGATTCGAGCGCCATCAAGACCATCGCGCGTTGACGCGCTTTTTCATGAATTTCTTCTTGCTCGGAGCGGATGATCTCCATGCCGACAACGGTTGCGCCGTACTCGGAGAGGATCAGGTCATCGTCGCTGAACTCCTTGTTCAGACGCGCCAGAACGAGGGTGCCGAGGCGGGTGCCGCCGCCGACGATCGGAACGATGGTGATGTTTTTCTTCTTGAAGACTTCGTTTTCTTCCGGAGAGGAGAAGACGTAGAACGGTTCTTTGTTCTCCACGTTCTTCACGGTTTCCGTGAATTTCAAGAGATTTTCGTTGAATTGGCCCGGGAACTTCTGATCGACCGTCATGATCTGGTTCCATTCGAGGGTCAGTTCGTACTCAGCGAGGCCGTACCCGAGAATCTTGCCGGTCTTGGAGACTACGTAGACGTTCGAATCTACCATATCGCTGAGGAGCTTCGCCAACTCCATGAAATCCACGCCGTTTGCGGCAGATTTTTGCAAGAGTCGGTTAAATCGCTGTATTTTTTCCAACAAAGCCATGGTGGTCACCTGCTATCTATGATTTTTGTTTTTGGATTTATTCTAACTGAAGCAATCACATATACATTATGCCAACTGAGATCGGTTTTCAAGCGTTGGAGGGCCAAATCTAGCAAATAACATAAAACTGTAACATAACCTTTGAAACTAGGTTCGATCGCTCCTCAACAATATAGACACAGTCAGCCCTATTCTATACATGTCTACCCAGAAAAGACGGAAAATTCACTTGGAACAATTCTGATAATTCAAGGACTGTCTTACTATAGCAAGATTTCTAGGGAATTGCAACCATGAAAAAAGCGATGATCCCGTAGGTCATCGCCCTTTTGAATGAATGGAGTGTTCATCCCCATTGTACTATGTCGTTCATAGCAAGTACTAGTATAGGAACATACTACTGGCTTGTCAACCGTTTTTTCACAGCTGTGGTAAAATGGCGTGAGGAGGGATCTGAATGCCAAACTGGGTGGAGTTGTTGAATCTGCATGCCGCGTTGCTTCCGCTGTTGGGAGCCTTCTATATAATACAGCTTCCTTCGCATCCCGAACGAAAAGTCGCAAAGCCGATCTTGCTGGGGCTCTTGGTGACGTTGGGAAGTTGGGTGCAAACCGGGACATTGTCCGGATTGTTGCAAGGGGTGCTGTACGGATTGTCAACGTTCGGTGCTGCCATGGCCGCTCCCGGCAGGTGGTGGAACGAGAGGCGGCGCGGCGGGAAGTCCGTATGGAAGGTGATCGGATGGGGCGTTGTGTTTGGATTGGTGCAGGTGGGAATGGAGCTGCTGTTCGGGTTGATGGTTCGCGGCACGGTCGAGGAAAGTTCGATGCGCGCGTTGCTTGCGGGCAGTCCGTGGCCGTGGTTGTTTCCAGCCGGAGCTGCAGTTGCGGCAGGGATTTATGAAGAGCTGGTCTATCGGAGATTGGCAGACGTGTGGTTGTCGCGATGGTTTCCGGGTTGGGTTGTCGCGCTGCTCTCTTCGTTGCTGTGGGCGTGCACGCACACGGCGGCAGGCGTGTCTCCTTGGTATGTGCAGGTGCTGGAGCTCGGGTTGGTCGTGGGGCCGTTGTCGTACGCGTTTTATCGGCGCTTCGGGCTGCTGGCGGTGATGGTGGCGCACGGGGCATACAATCTGGGGGCTGCTCTGATGGCTCTGCTGTAGTCCGGGTTGGAATTGTACGTCAATTCTAAAAAGCAAAGCCCTCGTTTATCAATGAAATTATTCTTGCTTGAATGAAGATTCCCCCTTACACTGACCACATACCCCGAAAGGAGGTCTCCCTCATGACCCCGAGCAAAGAAGATCAAATCTTGTCGTATGTTCAACAGCTCACAGAAGGAATGCAACAGCTTACAGAAGGAATGCAGTATCTCTCAGGATGTGTGCAACAACTCTTCGAAGGTCAACAACAACTCTTCGAAGGTCAACAACAACTCTTCGATGGCCAGCAAGAACTCTTCGTTGGCCAGAAACAACTCTTCGAAGGCATGAAACAACTCACCGAACGCGTCGATCGACTGGAAGCAAACCAACTCAAATTCGAAATCAAACTTGACGCTCTCACAGAGCGAGTAGACAAGCTGGATGAAAAAACGGACATCCTCTTGGTCCGCACCGAAACGATCGAACAAGCCTTGGTGGAAGTCAGCGAAGACGTGGAAGAGTTGAAACACCAGACGGATTTCGTCCTCCTGAAATTCAACCAAACCCGCGAACATCTCACCAACTGGGTTCGTGACATGAGAACTCCCCGCAAACCCGCCGCCCTGAAACGCAAATTCCACACCAAGTAATTCCAAACCGTACCTCCAAATCAAAAGGGACCCACTCCCAATCGAGTGAGTCCCTTTGTCATACGCAACAGCTTACGGACGAACCGCCAACTTGCCCGGGTGGTCGTGCGTCACTTCGCCTACAACTGACGCCGCCGCAATGCCGCGCTCGTGCATCCGCGCAACCAGCGCGTCCGCTTCTTCCGCCGGGACGGAAAGCAGAAGACCTCCGGAGGTGACGGCATCGCAGAGGATGATCTTCGACGCGTCGTCCACACCTTCGAACAACACATCTCCTTGCACCCACTCCATATTCCGCACTGTTCCGCCCGGATAGATCTTCTGTTCCACGTACGCCCGTGTCTCCGGGAGCGTCGGTACTTGAGACACGTAGAGCACGATCCCGACATCCGCGCCGCGCGCCATTTCCAGCGCATGACCCGCCAAGCCGAATCCCGTCACGTCTGTGCACGCATGAACGGTAAATTCATGCGCCACTTCCGCCGGGATTTTGTTCAATTCCGCCATCGTCTGCGTCACGAGGTCTATCGCTTCTTCCGAAGCTTTGCCCCGCTTGATCGCCGTCGTAATGATCCCAACCCCGATCGGCTTGGTCAGCACCAACTTGTCCCCCGGCTTCGCACCGGCGTTCGTCCACACTTTCTGCGGATGCACCGTGCCGGTGACCGCCATGCCGAACTTCGGATCGACATCGTCGATGGAATGCCCGCCGAGAATCACCGCGCCCGCCTCGCGAACTTTGTCCGCGCCGCCGCGCAGGATATCGGCGAGAATTTTCTTATCCAGCTTGGAGATCGGGAAGCCGACGATGTTCAACACGGTCAGCGGCACTCCGCCCATCGCATAGACGTCCGACAGCGCGTTCGCCGCCGCAATCGCGCCGAACATGTACGGGTCGTCCACGACCGGCGTGAAGTAGTCCACCGTCTGTACCATCGCCGTCTCTTCGTTGAGTTTATAGACGCCGGCGTCATCAGACGTGTCGATGCCGACGATCAGATTTGCGTTCGGTACTTCGTCTTTGGGTAGATGGCGCAAAACTTGCGCCAGGTCGGCCGGGCCGATTTTGCATCCTCAGCCGGCTTTTTCGGTCAGCAGAGTGAGTCGCACCGACTCGCTCGGCAACACCGCGTCACCCGATGCGCCCGCAGGCGTCACGGACGCTCGCGGCAACAACTTCGATTTCTCTTGGGAAGATCGTTCGGACATCGAAGTGCAGAGCCTCCTTTTGCATCGTGGTCATGACAGGCATGTCCACATGTCTCAGATGATGTTCCAATTCGTTCAAGGAAAAATGACGGGTGCGCACCGTCACATGCCACGTCGGCAACTCCTCCGTCGGCAACGACCCGCCGCCGACCTGTGACATCGCTTCCTCCACCCGCACGTCCGCCCGCCCGCCGAACACCTCGGCCAGCAACGACCGCAAGCGTTCCGCCTCCGCGGCCATCGACTCTTGGGTGCGCAACAGCATCCAGATCGTCGGCACACGGCTTTTGGCTTTCTCCTCGTCGCGATAGAGCAGCAGCGTCGCTTCCAGCGCCGCCAACGTGAACTTGTCGACGCGCAGAGCGCGGGTCAGTTGGTTTTTCTTGATTCGTTGGATGTATTCCTGCTTGCCGACGATAAATCCGGCTTGAGCCGCTCCGAGCAATTTGTCTCCGCTAAACGACACGATGTCCACGCCCGCGCGCACGCTCTCGCCGATCGTCGGCTCGTCTCCGATCCCGTACGCCCGCAGGTCGATCAACGACCCGCTGCCAAGGTCTTCGTAGACCGGCACACCGCGCTGATGAGAGAGCGCCACAAGGTCGGCGAGCTCCGGCTGGTGGGTAAACCCGACCACGCGGAAGTTGCTCGTGTGCACGCGCAGAATCAAGCCGGTCTCGTCGTCGATGGCGCGCTCGTAGTCATAGAGATGCGTTTTGTTGGTGGTGCCGACCTCGACGAGGGCTGCACCGCTTGCCCGCATCACTTCCGAGACGCGAAACGATCCGCCGATCTCCACCAACTGCCCGCGCGAGATCACGACGCTCTTGCCCTTCGCCATCTCGGTGAGCACCAAGAGCACGGCGGCGGCGTTGTTGTTGACAACCAGCGCCGCTTCCGCACCGGTCAGTTCGCAGATCAGGCGTTCCACATGGTCGTAGCGGGACCCCCGCTCCCCCGTCGAGAGGTTGAGTTCGAGGTTCGTATAGCCGCTCGCCGTGCGCACGATGGCGTCCACCGCCTCGTCCGCCAAGGGAGCACGGCCCAGATTGGTATGTAAGACGACGCCGGTCGCGTTGATCACCGGACGGAAATGCGGTTGGAATTGCGCCTGCACGCGTTGGGCGACCTCATGCGCGAGCGCGTCAGGCAGCAGGGCGGATTCGTGCTCCGCGCCCGCCAGAATCTCCCGGCGCAGATCTCCGATCACGTTCCCTGCGAGGCGGGAAACCAGCGCATGCGAGTGAAGTTCGATCAACTCCCGGCACACCGGGTGATCGAGCAACTTATGCACCGCCGGCAATTTCCGCAGTTGTTCCATTCCCATAGACAGTAACACTCCTTACCCACTACGCTCCCTCCCTCTATTCTAGCAAAAAAACTGCCACCGCAATCGGTGGCAGTTCAAAAAGGGGGAACGTGCAGCAAAAAAGCGGTTCCAACATCTATGATCAACGCAACCTGAAGATTTGGTTGCGGGGTCCATGCCAATCAGAACCGGCGGCGGAACGGGGCGTTTTTAGTCGTCGTGCTTCTTGCCTTTGCCCTTGTCTTCTTGCTTCTGCTCGCCTTTGTGTTTTCCGTTGTCGTGCTTGCCTTCTTCCTTCGGCGGAGTGCCCGGCTTTGCGCCCTTGGATTCGATCTTGCGCCCGTCGTTCATCTCAATGTCGAGCGTCCGGATCGACGACAGCACGCGCGGGTCGAGTTGGACTTGCTTGCCTAGCAGCGCGGAGGTCAGCGCCCCTTGCAGTTGGAAGCCGTTCAGAAGCTGCGTCATGATTTGCAGCGCTTGATCGCCCTGCACCGACATCTTGCGCCCGCCGAGTTCGCCGTCGAGCTTGTAGGTGCCTTTCTCTTGCTTGAATTCGACTTTCAAGTTGCCTTGCGTGGTGTTCGTCTCAAAGTGCAGGTCATGCACCGAATTCAACTGGAAGTTGCTCGCCACAGCCGTTCCCGCGCCGGAAGCCCCTTGGGAATCAGCGGAGCCTGTAGAAGCCGTCGCCGTCGACCCTGTTGCAGACGTCGCGGCGGGCTGCTGCACAACAAACGGGTTGTTGGCGTCGAGCGTCGCTTGATCAACCGGGTTGGCAACCGCCGTGCTTGCGCCATTCGTTGTGCTCGCATCTGCCACCTGTACCGGCTTGGCGTTGCCGAGCTGCGCCGCTTCTTCCGCCGTCAGCGGTACGGAGCTGACGACTTGCGCGGAGACGTTGCTGGCGTTTGCCGCTTGGTCGGCGTTCTCGGTTGTTTTCGTTGTCCCGGTCACCGCGTACCCGGCCCCGCCTGCCGCCAGCACCAACGGGGCTGCGATCAGGACGACTTTTTTCCAAGAAACTTTCATGCTTGTTCCTCCGTTTCCCTGTACCTCTTGTTGCTTATAGATTCGAGGGCCTCAATTGAGGAATGACGGTCGAAGCACATTTTGGTACGATAGGACATGGCAT
This sequence comes from Tumebacillus flagellatus, assembly GCF_000714935.1. Taxonomy (GTDB): domain Bacteria; phylum Bacillota; class Bacilli; order Tumebacillales; family Tumebacillaceae; genus Tumebacillus; species Tumebacillus flagellatus. Next base: position 264,362 of record NZ_JMIR01000001.1, read on the forward strand.
CCTGACTGACGAAAGGTGGTACACCCCTTGAATCGAGAAACTTCCAAACACCTCTATGAAAAAGCCCAAGACGTCATCGTCGGCGGCGTCAACTCCCCGTCCCGCTCGTTTAAAGCGGTCGGCGGCGGCGCTCCGGTGTTCATGGAGCAAGGCGTTGGCGCACACTTCTACGACGTGGACGGCAACCGATACATCGACTATCTCGCCGCCTACGGTCCGCTGATTCACGGCCACGGCAACGCGCACATCGCCGAAGCAATCGCGAGCGCCGCCAAGAACGGCGTCCTCTACGGCACGCCGACCAAGTTGGAAATCGACTTCGCGACGATGTTGCGCGACGCAATTCCTTCCTTAGAAAAAGTCCGCTTCGTCAACTCCGGCACCGAAGCGGTCATGACGACGATCCGCGTCGCCCGCGCGTACACCGGCCGCAACAAAATCATGAAGTTCGCCGGCTGCTACCACGGCCACTCCGACCTCGTGCTGGTCGCGGCAGGCTCCGGTCCGTCGACGCTCGGCATCCCGGACTCCGCTGGCATCCCGCAAGCGATCGCCAACGACATGATCACGATCCCCTTCAACGACCTCGCCGCGTTTGAAGACGCGCTGCAAAAATGGGGCGATGAAACGGCCGCCATTCTCGTCGAACCGATTGTCGGCAACTTCGGCATCGTCCGACCGGAACCGGGCTTCCTCGAAGGCGTCAACGAACTGGCACACCGCCACGGCGCGCTGGTCATCTACGACGAAGTGATCACGGCGTTCCGCTTCCACTACGGCGGCGCGCAAGACCTGCTCGGCGTCAAACCGGACATGACCGCGCTTGGCAAGATCATCGGCGGCGGTCTTCCGATCGGCGCGTACGGCGGTCGCATTGACATCATGGAGAAAGTCGCTCCGCTCGGCCCGGCGTACCAAGCAGGCACGATGGCGGGCAACCCGGCGTCGATCGCGGCAGGGATCGCCTGCCTCGAAGAACTGCAGCACCCCGGCACCTACGAGCGCCTCGACAACTACGGCGCACAACTGGAAGCGGCGCTCTTGGAAGCGGCGAAACGCCACGGCCATACCGTCACCCTCAACCGCGTCGGCGGCGCGTTTGCGCTGTACTTCCTCGACCGCGAAGTTCGCAACTACGACGATGCACAAGCGGCGGACGGCGAGAAATTCGCCCGGTTCTTCCACCTTTTGCTCAACGAGGGCGTTCTGCTCGCACCGTCGAAGTACGAAGCGTGGTTCGTCTCCACCGCCCACACGCAAGCGGACATCGACTTCACCATCGATGCGATCCGCAAAGTGTTCGCCGAACTCTAATCCTCTCATCCCGAAAAAGACCTTCTCCGCCCTCTTGGCGCGAGAAGGTTTTTTCGTGACGTACACTTCTGTTTCACAAAAAAAAAGACCTGCACACAGGAGTCTGCGGCAGGTCTTTCTGTTTCTGCTTGGCAACAGGGCTTACAGAACGTCAGCCAGTTTGTCGAGCAGTTGGTTTTTGTTTTGGTAGCCAACGAGAGTCTTCACGACTTCGCCGTTTTTGAAAACGAGCAGAGTCGGGATGGACATCACGCCGAACTTTTGCGCGGTTGCCGGGTTTTCATCGACGTTGAGCTTGCCGATGGTCAGCTTGTCGGAAACTTCGCCCGCGAGGTCGTCGAGGACCGGTGCGAGCATTTTGCACGGACCGCACCAAGCAGCCCAGAAGTCCACGAGGACCGGCTTGTCGCCTTGAACCGCTTCGTTGAAGTTCGCGTCGGTTACGGTTTGAATGAGATCGGATGCCATGAGTGATTCCCTCCAGTTCTGCGTCGAAGCTTAGACAGCTACGACTTCTTTGATTTCCGGTACTGCTGCGCGAACGGTGCGCTCGATGCCCATCTTCAGGGTCATGGTGCTCATCGGGCAACCGCCGCAAGCGCCGGTCATGCGGATCGAAGCGATGCCGGTTTCAGCATCCACGTCCACCAATTCAGCGTCGCCGCCGTCGGACTGCAGGCCCGGGCGAATTTTGTCCAGTGCTTCTTGAACGCGTGCGCGAAGATCTTCCATCTTGTATTCCTCCAATCATGGTCTGGTTGCAAAGTCAGAGACCCATACGTACCTAGTATAGGCGGTTCCTGCGAAGGCCATTCTGCTTGACGCCTTCATCATATTGTATTTGTATTGTAGAAAAAACGAGCCTCAAAGTCTGTGAGTTCGGTTACATCTGCCCTTCCCACTCCGCCAAGAAGCGCTCCAGGAAGCCCTCCATATAGCGGTGCCGCTCTTCGGCGATGCGCTTGGCGGCGTCGGTGTTCATCAGGTCTTTGAGCAAGAGCAGTTTTTCGTAAAAATGGTTGATCGCCGTGCTTTTCCCTTGGCGGTACTCCTCGGCGGTCATCTGCTCGCGCGGCGGCAGCGTCGGGTCGTGGCTCAGTTGCCCCTTGGCGCCCGAGTACGCAAACGTGCGGGCAATCCCCAGCGCCCCGATGGCGTCCAAGCGGTCGGCGTCCTGCACGATACGCCCTTCCAAAGTTCTGACCGGCGGCCGGTTGCCGCCCTTAAACGACATCGTCGCGATGATCTCCAAGAGATGCGAGCGGGTGTCCCCCTCCACGTCGTGCGCGTCCAGCCAGTCGGTCAATTTCTTCATCCCCGCCTCGGGGCTGGCGTTTAACTTCTCGTCGGGGATGTCATGAAGCAAAGCGGCCAACGCGCAGAGGAACACGTCTGCCCCCTCAACGCGTGCGATGCGCTCCGCCATGCGCCGCACGCGTTCGATGTGCCACACATCGTGCCCGGAGCTGTCACCGCCGAGCTCTTGGCGGACGAACTCTTCGGCTTGCTGCAAAATCCGTTCACGTTCCATTCTGTTCGCTCGCCTCCCGAACCTCATCTTACCAAGAGATGGAACGGGGGGCAAGGCGGGCTTTTTTAGTTCGCTTGATTTTGCGAAGGTGCGGCAGAAGATGTGGAAGAAGGCTCGCCGAGGTTTGGTAATTCGATCGGCGGAATCGCTGTCGACGACTGCCCCACGGCGTTGCCTTGCGAGTTGAACACCATCTGCGGCACGTCTCCCGCCAGCACGACGTACGCGATCGGCACCCGCGTCGAGTATTGGCTCGGATGCGAGGAGAACGGCACGATGATCGTCTCTTCCACGGTGATGTCCAAGTACAGCACATGCACCGTCTGGTTGATGCCGGCGCTTTGCGTGTCATACCCGACTTGGGATTTGACGATGGAGACGGGACGGATCTTGATCGGAATGTTCGGCCCGATGCCGGCAAGAATCGAACTTTCGTACACCACCCCGAGCGGCAGGGAAATTTCTTCTTCCTTGGCATGGGTGAGTTCGCTTTGGACGTAATCGGTCACTTTGGCTTGCAGGCGCGTGGCTTCCTGCATGTTGAAATACCCGGCGCTGATCCTGCCGTTGGCTCCCTCGCGGAAGTTCATCAGCAAATTGTAGTTGGCTTCGTCGGCGATTTTTTTGGAAATCGAATCGTTGATGGTTTTCACCGCATACTGCTTGGCGTACTTCTCGGCGGCGACTTCCAGATGCGGGCGCATCGACGTTTCATAATAATAAATCGTCTGCACGGTGGAGAACACGATCATGACCAAGACAAGAAACAGGACGAGCCGCCAGTTCAGCTTCTTGCGCCGGCCAATCTTCATCGCCATCGGACGTCCCTCCTCTTCTCCCTCCATGTGTATGTCCGAGCGGGCGGCGCTAGAAGATTGACACAAACGCCGACGAGGTGGTAAGGTGGATGAGAATTGTGAATTGAATAACGTTTTTTCTCTTATCCAGAGAGGTGGAGGGACTGGCCCTATGATACCTCGGCAACCGATTGATCAGGTGCTAATTCCAGCAAAGCAGATAGTGGGCTTTGGAAGATAAGAGAGGCGGTGCTGACTCCAACCCTTCTGCCCTCTTCTTGTCTCCCTGACGAAGAGGGCTTTTTCTATGCCCGCAGACTCCGAGGAGGAATTCATACGATGAGCAAACCCCCGATTCAACAGCAATTGCAAACCAAGATCCTCATCCTCGACGGTGCGATGGGCACGATGCTTCAAAGGGAAAACTTAACCCCTGACGATTTCGGCGGCGAAGAGCTCGACGGTTGCAACGAGAACCTCGTCCTCACCCGCCCGGACGTCATCCGCTCCATCCACGAAGCGTACCTCGAAGCGGGAGCGGACATCATCGAAACCAACACGTTCGGCGCTACGTCCGTCGTTCTGGCGGAATACAACCTGCAACACCTCGCGCACGAGATCAACCTCGAAGCGGTGCGCCTCGCCAAGGAAGCGGCCGACAAGTACTCAACACCGGAGTGGCCGCGCTACGTCGCGGGCGCGATGGGGCCGACCACCAAGACGCTTTCTGTCACGGGCGGCATCACGTTCGAGGAACTGACCGACTCGTACTTCGAGCAAGCCCGCGCCCTGATTCTCGCCGGAGCCGACGTGCTGCTGCTCGAAACGGTGCAGGACACCCTGAACGTCAAAGCGGGCGCGATCGCCGTCCATCGCGCCTTCCAAGAGACCGGGATCGAACTTCCGGTGATGCTCTCCGGCACGATCGAGCCGATGGGCACGACGCTGGCGGGCCAGAACATCGAATCGTTCTACATCTCGCTGGAGCACTTGAAGCCGATCTCCGTCGGCTTGAACTGCGCGACCGGTCCGGAGTTCATGCGCGACCACTTGCGCACGCTCTCCGAACTCGCCACCTGCTCCGTATCCGTCTACCCGAATGCCGGACTCCCGGACGAAAACGGTCATTATCATGAAACGCCGCAAAGCCTCGCCAAGAAACTGGCAGGGTTCGCGGAAAAAGGCTGGCTGAACATCGCCGGCGGCTGTTGCGGCACGACGCCGGATCACATTCGGGCGATTCACGCAGCGCTGCAAGATTTCAAACCGCGCACCGCGCCCGAGCCGCACCGCCCGGCGGTCTCCGGGATCGAAACGGTGTTCGTGGAGCCGGACAACCGCCCGCTGATCGTCGGCGAGCGCACCAACGTGCTCGGCTCCCGCAAGTTCCGCAACTTGATCGTGGACGGCAAGTACGAGGAAGCGTCCGAAATCGCCCGCGCCCAAGTCAAAAAAGGCGCGCACGTCATCGACATCTGCCTCGCCGACCCCGACCGCGACGAAGCCAAGGACGTGGAAGAATTCCTGAAGTTCGTCACCAAAAAAGTCAAAGTGCCGCTGATGATCGACTCGACCAACCTCGACGTGTTCGAGATGGCGCTGAAATATTCGCAAGGCAAAGCGCTGCTGAACTCCGTCAACCTCGAAGACGGTCCGGAGAAAATTGACAAAATCGTCCCGATCATCAAAAAATACGGTGCCGCCGTCGTCGTCGGCACGATCGACGAAACCGGCATGGGGGTCACCCGCGAGCGCAAACTGGAAGTGGCAAAGCGCTCCTACGATCTGCTCGTCAACCGGCACGGCCTCGATCCGCGCGACTTGATCTTCGACCCGCTGGTCTTCCCGTGCGGCACCGGCGACGAGCAATACATCGGCTCGGCGCGCGAAACGATCGAAGGCATCCGCTTGATCAAGGAACACTTCCCGCTCTCCCAAACCATCCTCGGCGTCTCCAACATCTCGTTCGGTCTGCCGGGCTCCGGCCGCGAAGTGCTCAACGCCGTGTTTCTCTACCACTGCACGAAAGCAGGTCTCGACTACGCGATCGTCAACTCCGAGAAACTGGAGCGCTATGCGTCGATCCCGGAAGAAGAGCGCCGCTTGGCAGAAGACCTGCTGTTCAACACGAACGACGAAACGCTCGCCGTGTTCACCGACTTCTACCGCGAGAAGAAAGTCAAAGTGGAGATCAACGCTTCGACCTTGACGCTGGAAGAACGCCTCGCGTCCTACATCGTCGAAGGCACCAAGGAAGGACTCTACGCCGACCTCGACGAAGCGTTGACAACCTGCAAGCCGCTCGACATCATCAACGGCCCGCTGATGACCGGGATGGAAGAAGTCGGCCGTCTCTTCAACAACAACGAACTGATCGTCGCCGAAGTTCTGCAATCCGCCGAAGCGATGAAAGCGGCGGTCGCCCACTTGGAACCATACATGGAAAAAACCGACTCGGCGATGAAGGGCAAGATCTTGCTCGCCACGGTCAAGGGGGACGTGCACGACATCGGCAAAAACCTCGTCGAGATCATCCTCTCGAACAACGGGTTTGACGTGATCAACCTCGGGATCAAAGTCGGTCCGGAACAGCTGATTCTCGCCGCCCGCGAGCACAAGCCGGACGCGATCGGTCTCTCCGGCCTGCTCGTCAAATCGGCGCTTCAGATGGTCACGACCGCGCAAGACTTGAAAGCGGCGGGCATCGACGCCCCGCTGCTCGTCGGCGGCGCGGCGCTGACCCGCAAATTCACCTACACCCGCATCCAGCCGGAGTACGACGGCCTCGTGCTCTACGCCAAGGACGCGATGGGCGGTCTCGACCTCGCCAACAAACTGACCAACTCGAACGAACGTCAGGCACTCGTCGACTGGCAGCGCCGCGAGCGCGAGAGCTTTGACAACAAAACCACCGTTACAGAAGTCGCCGTCGCGGTCGAAGTGCCCGACCGCTCGCCGCACATTCAACACCAAGGTCCCGTCCTGCTCCCGCCCGACACCGAGCGCCACGTGTTGCGCGACTACCCGGTGGATCACTTGCAGCCGTACCTCAACTTGCGGATGCTGCTTGGCAAACACTTGGGCCTCAAGGGCAACGTCGAGCAACTCTTGGCGGACGGCGACGAGAAAGCGACCGAACTGTACGGCATCGTCGAAGAGCTCCTGACCCAAGCCAAGCGTGACGGCCTGATCCGCCCGCAAGGCATCTACCGCTACTTCCCGGCGCAATCGGAAGGGAACAAGATCCACATCTACGACCCGGCGGACACGTCCCGCGTCTTGGAGACGTTCGACTTCCCGCGCCAGCAAAAAGACCTGCACCTCTGCCTGAGCGACTTCGTGCGCCCGGTCGAGAGCGGCGAGATGGACTACGTCGGCTTCTTCGTCGTCACGGCGGGCCGCGGCATCCATGAACTCGCCTCGCAGTGGAAAGACGCGGGCCACTACTTGAATTCGCACGTCTTGCAATCCTTGGCGTTGGAACTCGCCGAAGCGTTTGCCGAGCGCGTCCACCACATCATGCGCGACGCGTGGGGCATCCCCGACCCGGCGGAGATGACGATGCAAGAGCGCTTCGGGGCGCGCTACCAAGGCGTGCGCGTGTCGTTCGGGTATCCGGCATGCCCGAACCTCGAAGACCAAGCGCAACTGTTCCGCCTCTTGGAGCCGAACAACATCGGCGTCGAACTGACGGAAGGATTCATGATGTTCCCGGAAGCCTCCGTCTCCGCGATGGTCTTCTCGCACCCGCAAGGCCGCTACTTCAACGTGGAATAAACCCGGTGTAAAAAGAAACCCTGCCCGCAACTTGTGACAGTTGCGGGCAGGGTCTTTTTTTTTCCCAAAAGGGTTTAGAAGTTTGCGTTTTGGGTGTAGGTCATCATGGTGTTGCCTTGTCCTTGGAACGCTTGCAGCATCGTGTTCATGGTGTGGTCCGCCAGTTGCGGAACTTGGTAAACGCCGGTGTAGTTCATGTACTGGAACAGCTCGTACGCCATCTCTTGGCAGACGTTTGCGCAGGTCGCGTGGAAGGAGCGCAGTTGCGGCTGGGTGCACTCCAACGCCATCTGCATCGAGCAAACCGCGCCGGATTTGTGCAGTTTCAACGCCGTGGTGGCGATGGTGACGTCCGACATCGTCTTCGCGTTCGGGTTCGGCGGTTGCATCATCGGGTTGTGCAGGCCGATTTGGACGTTTTCGTAGACGTTGGTTTGCGGGGTGTGCGGCATCGTCGCCACGCCGGACGCGTAGTTTTGCGGGTTCGCAACCGACAGGCACTGTTGGTAGGCTTGCACCATGCGGTTTTGTTGATTATGCAGGATGTCGCGCAGGTGCGGATCTTGCGCTTGCGAGATCAGAACGCCGTACAGTTCGATATCAGCAGCCTTGGAGCGGAGGGCTTCCTGCGTTTCGAGAAACTCGTGAGCTCCGAAGCGCATGCCTTGTTGACCGCCGGTTTGGCCTTGTACTTGGTAACGGGTTTGCTGGTTGTTCATCGATTGGTTTGCGTAACGGTACATCGTGGATAAGCAACTCCTCTGTTCCTTGATTTGGTTCCCCGTAAGGAACCCCTCCCTAGAATTGCCCCTCGCCCGCAGAATATACGATACGAAAAAAACCACCCGACCCCGGAGGGCCAAGCGGTTTTTGGGAAAGTATCGCAAAGCAGACTTACGCGTGAACGCGGTTCTCGGTCAGACGCAGGAACTCTTCTGCGTCTTTCACCGCCAACTCCACCGCGCCGCGCCAGAAATCCGGCTGAGTCAAGTCGACGCCGAGGTGCTTTTGCGCCAGATCTTCGACTTGCATGCTGCCGGTGTCGCGCAGGAGCGCCACATACTTGTCGGCAAACGTCGGGCCTTCCGCCAGCGCGCGCGCATAAACGCCGTACGAGAACAGGTAGCCGAACGTGTACGGGAAGTTGTAGAACGGCACGCCCGTCGAGTAGAAGTGCAGCTTCGACGCCCAGAAGTGCGGGTGGTATTCGGAGAGCGCATCGGCGTAGGCTTCCTTCTGCGCGTTGGTCATCAGTTCGTTGAGGCGGGCCGTGGAGACGAGACCCTTGCGGCGCTCGGCGTAGAAGTTCGTCTCGAAGATAAAGCGCGCCTGAATGTTCATGAAGAAGGAAATCGCGTTGCCCAACTTGTTGTCCAAGAGCGCGATGCGCTCTTCCTCAGACTTGGCGTTTTTCAGCGCAGCATCGGCGACGATCATCTCGGCGAACGTAGACGCGGTTTCCGCGACGTTCATGGAGTACGATTGCACGAACAGCGGCATGTCGCGCATGACCCACGAATGGTACGCATGGCCCAGTTCGTGCGCGAGGGTCGCCACGCCGCCCGTCGAGCCGTCATACGTCATGAAGATGCGGGATTGGCCGTTTTTCGGGAAGCCGGTGCAGAAACCGCCCGGACGCTTGCCGGGGCGGTCTTCCGCCTCGATCCAACGCTGTTCAAACGCCATCTCGGCAAACTCCGCCATCTGCGGCGAGAATTTACGGAACTGCTCGACGATGAACTGCGCGCCTTCGTCGTAGCTGAGCGTCGTGTCCGATTCCCCCAGCGGCGCGTGCACGTCATACCAAGCCAGACGTTCCAGACCCAGCAGACTTGCTTTGCGGTTCAAGTATTTAACGAACGGTTCGCGGTACTCGTTGATCGTGTTCCACATCACGTCGAGCGTCGCTTGCGACATGCGGTTGATGTCGAGCGGCTCGCGATGCACCGATTCCCATCCGCGATGCTTGTAAACTTGCAGGCGGAAACCGCCGAGGTGGTTGAGCGCCGAACCGATCAACTCTTCTTGCTCGGTGAACGCTTCTTCCCACTTGGCGAACGTGTCTTGGCGAACGGATCGCTCACCGTGGCCTTCATAGCGGTTTTGCGCTTGGCCGATCGACAGCTGCGTCGGCTGGCCGTCCTTCTCCACGGTCAGCGACATGCGGCCGACGATCGCGTTGTACAGCAGCGACCAGGCATGGTAGCCGTCGACGGAGAGGTCGTTGACGAGCGACTCCGATTCCGGCGAGAGCTTCTCGACTGCGCGGCGGCGGCGTTCTTCCAGCGTATACGAGATCGGCGCCAGGCGTTCGTCTTGGAGCAGCGCGTTCCACTCCTCCTCCGAAACTTCCAAAATCTTCGCGTCCAACTGCGTCATGACGGAAAGATACGCGGCGTTCATCTGCGCGAACGAGCCTTGGAGCACTTTCGCCTGCATGTCTTTGACGTCTTGCGCGGTCAAGCAAGAGATGAAGGCGGACGCGGTGCGCAAACGGCCGTAGAGCGCTTGAATCGCGTCAAACAGCGCCGCCCATTGGTCTGCGCCGGACGCCGCTTGCAGGTTGCTCACAAGCTCCTGAACTCCTTGCATATCTTCAGTAATGGAACGGAGGTGTGCGCTGAATTCCTCAGACGCACTGCCGCCCGCAAATACGACTTCTAAATCCCAAGACGGGTTCAACGGTGCTTTCATCGATTTCATAACCCCTTTGCCAATATGTACTCGCCAGCGTTAGTTGGTTTTTACTCCTACCACAATATTCGGTACCTTCTCCAGATATCCTTTTGCCTCCCGAATCGAATCCTCAATATATTTAATAACTTCACCTAAATTGAAAATCCCCCGATGGCGCGTTCATCCGTTGGTGAGCGTCGGTCACGCCGATTTCGATTGCTGTGATGTGCGCGATGATCGCGTGCATCATTCTCGAACCCATCCGCCTACGCCCCTTCCCGGGCGTCCCACTCTTCGCGGAGGATGCCCATCTTGATCGAATCGTAATAGTCGCCCCGCACGATTCGCGCTCTGCGGATGCGCCCTTCCTCGATCATGCCCCACTTCGCGGCGAGCCGCATCATCCGCTCGTTGCCCGACCAAGTGGAAATGCCAAGGCGTACGATGTCGAGGTTCGCAAACAAATACGTCATCCAAAGCCCGAACGCTTCCGTTCCGTAACCGCCGGACCAATACCGCGAATCGAAAATCACGATCCCGATCTCCAGCCACTTCGTCCGCTCGTCTACCCAATAGGCGTTGACGGTGCCGATCAACTTGCCGTCCGCCTCGATCACCAATTGACTGCGGAACTTTCCCTCCGCCGTCTCGGAAAAAAGCCCCTGTTCCATGCGGACTGTCAGATCATCCAAACTCTCAAACGGCACCGGACCGTAGGGCCCGTTCCATTTTTCATGCTCCCGGTCTTCCGCTTCAAACCGCCAATGCCAAATCACCGGCACATCGTCAGGTGTCAGGTCGCGCAGGATGACTTTTTCCCCCGGCAAGTAGACGTTCATTCGCTTGAATCCCCCTCTCAGTTGGAGCCATTCTATCACATCCCCCTAGTTATTTCCAACATAGGCGGGACGATAGAATCGATACACGGCGGCGATCGACAAGTAGATCACGATATCCGAACACAGCGAGAGCCAGAGGCTCCACCACTGGTGATGAAACATATTGCCGGTACGCAACGTCACAAACTCAAACAGAACCGAGAACAACGTCCAGAACAGGGTTTTGCGCACAATCCGTCCCCACGACTGCGGCAACGTCTGCGCGAACAGATACGCCACCACCGGATAGATGCCGAAATCAAGCGTCAAAGGGATGGTATACATCGGACACGGCAGACCTTTGTACGACCAAAGTTGGTAGTGCACCATAATCAAATCGGTTAAGAGCCCCAAAAAACTCGTGTAAATCACCACGCCGTACAGTTCTCGCGCCCGATTCTTATCCGCTTTCCAAATGAACACCAGCCAACATAGGAAGAACAGCCCCACAAAGTACATACGCTTACCTCCTTAACTCGTACTAATGGCGCGAGTTGTTGTCGGGCATAGTATGTGCAGGAGGTCATGCAACATGGCACTGATTTTGATGGAAGCTGTCGCAATCCTGCTCTTCTGGCTCTTGATCGAGAAAGATCGTGTGCGCGAATGGTTACCGTTGGTGCTGACAGGCATGTTTCTGCGGTTTTTATATCAGTTTTTCCTGATGGATTGGTGTAAGGTTTGGGTGGTCTCCGGCCCGCAATGGGCAAAACTTTGGGCGCCCATCTCCGCCGACGTCACGATCTGGCCTGTCGTCGTGCTGATATTCATTCAATATATGCCGGCTTCCAAGTGGCGTTTTGGCTATGCTTCGCTCTTCGTGGCAGGTACCGTCCTCTATATCAAGGCGCTCAGTTGGCTGCACATCGTCGACACCCGCCCGCCGTGGAACATCGGCTTCGGGGTGTTTGTGCAAGGGCTTTTCTATTCGATCCTGTACGGCCTCTGGCATTGGTTGTCGCCGCAAATGCAGAGAGGAGGAAGCAGAACGTGAGCAACACCTATGCGACTTCCAACGAGATTCTCGACTTACGGCGACAATTACACGATCAGATCTTCTACAAATGGTTGCATGTCGACCTGTTCTCGTTTAACTGGTGGTTATCCTTGGTGCTGACCCTGTTGTTCTGGATGGTCTGGTTTCAACAGGTCGACCGCCGACGACTTTTGGAAATCTCCTTCTACGGCGCGATGATCACCATCATCTCCATCATCTTGGACATCATCGGGGTCAATCTCGTGCTCTGGAGCTACGGTTCCCTGTTTGAACCTCTGACTCCTGCATTGATTCCCGGAGATCTAGTGATGATGCCGGTGATGTACTCCCTTTTGTACCAACGCTACGGGAAAAATTGGAGGGCTTTTCTGAGTGCCTCGATTGTGCTGTCCGCCTGCGTGGCTTTTCTGGTCGAACCACTGTTGGTCTGGATGGGCATCTACAAACTTATCAATTGGCGGTTTGTGTATTCCTTTCCCATCTATATCTTGGTGTCGATGTTTACGAGAAGTTTCGTCCATAAAGTTCTGTGCCACCAACATTCCCCTCCTGACTAAATAGTCCTGTATCCCCAGAAACCATACCCTCCATCCCGAACTCTATACCAAAGTTACCAGAGTTCTCCTAGTGCAAGAGCCTTAGGTATTATGTAAACTAATAAGCGTAGACCTTGGCTAGCTGGACAATCGTCTGGATTCGGCAAAGTACTCTGCAATGCAGTGCAGACACTTCAAGCGGACCGTGTGGCGCGCGTTTGCTTTCTTTTCATAGAAAAAGCCGAAAGACAGATCCCGGCCTGCCGCAACGCTCTTCTCAAGAGCTACGGAATCATGTGCGTTGCGGCTCTCTTGTCTTCCTTTGGTATACGGATTCACGAAGTACAAAAAGAAGCACGCCCTGTCGGAGGGGCGTGCTTCTTTCTGTTTTGATCGATCGGTCATCAGATGCGGTTGGACATGTCCACCGGTTCGCGGTTTTTCACACCGCGCAAGAACGGGTAGAACACCAGCCCGATCACCAACATCCCGATGCCAAGCAGAAACGTTTTCATATCGCCGCTGCCCGCTTTGATCACCCACAGCGAGTACAGCGTGGAGAGCGCGGCGATGAGGCCGTCGACGAAGCGCTGTTTGCTTTCGAGGTTGGTGTAGCCTTCGCCTGTGAACACCAGTTTCAATTGGTAGACCGAAGCGACGACATACGGCACGAGGTAAGCGAGCGTTGCGACGAGGATGACGAAATCAAACGCTTTGGAAACGGATTGCGAAATCGTGGAGAAGATAAACAGCTGCGACATGCAGTTCGTGATCGTAAGCGACCGAACCGGAGCGCCCTTGGCGTTGTCTTTCAAGAACAGCTTCGGGAACAGTCCGATCTTTGCCGCTTGGTACGGAACTTCAGACGACATCATGATCCAACCGATCGTTGAGCCGAGCAGCGAAATCAAGCCGAGACCCGCCATCAAGTACGAGCCGGAGTTGCCGATCACGGCGGAGAGCGAGTCGACGAGCGGCTTTTCCGATTGGACCAGCACCGACTGCGAGAGCGTGCCCATGACGAGCACGGAGATGCCCATGTAGATGACGACAGCGGTTAAGAGACCGACGATCGTCGCTTTTTTCACATCGGATTGCTTGCGGGCGCGCGACGAGAGCACGACGGCCGATTCCACGCCGACAAACGCCCACAGCGTCGTGACGGCCGCATGCGAAATCTGCGTGAGCAAGCCGAACGTTTCGCCCGCGTCGCCGGTTTTGTCGGCGACCAGCGGGAGCATGTTGCTTTTTTGGAACGCAAACAGTGCGGCGATGATGAAGAACGCAAAGCCCAGCACTTTGGTCGTGGTGGCGACCAAGTTGATTTTGCCGGCCCCTTCAATGCCGCGCAAGATCAACGCGTGCATGCCCCAAAGCATTGCGGAACAGACAACGAACGTCAAGAAGTGACCGACCGATACGTCAAGCGAAGCGATCGAGAACAGATGCGCTTCGGACGTGAGGATCGGAAAGAACGTCGAGAGGTACGACGCAAACGTGGTGATGATCGCCACGTTCCCGGCAAAGTTCGCGACCCAGTAGCCCCAAGCTACGATGTAGCCGGAGAGCGTGGACGCTTCCGTGCCTTCCTGAAACAGCGCTTTGGCATACATCTGCGGGCCGCCGGTGAGATTCGGTTTGCGCACGGCGAGGTTGCCGAACACCAACGCGGTCATCAACACCCCGGCTCCCGTGAACAGCCACGCCAGCAACACACCGCCGGGACTTGCCACTTCCGCCAGCGACCGCGGCAGCATGAAGATGCCGGAGCCGACCATATTGCCGACGACCAACGCCGTCAGCACCCAAAAACCTAAGTTTCGATTGTTCATCTGGTAGTTACTTCCCCCTGCATGTGGATAATCAACAAGTGCAACGTTTCACAGTATACTGCTAAAGCACTAAAGGATTCAACTCCCTCCCACAAAAAAAGGAATGGAAGTTCTTGACTCCCATTCCTGTGCGAAACTGATTCAGTTTTTATGGATTTTGCATGATGCGTTCCTTGTTCATGCGCTCACCGTGTCGTGAATTGGGAAGCTTGGCATAAAAGTGCTTCTTCCCGCAAACTTGCATCAGCATATCGTACGCCCGGCATCCGCTGAACACGTCCCACAGCGCAGCCGCTTTAAAATCAAGGTACAAAAACAGCGCCAACCCGCCAAAGAAAATCAGATAGACGACCCACATTTCCTCCATCCCCTTTTTCAGATGATTCTGTATATCTACTAAGACAACAAAAAAAGCCATCGGTTACAGCCAATGGCATTTTTTGTACGGCAAATCGATTACAGGTCGTGCGTGCCGCCGCTCAAGACTGCTTCCAGCACGCGTTGCACTTCGTATCCGGCTGCAAAGTCGACCAGTTCGGCCGCTTCGCCGCGCAGGGCTTTGACCAACTCTTCGATCAAGCCGAGGTGACGGTTGTTCTCCGGAACGACCACGTCCGTTAACGGTTCGTCAAAACCGCCCGCCCGCAGTTGCGACCAATCGGCCAATTGCAGCGTGCCTGCCGTGCCGTATGCGGTAAACGCGATACGCTCTTTTTGCGCGATGTTGCTTTGGCCGTCGACGACGACGCGCACGCCGCTCTCCAACTCAAACGTCGCCAGCACGTCCGTCTCGCAAAGTGCCGGGTTGTCCGGGTAGGTGATCTCGCTGTGGACGCGGACGATGCGGCCGAAGCGGTGCTGAATCAATTGGATGTAGTGCGGCAACACTTCACGCACGTATCCGCCCTGCTCGCGTCCGGCAATCCACGGGTTTTGCTGCCATTTGCGCGGCCAGACGTGGAAGTGCAGCGTCACGTCGAGGCGGCGCAGATCGCCGAGGTGTCCGGCGTCGACCAAGCGGCTGTATTCCGACCAGACGGAACGGTACGGCGTCGGGAAGTTGATCGCGTTCAACACACCCGCATCAGTCGCGGCTTTCCACATGTCGTGCGCTTCGTCCAGCGAGTTTGCCAGCGGTTTTTCACAGAACAGATGCAAGCCTTTCGCCACCACATCCAACGCCATCCGGTGGTGCAGTTTCGGCGGCACGGCGATGTAGACGAGGTCGAGAGCGGTACTGTCGAGCATCGCGCGGTAGTCGGTATACCACGCCGCGCCGCCATGCTGATTCGCGACCTCTTGCGCCAGTTCGGCGTTGACGTCGCACACGGCCGCCACGACCGTTTCCGGGTGCATCGCAAACCCTTCCAACACGCGTCCGCCCACGCCGCCAAGGCCGATGACGCCGACTTTTATTTGATTGGTTTTGTCTAGATTCATGGTGTCAGTCCTCCAAACATTGGAAACTATTCCTAGTCTATCATGATCTAGCAGGAATACAAGAGCCCTTCGCGAACCCTACTATATATTGACTTTACTCTCTGCGGGAGGTTAAACCCCATGTCGCTTGCATTTTTCAACGGTGAATTTCTGCCCACCGAATCTGTTGTGATTCCGATCGACGAGCGCGGCCACCAGTTTGGCGACGGCGTGTATGAAGTGATCAAGGTCTATGACGGCAAGCCGTTCCTCATGCGCGAACACTTGGTGCGCTTGGAGAACTCCGCCAAAGCGATCCGACTGGAGATGCCGTACAGCGTCGAGCAACTGGAGGACTTGATTCACGAAGGGCTCACCCGTGCCGAGCTTCGCGATGCGCAAGTCTACTTGCAGATTACCCGCGGCATCGCTGTGCGTCTGCACGCGTTCCCGGATGCGCCGCCGTCTGTCTCGATGACGTTCCGCCCGTCGAAGAGTTTGACGGAGGAAGTCTTCAATGCCGGCGTGAAAGTCGCTCTGCTCGACGACGAGCGCTGGCTGAACTGCTACATCAAGTCTTTGAATCTGCTCCCGAACGTCCTCGCCAAGCAAACGGCGGCAGATCGCGGTTGCTTTGAAGCGGTGCTCGTGCGCGACGGCTACGTCACCGAGGGCTCCAGCACCAATGCGTACGCGGTCAAGGACGGCGTCGTCTACACCCATCCGGCGAACAAGCGCATCCTCCACGGGATCACCCGCGCGGCGGTGCTGCAAGTGGCGGCGGAACTGGGCATCGAAGTGCGCGAAGAACTGTACACGCCGGAGTTTCTGCTGAACGCCGACGAAGCGTTCCTCACGTCCACGACGGCGGAAGTGCTGGCGATCACCCAAGTGGACGACACCGTGATCGGCACGGGCAAACCGGGTCCTATCGTCCGGAAACTGCACGCCAAGTTCCGCGAATTGATCGGCTAAGACGAAGGAGATCAAAAAAGAGTGGAAGCCACAGGGCTGTCCACTCTTTTTTTGCCAGTCATTTTGTCTGGTCTCCCTTTTTATCTGAAACAAATCACACAAACTCAAAAAACACAAATACACACATGACACAGTAAAATGTATTATACATTCGTCGTAATTTTCTAGCAACATCTAACAATTAGGAGTTCTCCTATCAGTTCCCAATTAAGGATACAGTTCCTCGCGCTCCCCTTGCCACGCCAACATTCCGTCGACCATGTTCCGCAAACTTCCAAATCCTTGCTTTTGCAGAAAGTTGCAAACCGCTTTGCTGCGGCGGCCGCTGCGGCAGACAACCACCGTTTCGCGGGCCGGGTCGAGTTCGGTCCAGCGCGTTTCGATGTCGCCAAGCCGGATGTGTTTCGCGCCGGGGATGATCCCGTGTTCCGCCACTTCTTCGTTTTCGCGCACGTCCACAACTTGCAAGTTCTCGCCGTTCTCCAAGCGCTCCTGCACTTCCTGGGCCGTGATGATGCCGGGCTTTGCCATTTCCTGTTTCCTCCCTTGACGTCAATCTCCTCATTATATAGAAAAAAACGCCTCTCACGTAGCGGAGGCGTTTTTTGGCAACGTTTTGCCGATTCCTACTCGTTCAAGTCGATGCGGTCGCCGCGCGTCGTCGGCTGTGAAATCACGAGAAACTCCACATCCTCCAGACTGTCATTGCGAGCTTGATGCGGTCGATGAGGCGCCACTTCCAGACCTTCCTGCACGCCCAGTACCGCGACCTCCCCTTCGACCTCCAGCGTCAGACGTCCCTGCAACACGTAAAAAAATTGGCGGGACACTTCGTGATAGTGCCGAATCTCGGCAGCGCCCGCGGGCATGCGCTCTTGAATCACGCTCAGCCCTTGCGTTTTCACCAAGTGCCACCCGTCACAGACGCCGCCCCACATGTAGTGCTCGGCCTCTTGCTTGCTGATTTTCATGGAACCCTGCTCCTCCTGCACTTTCGATCCCCTGCGCTTACTTGCGCGGGATGATGACCGTCTCCGTCTGTGTCGATTCCCCGTCCGCAGACCAACTAATTATAAAGGATAGGTACGGTGCTTGATCAAGGATCGTAAAGTTCTGGTAGATGGGCCAGCGGTCTTGGAACAGATTCCCGACCTTCATCGTATCCCGCGCAATGACGGTGCCGTCCTTTCTCCACATGCCGATGCCTTCCTCTTCCACCGTCACGTTTTGCGCTTTCGAACCTTGACCTTTGTACACCAAGATCACGTCATAGCGCGGACGGTTCGGCTCCGATTTCGGATCGGACTCTTGGCTTGCTTGCAACTCCACGTCCCAGTGCGCGGAAGACCCGACAGCCGGAACGGTGTAGATCGCCGCTTTGGGTGCAGCAGGCCCGAGTCCGGCTCCCTGAACCAACGAAGCGACGGCACTGCTCGGATGAGCATTGGCGTACAGACCGACAGCCAGCACGGCGACCGCTGCCACGCTTGCGGTGCTCAAGCCGATTTTGAGGAGGCGGCTGCGGCGCTTTTGCCGGGGAAGAGTCATCGCGGCCGCTTGCAGGTTCTGATAGATCTCTTGATGCTTTTCTTTCGAAAGAGCGGCAGTCGGAAGTGCGCGCACTTGTGCTTCTACATCTTTCAGATCGCTTTCCCATTCCATTTGGAATCCTCCCCCTGTTGCTTCAATTTTTTGTGCAGCGATTTCATCGCGCGGTGGTAGACGAGGTTGACTTTGTTTTGGTTCCAGCCCAACACCTCGGCCGTCTGTGCCGGGGTCAGCTCTTGGATGCCGCGCAAGATCACGACGATCCGGTACTCTTCCTTCAGTGTCTGAATCGCGGCGTGCAAAGTTCGGCTTTGTTCGCTCTGGTACAGCAAGTCCTCGGGCAACCGGACCGCTTCCGCCGGTTGCCGTCCCAGCCATTGCGCCAGTTTCGCCATGCGGTTTCGTTTGCGCAAATGATCCAAGGCGAGGTTGCGCGCGATGGCGATGATCCAGGTCTTCAGTTGGGAGCGCTCCTCAAATCCCGGCAACTTCGCGAGCACTTTCAAAAAAACATCTTGCGTCAGATCTTCCGCTTCCTCCCGACTCCCCGCGTAATACAGCAAAAACCGATACACGTCGTTTGCGTACAGCGAATAGATCAATTTCCAGTCCCGCTCCACAGTTCCCCACCTCCTCTTTCTGCTCATGTAGACGATTGGAAGCTCCACCAATTGCACCCGATTTCATAAAAAAGGAAGTTTAATTTTCTGTGGATGTCAAAACTCGACAAAGGGTTTTCGATTCACCGTCTTGTAATAAAAAAACAGAGCGACTGCCTGCTATGGAACGCTCTTAAAATGTGGTAAACTACGGAAGAAAGCTCATTTATTAATAACTTCATATGTAAATAATTATTCTCGTTAAAAGCAGGTGGAGAGCAGCATGTCGGTTGTTACACCAAGCGAGTATGATCTGTATCTGTTTCACCAAGGCAACTTGACGCAGAGTTACCGAATGATGGGCGCGCACCCTGCTGTTGTCGACGGCGTCTCCGGGGTTCGCTTCACCGTCTGGGCTCCCGAAGCCCGCTCCGTGCGCGTTGCGGGAGATTTCAACTCGTGGCGGGGAGACGGGCACGAATTGGCGCGGGTCACCGAACAGGGCGTCTGGTCCGGCTTCTTCCCGAACTTGGCGCACGGCGACCTTTACAAGTATGAAGTGCTCACGCCGACCGGAGAGACGCTCTTGAAAGCCGACCCCTACGCCTTCTATGCGGAAGTTCGGCCGAACACCGCCTCGCGCGTGTACGACCTCGGCGGCTACGCGTGGAACGACGGAGCTTGGCAACGCCGGCAAAAACACCAACGCATGAAACCGGTCTACAACCGTCCTGTCAACATCTACGAAGTCCACCTCGGCTCTTGGAAGAAAAAGCCCGACGGTTCCTTCTATACCTACCGCGAATTGGCGGATGAGTTGCTCGACTACGTATGCGAACTCGGCTTCACGCACCTCGAGCTGATGCCGCTCGCCGAACATCCCTACGACCGCTCGTGGGGCTATCAGATCACCGGCTACTTCGCGGTGACGTCGCGCTTTGGCACCCCGCACGATTTCATGTATTTCGTCGACCAAGCGCACCGGCGCGGGCTCGGCGTCATCCTCGACTGGGTGCCGGGGCACTTTGCCAAGGACGCGCACGGGTTGCGCCGCTTCGACGGCACGCCTTGTTACGAGTACAAGGATTGGCGCAAAGCGGAGAAGCCGCAGTGGGGCACGCTGTCGTTTGATTTCGGACGACCGGAAGTGATTTCCTTCTTGATCTCCAACGCCCTGTTCTGGATGGAGATGTACCATCTGGACGGGCTGCGCATCGACGCCGTCGCTTCCATGCTGTTTTTGAACTTCTGCAAACCGGACGGCGAATGGACGCCGAACAAGCACGGCGGCGCCGAGAATCTCGAAGCGGTCGCCTTCCTGCGCAAACTGAACGAAGTGGTGTTCGAACACTTCCCGCACGCGTTGATGATGGCGGAAGACTCGACCGAGTGGCCGCTGGTCTCGCGCCCGACCTATCTCGGCGGACTGGGCTTCAACTTCAAGTGGAACATGGGCTGGATGAACGACACGCTGAAGTATCTGGAGACGGAGCCCGTTCACCGCAAACACCATCACGACCTGCTGACATTTGCCATCCTCTACGCCTACTCGGAGAACTTCCTGTTGCCGCTTTCACATGACGAGGCGGTGCACGGCAAGAAATCGCTCCTTAACAAAATGCCGGGCGACTATTGGCAGAAGTTTGCCAATCTTCGGTTACTATACGGATACATGTACACGCATCCCGGCAAAAAACTGCTCTTCATGGGCGGCGAGTTCGGACAATATGATGAATGGAAGGACGAGAGTGAACTGGACTGGAGCGTGCTGCTCTACGAAAAACACGGCCAGATGCGCGAATTCGTCAAAGACCTGAACTTCCTCTACCGCGAAGAACCCGCGCTGTGGGAACTCGACCATGAACCGGGAGGCTTCCGCTGGATCGATGCCGACAACAAGCACCAGAGCATCGCCCTCTACCGCCGCATCGGACGAAAACCGTCCGACAGCGTCATCGTGCTGTGCAACTTCCACACGATGGTGCATCAGAACTTCCGATTGGGTGTGCCAAAGCCCGGCAAGTACGAGGAGATCCTCAACAGCGATCATCCGCGCTACGGCGGTTCGGGCGTGCAAAACCCCGGCGTGTTGACGGCGGTGAAACGCCCGATGCACAACCAGCCGTACTCGCTTTGCATCAACGTCCCTCCGCTTGGAGTGGTCGTGCTCAAGAAGCAGAAAGCACAACGAAAGGGGAAATCGTAATGCAACGCAAGGAAATCATCGCAATGCTGCTCGCCGGCGGCGAAGGCCGCCGCCTCGGGGCCCTCACGAAACATTTGGCCAAGCCGGCCGTTCCCTTTGGCGGGAAATACCGCATTATCGATTTCACCCTCAGCAACTGCTCCAATTCCGGCATCGACACGGTCGGCGTGCTCACGCAATACCAGCCGCTGATCTTGAACTCCTACCTCGGCATCGGCACTTCGTGGGACCTCGACCGCGCCAACGGCGGCGTGACCGTCCTCCCGCCCTACGTCCAGCAAAAGGGCGGCAACTGGTACAAGGGCACCGCCAACGCGATCACCCAAAACATCTACTACATCGAGCGCTACAACCCGCAATACGTGCTCGTCATCTCCGGCGACCACATCTACAAAATGGACTACGACAAGATGCTCCAAGAGCACAAAAAGCGCGGGGCCGAAGCGACGATCGCCCTGATCGAAGTGCCGTGGGAAGAAGCCAGCCGCTTCGGCGTCATGAACGTGGACGAGCGCGACCGGATCACCCAATTCGAAGAAAAACCGAAAAACCCCAAAACCAACCTCGCGTCGATGGGTATTTATATTTTTAACTGGGACGTGCTGAAAAGTTACTTGCTGCGCGACGAAGAGAACCCGTACTCCTCCAACGACTTCGGCAAAGACATCATCCCGCGCATGCTCCAAGAAGAGCGCGACCTCTACGCGCACCGCTTCCAAGGCTATTGGAAGGACGTCGGCACGATCGAATCGCTGTGGGAAGCGAACATGGACTTGCTCGAAGCCTTCCCGACGCTCAACCTGCATGACAACGAGTGGCGCATCTACTCCGTCAACCCGAACCAGCCGCCGCAATACATCGCGCCGCACGCGACCGTCAAACAGTCGCTCGTCAACGAAGGCTGCATGGTGTTTGGCCACGTCGAGCACTCCGTGCTGTTTTACGGCGTGCACGTCGGCGAGCAAGCGGTGGTCCAAGATTCGATCATCATGCCCAACGTCCGCATCGGGCAGAACGTGAAAATCTACAAATCGATCGTGGCGGAAGGCACAGTGATCGGCGACAACTGCGTCATCGGCGTCGAAGGCGAGAACGCACCGATCACGCTGATCGGGGAAGACTCGTTCATCCCCGCCAATGCGCGGATCAAGAACTAGATTTCGGGACAGGGGAGGAACCTTTTTCATGAAAAACGTGATCGGTGTCATCAACCTCGGCAAGCCGCACTCCATGCTCAACGACCTGACCCGCAACCGCTCGATTGCGTCGGTGCCGTTTGGCGGGCGTTACCGCTTGATCGACTTTACGCTCTCCAACATGGCGAACACCGGGATTTCCAAAGTCGCCGTGTTCACGCTGAACAAATCCCGCTCGCTGATGGACCATCTCGGCTCCGGCAAGGAATGGCAGTTGGACCGCAAGATCGGCGGTCTGTTCATACTGCCTCCCGCCATCGACTTCCCGACCCAACAGTATCGCGGCGACCTGCAAAACTTCCACGGCCATATCGACTATTTCAACCGTTCCAAGGAAGAGTATGTGATCGTCTGCCGCAGCCACATGGTCTGCAACCTCAACTACAAAGAAGCGCTGCAGTTCCACATGGACTCCGAAGCGGACATCACGTTGCTCTACAACAGCATCGACCCGGACACGATCGATCTCTCAAACTGCTACCAACTCGACATCGACTCGCACCGACGCGTGCGCGGGATGTCGGGGGACACGCAGACCGGCAACGTCTACATGGAGACGTTCATCATCAACAAATCCCTGCTCGTCGAGATGATCGAACACTGTGTCGAGCAAGAGCAGTACGACTTGACGGAAGACTTGATCGCGCAACACATCGACAAGTTCTCCGTGCACGCGTTCCAGCACAAAGGCCACCTCTCAATCATCAACTGCACGGCGTCGTACTACGAGCAGAGCATGCGCCTGTTGAACCCGGACGTTTGGAAAGAGCTGTTCTTCCAACCGGGGCTCGTCTACACCAAGATCAAGGACGAACCGCCGGCGAAGTACATTGAAACGGCCGACGTGCACAACTCGCTGATCGCCAACGGTTGCATCGTGCAGGGCAACGTGGAGAACTCGATTCTGTTTCGCGGCGTCAAAGTCGCCAAGGGCGCGAAGATCCGCAACTCGATCATCATGCAAGAGTGCGAGATCGGCGAAGACGCGGTCGTGGAGAACATGATTCTCGACAAGGAAGTCTGCATCAAGCGCGGACAATCGCTGGTCGGCAACGCCGCCGAACCGATCGTGATCAACAAGCGCAGCATCATCTGATGCAGGAGGTGACGACATGAACGTGTTGCATGTGGCTTCGGAAGGAGCCCCTTTTATCAAAACAGGCGGGCTGGCCGACGTGATCGGCGCCCTGCCGCATGAACTCGCCCGCCAAGACCTCGACGTGCGGGTGATCTTGCCGAAGTATTCGAAGATCCCGGAACACTACCGCAACCGCATGGTCTTGCACTACGTCCTCACCGTTTCGGTGGGATGGCGCAACCAGTACTGCGGCATCGAAGTCCTGCGCGACAACGGGATTACGTACTACTTCCTCGACAACGAATACTACTTCAAGCGCGACGGCGCGATCTACGGGCACTTGGATGAAGCGGAGCGGTTTGCGTTTTTTGCCCGCGCCGTGTTGATGGCGCTTCCGCACCTCGACGGGTTCCGCCCCGACGTGCTGCACTGCCATGACTGGCAGGCGGGACTCGTGCCGTTTCTCTTGAAAGTCGACTTCCAGCACGACCCGTTCTACCACGGGATCAAGACGGTCTACACCATTCACAACCTGCTCTACCAAGGCGTGTTCCCCCGCTCTGTGCTCGGCGATGTGATCGGGCTTGGCGACGACCACTTGGGCGAGGACGGGCTCGGCTATTACGATTCGCTGAACTACATGAAGGGCGGACTGAACTACGCGGACAAGATCACGACGGTGTCGCAAACGTACGCCCAAGAGATTCAAACCGAGTATTACGGCGCGACGCTCGACGGGCTGCTGCGCAAGCGAAGTCACGACCTCGTCGGGATCGTCAACGGCATCGACTACAACAGCTACAACCCGGAGACGGATGAGAGTCTGCCGGTGAACTACTCGATGAGCGGGACGATTCAAGACGTGCTGCGCGCCAAGGAGCAAAACAAAGTTCGCTTGCAAGAGGAACTCGGCCTGCCGATTCGCGAAGACGCGCCGATGATCGCCGTGATTTCGCGCTTCGTCGAGCAGAAGGGCTTCGATTTGATTTTGGGCGTGCTGCCGGAGTTGCTGGGGATCGACGCGCAATTGATCATCCTCGGCACGGGCGACGCGCACTATGAGCAAGCGTTCCGCGAAGCGGCGTGGTACACGCCGTACCGCGTCTCGGCGCAGATCAAATTTGACGAAGGGTTCGCCCGCCGCCTCTACGCCGCGTCCGACCTGTTCCTCATGCCGTCGAAGTTCGAACCCTGCGGTCTCTCCCAACTGCTGTCGTTGCGCTACGGGTCGGTGCCGATCGTGCGCGAAACCGGCGGGTTGGCGGACACCGTGCAGTCCTACAACGAAGAGACGGGTGAGGGCAACGGTTTCTCCTTCACAAACTACAACGCGCACGACATGCTGTTTACCGTACAGCGCGCCGTCTCGCTCTGGCACGACCGGGATCGCTTTGCGCACCTCGTCGAAAACGGCCGCCGCCGCGATTTCTCCTGGACGGAGTCGGCGAAGCAGTACCGCCATCTCTACCTGCATCTGTAAAAAGACAACCATCGCCGCCTCGGGTGCGGAGATGGTTCTTTTTTTACCGTCGTGTAAGCGTTTGCAATTTAATTCGATTTTACTTTTCCGAATTTCGTGGTAAATTAAAAGACAAGAGCCTGATTCGAGAGGTGAGAGTGACCATGAAAACTCTGCATTCCGTGTTGGAGACGATGAGACTGGACAACGGCGCGTACACCGCATCCACCTCTGAAGAGTACAGCTATGTGTGGATTCGCGACGTGGTCTACTGCGTGCTGCCTTATCTGCAAACGAACTGCACCCGCTACACCGACGCGTTTTATGCGTTGTTCGACTTGTTCCGCCGCTACGAGTGGAAGCTGGACATCCATACACAGCAAAAGCCTGCGTACTTGTACGAACATATCCACGCCCGCTACAACAAAGACCTGACGGAGCGCATGGAGCCGTGGGGCCATGCGCAGAACGACTCGATCGGACTGTTCCTGTGGGGCGTCGGCGAAGGCGTGCGCGTCGGCAAGCGGATGTTCCGCGACGCGGTGGATCGGGCGATCTTGCAGAAGCTGGTCAACTATCTGCAGACGCTCGAGTATTGGGAAGCGTACGACAACGGGATGTGGGAAGAGAACATGGAAGTGCACGCGTCCTCCGTCGGCGCCTGCGTCGCCGGGCTTCGCGCCGTGAAGATGCTGGCGTACGTGCCGGATTGGCTGATCGAGAACGGCGAGCGCACGCTGCGCCAGCTCTTGCCGCGAGAGAGCGTCACCAAGGAATCCGACCTCGCGCTGCTCTCCCTGATCTACCCCTACCAACTGGTCGATCGCAACATGGCGAAGCGCATCCTCTCGAACATCACCGGGCAGTTGGAGCGCACGTTTGGCGTGATTCGGTATAAGCATGACCTGTACTACCGCGACGAGCAAGAAGCGGAGTGGTGTTTCGGCTTCCCGTGGCTTGGCATGTGTTATGCCGTGCTCGGCGAAGACGAGATGGCGCGCGCGTACTGGACCAAGACACAGCGGGTTCTGCCGGAAGACGGCCGCGTGCCGGAGTTGTACATCGGCGGCAAGACCCCGAACGGCAACACCCCGCTGGCGTGGTCGGTGGCGATGACGATGCTGTTAAAGCGCCAGATCACCAAGGAAGAGATTCCGGTTTGACACAGAACGGTTTCAAAAACGAGTCTGACTCGCGTTGGCGGGGTCAGACTCGTTTTGTTTGGTGGAGGAGAGAGTGGTAGTCCTCCGCCGTGTCGACGTCGAAGAACGGCAGCGGGTCGTCGAAGGGCAGCCGCAACCCCTCGCCGGCGCGCAGAAGTTTGCGCGCGCCTTGATCGCCCGAGAGGGCGAGCAGTTCGGGGAAGAGGGTCTGAGAAATGATGCAAGGCGGGCGGGCGATGCCTTCGCAGGAGGCAGCCGCAAACGGGGGCGTCGGGTCGGCGGATTGATAGGCGTCCAGCAGGCGGTTGATCATCTCCACGGTGACCAAGGGCTGGTCGGCGAGCAGGAGGAGGACGGCGGAAGCTCCCCGCGCTTGCGCGGCCCGCACGCCGGCGATGACGGAATGCGATTGGCCGAGGTGGGAGTTCGGGCTGGGTAAGCAGGTGAGCCGGGGACTGGGAGTGGACGCGTGCGGTGCGTTCGATGCGTTCGGTGCGTGCGGTGCGTGAGACATATGAGTCGCGTGCGTTTCAAACTCACTCATCCAGTCGGGAATCCCTTCCTCCCGCGTCACGACCACGATCTCCTCCACCCGCGACTTCATCGCCGCTTGCAACGCCCAACTGCCAAGCGGCTTCCCCTCGAAGGGGAGCAAGAGTTTGCGCCCTTGCAACCGTGTGCTGAGCCCCGCTGCCAAGTACACGCAGACAATCACGCTTCTCCCCTCCCGCGCCCGGCACGGCGCACTTTGATCAACTCCGCCACGATGCTCGCCGCGATCTCCTCCGGCCCTTGCGCGCCGATCGCAAGCCCGACCGGGTTGTGCAGATGCTCCGGAACGTCCTCTCCTTCCAACAGCCTCGACGTGCGGGCGCGCGGCCCCAGTACCCCGAGATACCGCACCTCCTGCCGCAACAACTCCCTCAACAACAGCCGGTCCTGTTGAAAATGGTGCGTCATCAACACCGCATAATCTTGCGACTTCACGTCCGCCCTCCCCACGAGTTCTTCCGCCCGGCCCACGATCAGCCGCTCGGCTTGCGGGAAGTGTTCTTTTTTACAGAAGCCCTCGCGCCAATCGGCGACCGTCACGGAAAAATGGACCTGTGCCGCCGCAATCGCCAACGGGCGGGCGTCGGGTGCCGCGCCGAACAGGAGCAATCGAGGGCGGGGCTCATACACCTGCACATGCTGCCCTCCGTCGTACTCCTTGCAGAGAGTGACCGCAACCCCCTGTTCCAACCTCATGCGCACGTTCGCCAGCTCTCTCCTGCGCGACTCATCCAGCGGTTCCATCAACACCGTCACTTTGCCGTTGCATCCCGGCCCTTGGCCCCACGACAGGTCGTCTTCCGCCCGCAAATCAAACACCGCCGTCTGCGCCGTCCCATGTTCCCAGACAGCGTGCACGCGCTCGGCGAGGTCTTGCTCCAGACAGCCGGCGCTCAACACGCCAAGCGACGACCCGTCGTTCCAGAACGCCATCGCCGCTCCCGCTTTGCGATACGCGGAGCCCTCCACCGCCACGATCGTCGCGAGCATTCCGGGTCGCTTCTTCTCCTCGATCCCCTGCAACAAGCCGAGCCAATCGGCCATCTCAACACTCCTCCCCGTCGTCGAGCACCGACTTCACCGCCGCGTGAATTTCGTGATAGCTCGTGCAGCGGCAGAGGTTCGATTGCAGCCACTCTTTGATCAACTCGTCGTCGGCGTGTCGGTGCTCGGCGCGAACATAGTCGATCAGTCCCTGTGCGTTGCAGATGAACCCCGGCGTGCAAAACCCGCATTGAAACGCCCAGTGCTCCACGAACGATTTTTGGATCTCAGAGCCGCGCAACCCCTCCACCGTCGTGACCGGCTGCTCATGCGCTTCGACCGCCAGCGTCAGGCAGGCGTTGAGCGGAGTTCCGTTCACCAAGACGGTGCACGACCCGCAATCCCCGTTCTCGCATCCGGCTTTTGTGCCTGTCAGCCCCAACTGGTCCCGCAACACATGGAGCAGCGTGTCTGCCGCCCGGACGTGCAACGTGTGCGTCTCATGGTTGACGTGCAGCCGCACCCCGTACCGCCGCCCTGTGAACTCCTTCATCGGCCTCCTCCTTCCAGCGCGCTCATTCCTTCGCGCAACGAGTGGTGCAACAGGTAGTACCGGTAGTCCGCCGAGCCGAGTTGGTCATCGATGACTTGCCCCGGCAGTCGGCGAAGGGCTTCGGCGATCCGTGTCTCAAGCGGAACTCCCGGCGTGTTCAGCGCGTCCTCCATGTCCCACGAGCGAAACGGCGCTTCGCACACGCCGCTGAACGCCGCACGTACGCCCCGCCCGTCGTGGACGAGCGCCAAGCGGACGAGCGGGTAGTCCACTTCGTCCTGTTTCGTTTTTTTGATCGTGACGGAGGGCCAGCGTGCGGCGCTTTGCTCCGTCCAAATTTGCACCAGCAATTCACCCGGCGCCAGTCGCAGTTCGTGCATCGACACCCAAGCGTTGCCCTGCCGCCCCGCCACGACGGCGTAACTGTCGGTGAGCAGAAACGGCAAGACGGTCTCGCGGTAGGGAATCGAAGCGCAGAGGTTGCCGCCCAGCGTGATTTTGTTGCGCGTGGTGTGGTCGGCGGTGTGCCTCGCCACATCGCCGAGCAGGGGAAACAGCCCGCTCTCCGCCACGGCGTTAAGCGTTAGTCCCGCCCCGAACACCAGATGATCGCCCGACCGCCCCAACGCGCCCAATTCCGGGATGCTCTTGATGTCGAGCACCGCATCGGTGACGAGTTGCCCCAAACGTCCGAACGTGATGATCTCCGTCCCGCCGGAGAAATAGATCGGATTGCGCCCCTCCGCTCGCAGCCGTGCATACAACTCCACCGCCTGCCCGACGCTGTCCGGGCGGTAATAGTCAAAGTCAAACGGGATCATGAACCGAGCCGCCCCCTCTCGCCCGCCAGATCGTCTCCGGCAGCAGCGGCAGTTGGAACAATTCCACGCCCGCCGCCACCGAAAGCGCGTTGGCGAGCGCCCCCGCCATGCCGATCGTGCCGTACTCCCCGATCCCGCGCGCCCCGTACGGCCCTTCGTGATACGGCGTCTGCACGAAATCCACCACCATGTCCGGATTCTCGCCAAAGTGCGTGATCTTGTAAAACCGCAGTTGCGGATTCAACACCCGCTCTTGGTTGTCGTACAGAAACGACTCTCGCGTCGCCCAACTGAGCCCCATCGACATGCCTCCCATCATCTGGGTCACCGCGCCCCGATGGTTCACGATCACGCCGCCGTCGATCACCGTGTACGCCCGCAGCACTTGATAGCGGCACTCCACCGGATCAAACTCCACTTCCACGCCCTGCGCCGCCACCGACCATTGCGGACCCGGTCTCCCGTCTCCCGTCTCCGGGTCCAGTCGGGTCAGTTTCACGATGTAGCTGCCCCGACCGATCACTTGCTTGCCGACGGTGAGGCCGTTTTCAGACTCATAGCCCATCGCGATTTCCCTGAAGAGAAACCCTCGCTGTGGATTTCCGCGCACGAACACCCTGCCCTCCGCAAGCTCCAACTCGTCGGGAGAGACTTGCAAAACGAGTGCGGCGTTGTACTTCAACTGCCGGATCGCATCGTCCGCCGCTTCCAGAATGGCGCGCCCCGCCATCATCGTCGACGAGGACGCGACCGTCTTCCAGTGCTCGGGGTTGGTTTTGGTATTGACTTCAAACGACACATGCACGAGGCTCGGGTCGATCGTCAAGCGTTCCGCCGCAATCTGCGCCAGCGCGGTCTTGGTGCCCTGCCCGATTTCCACCACGCCGGTCATCAAGTTGACGCTGCCGCTCTTGTTAAAAATCAACACCGCCCCCGCCCCGGCATCGGTCGGCGTCGAAGAAGTTTTCCACAGTGCGGCGATCCCCTTCGTCCGAATTCTGCCGTTTGGCAACACGACCCTTTGCCCGGACTCCCAATCCATCAACTCGCGCAACCGCAGGATACAAGCGGGAACATTCCCGATGTTGCTCTCATCCAGCAGTACCTGCGTCGGCGTCGTTTCCCCCGGTCCGATCGCGTTGAGCAACCGCAACGCAATCGGGTCCATCCCGAGTTTCTTCGCCAAGAGATCCATCGTCCGCTCGATGGCAAACGTCACCTCCGGGTGGGCAAATCCCCGAAACGACGTGGCGTACGTATGATTGGTGTACACCGCCAGCGAATCGGCCCACACGTTCGGAATGCGGTACGGTCCGGTGCAGTCGTCAATCCCCGCCTTCGCCATCACCGCCGCCATGTCCGCATACGCGCCGCCGTCCCAGAGGAGCGTGATCTGCGCGGCGGTCAACCGCCCGTCCGGCGTCGCCGCCATCTTGATTTGCGCCTCCAACCCGATGTGACACGGCGAAGAGATCATGTCTTCCTCCCGCGAGTTCGACACTTCCACCAACCGCCCGCCGACCGCCCGCGACGCGCAATAGGCGATAAACTCCAACTGCACCGCCCCCTTGGCGCCAAACCCGCCGCCGACAAACGGAACGTGCACCACCACCTGCCCAGGGTCCAATCCGAAATACCGTTCCATAAATCGCTTGATCACATACGGCGCCTGTGTCGACGCCCGAATGTGCACCTCTCCGTCCGGCAGAATCTCCGCCCTTGCCGCACGCGGTTCCATCGCGATGTGATCGCTCGGGCGAAACGCCGTATAGCACTCCACTTTCACAACGCCCGCTTCCCAGCCGCTCTGAAAATCCCCTTTGCGGATCTTCAAGTGGTTCCCGATGTTCATCCCCGGCACCGGATACACATCGCCGTACCGTTTGTATTTCTCCACCTCTTCATGCAGAAGCGGCGCTCCCGGCAGCAGCGCCCGGCTTGGTGAACTCACCACGGGCAACACTTCATACTCAACGTGCACCAACCCCGCCGCCCGCCACGCCGTCTGCTCGTCGTCGGCGATCACCACCGCGACCGGCTCTCCGTAATAGCGCACCTTGCGATACGCGAGCACCGGACGATCCGCCAGCAGCTCCCCCGTCAATTCCTGGCAATCCGCTCCCGTCACGATCCCCCGCACGCCCGGTACAGCGGCCGCCGCAGCCGCGTCAATCGAGCGAATCTTGGCGTGCGCGTGCGGGCTCGTCACCAACTTGCCGTGCAACATGCCCGCAAGCCTTAGGTCGCGCGTATACTTCGCCCGCCCTTCCACTTTGTCAAACGACTCCTTGCGCGGGACGCTCTTGCCCACCGATTCCACAGACCGTTCCTCCTCTCCGCAACCTCTCTCCCCGCTCTATATGCGCCCAAGAATTCGTCCTAGTGCTCTACAAGAAAAAAAGACCGATTCCCGCGCATGGGAACCGGTCTTGCTTGTCTGAAGATGCACTTAGAAAATCGACAGCACGCCCGCCAGCAGGAAAACGGTAAGCGTTTTCACCACGGTGACGGCAAAAATGTCCTTGTACGACTGGCGGTGCGTCAAGCCGGTGATCGCCAGCAACGTGATGACCGCGCCGTTATGCGGCAGAGTGTCCATACCGCCGGACGCCATCGAGGCGATGCGGTGCAACAGTTCCGGTGAGAGGCCGGTCGCGTTGGCGAGGGCGAGGTATTGCTTGCCCATGACATCGAGCGCGATGGAGAGACCGCCGGACGCGGAGCCGGTGATGCCCGCCAACACGTTGACGGCGAGGGCTTCCGAGATCAGCGGGTGCGAGCTCGCGCCGAGAATCGAGTCGCGGATGCCGCTGAAGCCGGGCAGTGTTTTGATGACGTTGCCAAAGCCGACTTCCGATGCGGTGTTGAAGATCGCCAGCAACGCGCCTGCCGCAGCAGCCGTCAAGCCGCCCGCCAACTTGCCTTTGACTTCGCGCGCGTTGATGAGCAACGCGACCACGATACCGGTCGTCAACGCGCCGATCAGCGCCCACGAAGAGACGATGTTCTTGACGTTGTCGATCTTAAACGTCTGCTTGAGCATGCCGGCATCGTACCATTTGTCGACACCCCAGCCGGTGCGGGAGAACACGTAGTTCAGGACGAGCACGACGATCAGCGGCAGCACCGCCACCCAGATGTTCAGGTATTTCGGTTGCTCCGCAGCCGCGCCCTTGCCTTCACCTGTTGCAGCCGCTTCGAGTTGCGCCTGCACCAGTTCCGGTTCGTTGCGGTGTCCGGTGCCGTATCCTTCGCCCAACGCCTTCGCTTGGCGGCGACGGCGTTCCAGCCAGAGCATGCCGAAGGTGAAGACCATCAAACCGCCGACGATGCCCACGACCGGGGCGGCGTACGCATCGGTGCCGAACACGGCGGTCGGGATGATGTTTTGAATCTGCGGAGTGCCCGGCAACGCGTCCATCGTAAACGTGAACGCCCCCAAGGCGATCGTGCCCGGCAACAAGCGTTTCGGGATGTCCGCTTCCCGGAACAGCGCGGCTGCAAACGGATACACGGCAAACGCCACGACGAACAGCGAGACGCCGCCGTAGGTGAGGATGCCGCACGCGAGCACGACCGCGAGGATCGCCCGCTTGGAGCCGATCGCCTTGACGACGTTGTGCGCAATCGAGGACGCCGCTCCGTTCATTTCCATGACTTTACCGAAGATGGCACCCAGCAAGAAGATCGGGAAGTAAGATTTTACATAGTTCGCAGCTTGCGTCATAAATGATTCGCTGTAGCTCGGCATCAGCGCGAGGCCGGAAAGCCCTGCCGCCAACAGCGCAAAAATCGGGGCGAAGATGATGACCGGATATCCGCGGTACGCCACGAACATCAAAAGCCCCAATGAGACCAAAATAGCCAAGATGTCTAAAAACACGCAGGAGTCCCCCTTTCTGCCCTCAACATACCAAGTAGAAGTTACAGAACAGTTGCACAATTGCGCGCGCTCTTGAAAAAAGAAAACCACCGATGCCCTTCACGGACATCGGCGGTTTTTTATCGAACGATCAAAACCGAGCACTTGGCATGATGCAACACTTTTGAAGAGACACTGCCCAACAGAACGGATTCGACGACGCCGTGTCCTTCCGAGCCGAGCACGATCAGGTCGTAGCCGCCCTTGCCCGCTTCTTCCAAGATCACCTCGGCGGCATGCCCGATGACGGCGATTTGAGAGACGCGTTCCTTGTCGGGGAACAGCGCGTAGCTTGCGGAAGCCGGATTCTCCAGCGGTACTTCGGCGTCTTGCGGGGACGTCACATAACCAAACCCGGCGCCGTACGGTTCATAAGCAACCATGCGCACAGGAACCGGATGCGCGTACATCAGCGTGAATTCCGCTTTCGGCGATTCCGCGTAGGCGTTCAGCGCCCACTCCGTCGCTTTGCGAGAGGCTTCAGAACCGTCTAGAGCAACCAAGATTTTGCGAAACATAAGTTTCTCCCCCGTTCTCTCATGAACCAGATGTGTGGATCTGATTTCATTGTACACCTCGAAACGGGGATCTGAAGATCGGGGGATTCCCCCAATTTTTAGAGATGACTCCCCTTATTTCCTTTGCTGTGAATAGGGGATGGAGATCGTCGCTTTCGTTCCTCTGCCTTTCTCGGAGTGAAAGGTCAGCGTGCCTTGCATCGCTTCGACGATGCGGAACGTGACCATGAGACCGAGACCGGTTCCTTTTTCCTTGGTGGAGTAAAACGGTTTGCCGAGGCGCTCCGTCTGCGCCGGGGTCATCCCTTCGCCGTCGTCGATCACGTGGATGCGGACACGGTCTCTGTCACGCAACGCGCGCACCTCGACATACCCTCCGTGGCGAATCGCTTCGACGGAGTTTTTGACGAGGTTGATGATCACTTGCTTAAGTTTGACTTTGTCCGCAAACACGAACAGCGACTCTTGCGCATCAAACCGCAACTCCACCGCCTGCATCGTGGCAAACGAAGTCATAAAGGAAACGATCTGCTGGATTTCATGGCCGACGTCGACATGCTCCAGGTGCTCGAATTCCGGCTTTGCAAAATTTAAATAGTCCGAAATAATAAATTCAGCACGATCCAGTTCGGCGATCGCCGTTCGCATATACCCTTTGTTCACTTCATCCATCGAGGATTGCGACAGTTGAATGAATCCGCGCACGACGGTCAACGGGTTGCGCACTTCATGCGCGATGCTCGCCGCCAGATCGGAAATGATGTTCAGTTTCTCCGATTTGCGAATTTCTTCGCGCATCCGGAAGTTCTCCATAAGGCTCTCGATCAACAACACCGAGAACGTCATCGCAAACACGTACAGACCCGCATACATCCAGTAGAACAAATATCCGCGGCGGATCAGATACTCCACGCTGTCCCGTGCGTCAAACACGTACCAAATCGACGCCATCATGATCAGGAACGTCACAATCGACAAGCCGATGCTGCCGATCACTTTCTGCGACATGCTGTACGTGACGTAACGCTTGCGAAACCACATCGCGCAAGCGAACACCACCACCGCGCACGCCACGACCGCATAGAACGCAATGCCCCCGCCCACGTACAGGCGATACCCGAGCAGCAACACCGTGGCCGATACACCGCTGCGCCATCCCCCGTACAGCACCGCAATCAAATACGGCACCCATCGCAAATCCCACAAAAAATCTTCGCCGAACGCAATTGGAAACAGCATGCACAGATCGCTCGCCACGCCGTACACAAGCCCGAACAACCAGGGGTCCAGACGGGGGCTTTTGGAGGCGATTCGATCCATCAACAGCACATGATACGCAAAAATCGGCGTGAGGATCAGCAACAAATTCAATAGCAAATCCTTGGACAACGCAATTCCCCCAATAGGTAAGCAAGCACAAATTTACGCCGCACATCGTCTCGCACATACGTAGCTCATTATGACAGGAAGGCCATGAGTTGTCATGAAAATTTTAATATTTATTCCTAAACTTTCCTAACGATTCCCTAACTGTTGGAGTTCGCATTGTTGCCTGACCGCTTGATTCAACCGTTGCAGCATATAACCGATGCCCTTGGCGCCTTGCAAAGGCAAGGAAATCCGCGGCGAAATCTCCCATCCGGCAAACAGCTTCTCCACGGCAACGGCGTACTTTTTTCCACCGAGCACCACGACTTCCTCCGCATCCCCCAGCCCGCGCGCCAGCCATTGTTCCCGCAAGCGCGCAACCGTTATCACGGAGCTTGGATCGGAGGTGAACGACACGTCGTAATTCTCCGTCAACCGATCGTCGGGAAACAACACTCCGTGCTTCGCCGACAAAACGATCCAGCGGTCAAAAAAAGCCTCGGCATACCTCTGACTCGCTTTGGCAAACGCCCCGATGTACACGTCTTGCGCCCGCGTCGCTCCCGCCTCCGGATCTTTGTCCCAGATCTTTTTCGCCCCGCAAGGCGTGATGCACACCCGCTTCATCGATCTCTTCCTTTCAAATGATCAAAAACGGACCACGCCGCCGCAGTCCGTTCGTCCATCCCATCTCAAAAATTAAATAGAAACCGCAATCTCCGAGAGTTGGTCGGCCGAAGACGCGACGGCGGCGACCGCCATGTTGATCTCTTCGATCACGTTGGCAAAACTCAGCAAGTCGGAGTCAATCGCGTTGGTTTGGGCTTTTAACTCCTCCATCGACGAGAAGATCTCGTCAAACGAATCCGACAGCACGTCGATCTCCCGCACGCTTTCTTCCACAAGTTCCTTGACGGAGCCAAGGGAGTCGGCGATGTGCAAGATGCCCTGCTTGGTTGCGGCGATCAAGTCGTTGACGCCGGATACCGATTCCTTGGTCTGCTCGGAAAGTTTACGAACTTCGTCGGCGACGATGGCAAATCCCCGGCCCTGTTCCCCGGCGCGCGCCGCTTCAATGGCGGCGTTGAGCGCCAGCAGGTTCGTCTGGTCGGCAATGCCGGAGACGATTTCCACGATCTCTTGGATTCTATCAGAAGCGCTCCGCAGCGTGTGCATCTCGCTCTCGACTTTGCGCATGCGCGCTTCCATCGTACGCATCGCCTGGCGTTGGACACTCAATTGCGTCTTGCCCGCTTGCGAGCCTTGCTCCGTCCGGGCCGCCGTCGCGGCTCCCTGTTGAGCGGAGCGGACGATCTCGCCGGTTTGCGCGGTGACTTCTTGAAGCGCCGAAGAGGTCTGTTCGGTGATCGCCGCCAGTTCTTCCGAAGTCTCGCGGACTTTGCGGCGCAGTTCCGATTTCTTCACTTCTTCTTCGAGGCGTTGGCGCTCCAGTT
Source organism: Tumebacillus flagellatus (assembly GCF_000714935.1). Lineage (GTDB taxonomy): Bacteria > Bacillota > Bacilli > Tumebacillales > Tumebacillaceae > Tumebacillus > Tumebacillus flagellatus. Next base: position 300,515 of record NZ_JMIR01000001.1, read on the forward strand.
CCGCTTCGTAGGCTTCCAGCACCAGCATCTGCTCCAAGTTGAGCATCTTGGTGACCGCCAGCAACAAGCGGCTGTAGTCTTCCTTGGTGGTCGTATGTTCAAAAAGCACGCCCGCCATAGACAAAAGCAAGTCTTGGAAGGCACACATGTACCATTTCGGCTGGAGGCCGACGCGGACGTGAACGTGCGCGATGATCTTGCGCTGTTCAATAAACTTACGGTCGATCACGCCGGCGAACATTTCACTGATATGACGGCGCAGCGTACCTTGCAGGCGTTGCACCGTGCTGTGGTCGTTGATGATCTGCATCAGCGACGCTTCTTGCTCTAGATTTTTATAAAACTGTTCGACGATTGCACCGAGATTCTCTGTCACATAAGGCTGCAAGAACCGAATGGCCGCCAAGTCCAGAGGCGTCATCGAAATCATCTGCAGTTGTTTTTCCAGATCGGAGCCGGGCTCCACCGCAATACGGACTTCCGGCAACAAGCTTTCCAGTTCTTGCAACAAGGTGTGTTGAGTTACTTTTTTAAAAAAACCCATTTCGAGACTCCCCCTCACCCTTCATCATACCTGTGTTCTAAGAGGCTTGGCAATACACCTAAACAGGAAAAAAAAGTTGAATTGATTTCCCCGGCTCTGTCAACCTGCCTTTATGATATAGTAGGAGTATTACATGTTTTACGAGGGTGATCCGATGAACCAACCCGCTTGGAACCGCAAACTTCTAAACGGCTACTGGATGGTCGTGTTGTTGTATTTTTTGGCGGGGCTTGCGGGACTGGTGGTAACCATTGTGCAATTTGCGTGGTGGCTGGACTACTATCTCCTGCACCAGTTGCTGATCCCATTGGGCTTGATGGCAGTCGAAGTGGCGGCGCTCGAATTTGGATTTCGCAAGCGCCAAGAGCGGATGGAAGTTTGGTTTCTCCTGACAGCCACCGTGCTGGCGGCGACGATCGTCTGGTTCAACCCGAACTTGCACGGTATGTACGCGCTGTTGGCGCTCTCCACGCTGATGTCGCTGATCTACTTCGAACGTCGTCTGACCCTCTTCTCCGCCCTGCTTGGCATCTTGGCCCTGTTTTTGTTGCAAGTGAACCCGGCTGTTCACGCCAGCATGTCGGCGTATGAGCTGATCGCGATGGTTGCGGCGTTGTTCGGTGCCTATCTGCTGGGGCTTTGCGTGATTTTGCGCGGCGAACAGATTCTCAACCAGTTGAAAAAAGCGATGGAGTCCGAGCGCGACTTGCTCGTCGATAACATCATGTACGATACGATGACCAAGACCGACGCTCTGACCGGACTCTACAACCACAAAACGTTCCACGAATACTTGGACAGCCTGTTGAAACTCGAAGCGGATCAACTGACGATGCAAGTGGCGCTGCTCGACATCGACAATTTTAAGAGCATCAACGACACCTACGGGCATTGGGTCGGCGATCTGGTGCTCAAGCGCATCGCGTTGATGATTCGCGAAGTGGTGACGCCCAACGACTTTGTCGCCCGCTACGGCGGCGAGGAATTTGCGCTGATCTTGACGGACAGCACCGCTGAGCAAGGGCATCGCACGCTCGATGAAATTCGCCGCCGCATCTCGGAAGTGGTGCATGAAGAATTGGACGGCCGCTCTGTCACCGTCTCCATCGGCTTCACCGACCGCGAACCCGGCATGCGCAAGGAAGAGCTGTTCAAGATGGCCGACACGCGCCTCTACACCGCCAAGCGCACCGGCAAAAACAAAGTCGTCGGCGTCCGGCAAGAAACGCCAAATCTGTAGAAATTCACACCTGCGAAAAACCCTCCTGTGCTCAGGGGGTTTTTTTCTGCCCAAACGACCTAGAAACTTCTGGAAATTATGATTATAATAAATTAAAACAAGATGAGGAGTGTGATCATTCATGTCTAAACACAATGAATTTGCTTGGATGAGTGCAACTGAAATGGCGCACTTGATCCGGACCCGCCAAGTGTCTCCGGTCGAGATCATGACCGCGACGTTGGCGCGGATTGAAGAGCTCAACCCGCAGCTCAACGCGTTTGTCACCCTCGTGCCGGAGCAGGCATTGGAAGGAGCCCGCGCCGCGGAAGAAGCGGTGATGCGCGGTCGGCCGATCGGCGCTTTGCACGGCGTGCCGATTGCGATCAAAGACCTCACCCCGACGGCGGGCATTCGCACGACGATGGGCTCGAAACTGTTTGCCGACAACGTTAAGGCTGACGACGCGATCATCGTCAAGCGCTTGAAAGCGGCGGGCACGATCATCGTCGGCAAAACCAACACCCCGGAATTCGGACATAAGGGCACGAGCGACAACTTGCTGTTCCCGACCACCAAGAACCCGTGGAACCTCTCCCGCACGTCCGGCGGGTCGTCCGGCGGCGCGGCGTCTGCGGTGGCGGCCGGTCTGGTTCCGCTTGCCGAGGGCGGAGACGGCGGCGGTTCGGTGCGCATCCCGGCGGCGTTCTGCGGCATTTACGGCTTCATCCCGACGTCGGGCCGATTGCCGTCCGACATCTTGAACCCGTTTGCCGGCACTTCGCCGTTCCTGCGCTTTGGCACGCTGACCCGTTCCGTGGAAGACTCGGCGCACATGTACCAAGCGATGCTCGGCTACTCTGCGAAAGACCCGATCTCGTTTGAAACCCACCCGCACGAAGACGTGCGCTTGACGCTGGAAAACGGCGTGCAAGGTCTGCGCATCGCTTATTCGCCGAACCTCGGCTACAAGCCGATCGACCCGCAAGTCCGCGCGTCGGTGGAAGCGGCGTTGCAAGTGTACCGCGACCTCGGTGCCGTCGTTGAAGAAGTCGATCTCGAACTGGTCGATCCGCTGAAGAACATCGACGAAGAGTGGGCGAAACTGTGGTACGCGATGATCGCGGCGATTTTCGCGGGCGCTCCGAAGGAAGTGCTCGACCAACTCGACCCGGTCGTCGTGCGCATGATTGAACTCGGCAACAACCTCGGCGGCGTGGAATTGACCCTTGCGTCCTATGCGCGCGAGATGATCTACAACCGCCTGAACGCCGTTCACGAGAAGTACGACCTGCTGGTCACTCCGACCACCGCTTGCACGGCGTTCCCGCACGATCTTCCGGCGAGCGGCCCGCTGGCGATCAACGGCCCGACTTCGATTGCAGGCGTTGCGATCGACCCGTTCCTCGGCTGGGCGCTGACTCCGATGATCAACCAAACCGGCCATCCCGCGGCGACCGTTCCGGTCGGCTTCGACGATGCCGGCCTGCCGGTCGGTCTGCAGCTGATCGCGCCGCGCCTCGGCGAGCAAGTTCTCTATCGCGCCGCCCGCGCCTTCGAGCGCTCGCAAGCGCACAACCAGCGCCGCCCGCAAGTGGAAGGCGCACTGCACGTCTACTAAAAAAAGCATCGGCACCGCGTCTCTGTGCTTTTACAAAAAAAAGCTCCGGCACACCATTTTGTGTCGGAGCTTTTTTGCCGCCCATTCAGCGAGCCTGCGGTCACGCGACTTTACTTCAACCGACGAATTCCGAACCATTTAGCGCGCATTTCCACCTCCTTCAAATTTTGTGAATGATTTGTATTAATTTCCATGTTATACTTACTTCGAACTCTTCAATCTTCTTAAGGCAGGTGCTCTTATGAACCGATCTCCTTGGTTCACCATGTGGACGCAACCGCGCGCCACGATGGCCGAATTGTTAGCCGGAAAACCGCAACCCGGCATGGTGGCTTTGCTGGCAATGCTCACCGGAATCAGCGATGCGTACAACAAAGCCTCAACTCGCGGCGTCGGCGAATCGTTCGGGGCTTGGACATGGCTTCCGATCTTGGTTGGCGGCGCGATCGGCGGGTATGTATTGCTCTATTTGGCAGGCTGGCTTTTGACGATGGTTGGCCGTTGGAACGGCGGAACCGGATCGCAAGAAGACGTCCGCCGCGCTTGGGCGTGGTCGTCGATTCCAATGGTCTGGTCGTTGCCGCTGATCTTTGTGGAACTCGGCTTATACGGCAACCAGGTTTTCGCCAAAGACCCGGAACCGTTGTACGGACCAGGTACCCTGATTCCCGTGATCCTGTCTTTGATTGTTTCAATCTTGGACGTCATCGTTGGGATCTGGAGCCTCGTGGTGTTTTTTAAATGTCTGGCGCAAGCGCACTCGTTTTCCACGGGCAAAGCGTTTGCAACCACCGTCTACTCCATGCTTTTGGTCGCGGGCACGGTGTTGTTGTTCGGCATATTGATCGTCGTTATTACGTAAACAAACACGAAAAAAGCCCTCGCCGCATCCGGTACACCCGGGGGTGAGGGCTTTTTTTCTACGACGTGCCGAGGTTGTTGAGGCGCAGGCTGAGGTCTTGGGAGAGTTCTTCGAGGTTCAACTCGACCAGCACTTCGGTGAGCGCGTCCGGCCAAAACCCCGTGCCTTGCTCCACCAAACAAGCGAACTTGCGCCCGAATTTGCGCAGGATCAGCAAGCGATAACTCGTGCCCTTCGCCCGTTCCCGCCAAACGGCGATGCTGTGCAGCAGTTCGTCGAGGAACTCCTCCTCGACTTGGGGAATCCGCGCGACCGCATCGAGCAGCAACAATTCAAAGTAGGAAAACTCCCGCTTCTCCACGATGCGCCGGTAGCGCCGCACCAACAGCCGGCCCGATTCCCACAGATGCTTGGCTTCGCGGGACCGGTACGTCCTTGCCGTGACGTCCGGCGAGAGGATGCCCGCCAACTCCTCCAGCGAGTACTGATCTTTCAACTCCAAGATCAGCCGGATGCGCTCTAAAATGCGCTCCCGTTCAAAAAAAGTCTCTTGGCCCGTGCTCGCCGATTGCTTCTGAAACCACGACTCCGGGATTAAGTTCTGTCGTTTCCATCTGTACAATTGCCCGTATGAGATCCCGGTGAGGGTCAGCAGTTCCTTCTTGGAAATCCAAGGATTGGACTCGCTCATCTCGATCCACTCACTTCCTCATGTAACATTGTTACAAGTTTGATGGTAAAGTGAGCGGCGCCAGATGTCAACTCATTCTGCAGATTGCAGTTCCAAACCCATCTCGCGGCTGCGGCGGGTGGCGGCGTCGACGACGCTGTGCATGACCTGCGAGAACCCCGCTTGCTCCAACACCTGCAAGCCCGCCATCGTCGTGCCATTGGGCGACGTGACTTGGCGGCGCAGTTCGCTTGCCTCAAGCCCCGTTTCCTGCATCATCTTGCCCGCGCCGAACAGCGTTTGCAAAATCAAGCGCCTCGCCGTTTCCGCCGACAGCCCTTGCGCTTCTGCCGCCTGCTGCAAGGCTTCCACCATGTAGTAAAAATACGCCGGTCCGCTGCCGGACACGCCGGTCACGGCGTCCATCTCGTGTTCATCCACGATGCTGACTTCGCCGAGTTGCGCCAACACATCGCACGCCAAGTCCATCGCTTCTGCGTTGCACGTGCGGCCGAAGCAGACCGCCGTCGCCGATTCCAGCACGGCGCAGGCGGTGTTCGGCATCGCCCGGACGACGGCGACACGCGCGCCGACTTGTTTTTCGATCGCGTCGGTTCCGATGCCCGCCGCCAGCGAGAGCAGCACAGCGCCTTTTTTCAAAAAAGGACGCAACCGCCCCGCCACCGCCAGTAAATCGTGCGGTTTGACCGCCAGCACGACGATGTCTGCCGCTTGAATCGCATCGGTCTGCGCCCAGATGTCGTCGACCGTTCGCACGCCGTACATTTCACGCAGCGCAAGCAATTGCTCGCGGCGGCTGCGGTTGGTCACCGTAATTCTCTCCCGTTCCACCGCCCGACCCGCCGTCAACCCGCGGATCATCGCTTTGGCGATCGAACCTGCTCCTATGAGGAGGATGTTGCAGTCTTTCAGATGCCGCTCTGTCATGATCTCCACTCCTCCGTCTCTCTTTTTTGGGTATGGGAACGAAAAAAACCCCCTCGCCCTCCAAGTTCCGTCGAACTTGAAGGACGAGAGGGTCTGTATGTCTCTCTCGCGGTACCACCTTCATTGAGTCGTCTGCCTGTGCACCGGCAGACTCCCCCACTCTTACACAAAACCGATGTAACGGTCGGCACCCGTCCTGCTTTTCACAGGCCGCTCCGGAGGCGGGTTCGGTCTGTTCATCCGGTGGAAGCTCTCAGCCGCTGGCGTCCACTCTCTGCTACGGATTCCTAGACGTACTCACTCCGTCATTGCGATGGAATGTGTTTTGCAATAGTTTGCCACCGAGACGAGGCGGTTGTCAAGGAATTGTTTTTCGGAAGATTCGGGTGTATGATGGGACAAACTGGGGAATTGGGAGGATTTAGAAATTTTTACAGTAGAACTCTTGAAAAAAGACCTTCGCCGCAGGGCCGAGGTCTTTTTCTTCAAGCGGGATCGTTAGGGACAGGTCGGAGCGACTTGTCCGTCTGATCCTGTATAGACGTAGGCGTCCGAAATGTACTGGTTGCTGGTGGAGGAAATTTTATCCCACAGCGTGGTGGTGCCGTACGTACCGGTGACGGACTGGCCTTTTTCTTGGCAGTAGATGGTGACTTTTTGGTTGTCAGCTACAGAGCCGACAATGCTGTAGGTCGTGCTCGGACCGGAACGAACGTTCAGGTCGGCGCCCGCGGTGTTGACGGTGCCGGCAACGCCGCTGGAGGTGCAGGAGTTTTTCGAAGTGTAGTTTTTGGTGCCCCAGTAGAGAATTTCAGCGCCGTTCCAGACGATTTTCTGCGTAACGCCGTTGGAACGCTCTTCAAAATGCAGGTGCGGGCCGGTCGAACCGCCGGTGGAGCCGACAGTACCGATTTTTTGACCCTGTTTGACCGATTGGCCGACCGAGACGGTTTGCGTGTTCAAGTGCGCGTAGTACGTGGTCCAGCCGTTGCCGTGATCGATGACGATGTACTTGCCGTAGCTGGTGCTGCCCAAGTCTTTTACGACCGAAACCGTGCCGGCTGCCGATGCAACAACCGTATCGCCGAGATCGTCGGCGCGGTTGAGGTCGACTGCGTTTGCCGGAGAGTGGTCGGTGCGGGTTTGACCTTCCCAGACTTGTCCACAGGGGAACGGCATCTGGAATGCCGGTGCCGCAGATGCTGCCGACGGGAACATGCTGACGAACATGAGCGCGATGGCGAAAAGCGGAAGCAGATACTTCTTCCAGTTTTTCATGCGTTTTGGCCTCCTCTATCTGTTATTTATCAGAGCTGGGTTTTTATTATATATGAAAAAATGTATATTTTGAATAATTTTTATGAAATTCTCAAAATCTTTATCCCGCGAAGGAGATGAAGTATGAAAAAGACCTTGTATTTGTATGTGAAAGCGTTTTCCGACTTCGGGAGCATGATGGATACGATCGTGCTCAGTTCGTTGATTTTGCAGCTGACGAACTCGCCGTATTGGTTGTCCGGTTTGCTGTTGATGGGCGTGGCGGGCGGAACGGCCTCGGCGCTGCTGTCAGGGGTTTTGGCGGATCGGTACAACCGGCGGTCGCTGATGATCTGGAGCGATGTGCTGCGGGCGGTGACGCTGCTGTTGATTTTGGTGTGGCCGACGCCCCTCGTGATTTTGGCGGTGCGGTTTGTGAACGGGCTGTTGAACTCGTCGTTTCAAGTCGGGTTTCAAAGCGAGATCCCGCGCATGTTCGGCGAACAGCGTTTGGTGGCGGTCAATTCGCGGATTGCGCGGTACCGCTCGATTTCGATGGTGCTCGGGTTTCTCTGCGGCGGGACGTTTGCGGTGCTTCTCGGGTATCGATGGGTCTTGGTGTTGGATGCCCTGTCGTTTGTGATTTCGGCGGTTGTGTTGACGGGGATGAAGTGGGAGCAGAGCGCGCAAAGTTCGCAAAGTTCCACGGGCGGAGTTCGTGCAGAAGCGGAGGTCAAGCGGGAGTCGTTTGGGAGAAACTTCGTGGAAGCGTGGGGGTATTTGCGGGGGAATTCGATCTTGCTGATTGTGATGCTGGTCAGCTTGATCGACACGTTCGGTTCGGCGTCGCATAACTTGGGATTTCCGCTGTTGGCGGCGTTTCTCGACCCGGATCACCAAGCGTTTGTGTACGGCTCGATCTGGGGCATTTGGGGTGTCGGCAATGTGTTGATGACGACGATCATGCCGCGGATTCCGAAACTGCAGGAGCGGTTGGTGCCGTTTTACCTTGGTTGTACGGTGTTGATGTCAGCCGGGTTTATCTCGACACTCAGTTCCCACTCGCTACCGCCCGTGTTGGCGTTTGCGTTTCTGACCGGGATCTTTGATGCCGGTTCTGTGACCGCCAACGGGATGATCGTGCAAAGCGTGGAGAACTCGATTCGCGGGCGGGTGATCGGCGTTTCCACGTTCCTCGGTCAGTTCGGCTTCGGCCTCGGATTTCTCGTCGCCCCTTGGCTGGTGGACGTTGTGGGACTCACGCAGATGGTCTGGGTGCTGCACGGCATCGTGATCGTGACCACGCTCGGGGCGATTGTGCGGTATGCGCGAACGGTGCGCGGGAGGAAGGCGGGGAGGGATTTGCCTGCGTAAGGGATGGGAGGAAAAAAGGAGACTGCCGTGCCGTGCGGCGGTCTCCTTTTTTATGAACTCATCTGCGGTCGTCGGTTGGTTCCTTCCGTGTTGAGAATCAAATCGGGAAAAATCGAGCTGCCGACGCCTATGAGGAGATATTCGAGAAACGTGAGGTTCGTAGCCCCAAACTCTTTCCAGATCCCTATCGATTCGGGGGACCAAGCGGTGGTCCAAAAGTATGTTTGTTCTTTCAAAAGCGGTGCCGCAGAGGGCGTTGACACGAATAAAGTCCGTGCCCATTTCACGTAATTGGCTTCAGGGTCTCTCGCATGACCGGGACACGTTGCGGCGCTCAAGTTGCCGATATGGTACGCGTCACGATCGCCCCACCTGCAAAAAAAACTTTTGGAAGTTTGGATATTGGCGGAGAGATTGCCGGATCTCCCGAACTTTTCAGCTTTTCCGATATACAACGGGAGAACTCTGTCGTCTCGCCGCCAAAACATCATGTAGATCAAGCCGTCATACTTCCCCGTTCTTTCTTTGAAATCTCGCCTCACTTTCTCAGCTTCCCCGATCAAAAGAGATTCCATCTGTTGACTTCTCTTCAACAAAAGCCGTTGGTCATGGCCGTGTGCAGCGGTTTGCACGCGCAGGTAATCATCGGTTTCAAACAACGGAACCCCATGCTCGATCACCCGATGCTCACGGCAAAACGCATCCCAAAATTCCTGCCTGCTCATAGGATGAACTCACTTCTGAAGGGACTCGATCCCACACTGTCATTTTGCATACACAATTTATGAATGTGGCATCTGTAAATCCTATTCTCCTCTACCCATTGGGAATCCGCAACTGAATCGTATGTACACCCAATTCGTTCGCTCCTATAATTTCCGAATGTCGACAAATATCATAAAAAGTAGTATATTTTTCACAGAGTCCTTTATAATTATTGAAGTTGATCGAGGTGATCTCTTACATTCTGTTTCACTTGCCGCTGTCTGAATTTTTTGCGTAGTTTAGAGAAAGGGGTTCCCACGAATGGAACGGAAACGCCAAGGGAAATCGTCTTCGTTGAAAGCCAAACTCATTGCGGTCTGTCTGCTGTTGCTCGCCGTCCCCAGCTTGATCATCGGGGTGCTGGGATACGATTTTGCCAAAAACCAACTTGATGCCGCCGGAGAAAAGCAACTGAAAAATGACGTTCATTTCACAATCGAACTTATCCATGATCTGAACCAAGAAGTGAAAAACGGTCATCTCGCCTTGCCCGAAGCGCAAGAAATGGTCAAACAGAGCATCCTCGGCCCCAAGGATGCCAACGGCAAACGCCCGATCAACCAAAAATTTGACATCGGCGAGTACGGCTACCTCTTCATCTACGACCAGTCCGGAAACGCCGTCGCGCATCCGAACAACGAAGGCAAAAACCTCTGGAATACCCAAACCGCAGACGGCCGGTATGTCCAGCAAGAAATGATCGCCACGGCCAAGTCCGGCGGCGGCTTCACCGCCTACACATGGCCGCTCCCCAACAACCCTGATCAAAACGCGGAAAAAATTACCTACTCCGAACTTGATCCCGAATGGGGTTGGGTCGTTTGCGCAGGCTCCTACCTCCAAGACTTCAACAGCGGCGCACAAGAAATTCTCCACCTCCTCCTCATCACCTTGGGCGTTTCACTTGTTCTGGGCACCGTTCTCGTGCTGCTGTTTGCACGCGGGATCACGCTTCCCCTCGTCCGCATCGCCCGCCAAGCGACCGCTGTCGCCAACGGCGATCTCTCGATGGAGCCTGTCGTTGTCAAAAACCGAGATGAGCGCGGACGCTTGGCGGAAGACTTCAACACGATGGTCGCCACGCTCAAACATCTCGTCACCGAAGTCGGACAAAGCGCCGAACAGATCGCCGCTTCCTCGGAAGAGCTGACCGCCAGCGCTCAACAGACGTCGCACGCCTCCGAGCAGACGGCGATGACGATGCAGCAGTTGGCAGAAGGCACAGACAAGCAAGTGCACACCATCACCGACACCGACCAGACGATCAAAGAGCTTGCGTCCGGCATTCAGCAAATCTCCGCCAGCGCTCAGACCGTTTCGCAGACCGCCATGCATGCGTCCGACACGGCGCAAGAAGGCACCGCCGTCATCCGCAACGCCGTCGATCATATGGAAGTCCTCGGCGAAGATGTCAACCGCCTCACGCACCGCATGAACGGCTTTGCGGAACATGCGCGCAACATCGGCGGCATCGTCAAAGCGATCGCCGGCATCGCGGCACAGACCAACCTCCTCGCGCTCAACGCCGCCATCGAAGCGGCGCGCGCCGGTGAACAGGGGCGCGGATTTGCCGTCGTCGCCGATGAAGTTCGCAAGTTGGCGGAACAGTCCTCGACGTTGGCAAGCCAAATCGGTGAAACGATCTCCACCGTGCAATCGGAAATCCTCAACACCGTCGATGCCGTGCAATCGAGTTCCGCGCACGTGGCGGAGGGCATCCAAGCCGTGTCGGCGGCAGGCGGCTCCTTCCGCCAGATTCAAGCGGCGATCGACGAAGTGGCGATGCAGATTCAAGACGTCTCCTCCGCCGTCCAACAGATGTCGACGGGAGCCGACCACGTTTGCGAAACGGTCGATACGATCAAATACGTGACAGAACAAGCGGCGGCCGGTACGCAGACGGTCTCCGCCACCAGCGAAGAACAACTCGCCTCGATGGAAGAGATCACCTCGTCCGCCAACGCCCTCTCGCAGATGGCCGAAGCTCTCGAAGCCATGATCAAGCACTACAAGCTGTAAAAACAGCTGCAATAAACAGCATGAAAAAAGACCGCTGCCCTCCAACGGGCGCAGCGGTCTTTTTTTACACGGGACGGTTCTGTTTTTACTTCGAGCGCGGCTTGTTCCACCTGTACGAAACCGCGAGCAATGCGGTCACAGAAACCAGGCTATTTCCCGACCGCGGAAACGGAAGCGGGTTTGGAAAGTTTGTTTTTGCGGGTGATTTGCACCGTGTAGAGCACGAGCGCGCTCCAGATGAACGCAAACGAAATCAAGTCGGCGGTCGTGAACGCTTCGTGGTACAGCGCCAAGCCCAGAATCAACGTCAACGTCGGCGAGATGTATTGGAAAAACCCCATCACCGACAGCGGCAGCCGCTTCGCCCCTTCCGCAAACAGCAGCAGCGGCATCGCCGTCGCCACGCCTGCCAGCAAGAGAATCGCGATCTTCCAGCCCGGCAAGATGCCAAACGCCGTCCCGCCGTGCTCAAACCCGAGCAGATAGATCAAAGCGAACGGAAGCACGATCAGGGTTTCCATCGTCAGACCGGCGACGGTGTCCAGTTGCAGTTTTTTCTTGGAGAGGCCGTACAAGCCAAACGACAGCGCCAACGTGAGCGCCACCCACGGGAATTTCCCGTACGTGACCGCCATGATCAAGACGCCGATCAACGCCAAGCCGATCGATCCCCATTGCCACTTCGAAAGCCGTTCGCTGAGGAAGAACACACCGAGGAACACGTTGACCAGCGGGTTGATGTAGTAGCCGAGACTCGCTTCCACCATGTGGTTGTTGTTGACCGCCCAGATGTAGATCACCCAGTTGACGGAGATCAACAGAGCGCTGATCGTGATCGAGAGACGGCTCTTCCAAGTGGGAAAGCTCTCTCGGAGCTGCTTCCATTTCTTCATGACGGTGACGAGGAGGAGGACGAAGACGACAGACCAGATGATGCGGTGGGACAGAATCTCCCACGCGCCGACTTCGGTGAACGTTTTCCAGTAGATGGGCAGCAGGCCCCAGATGATGTAGGACAGTGCTGCGCAGATGTAGCCGATTCTCATGTTTCTCCCCATCTCCTATCTGTATTTCCTAAAACAGCAAGCGCAGCGGCGGTCGTTTCGTCACGACCACTTGCCCCAGTTCATAGCGGCCGTCCGCCCGGCGTCCGTCCATCGCGAAGTCGATGCCCGGTTTTTTCGTATCCGGGTCGAGAATCGCGACGCAGAGCGTGTACGTGCCGGGTTCGAGAGTTTCCGGCACCGGCAGAAATTCCTGCACGTCGTTCTCCCCCGGCAGCCAGCGCGTGATGTCTTGCCCGGTGATCGTCGCGGCTGCCACATGTCCTGCGGTGTCCACCAACGAGAGCTCCAACGGCCATTTGTAATAAAAAGGCGCAACGCCGCGGTTCGCGATCGTCAGCGCGACGGAAAGCAACCCGCCCTGGCGTACTTGCTCCGAGAAGGAGGCGTTGGGGATCGTGAAGCGATACCCCATCGTGTTCAAGAAGCGGTCGAGGTTGGCTTGCTCCGCCGGCGGGAATTTCTCGTCCGCCAGTATGGACGCGCCCATCCACGAGACGTGCGTGTCGCGCGCCTGCTGCAAAACACTCTCGATCTTGTCAGACTTCACCAGCCCCTTCACCGTGTCGGCATCGCCGAACTCGCCTCCGCTGGGGCCTTCTTTCCAGAACTCCGGCACCGCGGGGATGTCCGCTTCCGCCAAGGAAGAACGGTAGCCGTTCTCATACCAGTCCTTGAAATCGTACGTGCTGCGCGCATTTCCGAACATGTCGTTGTACAGCCCGATGCCGTACTCGCCGACGATCGGATACGGGCGGCGCATCAAGAGTTTTTTATCGGGAAACGCGTCGAGGTATTGATGGACGTAGAGATCGGATATTTCTGTTTTCGGAAACGGGATGTATTGCGTGTCGGTTTGCAACGTGTGCCACTCGCCCCAATGCCCGAGGCTCCCCAGCGCGAGAAACGCGATGCGGGGGTCGTGGTCGTAGCGCTCGCCGAGTTTTTTCATCAGTTGTGCGTGTTCTTGGATCAAAATCGGGTTGCTGTAATTGGGAGAGAACCCCTTGCCGAGATCGGCGTCGTAGTACGCGCCGTCACCGTGCATTTCTTGGTAGAGCCACTCCGGAATGTCGATGTGCTTGGTGTCGGAACTGTAATCGAGGACGACGCGCAAGATCACTTTGGCACCGCGTGCGTTCCACTCGTCAAAGTGCAAGCGTTTCTCCACGCCTGCGAAATTGAACTGACCCTTCACAGGCTCCAGTTCCTTCCACGTAACCACACCGTACACCAAGCGGTGCGGTTGCACGTAAGGGCCGTCGTGATCGGCGCCGGGCGCAAGACCCATGAAGGGGTTGTTCAAGACGGCTTGGGTCTCTTGTTTGTGCACGTGCACCACCATCGGTTGCTCCATCCCCGAAATCGGAGTGGTGCCGGTCAAATCGACGGTCAGCAAGAGAGCGGCCGTCAGCAAAATCGTTTTGCGAATCATGAAAAAACCCCCTCACTCCCATAGTACCACGCCCCCGATTTTTCGCATAACGAAACAGCCGACCCCTTGGCGGAATCGGCTGGTTTTTTTAGAGCATTTTTTCCAAAAAGGTGTAGACCGTTGCAAGGATCGGCAACGTGTAGGAGTACATGATGAAACTTAGAGTATGAAGAGTAATTTCGATTACTGATCCGTCATTTCATACAGATTCGCGCCATTTGCGTCCACTACCGAAACACTCTTAAACTTTGTATCTTTGTCAGGAGTTACTGCTTGGATGATATATCCTATCTTATCTGCCTTTGCCGCAGTTTCCGTTTGACCATTCGAAAACTGGACAACGATTTTCTTGGCTGCATTCCTTACTTTTTCATCATTAATAATGACAATTGCATAGGCTTTATCTCCAGCAGAATAAGACACGTGAACGGGTGCAGCATGACCTGGAGTAAATTGCGAAGAAGTATGCCAGCTATTAATTTTCCCGTTACTATCCAAATAAATTCCATACGTGCCTACCTCATAATCTGTTTGGTAAATCACGAGGTAACTATTCTGCAGCGTTGCAATATCTAACGGTCGAATATTATTTTGTTCCAGATATGCGTTGAGTTGGGCTTGCGAAGGCATTCCCGTGTTTAGCTGGGTGACCTTTGCCGCCGAACACCCGCTTAAACAGATTGTCAAGAAAACAGAAAAAATTACAAATCGGAAACGTTTCATGTCAACAACTCCTCATCTAAGCTTGAGTTCTCCCTGCCCTTGTTCCTTACGAGGAACCTTCAACGGATACGTAGCATTCTTGAGGTACTCTTCAACATAGTCTGCATTTTTATCCTTAAACTTCTCCATAAGGTCGGCAACAACACCGGTTACGATAGCTGCCGAAAAAGATGTACCTGACTTTGTCACGAACTTCTCCTTGTTGTCAAATGATCGAATATTAACTCCTAGTGTCACCAGGTCTGGTTTGGAGATTGCACCTGACCCTCTGCTGGAAAAACTCGTAATTCTGTCATCATCAGGAGTTAAAGTTCCATTGCTTAAGACACTGCCAACAGTCAGGACATCATCGAACGTAGCTGGAACCATAATTGTATTCTCATCTGGCCCATTATTTCCAGCAGAACATACAATTAGAATTCCAGCCGTTCGCAACAAATGGATCCACCTTGCCAGCTCTGTCTTATCATCACTCTGATGATCAGGAATCCCTATGGATATATTCACAATGTTGATCGAATACACTTTGCGATTTTCATAAATCCACTGAAGTGCTTCTTTTAAACTACTACTATCAGCTTGTAGATCTTCATCCAGCACTTTTAAAGAGATAAGATTTACATCTGGAGATAAGCCGTGCATTTGATTGTTTCCCGCAATGATGTTCGCAATGAATGTGCCATGTCCATTATCATCGTAGGGTTCGCTCTTGTTGTTCACAAAATCTCGAAACGCTTTTATTTTTGCACGGCTTATATTCTCAGATGGTTGTATTCCTGAATCTATGACTGCAACGGTAACACCATTCCCGGTCAATGATTGAAAGTTTGACGTTGAAAGACCTACATAGTCTCTTACAAGTTGGCCTTCAGCGGTCACCCCTTTCAGGTCTGAATAATTACAACCCGAAAGAAAGCAAGTTATGGCTACTAACAGGAACCGAAAACATCCTTTTGAGACTTTCATATCTGTTTCCTCATCTTCCCGTATAAAAGGTTGTCAATAAACTTCCTTCGTAGAGTGTTCTTAACGTTGTCGCATTTGTTGGAGCTGAATTACTAAATGTTTTTTTCGTAGACTCCCCAGCGATAAGACCTCTTATCTTGCTCTGCTCCTCTTCGGTAAGCGGTCGTTGCTTGGACAGCGCGGACGCTCTTCGGAATGTTAGGGATATCCTTGCTTTTTCTAATTCCGTATCTGTGAAATAACCATTGAGCAATGAAAGAGTTCGATTTTTGATGTCATTAAATTTCACCTGTTCGTTGGAGATCGAAATCAGCTCTAATATGGAGTGTGCCTGTTTGCTATCCAATACGGTCATGTCTGCTTGAACCTTCTCCAAAACCTTATGGGTCAGTTTATTTATATCGCTGGGAACCAACAATCCTAGAAGCTGAATAATTTTAACCCCCAGCACAAGGTCCTCTACAGATTTTACTGTCCCTGCCTGATCCATGTTGGAAAGATATTCAACCACAGCCTTCTCGACAATCTTACTTTCAGGCAAAACCATTTTTTCTTCGTGATAGGATAAAATGAGATAATAGACTTCTCTCAATTTTTGAGAATCCGTAATGGAGCTATTCTCTTCCACTAATACTCGGTAATTTTCTTGAAGAGTTTGGATCATCTTTTTGCGATCATAGTCAAATTTATATGCATTCGCCAACGCAATCCCATAAAAATTATCCTCAACCGAAAACTTAATATATTGGTCTGTTTTGGTGAATTCTGATTCGATTTGGTCGTACAAATAGTTTATCAGTTGTTTCTTGTATGGAAACGCATAATGAAAGTACTGGCAAATTGCAAGAACCTTATCAACATAAGGCGGTTGGATTGCATAGGCATCTGGACCGACACCAAATCCTTCAATCCCATCCCAACCTAGAAACAATTGATTCAGATAATTAGTATTTGCAGGAACCTTCATGTCAAAAAATGAACTGATTTCGATAGTTGTCTTCAGTACGTCGACAGAGCCCCAATCAGTTCCAAGTCCTTTATAGAGTTCAGATATCCAGTAGGAGAACCAAGCATGCCTATCTACATTTGGAAACTCTCTTTTCAAGGAGGCATCTGAAAACCCAAGTTTTTGCAACATAGAAATTATGATACCGCCATTGTTTACGATATTATCTTCCTTGTTTGAAAAAGTAAAAAACTCATCATTGACATACAATTTAAGCAAACCTTTTTTTATTTCCTCCAATTCCTTGGTCTGATTCATATCAATCATGGCATCTAACGCAACCGACGTAGCAAAGATTTTGTTTCTCATATCTTCATCTTTGCTGGTTTCGAAAAAGAGGCCCTCATCCGCATCGTAGTGACTGTTTATTTTTTTATAGTTATCTTCATTGTGAGTCTCCCGATGGAGTTCTTTATTTACGTGAGAAAACAAACCCACATTTTCAATTTCAGATAACCTTGAGTCGAATTCCAGTTTTCGGTATGTATCTTCTTGAAATCTTTTGACTGCTTGATCTTTGATCCCAAGCTTATCAAGAATATCCAAAGCCCAACTGGCGCTATACAGTTCTGGAGTATTCCGAAAGATACTGGAACTGCTGAAAATATCCATTTTAGAACCATGATAATAGCTTTTCTGCAGCAACTTTTGAATCTCACTTGGATTCAAATAATGCGAGTCAACTTGACTGTAATTCATACGCGTATCTGTTTCACGATTCTGCCCCGCAAAGGATACATTTTCAATTGTCATCAAGATACTAAGAACAGCAGACAACATAACAGCATATTTTACTTTCATTTCATTACCCTCTCGATTATACAGAACAGAAGGGAAAGTGAGTTTCACTTTCCCTTCTGTTCTTCTAGTTTCTAAAAGTTCTGAAGGCTGGACGCTTGAGCCAAGTAAGAAGTATTGCCAACACGATAGTTCGCAGTGGTGACATGTTGTTCGTTCGAGATCGAATAACAGTCAACACGCAGCCCGCCATAGTTTGCAGAGAAACTATAATACGTGTTAGGTGTGGTCAACGGATCCCAAGTGATCGTGGCAGATTGACTGGACTTTGTGAATGTTGCACTCCCGCTGCCCGGCCATGAAAAACTTGCGCTTCCCAAGGTTGTACAATTGCAAGAGAAGGTTTCGGTTTGTTGAATTTTGTCTGCATAGTAAGGGTTGGAACCGTAATAAAACGAATCGGAACTGCCGTCCCAAGTTACAGTGTCATCCGTCGTAGAGTCACCTTTCCCGAACCAAACAGAGTCTTTGTGGTGTGCTTTCAACTTTGAGACTCCTGCCACATAAGAAACAGTGCCATTATCAAAGTAGGTCGCTTCCTTCGTATAATAAGCACTTCTTGTGTAGCCTTGTCCAGTAATACCTGCGAGTTGGGCAAGATACGAGTTTTTGTCCAAGTAAGGTGCATTGGTAAACGTGTAATTCCCGTTTTCGTCATGCTGGAGAACTTGGAAGGATTTGTTTTGTTGAACTTTTTCCAGGTTCTTCTTCGCCTTGTCTTTTTGGATGTCTTGATTCAACTTCACGTCAGACTCCGTATATTTTCCTACTTCTTTGCTCTTTACATTGTCGTTGGCAAACGCAGCTGTAGTGAGGCTGAGCCCGAGAGCAAGCGTTACTAGGAATGAAACGAACTTCTTCAAAATGTTCACCTCATTGATGATTTTTATTGAAAGCGGCCGCATTTCAATTATTTACCTGATAAATATAACATGCAAAATTTTGGATGTCCATATGGGTTTTTGACGAAATTAGTCAAATAGTAAGACGTTTTTAGTTTTGCATGACAAACAATAACACATTATAAATATCACTGACTAGGGAGTATTTTTACAATAAAACAGCCGACCCCTTGGCGGAATCGGCTGGTTTTTTTAGAGCATTTTTTCCAAAAAGGTCTTGGCGCGCTCGCTTTTCGGTTGGGTAAAAAATTCCTCGGGCGTCGCATCTTCCACGAGGCGGCCGCCGTCGAGGAAGAGGATGCGGTCTGCCACTTCGCGGGCAAATCCCATCTCGTGCGTGACGATCGCCATCGTGATACCCGTGTGCGCCAGCGACTTCATGACTTCGAGCACTTCTTTGACCATTTCCGGGTCGAGCGCCGACGTCGGTTCGTCAAACAGCATGATCTCCGGCTCCATCGCGAGGCTGCGCGCAATAGCGACGCGCTGCTTTTGACCGCCGGAGAGCCGGGACGGGTAGACGTCCGCTTTGTCGGCGAGCCCGACGCGCGCGAGCAGGTCAAGGGCTTTTTGACGGGCTTGGTCTTTGGGGATTTTTTTGACGTTGATCGGGGCGTAGGCGACGTTCTCCAGCACCGTCATGTTCGGGAACAGGTGGAAGTGCTGGAACACCATGCCGATCTCTTGGCGAATTTTCATCGTGTCGGCTTTCGGCGCGGTGATCTCTTCGCCCTTGATGAAGACGTGCCCCTGCGTCGGGACTTCGAGCAGGTTCAGGCAGCGAAGCAGCGTCGATTTCCCCGACCCGGACGGGCCGATGATCGCGACGACTTCGCCCTTCTTGACCTCGACGGAGATGTTGTGCAGGACGTCGAGTTTGCCAAACGACTTGGAGAGGTTCTGGACGTTAATCACTGCGGCGCAATCTCCTTTCGAGCAGTTTCGCCCCGCCGGTCAAGATCATGACCATCGCGTAGTAGATCACCGCGACGAACAGCAGAGGTTCGAAATAGATGTACTTCTCCGCCGCCACCAAGTTGCCGCGGCGCAACAGGTCGAGCGCGCCGATGGTGGAGACGAGCGCGGTGTCTTTGAGCAGCGCGATGCCTTCGTTGACCATCGCGGGGAGGATGTTTTTGATCGCTTGCGGGAGGATGATGTCCCACATCATCTTGCGGTACGGAACGCCAAGCGAGAGCGCGGCTTCGCGCTGTCCTTTGTCGACCGACATGATGCCGCCGCGAATCGTCTCCGAGATGTACGCCGCCGCGTTCAGCGCGAACGTGATGACGCCGGACTGGATCGGTTCTATGCGGTAGCCGGTCAATTGCGGGACGGCGAAGTGGATCAGCGCCAGCATCACGATCAGCGGCGTGCCGCGAAAGATCGAGGTGTAGAAGACGGCAAATCCGTTGAGAATTTTGTTGTTCGAGATCTTGAACAGGGAGAGGATGACACCCCAGATCAAACCGAACAGCGCAGAGAGCAACATGTATTCCAACGTGACCCCGATCCCTTGCAAGATGAAGGGCATCGAGGGCACGATCTTGCTAAAGTCCAAATTCATGCCCTTCGGTCACCTCGTTTATTTGTTGGTGTCAAACCATTTCTTGATCAGGGTGTCGAGTTCGCCGCTGTCTTTGAGCTTTTTGAGCTCTTTGTTGAAGTCGGCGGTGATTGCCGAGCCTTTCGGGAACGCGATGGCGGAACCGGCCGCTTCCGTTTGCTCGATCGTGTTGAATTCGAGGTCGGTGTTTGCCGCGGTGTAGCCCTTGGCGACGGTGTCTTCGATGATCGCCGCGTCGATGCGGCCCGCTTTCAGCTCTTGGATGATGTCGCCGATTTTGTTCAGGGAGACGATTTGCAAGCCTTCCATCTTCTTGGCTTCCCCTTCTTGGATGGAGCCGAGTTGGACGCCGACTTTCTTGCCTTTGATGTCGGCCGGAGTTTTCAGGTTGGAGCCTTTTTTCGAGACGATCGTTTCTTTCGCTTCATAATAGATGTCGGAGAAGTCGGCGTTTTGCAGGCGCTCCGGCTTCGGGGTCATGCCCGCCATCACGAAGTCCGCTTGCTTCGCTTGCAGCGCCGGGAGCAGACCGTTGAAGTCGACGTCCTTGACTTCGAGATCGTAGCCGAGGTCTTTCGTAATCGCTTTGGCGATGTCGATGTCAAAGCCGACGATTTCGTCCGTGCCGCCGTCCGTTTTGTGCGATTCGTAGGGCGGGTAGTCGGCAGAAGTCATCAGGACGAGTTTCTTGCCGGACGTTTTGGAAGCGTCGCCGGATGCGGAGTTGTCCGAAGCGGAGCCGCAGCCAACGGCGGTCAGCGCAAGAACGGCGGTCATGGAGAGGATGGTGAGTGCTTTGAATTTGGTTTTCATCAGTGGTGTCCCCCTTGGTGCGAATTCTGAGTCGTCTATGCAGTTCCTGCGAACAGGAGCCAGAGTTGCGGTTGAGTAGTTGAAGTGTTGTGATCACCACGGATATTTATACAACTTATTGAATACCTCGTGCAAGATTGAAATTCTTCCAGCTAGCGAACTTAGCAGGGATATGCTCAGAGAAAGTCGT
This sequence comes from Tumebacillus flagellatus, assembly GCF_000714935.1. Classification (GTDB taxonomy): domain Bacteria; phylum Bacillota; class Bacilli; order Tumebacillales; family Tumebacillaceae; genus Tumebacillus; species Tumebacillus flagellatus. The sequence goes on from NZ_JMIR01000001.1 coordinate 321,258, forward strand.
GATTTCTCCGGTTTGGATCGTTGCCGCGGGGAGGATAGACGCAGAACTTTCAGTCGAATATCATCCTTAGAGAAAACTCAGGATTTTCACCGTCAAACATCAGGGAATCCTCCGAGTTCCTTTCATGAAGCCGCGGATTACAATGAAAGTGTCAAGAGGAGATGCCGATCACGAACCGGCGCTCCCCAAGACAGAATCCGTAGGGGGGAACTCATCATGTTCATGCAATGGTTGCGATCCAATAGATACGCCGCACTGCTTCTGACTCTCGTTCGGTTGTACGTGGGTTACGAATTCCTGCACGCCGGCTGGGAAAAAATCTTCGGCGAAAAACCGTTCGACGCCTCGGGTTTTTTGAAAAACGCCATCGCCCATCCGGTGCTCGGCCCGGATAAGACGGAGATCTTCCCGACCTTCACCGCTTTCTTGAAAAACTTCGCCCTGCCGCATGTCGGGATTTTTAACTTCCTGGTTCCGTGGGGCGAGTTGCTGGTGGGTCTCGGTTTGATCCTCGGCGTCCTGACCACCGCTGCCATGTTCTTCGGCGTCCTGATGAACTTCCTGTACCTGATGGCCGGCACCGTTTCGTCGAACCCGTGGGACATCTTCCTCGGCATGTTCATCCTCGCGGCAGGCTACAACGCCGGGATGTTCGGCGGCGACTACTGGGTGATTCCGTGGGTGCGCGGGCTGTTTAAGCGCGGAGGCTCGGGTTCGACGGGCAGTCCGAACGCTCTGAAAGGTGCGGGGCGTCGCGCGAAGGCATAACGCGGAACAGTTTGACTAATAAAAGGAAAGACCTGAGTCCGGGAGAGAGCCGGATTCAGGTCTTTTCGTGTTCTTCGGCGCGGTCGTATTCTCGATGCGAATACGGTCAGTTCGTTTTTTTCACAAAGAAGGACAGCACGACATTGATCAACGCCAAGGCGAAGCTCACCGTCAGCGCTGTAGTCGTTCCGGTTGCAAACGCTTGCGTCGGTTCGTTTGCGACGGTTGCCAAATAACTGTTTTGTTTCGCCGATACGACGGACACCATCACGGCGATCCCGACGGCGCCCATGACTTGTTGGAACGTTCCCGTCAACGCGATGCCGTCCGGGTAGTACCGTTTCGGCAGCGCGTTTAACGTGTTGGTTTGGACAGACGCGATGACCATCCCGATTCCCAACATCATGACGATATGCACCGGGACGAGCATCCACAAGGACGTGTTCACTCCCAATTGAGTAAAACACGCGTACGCGATCGCGATGCAAACGGTCCCCGGCAAAATCACCGCTTTGGGGCCGTACTTGTCAAACAGACGTCCGATGACCGGAGCCAGCACACAGTTGAGCAAACTGCCGGGCAACAGCACAAGCCCCGTGGCAAACGCGGTGATCAGCAACGACACCTGCATGTACATCGGCAAAATGACCAGCAAAGACAACATATTGAAGAACGTGATCGAAGTGATGATCAACCCGACTACGAACATCGGATAGCGAAACGCTTGTAAGTTCAACGTAGGCTGTTCCATCTTGGTCTGCCGAATGCCAAATGCGACCAATCCCAGAGCCCCCAGAACAAGCGAAGTGAGCACCGTAGTGCTCGTCCAGCCGAGTTCCCCCGATACGCTAAACCCGTACACGATGCCCCCAAACCCGATCGTGGAAAGCACGACCGACAGAACATCGATCGACACGTTGCGAACTTCGTTGACGTTTGGCAGATAGATCGATCCAAACACAAGCGAAAACAACAAGAACGGCAACGTCAGCCAAAAAATCCACTGCCACGACAACGTGTCCAAGATCAGCCCCGCCAAGGTCGGCCCCAAAGCCGGACCCGCCAGCATCACCAACCCCATCAAGCCCATTGCGCCCCCGCGCTGTTGCGGCGGAAAGACGGTGAAAATCACGTTTTGGGTCAGCGGCAACGCAATCGCCAACCCCATGGATTGAATGATGCGCGCCACCAACAAAACACCAAATACCGGAGACAGCGCCGCGATGACGGTCCCGATGAGGAACAGCGAAAGAGACGCGAAAAACATTTGTCGCGTGGTAAACTTCTGCATCAAGATCCCCGTCACCGGCACCAAAATACCCAGGGTAAGAAAGTACCCCGTCGCCAACCATTGAATCGTCGTTGCATCGACATGGAACAATCGGCTTAAATCGCCTAATGCGATATTCAGAGCCGTTTCACTAAAAAGCCCGACAAAGCCTGCCACTAAGAGCGCAGTCAATGCCGGGCCGCGTTTGATCCCCGGATTTGTTTGACTCTGGTTGTTCATGGACTCAGAACTCCTTCAGTATAGCAGGCAAGACCTGCAGGATGACTTTAAGCGGCTCGCTTGATTTTTGTGTCGTGCACAGCATGATGCCGCCTTCGATCGAAGCTGTCATCATCAGGGCGATTGCGTTCGCTTTTTCTTCCGTAAAACCGTCTGCCGCTAACTTGCCGCGGTAAATGTCTTGCATCTTGGAAAAAAGGGACGAACAAGCAACTCGAACCGATTCGCTCAGAGCTCCCATCTCGTTGACGATGCTGCTGAACGTATACCCCGTCACCGTTCCTTCCCGTTCAAACTGAGCGATCAGTTTCTCGATCATCCTCTGCACGGCGGTAAGCGTGGACGGGTTCTGCTGGAAGATCTCCACGATATCCGTCGTGATCGCTTCGTTCATCGATTGCAAACAGGCGATGAGCAGTTCTTCTTTCCCGTTTGGAAAATGGTGATAGAGCGCGCCCTTCGTGATGTTGCAGGCTTTCAAGATGTCGTTGAGCCCCACCGCCTTGTATCCATGTTGTTGAAACAGTTTCGTTGCGTTTTCAATCATCAGCGCTTTTGTATCCATTTCTATGTGCACCTCCAACATACCGACCGGTCTGTTTGTATGATACCAAAAAAATTTCTTAGGATGCAAGCAGATTTTCAAAAGAAAAAACCTCCTATCATCGGTATAGGAGGTGACACGACTCTGTGAAGATTCCCGTCGATCTCAATTGAATAAAAAGCCGAACGCATCCGGGGCGAGTTCCTTTTTGTCAACCTCTCGCTTGCCATCTCGAAATTCATCACTGGCCTCCACTCCTGTGCAGGGCCTGCAGAGCGGCCTCCTCATCCTTCAGAAAAAACACCTGACGTCCTTGGTTGCACTCATAGATAAAATCTCGCAAACTCTTGCTGTTGTACGCTTCAAAGTCTCCTACGAGCGCGATTTGTACCCCGTAATTGGTGAATTTCTGCAAAATATCACCGGCGAGCCGGGTCTTTAGATCAAAAAAATCTTCCGCAACATTCGACTGATGGACGATGATCTTGTGGCATTCATGGTCATATCTCAACACAGCCATCAGATCGAGCGCGCTTTGGACATCGCCGAGCAGAATCTCGGAACTTTTTACAATCGCGACTTTGGAATCCCCTTTTTGGTCGATCGTTACGTTCATTCGATTGCCCCCTTGTGACGTAAGAATTTCAGATCATTATAACAGATTTATGATGTGTGCGGCTTCATCAGCGACCTGAGAAGAGCCCAAATCACGTTTGTATAAAACAATGTTTAAAGAAATATTTCATAATTAACGAAAAAATCTATTGAATTATCAATTCGCAGACGATATAGTAGAGCCATCGGAAATTATTTTAAATAAGTAATAGCAATAATGACAAGAAAACTAAATGAAAAAGTGAGGATTTCAACTATGGAGAAAAAATGGTTCGCCGCTTCGCTCGCTCTTCTGCTGACTGCGACCGTGTCCACCGGTACTGCGCATGCAGCGTCTGCAAATGACCAGAAGGGCAATGGAAGCTCCGCCAAGCCTGTCCTTGTGGATCGTTACGAGGCACCGGGTACGCCGAACGCTTCGGTCTCCACGCAAAGAGCTTCGCTTGACGGCGTATCTTGCGTGTGGGACCCGGTGACCGATCCCGGTTACCACACCCAAACTTGCTACAGCAACACAACGTACGATGTGGTCAGCAGCCGCATCTTGCAATATGACGCGTTGCCGCTGACAGACCAGACGCCGCTGATTTCCGTCGCCAAAGGTCAAACCAAGACCCTCAGCACGTCTCAAACCAAATCCAGCACGGTCACGACCAAAACCACCGTATCTCTTCCGGTTCTGAAGGTGATCAACTTGACTCTGACGCGAACGGAAACCGGCACGGTAACGGAAACATACTCCACCACGACGCTGTACACCGGTCCGGACGCTTCGTCCCCGTACAACACCCGCACCTACTGGAGCGCGGTCACGAATGACTTGTACGAATTGACGGTGCAACAAAACGACCACTACATCGTGTACGTCTATGCCAACGACGGTTCCCAATACCCGACCTACTCGTACGTCAAAGATGTAGGAGTTTCCCGAGATGTCGTTCAGGCGTACAAACCGATCATCGTGACCTACTCCACCGATCAAAACGTTTACTAAGATCATCATTTCAAATTGAAAGAGAGGTACTTTCACATGAACGCGCAAAATTTTGTCAACCGGTTCACTCTCCTGACTTTTTCCGCGGCACTCGTACTCGCCGGCACCGGAGCTGCCACGCCGAAATCCGCCTCTGCTGCTTCTGATGAAGTATGCTATTCCCAATGGGAGGGTGAGTCCACGTACGTCACCCGATGCTCGGGAACGAACTATGACGTGGTCGGCAAAACCCTCGTGCAGGCGGATTACACCCCCGTGATGAATCAAAACTTCCTCATCTCGGTTGCCAAGGGTCAAACCCAAACCCTGAGCTCCTCCAAAACGGTCGAGCACAAAATCGAGACGAGCCTCAACGTCAGTCTGAATACGAAGCTGTTCGGCAAGATCAGCCTCGCGACGCTCGGCACGTCCACCGGCACCACGACGACCCTCTACAACACCACAACCGTCTACACCGGCCCGGAGTTGAGCTCCCCCTACAATTCCCGCAAATATTACGCGGGCGAGATCTTCGACCTGTACAACGTCACCATCCATGAGTACAACTACACCACCGAGTACATCGATTTCTACGATTCGAACGGCGCTCTCTTGCACAGCGGCATGCAGACCTACACCTCAACCGATCACGGTACTTATAACGAGCAAGTCAAAGTTCCGCGTCCTGTTGAGTACACGGTGGATGCTTACTACTAGGAGAAAACTCCGATTTCGTCCTTGCGTTTCAACCGCACTTCCTGGTCGAGATTCCCCTCACGGATTTGCTCACCTGCTTGCTTCGCTGTTTTATGAGGCAGCCTACGCGCTCCATGGCTTGTTCGAATTGAACTGTCAAACGATGCCCGAAGAGACCTGCATCTGGTATTTGCCGGACGCAGGTCTTGTTTGTATTTGCAGGTTGTTGATTTTCGGAGAAACTCAACCAAGCAAACCAACTGTTACTTCGCCTTCGTGATAGAATTCAATGACATAATCTTCTTCCACACTCAAAACCCATATATCCGATGACACAGAGAGTACATCATCCCTGTTTAAGATCATGTCAGCTAACTCTGATTTCAGAACTGGAATGGAACGCAGAGTTTGATGGCTTTTTCCCCATTCCCTTCACGATAGTCTTCGATATTAATATGCATTCCTTTTATGGGGTCGTAATCCAATCTCCAGAACACTTTCCATCTGCCGACCTTCTACCAATGACTTTACCATCCCCCTGACTTTTGTCTAAAGTCCCTATTACCGGCTTTGCATCGGGGCCTAAACCGACAAGCTCAAACGCGAGGTTTCTTGCTTGTTCGTATGTCTCCACTTGAGGTAGAGTCACATCACGCCCCACCTCTACGCCAGCGTGTAACCCTCTAGCTATTTCATAGATGTATTTGAGTCCCTTATCTGTTTTGATTGCCTTGCCACCTAACTTAACGAACCCTCCACCAACAACTCCTGCAAGTGACAAGCCTCTCTCAACCCAGGTTAGGTCATCACCTGTTCCTTTTTAGTCAACTGTTTTAGTATCGCAATTCCACATTTTCATTAAGATAAAATTATAGTCAGTTTCGATCTCTTCGTCTAAACAAAAGTAAGCGTAAAACTGCGCCCACCTATTATTTGGATAGCCAAGAGCATGAGATAATCCTTCTCAGAACACATCCGAGGAGGGTTTTTTCATGGCTCAGCCGGAGATCAAAAAGACTTTGGAAGCCCGAATCGCGGATTTTCGAGCCAGCGGTCTAAGCGGTTCCCAATGGTGTGAACAAAATCAAATAGCTACCTCTCAGTTCTATTACTGGAAGCGCAAGCTCATGAACATGACTGCGCCCTCTTCTCAATGGGTAACTCTCCAAGTACAACCTTCCTCGCTTAACGATCCCTCTTTGTTCGTGACCGTTGGCCCAGCGGTTATCGAGGTCAAACCTGGCTTTGACCGTGATCTATTTTCAGATGTCGTGCGTACCCTACAGACCCTATGCTAAGTGATATTCAAGTAGAAAGAGTCTTCCTAGCTTGCGGCAGCACAGACCTCCGCAAGTCGATTGACGGCTTAGCCGCCCTGATCCAAGTCGAGTTTCAGCTTGACCCACTCTCTCCCAGCCTTTTTGTCTTCTGCAATCGTCAGCGTGACAAGCTCAAGATTCTCCACTGGGAACATAACGGATTCTGGCTCTACTATCGCCGCTTAGAGCGTGGGACTTTTCAATGGCCAAACAGCACGACCTCGTCTCCTTTGCAAATTGGGTGGCGCGAGCTACGTTGGCTACTTGACGGGCTTTCTCTTCATCAATCGAGTAGGAGGGGGTGGTTAACCCCCGTCCTCTCACACCACCGTACGTACCGTTCGGTATA
>NZ_JMIR01000002.1 GCF_000714935.1 Tumebacillus flagellatus
AGCTGGAGGCCGATGTGCAAGGTAATGTCTTTCTCGCGGGCACCGGACGCGCACGCGCCCGGATCATCCCCGCCGTGGCCAGGGTCAATGCAGATGAGTTTGGACATTTTCAAAACCTCTCTCTCATTTGAATAACTTGATCAAAATACGAACCGCCCAGTTTACACTAGGCGGTTTTTTTTAGAGAATCCTTGATGTCGCGCAGGTCGACAGCCATTTCGTCGTACTTGTCGCTCAGCCGATCGATCACGTCGATCAGGCGGGCCTCTCGCTTTTGGTTCTCGCGGAGCACCCATAGGAAAAGCAAGACGAATAGGAGAGCCCACGGCCCCTGCGTCTGAAAGAAGCTCAACACGGTTTGTTCCATCCCTTACCCCTCCGTTTCTAAAACAAAGCCACCAGCTCGTCGGTGGACTGGTGGACCCGTTGTACTTTTGGATTTGTTGCGAGGTCGCCCGGAGTCACCCGCCCCGGCTCCGATGAAAGTTTCCACGCGCTGTCGTCCATTTCGGAGCAAAACCAACGATGCGGATCTTCACGCGCCAACGGCCATACCCGCCCGGTGAGGCGTTCATACGCGATCGCGGCGACGGCAAGATAGTCGTACCTCTTGTCGATCTGCCGCCAACAAAAAGAGACCGCCCCAAGGCGATCTGCGTTTGTGGCTCCTACCACGCGGAAAGCGTCGAAGCAGTCCAGCTCCGATATCGGGCGCATCGCGACGCGGCGGCCAACGTCCACGTCGATGATTGCGCCGTTTCCCACGTACATGGCAGCGTGCGTGTACTCGCTGCCGGTCAACGAGGAGATCGCGGCGGAGATCAGCCAGCGCAACCACTCCCGACGCTTGCGGTGCATCTCCTTGCCGCGAACGAGCAGGATGTCTCCTGCAATTAGGTAGTTGTCGGCGTCTCCCATACGATCGCGTTCACCTCCTCTTCCGTTTCCGCTAACTCGACCTGTGCTTTTAGCGTCCAGTACCGGGCGATGAGGTCGTTTTTGTGATTGAGCCCGTCGCGGCAGAGCGCGATGAACTGTTGTCGGTTGTGCGGCAACGGCCCGGCGTCGGTGGTCTTCCAGACGGTTCCGTTCATCGAATCGTCGGCGTTCATGACCGCCAGCATACCCGTGAGGTTGGCTTGCGCCTCCATGTCAAAATCGTAAGTGTGCGTTTCACCCAACGCCGAGGAGGAAAAACCCGCGAGGATTGCGGCGTTACAGGCGGCGTTCAATTCGGAGACGCGCGCGGATTTAATGTCGCCTAGTGACGGAGGGGGCGGCGGNGGCGGCGGGGATACCGGTTCATATCCGATCGCGCTTCCTGTAACGATCACGCGGAAAGGCATCCCGCCTTCTTCCTGCGCCAGCGGCTTTAGATCAGGCCCGAGAAAAACGATTCCATCCACTTTCTCCACCTCCTATATTTCGTACCCGATATTGGCGGTGGCCGTTCCGCCTGCGTTTACACTGATCTCAACAAGCAGTGATTGCTTGAACTGCATGTCCAAAAAACAAAAAGTTGTAAATGCGGCGCTCATGTCAGCCTGCAGGTAACAAGTCGCAGTCGTTGACTTCGTCGCCGCGGTTCCAAGAACCACTCCGTCTATCGTTAGACGAATGTTGGAAAGTGTCGAGCATTGAAGTGACACCCAAGAGAGTCTGCCGGATCCGGTCACGGCGATTGCTGGGACGTAGCTTGTGGAAGATGTGGTGTACGTTGGCTGGCGGTAGCCGCGCGGTTGAGTCACATTTGTCACATGAGCAGACATTATGCCACCTCCATGATGGCCACCGTACAAGCGCTTGTCGAGTACCCGTACAAGGTCGCTGTGTTCGACGGATTTTGATCGATGACGAACTGCTCACCGGGATTGATCGGCCAGCCGGTCGCATCGGTCACTCCCGCGCCACCCACATACAGAACAGCACCTCCGAGCAAGGAAACATTCCGAATCAACAGCATCTTTCGGTTCGCCAAGTCCGTACCGCCAGCCCTGAGAGGCACAGCGGCAGCGCCCGCGTTGATGTTAACCCGCCCTGCTGTCGGCGTCGCGGTCATCGCCTGCGGCGACGGCGTGGACGTGATCTGCGTTTTTTGCGTGCCGTTGGTCAACGCAGAATAGACGTTCGACAGCGTTGTGCCGATCGAGAGCACCGCCGAGTAGATGCTGGAGATCCAGCCGAANAGACGTTCGACAGCGTTGTGCCGATCGAGAGCACCGCCGAGTAGATGCTGGAGATCCAGCCGAATTTCCCGCTGCCTCCGGCCAGCATGTTCACACCCGTTGCGGCGGTGCCCGTGGTGTTGTCGAGATCAATCGCAACGTACTGCCGCCCGCTTGAGTCGATTTTTTGCGGTCGGAATTGCGGTGTGCCGCCGTAGTCAGAGCCAAGCGTAACAACTTGCCCGCCTCCGCATACAATTACGTCCCCATCTGCCATACTTCCACGCTCCTTTACACAAAGGTTTTGGTCAATCCGGAGAACAACCCATTCGATCCGTAATTGATCGTCACGGTTTTCTTGTGCGCACCAACTGTGGTAGTGACCTTGCTCACCAACCCGTTTGAGCCATAGGCGAGGGAATTGGCCGCAACCGTGGCGTTGTTGCTTGTCGGGTCCGTAACCGTCACACCGGAAATCAACCCGTTCGTCCCGTTTGTAACGCTCACGCTACGCGTGTCGGAACTCATTTCGTACGCAGGATCAATCCGGACAGATTGGTTCCAAACGCCAGCGGGCAACGCTCCGTATGCCGACGGCGGCGGGAACTGATCCGGAATAAGAAGGCCGTCCTCGTCGAGTGCAGCGACGCCGCCGGGCTCCCCGCGCATCGCTTCCGGGATCGCGCACACCTGCGCTGCCGTCACGCCATGCGGATTACTTTTGTCGCCTACGTGCGCCTGCAAGTCCTGCGCGGACGCGAAAAGCAGGGACTTGTCCAGAACGGCGGTGACGTTGGTCGCGTTCCCAACGATGGTAACGATGTCAATTTGTTTCTCGACTACCTCAGGACCACCCGTCGCCGGGATGTATTCGGCGGTCGTCCCACCGTTCGCATAACAAAAAAGGATTTCGCCGGCATCCGGATCGAGCGCATACACGCCGACCTCACGCCAGTAAAACCCTGCTTGGACGTCTTGGTTTGAGAGCACGGCACCGACTACGGCCGTTCCGTCCAACTGCAATTTGCATTTGTTGATTGCAAGGGACTTCTTTTCGCTGATCAGTGCGTTGAGATCGAGAGGGGAACGTCCACCAAGTTGACCGTCACCCACGCTGATCCTCGTGTATTTGATTTGTGTCCCTGCCTGCGCCTTCAACTGCAACGCCCTGCCCCGGTTGGTGAGGTTGATTCCACCGAAGGAACTCATGCTTGCTTACACCTGCCTTATGGTCAATTTCTCGCCGATGTGTACCGCGAATCCGATGTACAGCGGCATCCTCTTGCTGTCACCCACGATGACTTTATCAAGTCGGGAGCGCGTGTTTTTGACCGAATTTACCGCGCGCGCAAACTCCAACGCCTTTTCCTCTGTGACGGCGGGGTTGTTGGTGATGACGCGGAACGTGTACGGCTCACCGTCGTACTCGAACCACTCCTCTACCCTGCCCTCTCCAAACAAAGTGGCTATCAACTCTTCCACCGCCGCTGGTGTCCCTTTGCGCCGGTGCCAACTGATTGAATTTTTGACGAGCGCGCGTTTTTGCTCGATGCTCAGGGATGGATCGTAGAAGTCGACGTGGAACTGCCATGCGAGTTCGTCGACCACGTCTTCCGCCTGCGCGTCGAGGGTTTTCATGAGGGAGACAAGCGGAATTAGGCTGTTGACGGCTTGCAGCTCACCGTTGATCGCTTCGGCCGCCGCCGCTACGGTCGGGTCATCGCGGATGTTCGGCGGAACCAAGTCGAGAAGGTGGACGGTTTTTAGATCAAGCATCCTCAAGGCCCCCGAACGCAACATGTACCGACGAGGCGACGGCGATCTGCGTCTGTGCCTGTTGCGCGAACACCGGAGACCTGATTTCCGCCCGCTTCGCCCCCGCGTTCAGCACGCGTCGGTACAGCTCGGATTGGTTGATGTCCCGCCCGAGCTTTGAACGTTGCCAAACTTGGAAGTCGTCGACGGCTTTTTGCACCGCTGCTTGGATCGCGGTTGCGTCGGTTGCGTCCTCCTCGTTAATCCAGTACGTGAGGTCGATACTGTAGGCGGATTTTTCCGGAGCCAGCACCCGGACGTTGTCGGTCAGCGGCCGTACAGACCGGTCATTCAGCGCGGTCGCCACGGCGCTCAAGACGTCGTCTCCGGGCACGCCGTCCTCAAGCAGCGGTCGAACCTCAACAACACCAGCGGCTGGAGAGTAGACCAGCACGTCAACAATTCGCTCGTCCACCGCCTTCACGATGTACTCGTATGCGCCGGACGGTCCCGCGACGGAGAACCGCTCAGGCGCGGTTCGAATCCGCGATCTGTAGCGATCGTCACTTTCTCGATCAGTACCACCGGCACTGACCGTGATGTTTTCAACGCGGGAGAGCCAAACAATCGGGTCAACGATTTGATTGATTTGACCGGGCACAAAGCCGTTCCCGATCGTGCCCGCCTGCATGCACTCGCAAACGACGTCCGCGTACAAATCCCCCGTCTGAACTTCGGTCGTCGCTGCAACCGCAAAATAGAGACCGCCGCCCGGACTGACCCTCTTCCCCTTCTCGATCAACACAACCTCGGCGCGGGGAGCGGAGAGCCACCAGCGCACCGTTACGGTAGCAGGAGCCGCCTCCAAGCGGGGCGTCCAGACGGTTTCCCCGATGCCATCCAGCACGTCGCCGGTTGCATACCTCAGCAGGTTCTCTTTCGCCGTCGCGTTGATCAATGCGCGCTGCTGGACGATGATCTGCGAGATAGTCAACAAAAAAAGCCGCTCCGGATCTGCCGGAAACAGCTTTTTCCCTGTGATGGACTCATACATGGTGATGATGCTTGTCGTCGTTTTGTCGGGGTCTGCCTCGACGAACTGAATTCCACTCACACTATCACCCCATCTCTGAGCCTGAATTTAACAACAGGAACCAACTGACCGGCGGCGTCGTCGCCTGCGAATGTCACAGATTCAACGATGACACGCGGTTCCTGCTTCTGTACCACCGCCACCACCTGCGTAGTAAGGCGCGCCTTCGCGAGCGGAAGAGGATCGTCAAGGTTCTCCATGTTCAGCCCGAAGCCGCGATCGAGCGGAACGGACCCTTGCGCGGTGGTGAGCGCGGTATAGACGTTCTGCTTGATTTCCTCGATGCCCACCGCCCCGAACTTCACCGGCAACGGTTGGCCGCCGATCACCTCATACACAAAACCACCTCCTATGCGTACTCCTGCAGCGTTATATTCGCGTTGGCTTTCAATAGGTTCCCTTTGTTGTCAATGGTGTTCCAATCCTGATCCAAGTCAGTTACCACCCACAAGTTTACACCGAGCGCCTTTCCGCCGATGACCAACGGCACCGCCACGCCGGACCGCTGCATTTCCAAAAGGCGATTCAGCTCGGCGCGCGGGTTCATCCCGTACATCACGTCGAACCTGATCTTGAACGTCACTTTGTCGAGATCCGGACCGATAAACTGTGAAACAGGCTTTTTGCCAAGCACGGCGTGCGCCGCCCATCGTCCGGAGGATGAACGTTTGAAGTCCTCAAAGGTCCGGATCGTGTCCGCCGAGGCGACGAAAACGACGTCACCTAATGCCCCGATCATGCGTATCCAGCTCCGTAAATTTGCCCGGTGACGCGGAGGTCCCCTTGGACTACCACGGAGCCGCTTTCGGATCGCAGGACGATGTCCCCTTTGGCGAAAACGGTCATCATTCCTGACGCCACCTCGTACACGCAAAAACTGCCGTCATCGAACCATACGCCCTGCACATCCATCGAATCGGTGGGCGGCAGGTCGACGGCCGTATAAAATGCACCGAGGCAGAATCCCGTCTCGATACCGTTGCCGAGGAACGCGCAAAGCACGCTCTCGTCGACGTCCGGCAACCTGAAATATTTCGCGCGGAGCGTCTTCGGGACCAGCACCGGCAACTCACGGGAGACAAGATTGTCTTTGTCGTTGAATGCCACCACCACCGCGCACCGCTCGGGAATGACGGCCGACACGATACCTGCGCGCAACAGATTTGTGATTACCATGTGTACAACACCTTTCTTATGGAGAGATCGACCGTGTAACCGCCGCTTCCGATCTTGTGCGTGGCGCTGTCTATGATGTACCTCCCGTCAAAGTCTCCCCAACCCACCACATCAACTGTGAAGCTCTGCAACAGGTTGATGTCCCCCATGAGCGTAAACTTTCCCTGTGTGCCGGATTTGTTTTTCTCGCGCAAGGCCGTTTTCGCGCGCCGCTGCGCCTCCTCATCGGAGCCCACGCGGTCGTTGATTTTCAACACTGGACCGTTTTCCGGTGCCCAAGAAGGTTTGAAATACCCGTGATACGTGACTTTTTTCTGAGGATCAAGGTACGTGACTTCACATGCGCTGTATCCGCAGTCTACCGTTGAGCTGTCGAACGAGTATGAAAGGACGTTATTTTTCCCCTTTTCGATAGTCGCAATTGGGAACTCCATTTCGTACCTTTCCTCGTCGATCAAACACAATTGAGTCATCGTTACGACGGTCGTAATCCCCTCCTTTGTCGCGAGTGACTGGAGAAAAGCAAGGTCCGATTGTTCCGTCTGGTCCTGTCGGTCGTAGAGAGGATCGTCAACGATGTCAAGCCATAGGCTCAGACCTGCGCGGTCAGCAATGTCCTTGGCGATGGCAGACAACCGAATGTTCTCCCATCCCTGTGAACGAGATTCCCAGCGCGCCCCGCCGATTGGGATGGAAACCGCCTTGAGTTGCACGACGTCAGGCGGTCCGCTGAATCCCACGGTGTCAACTTCGAACGTGCCGCACGGAAGCGTTTCGGTAGATTCGTCATCTCCCCAATTGATAACTTTGACCGCCGCCTCGATTTTGTCGCCCTTACGCGGGAGCCAGTTCCCGTGCCATACGCCGGAAGCATCCTGCAAACTGATTTGCAGGTCGTCGGCTTTGTCTGCGTTGTCTTGGTACGAAAAATCGAGAAGGTATCCTGCGAGTTCCTGAGAGATATTGACGCCCTCATAGGTTAGATCGAGTTCGACGTGCCGCGCCTCCATCGCCTCACCCTCTCTTCCACGGCGGCAAGTTGGTTGTCGTCTGCTGGCCCACGTCAGGGGCGGTGATCGCGACTCCCGCGCCAAAAATAACGGTGCTCATGATCGAGGGGTTCGCCTCCATGAGCACCGTCATGTGTTTTTCGGTCCCGTACAGCTTGTACGAGATCGAGTCCCAAGTGTCGCCTTGGATGCTAGTGTACGCCTTAGCCAAAACTCAACCTCGCCTCCTGTAGCCGGATTTGTTTCAATTTCGAGATCAGGTCGTCGTTGTTGTTGCTGAGTGCACGTTGAACCTGCGCTTGGGTGTCGGGCCCGCCGCCCTGTACGACAATCGTCGGGGAGCTCTGGACCGTGATGCCGCCAAAGCCCCCGCCTTGCCCGCTGCTGGTATCCATCCCCAACATGTTGCCGGCAGTCTGCCAGAGGTCGCGGGAACGCTGCGAATTGTTAATAGGTACGATAACCTCGGTGTCGCCACCCTCACCAACCCAAGCTATTTCGGGACTCGTGACAACTCCGCCTTCGGCATACCCGCCGATCTTCGGGATCTCCGGAATGCTGAACCCGAAGTGCTTGCCACCCACAACCGGGACCCAATCCGGCACGTCGATTTGAATTTTGTTTAGACCTCTGATTGCAAGGTTTATCAGATCGATGCCAAGATTGATCGGGAACGACAGAACGGAACCTAAGGTGTCAAAAACCCCGCCAAAAATTTCTTTTACCCCCGTCCAAGCCTTCTCCCAATCGCCTGTGAAAATGCCGGTGATGAAGTCGATGACGCCACCGAAAATTTCAAGAACGCCCTTGATGACGCCGCCGATCGCGTCGAATGCCGTCACGACAATTTCCTTGATGACCGGAAAAATGGTTTGGAAAGCGGTCATTAGAGCCGCTAAAATGGGCTGAATGATCGGCCAAATCGCGGCCATTGCCTCTCCGATTTTCCCAAACACTGACGCCACAACGGGAGCGATTGCGTTGAACGCAGCCTGCACATGCGGTGAAAGTTCGTCACGCACGAAAGAAACGATAGAGCCGAGCACCGGGAGGATGTAGGCGGACAGAAAACTTCCCACTCCTTCAATCGCGGGCTTCAAATTCTCGAATCCAGCCATCAATCCGCCAAAGACAATCCCCGCGAAATCCCCAAGCGATTGGAAATTTTGCCCGAGAAATGCGAAATAGGATTGAACAATATCACTTTGGAAGATATCCCCGATCCAATGCCCAACAGTCTGGAACATGCCGATAACAGGTTCCAACGCATCCAAGAAGCCGCTTCCGAACTGCTGAATGTACGGGATCGCCGCACCCAATTTTTCCGATATCCAATCGAAGCTAGGGAGCAACTTTTGAACGATCGGGATTATGACTCCGGTTTCGATCTGCCGCCCAATTCCTGTGAAGGCATCCCCGATGGTTCCGAAACGCACTTCTCGAATGCTCCCCATCGTGTCTTTCGTCATGTCGAATTGAGAGCGGGCCTCGCCCATTGCAGAAACAACGGTTGCCTCCAAATCCTCGAACTGCGTGCCCATGAGTTGAACGCCGATTTGATTCCGTTGGACGGGGTCTTCGATCGAGGAGATAGCCTGCACAACTTGGTTAAACGCCGCTTTTGCCGTCGGCCCGCCTTGCGCGAGCGTGTGCGACATTTCGTTGACGTCCATCCCGAGCGCTTGGAAGGCTTGCGCTGTGCCTGTCGATCCGTCTTTCGCCCGTATGTTGAATTCTTTGACTGCGTCGCCTACTTTGTCCAAATTAAAAGCGCCCGCTTCGAGGCCAGCCGAGAAGGTATCAAACATCTCGTTCGCCGTGAAGCCGAGCGCCTTAAAATATGGACTGTATTCGTTCGCCGAGTCAAGGAGTTCTCCGGATTTATCCAACCCGTTTTGTGCACCTTGCGCAACGAGGTTGAACGCCTCTTCGCTCGTCATGCCGAAGTTTTTCATCATCGTGTCGGTCGTTTTGACCGATTCGGTGACATCAAACTCAAAAACATCTTTGAGAGCAAGAGCGTTATTTGTGGCGTTTTCGAGGTCAGACCCCGTCAATTTTGTGATATTGCGGGTTTTAATCAGAGCATCCGACAGAGTTTCCCAACTGTCACCGACGTTGGTGTTGTAAAGGTCAGTCGTGATCTCCTGCAAGGACTTCATTTCCTCACTGGAGGCACCAGTCGCCGCTACTATGTGATTCAACGTTTTCTGAAAGTCATTGGCTGCTCCAACGGCCTCGTGCAAACCGACGGTGATGCCAATTACCGCCCCTGCCCCCGCGAGCACTGGACCCAATTCCTTCAATGCTCCTCCGAGGGTTTTTGTCATATTAGACGCAGAACCAAGCTGGGAAAGCAGGTCTTTTAATTGATCCCGGAGCGGTTTCAATGAGTTGGGGTTCCCTTTGGTGTTCTGCAGGTGTTTTAACTGCTGCTGGATTTGCTGAAAAGACCCCATAGCCTGCGTGAGCGAGGAGGAGAACGTCGATTCGAGCTGTGCACCGAGTTTAAACGCTATTTCATACACTTTCGCCAAACGCTCACCTCCGCTCCATCGCGTTGATGTCGCTGATCCATCGCATCAACTCCAGCAACGTCATGCTCAACCAGTACGGAACTGGAGTTTTTACCCCGATCGCCAAGGAAGCAGCCGCTTGTCTAAGCAACTGCCCCCCGTTGCGGTCGAGCCCTACGCGAGCAAAAAATTCTGCACCTGCATCGTGATTTTGGAGAAGTCTTTTGCCGAGAGTTGATAGATGAGTTCAACCGGCACCTTCGCCACTTTTGCTGCGGTGATCGCCTGAAACCGCTTGGACGTTTCCAGAACAGTCGGTTGACCACCGGTGCCAAGATACTGCGCCTCTGCAGCAAGGATGTCGCTGCCTGTCAACTCGCCGAATGCGAGAGTGAGTTCGGTGTACTCTTTACCATCAAAATTCACCGACTTGGAGAGTTTGAAAATGTTTTTGTTTTCTGTCATGTTTGTTTGGCCCCTTCCCTGCATTACATTCCGAGTTGTTCGCGAACGGCCGCCAGCGCGTCCACGCCGTCGAACTCCGCGATGAAATTGAATTTGTCGATTTCGACCAGCTTTTTGCCGTCGACCATGATTTTGAGGTAGGTGACTTCCAATTCGTTGGACGACCCCATAGCCGCCGCCGCTTCCAACTTTCCGGGATCAGTCTTCTTCGGCATGGCGCGAACACTCACTTTCACGCCGACAGACGTGAATTGACCGGTTGCGGAGTTATAATTTTGCACGGCTCCACGAAAGTCCAAGGCATGAGTTTTTTGTTGTGAAAGTCGAAGGTTAGAGGCGTTCATGGTCCGCCAGTTCAACGTTACGGACATAGCCCCGAAGTGCCCGAGCGTAGGGGTATCCACTTCACCGGCAATCCCCGCGCCCTTCACGGTTTCAGTCAGCGCCTCGATGGCAGGAAGTTGCACGTCAGCCGTACCGAGCCATTCGGTCCCGTCGCGGTACACCGAATAGTTGATCAGTTTTTCGTCGATTTGCTTCACGCGGTCGCACCTCCTGAGATCGCGCTGAGATACTGTGCGTCGTACTCGATGACGAAGTTAATTTCCTCGGCCGGCGACGGCGGAGTTGCGCGCACGCGGAACACCATCTTGCCGTCCAAGAGATTTTCCGGCGGATTCTCCGATGCGTTGAACTCGATCCGGCCGCCGAGCAACGCTCCGATTGCCGTCAGTCCGTTCAACCAAAGTTGATTATCGTCGGTGATGGATTCAACCAAGCGTTTTGTGATCGGGCCGTCGAGCTTCTCCCAATACTTGAGTGTGATCGTGTTGCTGATCCAGTCGAACATACGACGAACCGAAACAAACACGTCTTTGGGCTCGCCGCCGGGCGTCGGGTATGCGGCGGTGCGGTTCCCCCACAACTTCCAACCGCCAACGAAGTTGAGTGCCGTGGCGACGCCAACGGAGTTGATGGTTTGCGCTTGGTTGGGACCAAGGAACACGGTCGTGCCGTCCTTGAGCACCGCGCCGTCGACCTTCAAGACCTTGTTCGACGGGGAGACGTAAGGGACGCCTTGGGACGTTTCATCCGTCATCGCGATCGCGGCGGCGGCGTGGGTGGACAGATGATAGGTCTTTCCTGTTTTCGTAACGAGCGGCCACATGGGGTACTGGTGCGGCGAAGTTTGGAGGTACGTTTCTTTCCAGCTCTGCACGTCGACGAAGTTCTTCACAGTGCTCGTGGGCACGTCCGTTACAGCAAGAGCCTTAAAGTGGCCGTTGATGTTCGATGCTTTTTCAGCCATCTTCGTACCCACTTCCGGAAGTTCCGACCAGCCGGGCGCAAGGAGCAGGCTCGGCAGGAGACGGAAGCGCGGGTAAACCTCTTCCACCAACTCAAGCGCAGCGACGATATCCGCGCCCGTTACGCCCGCCGGGTTGAGCTTGTCATAGGTGATCGTCAAGGAGTCGGTCGCAACACCCTGACCGAAGGCGACGAGCAGGTTGCCGCTGGCGTCAAACGAAAGCGTGTAGTCGGTGCCGGAGGTGAGCACGTCCGCACCGTCGTCAATCTCGACGGAGTCGGCCATGATCCCCGCGTCTTGAACCGTAGCCTTGCCCGCCTGCACCATGAGTGCCGTGTTCGGGACGTGGGTTTTGTGCTTGGCCGGATCAAGCACGTTCACGAAGACAGCCGGGCCTTTTTCGTAGAGTTTGAAATACGCGTGCATGAACTCGCCCAGTGTGTAAGAACGCCAATCGTCGCTGTACCCGAAGGATGCAACTGCCTCCTCGTAGCTTTGACAGAGCAACGGCACGCCCACTGGGATATTGAGACTTTGGGAGAGGTGAATGGCCGAGGTGCCGAATACAACCGGCACGCCAGCGGCAGCGACTGCCGTCGGGATCGACGAGGTCGCCGACTCGCTCGCAAAAACACCGTGTTTAGTCATCCAAATTTACCTCCTGCACAATGGTGGGTAGGGTCCAAAAAGAAACAGCCTCGCCGACGAATTCGGGTGCGGGCTGCTCTTCAAAAAGTTTCCACTTGTACGAATCCAAACGGAAACTTCCGTCGATGATTCCAGCAGTCAGGAGTGCGATTCTCACGCGCTCCATCAGGTTGATGACGTCAAGGAACCCGTTGGCGTCATTCGAATAGGTGCCGAATAACAACTTCACCTGCGCGGATGCCGAAACACCACAGATGTCCTCTCCTTCGATCGGACGCACGAGAATGAACGGATAGTCTGGACCGTCCCCCTCACCTTTCGGTGGCAGCCACCCGTCAAGAACTTGTGGGGGTTTGTTCGTCCCCTCGGTCGTTTCAAAGCTAGTATCTTTGACGACATTATTCAAAAAGCTCCGAATAGCCGTCATCAACATAAACGCCGTCAACGCGTTCCACCTCCCAAAAGTCGGTTCAGCTCGTGATCAAAACGCTCCGTCATGCGCCGATCCGCTTCTTTGTTCAGGTGATCCGTGATGCCGGGTTCGTTTAGCATGACCGGCACGGACGGACCAAACAACTCTTTTAGCGGAAGACGCGACTTGCCGACGCGCTCCAACACGCCAATGTGACCGCCGACGCGCGCGACGAACGCATGTAGCAACTTCTTCCCGCCGCTCTTCTTAACAGATGAAGTAACAAGGCGCCTCTTGCCGTTGGCAGGTGGCGCCTTGGGTTTGGTATTGAACCGGATCAACGGTATCGCTCGGCCTTTCGATTGGATGTCCGCTTCGAGGTTGGAGGGTGTCGCCCGCCCGAGACGGAAGGTTGGGCGGACGTCGCTCGCCTTGATGTCGTAGGTTTCGCGAACCTTCTTGACGGCCTCCGTCCTCAAGCCGGTTGTCGTTCGGTTGATCGCGGCCGACAAGGCACGCGGAACAGCTTTCTGGATCTGCTTGACGCTTCTCTCAGCTTCCTTCAACGTCTCTTTTGCATCGAGATCGATCATGACTCGTTCGCCTCCAAGGTGAACTCCAGCATACCGACGTTGTTTGCGAGATTCGAGACGTAGTACATTTGGCCGTCAAGGTTGAGCCGTGAGCCTATGGCGTACTTTTTGGGCACCTTTTCTTTGAGCAGCCGTTTTTCAACAAACAGCCTGACCACAGCGAGGTACACGCCCTCATGCACCGGTTGTGAGCTGAGAGAATCGCTGTCGACGATGCAGATGACCTCCGCACCGTCGATTTTGTGCGTTTCTCCGAACTCGTCAGGGTTGAGGAATACGTTTTGGAGGTCACTTTGAAGGAAATCCTTGAACGACATTAGATGACCTTGGCGACATACCAAGAGTCGATGTCATGCGGCACCGGCAGCGGGCGACTGTACAATGCCAGCGTGCGGGAAGCCGGGTTCTTTTCTACCCACGTATCGGGGATGCGGGTGCCTTCGACGGTGTAAAACTGTTTCGTCGCCTCATTCATGAGGGTGGCAGCACCGTACAAGAGCGTGGATCTTGCGCGAGTGGATGCCATCAGCACATGACCAGGCGGAACCATCGACTTTTCAGTCGGGTGATCCGGATCGGTGTCGTCATCAACATACCACTCGTCATAGCTGTAAATGTCGCAACCGATTTCGTTGAGCGTCCCCACGAATGTTACCCCGTTCGGGAGGAGTTCGGTTTTGATTTGCCCGAGTTCCATACGGCGGTTGTGCAACAAATCTTTAACGACGGGGTGTCGGACGAAGGTACTCACCACATCGGACGCCATGATGACGTGGGTGGGGTTGAATCCGGACTTCTGGACCAACGAAAGCCGCCAGTTTTTCAGGTCTTCCAACGGGTCACTGTCCGGAGATGTCCAGAGATCAGTTCCAGAAAGTTCAACACTGTTGGTGAAGTTAAAATCAAGAATCTGATCAACGTCTTCACCAATCATATGGACTTGGCCATTGAACATGATTTGAGAAATCAACCACTCTTCGCGGCGCGTGATTGCATCGTCCATCTCGATCAAGTCCTTGGCCAAAAATTCCTTTGCCCGCTCTTCGGGGCTCTTCGGGGAGTAAATATTTTCTCCCATCGAACGTTTTTGCAGGTCTTTCGGAGTCAAGATGCGGTTCGGCTTGATTTGCGGCGGCGTGAACGTCTTGGTGGTGAAGCCGCGGCGGTCCATGACTTTGCCGGGTTTACGATCCGAGACAAACGGAGCCATCTTCCGCCCGCCCTTGTAGTAGTCGATGTCAACGTGCTCGGTGAAGAACGTTTCTGTCGTGGAGAAAAACAGGTTCTTCAGGAAGGTGTTTGCCGGCGGAATCTGGAGAATTGCCGCGTGCATGATCCGCGGATCGTAGATATCAATTTCGGGCATCGTTTGCTCCCCCTTACGCTTTTTGGTTCGTGCTCAGAAAAATACCGATTTCACGCAAGACGCGTTGATGAGTCTCTGCGGTATCGGTGCCGCCAAAGGTCAGAGCGGCTTTGTTGAACTCGCCAGTGAAATAGATCTCAGCAATCACATCACCGGAAGTAGCGTCCTTGGTGTCAGCCAAGATGCCGTACGGACGTTCAGTCCCGTCCGATTTGGTGGAGTCGACGATATCAGCTTTGTGCTCCGCGTCGATGTACCCCAGCACGGTTCCGTGCTTGTACACTTTGCCCTCTTTCAGCGTGACCGTTCCGACCACAACGTCGGCGGTACTTCCGGCAAACAGGTTGTCCAACTCCAAGGAGCCGAGAGTGGTCATCAGTTGTTTCGGCATGGATTATCTCCCCCTCCGCAAGCCAGCGGCGATTTTCGCGATATCCGCGCCGACCTGTTGAATTTGTTGAGCTTGTGCCCCTGCACCATGCGTAACCGGTGCGGCCGCGGGCGTGAGATCGTTCACGCCGGAGGCTTGGGCGTCGTTGACCAGTGCGTTTTGATACTGCGCTTGACGCTCTTTGTCGGCCTTGATCAACGCGACAGCCGTTTCAGCAGCCGAGATGCCGGTTTCATACTTCGCTTTGGCGAGGATTTCTTCGTTACCGGGCATCGCGAGTTCGTCGATCGCCTTCATGCGGGCGCGTTCAGTAGTCGCACCCTCGGAAACGGCGGCCGAGTACACGTCCGGGTACTTATTTTTCAATTCTTCCAACGTCAGACTCATGGGTTTCACTCCTTCGTTTTTCGGTACTGGTGCAGGTGTCGGCGCTGGCGGCGGTACGTGCTCAGGAAGATTCGGGGCGTTCATAAAACGAGTGAGATCATGTTCGACCCCATTAAAAAATGCCATCCGCCCCCGCGCTGACGCGGATACCGGAATGGCATCTTCTACCTCATCTGCAAACCCTTTTTCAACCGCTTCAGTCGCCGTCATCCACGTCTCGGCGTCCATGATGGACTTGAGTTCTTCGGACGTCAGGCCGGTTCGTGCAGCGTACACCTCAATCATCGAGTCCCGGATTTTATCCAGTACATCGGCGGCAGTTCTAAAATCGTTCGCATCACCTCCCCAAAGGCTCGACCACGGATTGTGAACCATCATCATCGAACCGCGTGGCATAACTACCTTGTCGCCTGCCATCGCGATAATCGAGGCGATGGAAGCCGCCAAACCGTCGATGTATACCGTAACGGTTGCAGCATGGCGTTTCAGCATCGCGTTAATCGACATGCCCGCAAAAACATCGCCGCCGCCGCTGTTGATCCGCACGGTGATTTCGCTCACCGGACCAAGCGCCGCCAAGTCATCGGCAAACTGTTGCGGGGTGATCTCGTCGCCCCACCACGTAGATTCGCTGATCGGACCGTAAAGCAAAATTTCAGCAGCGCTACTGTTCCTCGGCGAGATCGCCATCTTCCAGAAGTGCGGGGGCTTCTGGTTGTTGCTGTTGTTCTGGTGCTGGTTGCCCAATTTCGATACCTCCTTCTTGGCGCAGTTTTTGTTCTCGCGACAACTGGCGCACGTTCATCTCGTAGTCGCCGCCGTTGAGTTTGGCCGTCTCCGCCTCGCGTGTCGAGAAACCTTCCTCGACCAAGAGTTTTGAAGCCTGCCCTTCCTTCAAGGGGTCAATTTGACCTTGGGACGGACCATGCCAAACCGCTTTGGTGTAAGCCTTGCGTATGACGGGATCTCTAAAGAAGCCCGGAGCAGGAATCCTGCCTTTTGCCACGCCTTCCGCAAACCACTCTTCGTAAATCGGTTGGCAGAAGTCGGCCGTCATCCAAGCGCGACGCATGCGGAACATTTTCCACGCTTCCAGCATGGCCGCTCGGCTTGCTGAGTACGAAGCGTTGAAGTTTTTCACCAGCAATTCATACGGCACTTCAAGAGCGGAACCGATCTGGCGCAGAATCGCGGTGACGAACGGGTCAAACTGTGCGTTTGGTCGTCCGGGGTTTGCGGTCGAGATCTTCTGTCCTGGCTCCAACCCGACGATCGCGCCGTTGCCCAATGCGTATTCCGGCGCTTCATCTTCGTCATCGTCGCCGGTGTCAAACCCGCCATCTGATCCAAGCAGTCGCGAATCGGAGGCAGCCCCTTCATACTCCACGAAAACGGTGTACATGCCGGAGATCACCGCCGCCATCAACTCAGCCTCGGTATACCGTCCGAGCTGTTTGAATGATTCGATGACCGGCGCGAGGATTGGAATGCCTCGTCGTTGCTCCGGTCGCTCCTTTTCCATTAGGTGCAGCACGTTCACGCGTCCGGATTCTTGACCGCGCACCTCTACACGTTTCCACTCGCGCTTGAAATTCGAGACATAGGAGAGTGGATGCTGATTCAGGAACCAGTACGCCACGACTTCGCCGTCTTCGTCGACTTCGACGCCGCCTTTGATGTCTTTGCCGTCAACACTTCCGAAAATCACGTCAGCATCACTGAGGCTGTTCGGGTTCAAACAGCGGTCAGCCTCGATGAGACGTATCCGGAGATCATATGCGCTGTTCTTCCTTGGTTTCATCGGCAACAAAGCGAAGACGTCGCCCGACATGAGCATAGAGAGGAAGGCTAACTGTTGGAGCTGGTAGAAGTTGTCCATCCGCATGGCGTCGCAGTCCGGAGTTTCGGCCCACATTTCCCATTCGCGCTCGATCGTTCGCTTTAAATTGGCGGCTTGTTGGTCGTCCAAGCCCAAAAATTCAGCGTCAAAAGCAGGCTTGAGGCGTAATCCAGTGCCGACGACGTTCGTTCTGATCGTCTTCAACCCGCCCGTCGAGAGCGAAGCGCCGCCCATATAAAGATCACGAGAGCGTTGCCGGAGCACATCGAGGTTGAAAACGATGTCCTCCAACGGACTCCCACCGGCGAAATTCCACCCTTGGAGCGACTTTTTCAAGCGGCTTGCCCCGTGATTTCCATAGCCTGAGTTCAAGATTTCCAGTTGTTTGCGAGCAACCGACCGTTTCAGGGCTGTTTTCGGGGAGAACGCAGCAATCATGCGGTCAACAACGTTCATCATCCGAGCGGAACGATTCTACGCACACGCGGGCGGCGTGTCGTGCCGCTGAGGCGGTCCACTTCGCCGCGCCAATACGTGATGGAGTCACGAATGTCTTTCAGATTCGCTCTCGTCAGGGAACGTGTGCCGATCGTGTAGCTTTGACCCGTTGCAACCGCCAATTCGGCGGCCATCCACGTTTCCAAGTGTTTTTGTGCCTGTTCCAGCGTAAATGCCATGTTCCTTTTCACCTCCTTACACGGAAATTCCGCGATTCAACGTACCGCCGCGGCGTTTTTTCTTAGCGGGTTTTGCTTGGCTTCCGCTCCCTTTGTAGTCGCCGATCAATCTCGCCGGTGCTTCCAAGTTTGGGTTGAGAATTTCGAGAGCAGCGGTCGCATAGTTCCGCAAGTCAAGCGGCTCGTTTCGGACGTTTGACTTCTTCACCCACTTGATCCGCTTCACACCCCGATGGCGACGAATAACTTTTTTCTCGGACAGCAGGCCTTTGAAATACGTCTCGTCGTACCCGCGTTCCGGGTCGGATGGGAAATGACAGTACCCTGGCCCTGGCACCTGCGCTTTCAAGCGAGTCATGAGTTTACCCTTGAGATCGTCGACCCCGATGATAAACAAATGCGCCTTCTCACGTGGTGTTTCGGACACGCGGCCGACAACCGGCACGCCATACCCGCCTTTACCTTTGATCGCCCAGACGTTCCGGTACTCCCGTTCGACGCAGTAGCGATAGACCTCCGTCGTGTGGTGGCCACCTGAGTCAACCGTGGTGGATGCCACACGCAACCCCATGCCATCAGCTCTACGCCAAATGCGATCGAGGTACTCATCGAGCTTCGCCCACACCTCGGGTTTCGCCGGATCACCGACAATCTGCCGGTACTCAATCCCCCATGATTCCTTTCCGCGTCCCCACCCCACAACTTCAACTTCCAACCGGTTCCCCTGCACGTCAACGCCAGCAGTTAAAACACGAACGTCGTCAGGTACAACCGCCCTGTAGTCCTCTTGTCTATCGCACAATCCCTTTTCCGTAATTTCAATGCGGTCTTCTTCGTCTGCATGCTGCTCCATTTCATCCCACGGCAAGCCAAGCGCGGTATTCCACCACGTCTTAAGCATTTCGTCATCGTCTTTTGCCTCGTTGTACTCAGCGATGATCTGAGTCCAACGTTTCCACGGGCTGGCAAGTTCGTTCAAATGGAACCCGCGCTTCGTTGACTCTTGCTGCGCGATCCATTTCCCTTTTTGGACTCCGTTTTTCCATTCAAACTCAGAAAAATGGAACCCACAGCACTCACACGCCATCTTCGCGTCCTCCAAATGGACGCGTGACCATTCCAGTGGTTGATATTCGCCGCAAGACGGACACGGCAAACACCATTCCTCCATAGTGCTGCTCAAATACTCGTCTTCAATTCGGGACGCTCCCGCAATCGTTGGTGTTGACACCATGATTCTCTTTCTGTTCCAGAACGTTGTAGTTCGTTTGGAAACGAGAGAAACAGGGTCCCCCTCTGTACCAGCTGACGCAGGGTATCTATCCACTTCGTCAAGAAGGACAACCCGAATAGGGCGGCTGGCAAGCGACGCAGGCGAGTTTGCCCCGGCCATTGTAATTTGGCCGCCAGCAAAGTTTTTGTGGAGCAACGTGTTGCCGCTGTCCTTCCCCTTCGCCCCTTTCACCTTGCTTCTGAGCTTAGGAGTATCGCGAAGCATAGGGGCAAGGCGATCCTTCGAGAACGTCTCTGCCATTTCCAAAGTCGGCTGGATCAACATGATCGGCGAAGGGTCATGGTCCATGAAGTATCCGATCGTATTCAGAATCAATTCCGTCTTGCCGACCTGCGCCGAGCTCATCACGATGACAGTTTCACTCTCCGGATCATTGACGGAGTCCATGATTTCGCGTTGAAACGGAGCGCGATCCGTTCTCCAGCGCCCCGGTGCCGCCGAGGATTCCGGAGAAAGACGTCTATGTTCGTCCGCCCATTCCGAAACGGTGAGTGGAGGAGGAGGAGCTACTAAATTCGCGGCCGCACGGAAGAGTTTTAGAGTTTTAGCCGCTACTTTCATCGTCGTCGACCTCCACGTAGTCCTCACTGATTGCAAGGAACGTTTGAGGGTCGTACTCGGACAATTCAGTGAGTGCGTCGTGAATTTCTCGGCTCAACATGTCAAAAACAACCGGAATTTCAGTGATTCCTACGAGTTGAGGGGCTAATATGGATGGCAACGCCAGCATTTTTGCTCTAAAATTACCAACCATGTCATTCATGACGGTTTCCACATCCGCGCTACTGTGCATTTGCCCTTCCATCGCTGCCAGCTCGATCTCTGCCTTCTTGCGTTTCACTCGTTCATGAGCGGCCTTTTCGAAGGCATAATCAATGCCGCCGCCCTCCTCATACTGCTTTTTGAGGTGTTCAATGTAGCGTTGCACGCTATCAGGGAGGCGATATGTGCCGTGTTTCACTTTCTCTAAGACCTCGTCATGGGTCAAATCATTGACCCAACGTGTGCTTTTACCGAAAACACGGGCTAATTCGCTCGTAGAAACCAAGTCGTCAATGCTGTTTCCCACCCATTCCACCCCCTCTCTCAATCCGGAAGTAAAAATACATGCTATTTTCCGTTTCTGGCACCCCATACAGGTTGCAGAAAGTATTGGTGCACCTGACTTCGCGGCTTTCCCACGCTCTGCTTAAAACGGAAACGGAAGTGAGTTTTTGAATTTGAATCTAGGCGGTTTTTGGGGTCGCGCGCACCCGCATACGTTCACCCTCGCCGGAAGTACCTACGACCCCTGATAGTAAACAACAGATACAAAATATCAACTGATTCAATCAGATTCAAAATAACTAAAGCGGGTCGGATGGGAAACGCGGCGTGGCCGGACGGCGCTGACGTTGGTCGGCATCGTGATAGGCAGTGTTGGTTGGCGTTTCCCGAAAAGACCCTCTCACTATATGTGGGCAACCGTATGACCCCCTTTTACGGTAAACAAAACGAAACAAAAAACGCGCATTCTCATATGTTGTTGGATGCGCGTTTGACGTTATGGTTAACTATTTTGAGTTTTTCACCCTATTGATCCTGCCACAAAAAGGTACTAAATACCTAGACTACAATCGAAAACATGTCTCTAGTCCTATTATTTTTTATCTTCTTTGCGGCTTCTTTGAGGTGATTTTGGACGCTCGCTTTTTTTATGTTAAGTTCCTGCGCTACTTGCAACATGGAATAGTCAAACCCTACATGCAGCACGTAGCACTGACGCTCGCGTTCACTCAGTCCGGTCATGGCGTCATCCAGACTGAACTCATCACTCAGGCTCAGCTCGTACTCGGATGTTGCAGCGACCGGCGCGACGAACTCTTTGAACCACTCGGGGTCCCAAACCTTGGTCAGCTCGTACACCGACCGGCGGTCGATGCCCCGGCGGCTCTCCGGTTGCCGCCCCGTGCTCAACCACTCGATCACGAATTCCACATCGCCAATCATCTGCGACAGCAGAGCCTGATCCTCTTTGCTCTCGGTGCGGTCGTGTTTCGCCCTGAGATCCCGTCGGGTCTTCTTGTACTGCAGCAGTAAGTCATGCTGGCTCTTGCTCACGTCCCCTCACCCGCTTTCGGTCAAATTCACAACGATTGGGATTTTGCATCACGCATCGTCGCGCACGCGCTCGATCCGTGCTTTCAACGCTTGCTTCATTTCCTCTTGGCCTGCGGCTTTCTCCTCGATCGCCTTCACAACCTCTTCGTCCATCGTCCCCTCAGCAACCAA
Organism: Tumebacillus flagellatus; assembly: GCF_000714935.1. Taxonomy (GTDB): domain Bacteria; phylum Bacillota; class Bacilli; order Tumebacillales; family Tumebacillaceae; genus Tumebacillus; species Tumebacillus flagellatus. Next base: position 21,369 of record NZ_JMIR01000002.1, read on the forward strand.
CCGCAGAATGATGACGCTGCGCGTCTGTCCTTGCCGGTAGACGCGGGCATTCGCCTGTTGGTCTTCCTCTAAGCTCCAAATCTGGTCGTACCACACGACGGTCTGACAACTCGACTCCTGCAGGTTCAGGCCGTGGCCGGCGCTTTTAGGATGCAAGAGAAGAAGCGGCGTTTCGTCGTTGTTCCACGCCCGGATGTCCTCCACGCCGTCTTTCCCTTTCCGCAGGGTCTTCGCGTACGGGAAGCGTTGCTGAATCCGATTCAAGGAGTGCTGGAAGTTATAGAACACCATCACCGGCTTGCCTTGCGCCGCCTCGATGATGTCATCCAAAGCGTCCAGCTTGGCGTCGTGGATCTCCTTGACGCCGCGATCCTCGTCGTACACTGCACCGGATGCCATCTGCAGGAGTTTGTTGGACAGCACGGCGGCGGTGCTGGCGACAACGTCGGCGTCGGCATAAGGGAGAAGCAAGTCACGCTCCAGCTTTTTGTACAACGCCCACGCCTTATCCGAAAGACGGATTGGAACGGTTCGGTCAATTCGTTCGGGAAGGTCAAGCCAATCCTCGGCTTTCATGCTGACGGCAATGTCGCCAATTGCCTCGTAAATCCGTTCCTCGGATTCCTTCTTCTGCTTCCACTCGTACACGGTGTGTCCGCTCCGTTGCCCCGGAACGAAGTACCGATCGCGGTATCCTCCGATCGTCTTGCCCAAACGCTCCCCTTGGTCCAACAAGTAGATCTGGGACCATAGATCGATCAGGCCGTTTGGTGCCGGAGTTCCGGTCAAGCCGATCACGCGTTTCATCTTCGGACGGACGCGCCGCAAGGCTTTGAACCGCTTGGACTGATGATTCTTGAACGACGACAACTCGTCAATGACGACCGTGTCAAACGGCCAATTTGTCGGACCGATCTCGCCAACCAACCACTCGACGTTTTCGCGGTTGATGACGTAGATGTCGGCTTCCGCTGCCAGCGCCTTACGACGCTGATCGGCGCTCCCCAGCACTTTCGAAATGCGCAGGTGCCGGAGGTGATCCCACTTCTCGACCTCCCGCGCCCAGGTGTCGTCGGCCACTCGAAGCGGCGCGACAACCAACACCTTCTCGATCTCGAAATAGTCGTTTAGCAATTTGTCAATCGCGGTTAACGTAGACACCGTTTTGCCCAAGCCCATCTCCAAAAGCAACGCAATAAACTCCGTGTCGATGATCCGTTCAATTGCGTACTCCTGATACTTGTGCGGGACGAAGACCGTCATGCCGCCATCACCTCCTCGATGAATCGCTTGATTCCAATTTCAGAATCGATCTTGTACCATTTTTGACCTAATGCTTTCAGGCGCTTCGCCCACCGCTCCTGTAGCGGCTCCAGCGGCTTGCCGGGAGCTTTCATCTCGACGAAGTAAACGCGGCCGGACGGCACGATGACGATGCGGTCAGGCACACCTCGGTTGCCGGGACTCGTCCATTTCAAACACTCGCCGCCGATCTTTTCGACTTCCCGCACCAAGCGGCGCTCCAATGCTGACTCTCTCAAGCTCCATCGCCTCCGTTGTAAATCAAATCTTGAGTTTGAGTTGTTTTCGGTTTATGTGTTACGCGTGCACAGGCGGCTTTCGTTTCGTCGCTCGCACCAACGGCAATCGCCCGACCCTGCAATCCGTCAACAAACCACTTGACAGACCTCCCGTTGCCGTGTTACGCGCACACAGGCGCGCCACGCGCGTACCGCCTAAAATGCGTTTAGCATAGGACAGCATATAATCACCCTTTTTCCTCTTCCTATGCTCTTTACAAATACTTCTTAATAGAAGATTTACGGCAACATTGGCAACAACTGCGTTTGAAGCCTTGGTACTACTGGCTTTTTGACGTTGCCGATCACTTCCGTTTTACGGCAACTTCACGGCAACATTGGCAACGGGTGATACCGGCTTTTGTTGCCGTCGTTGCCGTCTGTTGCCGTGCGTTGCCATACCTCGCGGCAACATCATTTGACTCTTTCAAACACCCTTTGGATGCCATACTCTCCCATGCGGGCTTTGCCGGGTCGCTCCTTCCACCCCGGTATGCGTCGCATGAGGTCGAGAATTTCACGTGCCTCCCAAGCTCGAATCGCCCCGGTTTTGTTGTGTAGGCACTCAGCCCAAATTTGAGCCGCACACACTCGGTCACGCAGATAAGGTTCAGGCTCATCAGCCCACTCGTCGGGTTGTACAGGCGTTTCCAACCACTCCTGAATGAGCCCCACACGCGGGTCGTCTTCCATGTGCAGGCCCTGCACAAGGCTTGCCTCGCGGTCGATCTCCGGCGACAACATCAACTCCTCACCGGCACGGTACATCTCCAAGACCTCCGCCCAGAATTGGCCGATCTCATAGGTGGTCAGGTGCTCAAAAACGGATTTCGTGCGTTTCGCCGGGTCGACCGTCACCGGCCAGAAGCGGCGGTTCCCGGTGGGGTCCTTCAGGAAATTCCAGTTGTTCGTCGTGCCGAAGAAGACACACTTCCTCGGGAAGTCTGTGATCACGCGGTCGTAGGCAACGCGGTACTTGTCCGATCGCTTGGTGATGAACTGCTTGATCTCATCGACTTCCGTCTTGCTCATCCCCGCAAGCTCGCCAAACTCGAAGATCCATGCTGATTGCAGGTGTTCGCCCGCCTCTTTGCTGTCGAAGGTTTTCAGCGAGTCGGAGAACCACCGCTGCGCCAACATTTGAATGATCGTGCTTTTGTTGGCACCTTGCGGACCCACCAACACCAGCATGTAGTCGAACTTGCAGCCCGGCTCATACAGCCGCTTGACGGCAGCCACAAACATTTTGCGGGTGACTTCCCGCACGTAGGCGGAGTCTTCCGCGCCCAGGTAGTCAATGAACAGCCGCTCCACTCGCTCTCGCCCATCCCATTCCTGTGCCTCCAGAAATTCGATAATCGGATGGAAGCGATTCGCGTGCGCCACTTCGGTAAACGCGTTCTGAATCGTGCTGGCCGCTTTGATCTCGTAGTTCTTTCCGAACCAATGCAACAGCCGTTTGTCGTCCGCCGCGAGCCACGGCTCATAGTCCTCGTGCGGACGCTCACGAGGCCGCCACGGCAACGCCTTGCGGATGACCTCCGTATTGCCAAACGCGTCATACGCCAGAACGCCAGAGAACGCCCCGTTGCTCAGGATCAACTCGGCGTTCTTCGCCGTCGGCAGTGGGAGCCCGGTTTTCTCGGACGTCTTCAGCTCCTCGACCCAATCGGTCTGTGGACCCTCTTCGTCGCTCTCCGCCTCTGCTTCGGCAAAATCATCCGACAACTGAGACAGCATTTCACGCTTCACCCGACCGTTATTCGCGGCAAACGCCATCATGGCCGTGTAGCTCGGCAATTTCGTGATGTTCGTCTTCTCGCTGGCGCGGTCGTCCAGCGCGCCGAACTTGTGGAGTCGAACGAGATCGAACGCGTTGACCTCTCTGCCGGAGCAGGGATCGCTCTCGTGGTGCGAGTAGGCGAACGTGTCGTCATCGTACACGACCAGACCGCCATAGGAGCTCGCGCCGACGAACGTGTACCGCGTCAGCGTGTCGTCCACCGCCTCGTAGGTGTCGGGCAGGAAGGTCTCGATCGCCTCGGAGATGGAGAAGAGGCGGCAGAACGCCCCGATCACACCCTGTTTGACTCTCGGATCTTCCATCCGATGCGCCGCCGTGCGCTCGATCTTGGCATCCGGATGCCGGGGCCACTGCATGACGTCGCGCCAGTCGTCATACTCCGCCAGCACGCCGTCGACGAACAGCGGGTCGCCGTCAACGACTTCAAGGAACGGCTCCGCGTCCTTCGAGCAGGACGGCAGGTACATCAGGCGGTGTACGTGGAACGTCGTGCTGTCGAAGTACAACATGCCGATCTGCTCGGCGATCTTGCGTGCGACGGCGGCGTATTCGTCCGGCGTCATCGTGCGATCGGCGGGAACGACGAGGCGGTACTTCGGCGCGTGCGGGCGATGGCTGTGCGTGGAGTAGACGGCGTAGGCCGTGCCGCCAAGGACGAGTTCGCAGGCGAACAGGAACCCGTCGTCGGTGATGTGATCGGCGTCCAGCGTGATGAGACTACGCGTGTCGACGTTCTCCTTCTTGCGGCGGCCGCCCCGGACTAACCCGCCGACGAAGGCCGGGCCGTCCTTGGCTTTATGGCGGGCGATGTTGTGCATTTTGTCGTACTCGGCGATGGTTTCGGACGTTCGGCGAACCTTCCGCAGCCGGTCAACGAACTCGTCCCACGTTAAATATTCCGGCTTCCATGCGGTGTCGGCACGGTGCTTGCCGAAAGAGATATCAAGTTCGATGTCGTGCATTGGAGTTCCACCCTTTCATAACTGAGGTTTTGCGGGTACATCTCGATCAACGGTATTTTTCGTACAGGCTTCCGCAGTGCGCGAGCAGTTTCAACATGTTGTTGGCACTCAACTTCAACTCACCGGACTTCTTTTGGCTCACCACGTCGAGCTCGTCAAGCAACTGGCGCTCTTCCGGTGTCAGCTTTTCGATATTTTCAACAGCCCAATCCAACTCAACAATTTTCAAATTGCAACCTCCTTCTCTGCGCATTCCCCAAGCCATAGTGTTCCAACTTGGCCAATTCGCGCACGCTGGCGGCGGTGCGGTCGTCCTTCTCCATCTCAGGCCGATCCTTCTGCCCGGTCTTGGTGATGACCCGCCCGCGCCACCCAATCGTAACGGGTGCGGCGCTGTCGGCGAACGTGATGCCGGACTCACGCAGGAGCCCGACGTGCGCACAGCCCAAGAGGTGCCAAACCTGATCGGGCCAGCGGGAGATGATCCGGCGAAGGAGCTCGCCGACTTTCCGTTTTTGCGACCGTTGCAGGAGGAACGCCGCCCCGCCGATCGCGATAATGTCGTGATCCTCTTCGATGTACCTTTCGAACTCGTCAAGCGAGGACTGGATGTTGACGACCGGAATCGGGCGGAGCCCTCGGCCGCACAGGTATTCGTAGTTCTTGCGCGTGGCGGCATCGTCGCCGATCACGTCGAGATTCATCCAGCCGAAGAGGCGGCTACCGTACAGCTCCAACCAGTCGGCATACTCCTCGACGCGGATCGAGCGCACCGGCTTCTTCTTCAGCTCGGCTTTGTAGATGCTCGGCGCGCCGGAATCGATCACGACGTCCTCCGGCTGGAACCCCGCCGCCTCGATGGAGGAGAGCCAATTTACTTTGTCCCGGAGCCAGAAGTAGGACATGAGGAGCATCTTGCCGCCGTTCTGCCGGACAAGCCGCAAGGCTTTCGGGTCGTGCTCGCATCCGGAGAAAAAGAAGCGCGTGCCAATCATCGTGATTCGTAGCAATCCCCGAACCGTGCGCTGGATTTTCGTCAGCCCGACGAGCACGGTGCCGACAAGCCCAAGGAGCGCGGAGCTGTACGCGTGGTGCCGCTCCATCTCCTTGCGCGTCGCAGTACGACGGGCGTACATATGACGGAGAGCGGCACGCAACTTCTCACGGGCGATGCGGATCGGCCGAACGCTGCGGGCGGTGCTGATGTACACCGCCTCGGCGTCGTGCGACTCGATCTTGTTCAACCGACCGGTGCCCGTCTGGTACACCGCCCCGGCGCTCAGGCGCTTGAAGAAAACTTTCTCTCGGCGCGCGGCTTGGAGGGAGAAGTAGTCCATGCTACTCCGTCGGCACCGGATAGCCGATGCACGCGGCAATACGCCCCAACGCCTCTTCATGCCCGCTCTGGCGTTGGTAGATCGCCCAGTCCGTCCAGATGTGTACCAGCGGCTCCGGCTTCTTCACCTTGTCGTTACGCATGATGTCGCTGATCAGGTACATCGCTTTGCGGGCGTCGACCGATCCGGAATAGTAGATGTCGAGAGCACCCTTGATTTCGCGGTTCTCGTTCTGCCACGCGACCATGCCCAAGAGCTCGCCGCGCTGCTGGTGTACCGTATCCAGTACAGCGCCAGCGGCGTCAGCCATGTCGCCATCTTGCGCGGCGCGCACATCGAGTACAGCCGGGAGCCACCCCCGCTCGTGCTGTTCGACCATCCCCTGCAGCCGCTCCGGCGTGCAGTACGTCGGTTGAATCTTTTCCATCGTTAACCCTCCATTCGTTTTCGTGCGGAACTTTGCTTCTGCTCCCATTTTGCTTGCCGATCGATGTCGCCGCCCGGGCGATTGCGGTAAGCGGCGATCTCCTCGACCGACTCCCAATGAAACTGAGGAATCCAGCGCTCGTCCTTGATGGTCATCGGCCACGGCCCTACAACATCCGAACCGCGCGCCGCGTGGAGCGACAACGTGCACCATGACCACCACTCACGCGGGTTCCCGTGAAGCGTGCGGAGCCTCAACATGACCTCGTATTTGTCGCCGAACGTGTAGGTAGAAGATTTCAGTTTGTAGGCGACGATCCGGGCTTTCTCAAGGTCAATCGGCTTGTAGCGGTCCAACACGGTTTCGCGCCGATCACGGATCGCGTCTTCGAGCCGGTCACGCAAGCGCGTGTCAAACCCTTCGCAAAGGGACTCGTCGGTCAGTCCCGTCTTCGCCGCCCGCTTGCGCGTCGTGCGCGGTTGCGGGGCTTCGTCTTCGAACAAGAAGAACCACATGCCGGCCTACTGAATACTCTCCAGCATCCGCTGGAGCAGTCGCCCGATTGCCCCCTTGTACTTCTCCCGCTCTTCGCCCTCTTCGAACTCATCAAGCGTGCCCAACAGGTCGTTGAAGCCGTTGCTCAGATTGCCGATGATCAGCTTGAACTTCACCAAGGACTCGTTGCTCGGCGGCGCGCCGTTTTGATCGGCGGCTTTCGCGCGCAACGCCTCCAACTCTTCCAAGATCGCGGGCGGAATCACCTCGACTGCCGCCCCGGCTTCGATCGGCTTCGCCTTCAATTCCTCTTCAAGTTCTTTGATGCGGTTTTGAGAATCGGTCAGGTCGCCTTCCACGCTCTCAAGCGCCAAGGTCAGCCGCTGTACCTGCTCGTCGCTTCCGGTTGCCTTCGCTTTCTCCAGCGCCTCTTTCGTCTGCCGGAGTTCTTCGGCGAGATCGCGACTTTGCCCAAGTTGCTGTTCCAACTCGATGCGAGCTTGACGCTCTTTCTCGGCTTTCGCTTCAGCTTCCTTGGCGCGCTTCTCGGCGTCAGCCGCTTCCTTCTCAGCCTGCTTTCTTGCTTTGATCGCTTCGGCCAGCTCGCGTGCGGATTTGTTCTCCGCGTCGTTGTCGCGGATGAAGTCTTCTCGCTCCTCGGCGGGCACGCCCAGCAGTGCAACCGCTTGGGTGTAGTTCAAATTCGCAAACGCTTGCGAATTCGCATCGCCGTACTCTTTAGCGACGCGCATGAAGTTGTTGGCGGAGGACTGGCTGTAGCTCACGTTTGCCCCCAACCAGTCGCCCCACTCGCCGTGCGCGACGAGCTCCTTGGCTTCAATCAGCCGCATGCCGATCTCGATTGCGTTACGCAACATGATCTCGCGCGTCTGTTGGTCGATGGTGCGGATCTCGAACGCGATCATTTCCGGCGTGCGCACTACTTGCAATTCACTCATACTGCAACCCCCAGTTTGTCATCGGTCTTCCGACCGCGCTTTTTCGATTTCTTGAACAATTTCTCTGCCACGAAGGCGTCGACGAAATCCTTTACTTCCTCTGTCATGTCGCGGTTGGAGTGGCCCCGGCACTGCGACAACCTCCCCCCGCACACCTCCATCGTGTAAAACGGAGTGTCAGGCGCGTTTACCTTGCGGACGACGAACAGGTCAGTCTCACCTTTTGCGTACCGCGCGCTGTATCCACCGACACAGTGACGGAGTGTCTCCCCTTCGTTGATCAACTCGTCAACGTTTTGGACTGGCCTCAAAATGAGGCCCTTTCTCCGGAAAATGAATTTTTTCAGCTCATCAAATCGCTTTGCAAACAACGCTTGCTGCGCCTCATCGCGTTTCACCTTCACTTGCGTGGAGGTTCTTTGGTGCGCAGCGTGGAGATCACGAGGGTACAAGATCTGCTCGTCCCTCAGGTCAAGTCCCAACTCCAAGCATTCATTGATGTAGTCTCGCCAGTCACGCATAACCCAGTTAAAGTAGCGGTACTGTTTACGCTTCTCCATCTGCTTGATGAGGTATTTGCCGACCTTTGCGTACGGTGAGTAACGCAGAAGAAGTTTCAGCTCATCAGAGTTGTGAGGGTCAATCAAGTCCTGCATTTTCTCTACCTGCTCGAACGTCGCCGACACTCCGTGTTTCCTGCACATCTGGTAACTGCGGAGGAACTGGGGGGTCAGTCTGACCCCCTCGGCACGGAACCTCTTGAGCTCTGCTTTTGAAAGTCGCAGCACTCTGTCAATCGACTTCTCGTTCCAGTTGATTGAATTGTAGGTGTAGCCACCGGTCAGCTTCGCATCAACGAAACTGCGATACCCGAGCTTGGTCAGGTATTCAACGCACGGGTACTTCGCAGCAAGATCGAAGAACCGAACAAGATCCCAAGATTCATCCAGATAAACTTTCCACATGCTGTACTGAAAAGGTGTACCTTTGACGGCTTCGTACACGCTCTCCATTCCTAAATAAACGTGTTGCAACCCGTTCATTCGCGTGCTGAGTTCCGATTGAATGTTTGCTGCTTCATCCCATCTATTCTCCCTCTCACTCAAACGAAGTTGCTTGCTCCTACCCTTTACCCCATTCTCAGAGGGCTCAAACAAATACAGGGAGACTGTCTTGTACGTTGTATTAACGTCGTACACGTTGCTCCGATAGTCACGAGAGACCCGAATGCCACGCGCAACGATCGCGTTCGGGTTGACCTTCGATTTCTCGTACCAAACCACATACCCGATGTCGAAAAGATACTTGCGGCCACGGTTCAAACTCTTCACGATGACGAGAGATTTGCAGTTCTGACACTGCCAATCCTCATTGTGCTTGAGCAGGCTCCGCCCAAAGGACACCGGGTATTCTTTGCGACAGTGGGTGCAATAGCCGTATTGATCTTTCTTTACACGCCGCACGACCAGATAGCGGGAGTGGAGCAGTACGGTATTGGTCACGAAATCTTCAAGCTCATGCCCGAAATTCGTAGGGAAATGAGCGAAAAACTCCTCATGATTTGACATGCGCTAGCCCCCTCCTACAGCAAATCGTCGAGAGAGGCACTGAAGCGCGCCGTCTTCTGCGGCGTGCTCGTGACCGGCTTCGGCGTCTCCGGTGTGGTGGCGGGTGCCGCCTCGGTCTTCGGCGTGGCCGCCGACAACTCCGCCAACGGGTTGGGCACCGTCGGTGCGGACTCCACGCCGAAGTATTTCAGCACGATCCGCATCCCCTCGACGGGGGAGAGCATCGCCATGCCGTTCTTTTGCTTTTTCTTCGCCTCGTCTCGCATCGCCGCCAAGTTATTGGCGATCGTCTTGTCTTCGGCGATGAACTTCTCCGCCGTGTCGGGGTTCTGGTCGATGAAGCCGACCAGCACTTCCCCGATGTACTGGATATACTCGTTATCTCTGGCCGCTTCCATCTCGGCCCGGAGCTTTGCAATCGCTTCTGTTTGCATGGGTGATGCCTCCTTAGTCTTTTTGGTAGAAATCGCAATCGTAGCCTGCTGCCGTCAGCGGCAGACCCGGCGCCCATTTAATGGGACGGCTCATGATCTGGACGACATGAGCATAGTGGCGGGCCGTCCACGTCGGCTCCTCTGAAACAACTTCGTCGTGGATGTGCATGGCGATCTGGTAGCCTTCGTCGTCCAGCCGCAGCATGTTCTCGGCGAGACAATCTCGCGCGATCGCCTGCACCAAGTTCTCCACCAACCGGCCGCCGTAGGTTCGGTGCGTCGTCCACTTTTTCGTTTGCTGGTCTTGCCCTTCAAACTCTAGGGCGTCCTTGTCGAACTGCGCGTCACGCTTGATGCGCGGTTTCACATAACAGAGGCTTCGCCCCGAAGGGAGATCGGCGAACAGCATTCCCGCTTCGGGGCGATACTGAACGCCGTGCGCCAACTTCACCGTGCGCTTCTCCTTCACCGCCGTCACTGCCGCCCGCTCGGCGGCGTACCACAGTTGGACAATGTTTGGATTTGCCGCACGCCACTGCTTGACCAGCGCGGGGTATTCGTCAGGGTCGATCTCCTTCTTGGAGTCCATCGCAGCGATGGCGTTCGGCCCACCCTGGAAACCACAGGCGAGCGTCGCCACCTTCCCCGAAGCGCGGAACCGGTAGTTCGCGTGACCCTTGGTGATCGTCTCGAACGGAACGCCGAACATGTTGGCCGCCGTCGCTTCGTAAATCTTGCCGTGGCTCCGGAAGACGTCCAGCACCCAATTCTCATCCGCCAACCAAGCGATGACGCGTGCCTCGATGGCGGAGAAGTCGGCCACGAAGAACTTGGAGCCCTCGGCAGGGATAAACGCCGTGCGGATCAGTTGCGAGAGCACGAACGGCGGCGCGCCGAACAGCATTTCCAGCAGTTCGAAGTCTCCGCTGCGCAGGATCTCCCGCGCGAGTGCCAAGTCCTCGATCTTGTTTTGTGGAAGGTTCTGAACTTGGATGAGCCGTCCGGCCCATCGGCCCGTTCGGTTGGCACCATAGAATTGGAGCAGGCCGTGAGCCCGTTCGTCGGCGCAGATGGTGCGCGCCATTGCGTTGTACTTGTCAACGGAGGTCTTGCCCATTTCCTGGCGGAGTTCCAACGCCCGGCGCGTCTCTTCGTCCGGCGCGGCGTCTAGCAACGCTGGCATGAAGTCTTTGCTGAGTCCGTCCGGTGTCTCCAGCCCTCGCTCCGCCAGCCACGCTTTGAGCTGTGGCAAACTGTTTGGGTTGTCCAGCCCGGTCAACTCCTTGGCTTCTTCCAACAGTCGCGCCTCGTACTGCGCATCGCAGGCAATCGCCTGTTCGACCAGCACGGGGTCGAGCTGGACGCCGCGGTCGTTGATCCGCTGGTCGAGCGCCCACAGCCGCCACTCCCCGTCGGGGACGGGGAACCGGCTCAACTTGCGGTCTACCTCCCGCTCCGCTTCCACGTCCTGCCGGTTGTAGGAGATGTACTCTGACCACTTTTCAGGGTCGTGGTGCGGATGGTTGCGGGTGCGCCCGCCATTCGTCTTCGTCGGCTTGCAAGGGACGGAGAAGTACTTGATCAGGTTCTTGCCCTTTGCGTCCTTCTGGATCGACACGCCCAGCACTTTGCCCGCTTGGTCCAGACTGGCCGGAAGTCCAAGGTACTGCGCGTGCACCATCGTGCATCGCCACTGGAGTGGGTCGCACTTGATGCCGAAGTGTTTGGCGATGGCCGTCCGCTCGAACGCAGCGTTCCACGCTTTTTTGATTACGTGCGGATCGGTCAGGTCGTGCGCCACCCGCTCCGGTAACTCCTCGAACGCCGTCAGGTCGATCACCTGCACCGGGTCGTCGCCGTAGGCGTAGCCGAACAGCAGGATCTCGAAGTCCGGCGACTCGACGTAGCGGTACACGCCGGACTTTTTCAGGTCGACGGAGGAGAAGGTTTCAAGGTCGATACGGAGTACGTCGGTCATCCTCGGTCCCTCCTCAGTTCACACGGGTGTCCACCCACTCGGGGATGGAGCACGTCGGCGCATGAGCGCCAAAGCCGAATCTGTCGTAAACCGTACCCGTCAGCGCGTTCAGCCAGTACGTCCCTTTGAGTTCGTAGTTTGTCGTACCCCCGCGCGTCTTCTTATGGAAGTAGCGAACCTCAAGATGCGACTGCGTGCTGTTCGTCACCAGCATCACGCGGAAGTTGCGCAACAGCTTGTTCAGCGGCGCGATGATCTCCCACTTCATGAGGACTTTCACGTTCCCGACGGGGACCCACACCGGAGTGATGATTTCCAACTGCTTCGTGCTCGTCAGCTTGGATACGCGCTGGTGCAGATCTTTCCATTCGTCTTGCAAGGGAGCTACTTCGAGTTTGACTTTTGCAAGTTGCTCCTCGTCCTTGGCGGTGCGTTTCTTCTTCGCGTTCAGACGGCGCTCGATGGCTTCGAGCTGGTCAATCTTTCGAGTCAAACGGGCGAGCTCGCTGCGGTCACGCTTCTCCTGCGCTTCGCGTTCTTTCAGCACGTCGTTGTAGCCCTTGATCTGCTGGCGAACAGCGGCCAGCCCCTCTTTCGGGACGGTGAAAAGGTCGGACTTTGCCATCAGTTGTCCGTCCTTTCGCGCATCGCGTCATGCTCCTCAAGCATCCGAACCACCCAGGCGAAGTTGTCTGTCACCAAATCAGCGAAACCGTACATCACGTCGAAATCCCCGTTTTCGAACTGCTCTTCGTAGATGATCAGGAGCTTGCCCGCTCCTTTCGCATAGCCCGCCTCAAGGTGTGCGGACTTCCCAGCGGGGCGCACGAGGAGCACGCAATCCGCCCAATCGATCCACTTCTTGTCCTCGGCGAAGGCGCGTTGCACCGACTCCTCCGCCAAGATCGTCATGGCGTTGTGCGAAGTCACGTCCGGCAACTGGCCGAAGTTGAACACGAACCGCCCCGTGCTGGAATCGCAGAACGCGTCAACTTCATGCCCGAAATTGCGCAAGATGCCGGTGATGTTCTTTACTTTCTCAGCGTTCTTCCAAGAGGAAGCCAGATAGATTTTCATGCCGTCACAACCTCCTGTTTCTGTTTTGCCGGAGGAAACGGCCTCGGCGGCAACTTGCCAGTGTTCTTTTCGAACCAGATATCGATCCAAACGAGCAGAACCGTTGCGTGATACACGCGGTTGACACCTGTTGCACGCGGATCAACCTTCACCAGCTCGTAAAATTTCATCGTGCACACTTCCTTTCATTTATCGCTTTGGCAGTTGCTGATACCTGTACCACGCGCCATCGTCGATGAAGGTGAACCTGCTTTCGAGGTTTGAGGTAAAGAACCCACTGTAAAAGGCATCTAGGTAATCGGTGTCGCCGTAGCACAGGTTCACGAGTGCGATTTGGTAGACGCCGTCTTCAAATTGAAGCAACGTCAGGTATTCGTCGTGGTCTGGCCATTTGAAGTGCAGGAAGTAACCGACCAACCAAAACGGAACGTCTTGGTGCAACGCGTGAAATTCGGCGTTGCCCTTGTGCCCTATGCAGACGGGAACTTCATCTCTAGGGGCTCGTCGTGCGCTCAAAACCCTCGCTTTGAGTTTCAGAGCGAGAATTGGGTCCCACCCTACCGAACCGCTGTCAAGGTCGCTCGGCTCTTCCAGTTGGAAAAAGAAGAACCAGAACATGCCGTGTTGCTCCTTTTCGTGTGTCAAATCGCTTCACCAGCCTCTTTTTGGCTGAAATTGCTATAGGAAAGGGGACCCGTCTCCGAATCCCCTTGCAGATTGATTAGTCCAGAAAACCGTCGTCGTCGCCGTAGTCATCGTCGTCATCGAAGTTCTCGTCGGCAAAGTCAGTCGCTACGCTTGCACGACCAGCCAGCGGATCGCCGTCTTGCACTTTGACGATGTTGTTCAGGCCAGCCGCAACGCCGCGGTTCCCCTTCGCGTTGAACGGGTAGAAGTTGATCGACACTTTGGCGAAGCAACCACTGTACACTTCGGTGCTGTCGGTGATCTCTTGGAATTTCGGTTTGCCTTGCGCATCGCGCCCCATCGGTTTTGCGATACCGGGCTTGTTCTTCGAGGTTGCGTTCAGGAAGTAGTGCCCCGCATATGCCTCATCGTCCGGTCGCTCTTCGTCGCCGTCGCGGAGCGGCTTTTTCAGGTTCGACGGAATCTTGCCACCCCACAGACCCTTGCCCGCCTCAGCTGCCGCGTTGACGGCGGCTTGAATTTTGCGCACCGTTTCCTTGTCTTCCTTCGGGATCAAGATTGCCGTGGTGTACTTCAACTCGCCCGCGTCGTTCAGCTGCGGTTCGAAGATGTGGCAGTACGAGAGACGTACCTTGCCGGTGATTACTTTCGTGCTGTTGTTGTCGAGTGCCATTTGGTTGTTCCCCTTTGCTCTGTTTTTGTAACTGCCGGAGGACCATCTTCCGGAAGTCATTTGGTCGACGTAATAATCAGCCATTTCCCCCATGAATTAGCCCCCTTGCCTTGCGCTGGAGGCGATCGCCTTCATTTCGTGGTAATCGTCCTCGTAGTCATCGTTGTCTACGGCTTCGATCTCTTCGAATAGTGCCTCGTAGCGTGCGATCTTCTCCGCCTGCTCGTTGTATGCCGCGATCAGCGCATCCACTTCGTCGAGCAAACGCGGCATGTCGGTGCGAGCGGTCGAGATGAAGATGCCGTTTGCCAGATTCTCGTGCCGTGCGCACTTTTGCAGCGTGGCGACGCGCAACTCTCCATACCCCGTATCGGGGCCGTTCACGTTGCCGTATTCGTCGTAAACCCACGGCCCCAGCGTTGCTCGGCTCAAACGGCCGCGCATTGCTGCCAGTTCCTCGGCGGTCAAACGTTGGTGGTCACTCATACGTCAAACTCCTCTCCGGCAAAATCACCCTCCACGCTGTTCAGCTCCGGTCGCTTGTCCGTCTCGGGTACGAGAACTGGCTTGCCCGGCGGCTTCTGGATCAGGCCGACCCCTTCGAAGTTGGCGCGGACGGTTTTGCGGTCGAGTCTCGCGACACCATCGAGTACGATTTGATCGCCCATCACTTCGCAAACTTCGACTTCCTGCCCCTTGGTGAAGTTGTTGAGGCAATCATCCTTTGCGACGAGCGTTTGCCCTTCGTAGAACTCCAGCAGCTCGGCGACTTCCTTCTTGCCAATTTTCTTTTCGAGGTCGCCAATGCCGCACAACTCTGTTTTCAGATACTTCTCGGGCTCGATCTCGGCGGATTCAAAGCGTGCAACCGCAACTTCTTTGTTGGTGATCTTGCGGTTACTCCGGCCTTCGACCAGCTTCCATTGCGGAATTTTTTGACCTTTCACGGCCTGATCGTGCGCAAACTCCGCGACGTCCTTTGCCCACGCCGACAGTTGCTCAGCGACGAACAGAATGGAACCGATCTCTTCGAGGTCGAGCAACGCGGGTTCTTTGAACTCGTAGGCCAGCGCCTCCATGTTCGCATCAGCACGTGCCCGGCAGTTGCCTTTGGCTTTACACCATCGGCAGTGCTCGCCTGCCTTGTAAGTACCTTTGCCTGCCCACGCCTCCTCGGCGGCGGGCTTGACGACTGTGTCGGCCCACGCTAGGAGCTCGTCAATGCCGATCACGTCTGTGCTCACGCTGTCGAGGCGTGGCTGCACGATCGTCATGCGGATTTCGCGGATGTCGTAGAGCCAGTTGAACGCTGACCAAGCTCCAAGGCCGTAGAGCTTCATCTGATAATTGCCGACGGCGGAGACGGGCACGCCCTTGCCGTACTTCAGGTCGATGATCTCCAGCACGCCGTCGGCGATGATCACCACGTCGCCGGTGCCGAAGCCCTCCGGCACCCACTCGGAGTAGTCAAGCCGCTCTTCGAGTTGCACAATGGCATCAGCAGAACGCGCCTTCGCTTCCAAGAACCGCTCCTCGACGACCGCGACGTACTCCTGCACGGCGTTTTCCATTTCGGGTCCGTAGAAACGGTTGCCAAGTTGAAAGGCTTTAATGCTGGCGTTCAAATCGGCGCGTGCCTCGGAGTCGCAAAGGGTGATGCGCTGGCGCAAGTACAACTCCGACAGCTCGTGCGCCGCCGTGCCCTCCTCGGCGTACTCGCTACGCGACTCTTCGTGGTGCTCCGTCAAGCGGGCACTCGGCGGGCAGTTGATCCACCGGGGGGCAGATGAGGCCCCCAGCAGAGCATGTGCGCGTTCAGCGTGTGCGGGTTGAGTGGTAGTCATTACAGAGCCTCCAAGCGGGTTTTGAAGTTCGCGCGCTTCCCTTCCGGAATGTTGGAAAGGGACGGGCACTCGAATTCATCAAGGAGTGCTTTCACTTTGGCTTTGTCCTTCGATACTGCCAACGCCCTCAACTCTACGACGGTCGGAATTTTCTCCTCATCGCCCTGATCGCCGCCAGATTCGTTGCCGGAAGATTTCGGATCTTCATTCGGCGGCGGATCAGACTTCGGTGTTTCGGTCGGCGTCGGATCAGCGGGCGGTTGCTGATCGGGTTTCGGCTTGCCGGTATTGCGGGTGCGCGGCGGCTTTTCGTCTTGCGGTGTTGCGGTCGGGGCGGCAACGGCTTGTCCGTTCATAGCGGTGGACAATGCGGCCAGCTCGCGGACTGCCTCGGCGGCATCTCCGCCGGTGATTTTGATCTCTACGGGCATGGGTCAATGACTCCTTTCAACTTTCGAGGTATACTGTTTGGTGGATACTTCTTTTGGCAGCCGTCTATTGCGGCTGCTCTTTTTGTGTTTTGAACTCTTTGTCCGACTTCAACGGCACACGGTCTTTGATCCGATTGGTTTTGATCATGTGCTGGAGGAACAGCAAGACTGCAACGAGCGCTCCACCAGCGAGTGCGTCAAAGGTGCTCATGCGGCAACCTCCCGATATCCTTCGATCTCGTTCAGCCAGCCGCGGATGATGGCGATTGCCTCGGCATCGTAAGGGGTTTCGTGGTGTCGAAGTGTCTTCTCGGAGTTAAGCCAAAGTCTCCACTTACCACGGAAGCAAACAGCCGTGATGGCATTCTCGTCGGTGTCGAACCGGAGCACATCGTGTAAAGACGGCATGCTCGGAAAGGATATCAATCGCGCACGATGCCCAAGGCTCTCCGCGTCGTCGATCACGGACCGCCAATCGGCGGAGAATGCGGCGCGCTGTTTATGCGTCAGCATCGGAATCACCTCCAGTTCGTTTCTCTCGCCCCAGGCGGAGTAGTGCCAATGTGAGGCGGACGGTGAATTCATCGTAGGTCATCCCGCCTTTTTCGCCGAAACTCAACCCTTGGGTGATTGCGAAGTCCATGCAAGAGTTGCAAATCTCATCGTAGGGGTAGTCCGCTTCGAACTCACACCGACAGGTGACGCACTTGGTCTTCATGCGGCTATTCCTCCTCCGTGATGACCACGGCGTTGTAAAGGATCACGCGCTTGCCGTCGAGGTCAAACTTCACCTTGCCGCCATCGGTGTTGGCGTCAAAGTCGATGTTACCTTTGTAGGTCTTGAGCAGTTTGCCGTCGTAGGTGTAAACCTCCACGCTACGTTTCAATCCCCCGCTCATCTCTGAACTCCAATCCTTCGCCGCTCGACTGCACGACGCGCAACCGGTGAACAGGATCGACAGCACCGCGATCAGCGCAACCTTCGTCCACTTTTTCAATGTCCGTCCCTCCTCTCATCTGATTAACCAGCCTTGCACCGCGAGAGCTTCGGCGGGCCACCACCTCCCCCAAGCGCCCGAGCGGCGTCAAGCGCCAGAGCGGCGTCAAGCGCCAGAGCGGCGTCAACGCTCGTCGGGCCGTGCGCTCCGGAGAGCACTCGGGCGATGTGGCCGCGGCTCGGGAAGATTTTCAGTTGAGCATCACCGCCAGCGGCGATCTTGTAGTAGTTGCCCTTCCGCTCGCCCAGCATGACCACTTTACCTGCGAGGCGGTGATTTCCGCCGATCACGATGGAAGCGCCCGGCGCGGCGGACTTACTGCGCATGTCGGCGACGAGGAGTTCCTGCAAGACTTGGTAGGCTTCGCAGAGCGTCGCGCACACCTTGCGCCCGAACGCTGTGCCGGACTTCCCGCATTCGGCGCATTGCGCCTGGTACTCGGCAATCGCCCAAGCGCGAGACTCCGCTTCCATCGGCTTGCCGATTGAGGAGATTCGTGTTACACTTTCAGTACGTGTTTTGACAACGGATTCTTTGTGTTGTCCTGCCGCTGCAACGACAGGCAACCCGGACTCGCTCGCCGACTCTGCAAAGTCGGGCGGGCGTTTTTCGTTTACGAGCTGGCCCCGATCAGCGCGGGCCAGCTCTTTTTGTTCGAGGTCTTGCACCGAAATTCCCAAGCGCTTGGCAAAGTCTTCGATCAAACCCGACTTGCCCGCGCCGTCGTTCTTGCAGTTCTCGATCTGCGAGAGCAGCGTGCGGGAGCAGAGACCGTCGGCCAACTCGGTTTGCGTCAGGCCCGCTTGTTTCCGGAAGTGCTTGAGCTTGTTACCGTCGATTTTCATTCAGCGTCACTCTTTCGAAGATAATTTTTTTGTGATAATCTTTGTCATCGTTGTTGCTAGTTGGCAAATTACTGGATCGCCGTCCTCTTGGAGTTTTCGAAAGTGCTCCTTACGTTCATCTGGTGACATACGCAGCACTCCAGTTTTTGAATGTAAAGTCACTTTCGTTCCACCAAGATTCAGAGTTACGCTGTCGCTCATACCGCATCAACCCCCTGTCGAATGGTATGCGTTTGAGCATGTTCACTTTCTTTTTTACATCGTGTGAAACTGTCGCCATAAAAAAGTTCATCGACCGTTATGTCGAAGTAATCCGCGATTCTCATCGCGATTTCTGGAATCGGGAAGCGTTTCCCGTTTTCATACTGCGATAATGCACTAACCGAAATTTCCAAGTCAGTTGCCACTTCAAGTAACGTCTTCGCCCCTCGAAGTGCGACAAGTTTTCTGTTCTTCACCACCTCACCCTCCTTTCCACTTAACGAACTGTGAAACTGTCGGTGCGTTGATGTAATCTTATTCCCTAGCAAAATCGTTTTGCACCGTTTTGTTTTGTTTACTGTTATGAAACTTTGAGAAAAAGGCATAAAAAAAAAAGACCGCCTCATATAGAGACGGCCTTACTCTTCTCGTTTTCTTACCGTGAATAAGTCCCCAAAGTCAACTTCCAAAAAATCACATAAAGCCTCTACAGTGGAGAATTGCACTTGTTTGTTCTTATTGTTCCGCATATTGGAGATTGCGGATTCTGTGATCCCTGTCGCATCGCTGAGTTTGCGGTTTGTCAAACCTCGTTCACTCATAATGACATCCAACTTACACACAACTTTCGGTCTTGGCACAAACATCACCTCTTCATAATTCTAGCACAATGGATTATTTCTCTCAATATTATTGACCTCGATATTATTGTGGTCTATAATGTGAATCAGATGGTTTGTAGTATTCCGCGATTCTATTTACTGTTTCTTAAAACCATCGTATAATTCAGTTACTGACTACTTTTGGTAAGGGTGTGATAATTGTGTATTTGACAGGTGAAGAATTACGAAAACGTCGCAAGGAACTCGGAAAAAGTTTGGATGTTCTGGTCGAAGAATCCGGTGTTTCGAAGGGGTACATAAGCCAGTATGAGAACGGAAAGATCTCGTCTGTTTCTGATAAAACGATGCAGAAATTGTGCATAGCGCTCGGATACACGGTAGCCAGCACTAATGACGAAGCTAGCAACGAAGTAAAAGTTGCTCGACTCGCTGCTGATATGAAAAGAAAAACAATGTGTGCGGAGGATCTGTTAAATATCGCAGAAAACATACAACTTGATGAAAACGACCGTTCCCCCCGAACCGCGGGCGATTTGAATCTTTTCAAAGCGGAATTGTACCGATCACTCCGGAAATTCTCGAAAGCTGTTCCTTGCGTTGTAATAGCCGAAGAGATCTTCGCAAGGAACGGGGACACACTGTCTTGGTGCAAGTCAGTATACGAAAGTGCGATGATCAAATATGATAAAAACGATTACGATGAAGCTCTAGGGCAGTTCAAAATCGTGATCAATCGTTTACGAGAAGTACCCTATCAAAATGCTTTTCTCGCCAAAATATATGTCCAGATCGCAAAATGCGCGTCTTCGATTGGTAAGCACCATATTTCCAAAGAATACCTAGCTATGTTAGACGTTCAAAAGGAATTCGTTCCGAGTGCTGATTGGATGCAAATGCAAGCTGAACGACACAGGGTTACAGGGATGGCGTTAATTGGTAGTCATGCCTATACTGACGCACTCAAAGAATTTTATAAAGCTGAGGCATTGTACAAGGAAGCTAACAGCAATATTGACATATTGAGAACAACATACAACATAGCCCTCGTTCATATGAAAATGGGGGATCA
Organism: Tumebacillus flagellatus; assembly: GCF_000714935.1. Lineage (GTDB taxonomy): Bacteria > Bacillota > Bacilli > Tumebacillales > Tumebacillaceae > Tumebacillus > Tumebacillus flagellatus. Next base: position 41,322 of record NZ_JMIR01000002.1, read on the forward strand.
CGAAAAAGCCTTGGCTTTAGCAATGGAAACATTAGATGAGCAAGTGGAAAAAAAATCGCCTATAAATGATCAAGCCGACACGTTAATATTGATATCGAGGACCCTGTTAGCTCTCGGCAGGCACATTGAAGTTTCTGCTTTCTGCAACACTATTATCCAAATGGAAGGCGTTCACGTACAACGTTTAGCTTACGCGAAATACTACCTCGCGGAAGTTGAATACGCGAACGGAGATCTCATCGGTTTCAACTCAGGGCTATCCGAAGTTATTTCTCTGCTCTACCAAGAAAATCAGAGTGAATATGCCGTAAGATTTATGAATAGGTACATGGAAGTTAACCATATTCTTAATAAAAAATAACACCCTTAGCCGATTAGCTAAGGGCGTTATTTTTTAGAACGCATGTGCCGCCGCTAACTTCGGATCAGGATCGACGATAGCTGCGACTACGGTGTATTTTTGGGGGTCAAGATCAACCATTGCCCCGGCGTAAATAAGAGATTTTGGATCTGGGTCAACAATGTTCCCGATGAATTTTTTAGTTGCATGCATGTTTGCATTCGGTCCCCAAGCCATTGTTGTGATAGCGAACGCTCCTACGGCAGAAATAATAGATACGGTCAACATCAACTTCTTAAGTCCTTGCCTCATTGATTTTCCCCCATCCCCTAGTCTCAGCTCCAATATACTCTTGTGCATATTGTACCACCCTCCTCTTTGCGTATCCACTTAAAATTTGTCGGAATTTTATATCAGAAAGATTCTGACACCTCCTAAAACAGATCGACAGCGAACTGAAATCATATGTGAATATCCTAACAATTTCTCGACCTCAATAATTTGTGGTAGAATATACATCATAGTTCACTAAAAGGAGCAGGCGAGCAGACATGAAACTACTAACAGGATTGAATGTCATCATCTATCTTCGGAAATCACGTGCGGACCAAGAAGCGGAAGCCCGTGGCGAAGGAGAGACTCTTGCTAAACACCGGCGGGTGTTACTTGAATTCGCAAAGCATCATAAGATCAAAATACTCCACATATTCGAGGAACTTCTCAGCGGCGATAGGATTGTAGATCGCCCAGAAATGCAAAAGGTTCTCCATGCGGTCGCTGACAAGACTTATAACGGCAACCATATTGACGGTGTTTTGATTATGGACATCGACCGACTTGGTCGCGGGAATAAGATCGATCAAGGGATAATCGAAGATACATTTAAAGAATCCGGCGTATTGATCATTACGCCCCGTAAAGTCTATGACTCGCAAGATGAATATGACGAAGAAGCGATGGAAAACGAAACCTTCTTCTCGCGAAAGGAATTTAAGCGAATAAATCGGAGGTTACAAAACGGTCGAAAGGATAGTGTAAACGACGGGAAGCACATAGCGAAAAAACCACCATATGGTTATGAGCGAGGTAGCGATCTGAAACTGCGGCCTGACCCTGATACCGCTAAAATCGTGCGCATGATCTTCAACTGGACAGCGGACGATAGATTGGGCCATAAGGCTATCGCAGGCCGGTTAACAGACATGGGCGTTAAGACCCCATCTGGTAAAAAAATTTGGCCACGTTCTGCTATTGCGCGCATTTTGAAAAACGAGGTGTACTTAGGGACTGTTATTTGGGGGAAAACCAGAATCGTCAAAAGTCCATACGGAGGATACCAACAAATACCTACTCTTGATCGCGACAAATGGACGATAAAAGAGAATGCCCACGAGCCATTAGTAACTCGTGAGCTTTTTGAGAGAGCCAACGAGGTAGGGGCTTCTAGGCCATTGCCAGTTCCGAAAGACAAACGCCTAACTAATCCTCTTGCCGGTCTTATTTTCTGCTCAGAATGCGGATTTAAAATGCGTAGGCAACCCAACCCGAAATACGAAGCCTTTCTGATTTGCACTACCAGAGGCTGTAAAAATAAGCAGGCACAATTCCAATTGGTCGAGGGAAAATTACTGAACTCACTTAGGTTAATCCTATTGGAGATTGAGGTATCTCTGGAAGAATCGAAAGATACAAGTGAAGTTGAAAGAGCGCTACTCCTACAAACGATTAAGAATTATGAAAAGGATATTTCTGAAACAAAAAATCAAATAAGTAGAGTGCATGATTTATTAGAAAAAAATGTCTACTCTATTGAACAATACCTAGAGCGGAATGACGAACTCGCAAAACGCATCGAGAAATTACAGCAAGACATTGGAAACGTTAAAATCCAATTGTCAGTGTTGGACGAGCGAGCCGATAAAATGCGAACCACAATACCAGAAATTGCTAACGTACTTGCAGAGTACGGAGAAATTTCAAATCCAGAATCAAGAAATCAAATGCTAAAAGGGATTATCGACAAGATCACCTACACTAGAAAACCCGAATGGAAAGACCCTCACCAATTCGAACTCGATGTTCACCTGAAAATTTGACTTAGTATACATCATAGACCCTTAAATTGGTTGAGACGGTCTTCGCTGACCGGAATCTTGAGTTGTTCAGCGAATTTCTTCGCCATCTCTTTGACCGCTTCCGGGTCTTTCCACGTATCCGGGGTCGTTTTCTGCACCTGGCCCAGCATTCCGAGCAGGCCGCCTTTGTTGACGTTTTTCAGACGGTCTTTCAGTTGGTCTGCGAGACTCGGGGGCGTTTGCTGGTTGCCTTGTGCGCCTGCAGATTTTTGCGTGCCCTTGGACGTATTTCTGCCTTTTTTCGGCATGGTGTTCACCCTCCTCTGCTCCCTTAAATCCCTACCATCTTATGGACGGCGCTTCCTTCTTGCCACGGATGAGCACGCCCATTTTTGCCGATACTGAGGACAGGGAGGTGTTAGAGCTTATGGACGGTTTGGTTGCGTTCGTCAACCGCATGAACCTGTTGCTTTGGATTGCCGTGATCGCCTTGGCTCATTTGCTGCTTTATTTGTTTCTTGGCACCGATCATTGGCTGTTTGCCACGGTGGCGGCGACTGCGGTGTATGCGATTGTCCTCCTCTCCTTGAAGTCTCTGGCCCGCAACAAAGACAGGAGCGCTCCTTAGGGCGCTCCTTTTTTCTGAAAACGTAAAGTTAATTGATGTAACTCAAAGCGGCGAACCTCGTTAACAGTACTTTTTACCTAGTTGGAATGCCCAGTATCTGTCTATTAAATACGCCACGTATCGTATATAATGGATGTATGTCTAAGAATTTTCGGGAGGATTGCACGTATGTTTTTGCGTAACCTGAAGTTGGTAAGCAAACTATGGGTGTTAATCGGAATCGCACTGCTGTTTTTGGCGGGGACGGGGGTGGTCAACGCTGTTTATACCAATCAGATGTCCGCCGATTCACAAGAGATGTATGATGATCGCTTGATACCGATTCAGATGACTGACCAAATTTTGTTGAACAGCCGGGCTTCCGATACCTACTTGGTGGAGTTGAACTTCCAAACGGACTCCGCTCAAGCCGACAAGTTGATAGAAACCATTCAAAACTTGTCCAAATCAAACGATCAATTGCTACAGCAATACAAAGCAAGCCAGTTACTACCGGAAGAAGCTAAGTTGCTGACCACGTACGATTCGCAAGTGACCGCCTTCCGTGCCAATCGAAATCTCTATCTGCAAAAAATCCAAGCGGGCGACAAGGGGGCGTATCAGTTCTTCCTGGAACAGCTTCGTCCGCAGCGCGAATCTTTGAACTCCACTTTGGAAGCTCTTAAAGCATTAAATGTGAAATCAGCAGAAGATTTGCATCAGAAAAGCTCCGACGACGCAGCGGCCTCGTCCCGCTACAGCCTCGCTCTTCTGGTGACCGCTTTGGTGTTGCTGGCCGTCATCGGCTTCATGATTGCCCGCAGCGTGACCAAACCGATTCACAGCTTGCAGGCGTTGATGGCGAAGGCGCGCGAGGGCGACCTCACCGTGCAGGGCACGTACCGTTCCAAGGACGAGATCGGCCTGCTGACCACCGATTTCAACGAGATGATGAGCGGCTTCAAGCACGTCGTGCTCACGCTCCAAGAAACGTCGGTCACGCTTGCGTCGAGTGCGGAACAGTTGACGGCGACCACGAACCAGACGTCGATTTCCACTCAGGAAATCACGAACGCCATTCAAGACATGTCCCAAGGCGCGGAAGTGCAGATGCGCGGGGCGGAAGAAACCAATCTGACGATGCGCCAGATGAGCGAAGGTCTCCAACGCGTCGCCGAATCGGCCAACCTCGCCACCGAATCGTCCGCCGTGGCGACCCGCGAATCGGAATCGGGCACGGCCGCCGTACACAACGCGGTGGAGCAGATGACGTCGATCAAGCAGACGGTCGGCACGTCCGCGGTGCTGGTGCAGGAATTGACGGAGCGTTCGCAAGAAGTCGGACAAGTTGTGGAAGTGATCACGGAAATCGCCAACCAAGTCAACCTCTTGGCGCTCAACGCCGCGATTGAAGCGGCGCGCGCCGGAGAGCACGGCAAGGGCTTCTCCGTCGTCGCCGATGAAGTTCGTCAATTGGCGGAGCAATCGCGCGAGGCGGCCACTTCCATTCACAGCATCATCGAGCAGATGCAGCACAACACCGATCAAGCGGTTGTCGCGATGCAGGCCGGCACCGAGGAAGTCGAGAAGGGCATGCAAGCGGTGAGCCAAGCCGGCGAGTCGTTCGCACGCATCTTGAGCATGACGCAGGAAGTCGCGATGCAAATCGAAGAAGTCTCCGCGTCCGTCGAAGAGATGTCGGCGGGATCGGAAGAGATCTCCTCTTCGGTCGACTATATGGCCGACATCGCCAACCAGTCCGCACAGAACTCGCAGATGGTCGTCGCCGCGTCCCAAGAGCAGTTGGCTTCGATTGAAGAAGTGGCGAGTTCCACGGAACAACTGTCGCATTTGGCTGTGGAGTTGCAGTCGATGATCGCCAAATTCAAAGTGTGACAACCTGTAAGCCTGATGGATACAAAGACCCGCTTCCCCTTGAGAAGCGGGTCTTTTTTGAGATTCGTTACAAACTACATTTTTTATCGTATACTTAGTCTAGGTCTCGTAACCTTCAATCGACAGGGAGAACACTCATGAAAAAGAAATACATCGCCGTGACAGCTGTTGGACTCCTCTTGGGCGGCTTGGCTTGGTTCAGCGGAGCAGCGATGACTCCCGCCGAAGCCGGTCTGCACACCCGATTGGATCGACAAGCGCTTGCCGCAGACGGAATCACTTTGGATGTACCCGATCATGACCCTCAGATTGTGCAGAACGACGCCCTGGAACGTGCCAAAGCGGCGTATGGAGGCATGCTTGCCGGGAATTGGGACGTGCAGGTGGAATACCATCTGATCAGCGGCCCGACCGTCATCTCCGCCAAGAACGCCCGTCATCTGGAGCGGACACCGTGCTACCTCGTCCTCTTCACCCGCACCGATCCGCCCGCGCCGGGTAGCCCCCGCTTGGTCCATGTGCTCGTGGACGCCCAGAGCGGAGAAGTGTTGCAAGCCTTTTCTCATCGATAACGCGTCCCGCCCCGCGGAGTTTCCGCCGGAGGCGGGATTTTTGTTTTTTAGGCGAGCTTTTGTTCTTGTTTTTGCTTCAATTCCGGCTTGAGAGACGTGAGGCGCACTTGGCGCATCTCCAGATACGAGGCGACCATCATCATGAGCATCGAAACGCTGTAGAGAATGCCGCAAGTCGCCCCGATCCAGGCGTTGTCCCGGCCAAGCGCGGCTCCGACGATGATGAAGACAAAACTGCACCCGAGGCAGGAAAGCGTGATGACAAACCAGGTCCTGCCGGTCATGCGGTCGATCCACTTCGTGTTCGGGTCGTCCCGGCGCTCGCGTTCTTTTTGCCGGATCTCTTCATCGGTTTTGCGCTCGCCTTCGTCGTGCTTGCTGCGCAAGAGCAGGACGAAGAGGAACATCGTGAAGGGGAATTGGATGAACCCGAGTGTGAACAGCGAGCCGAAATTGCCGAAATCAAATACTTCCACCACGCTGTGAAACGCCATCGCCGTCGTCACCACCAGAAACCAGCCCAGTTGGCGGCTGTACAAGTTCTGTTTGGTGCGCTTCGTGAACGAATTCAGCCCGATGATAAACGCGGTGTAGAGAAACGAGACTTTCAGCAAAAAGGACGGCAGCCACACGCTGAACATCACCAGTTCCAAGCGGTCCAAGTAGTCGGTGATGTGGATTTGCTCCACCAGTGTGAAGTTCGGGTACATCATCCGCCCTGCGACCGTGGAGCCCAGCACGCAGATGCACATGAACAACAGCAGCGACAAGCCTACGCCGGACAGGGAGACGGCAAACGTCAGAGCGGAACGAATCTGTCGAGACACGGAGAGCGTATGCAAAAACGCCCCCGCCACGATCATGTCGCCAAACCAGCCCAGCGGGAGGATGTTGCTTTCGATCACCTGCGCAAACCCGCTGCCCAAGACCGGTTCCAGCCGCTCAAACGAAAATTCGTTCGTCAACAACAACGGCAACACGAACAGGACGACCACAAACAGCGGAAACATCAAATCGTTGACGCGGGCGATCACTTCGACGCTGCTCTTGCTGTAGTACATCAACACCAAGATGAACAGCAAGAACGTGATCTCCTCCGGTGTTTTTAAGAGCAGGGTTGAGTTCATGAAGTCGGCGAACGACCGGGTGTCCCGGATCAAAACCATCCAGAGGTAAAACAGGTGCAAGGCGTTGAGGAACCCGCCAAACCAACGACCGCAGAGGAGAAAGACGATGTCAAAGAGGTGTTTTCCCGGAAATTTCTTGGCGCACAGCGCGTAAAAGTAGGCCATAAAAATCGCATAGCCGACCCCGAGCGCTTGGGAAAACCACGAGTCCTGCTTTCCGATTTCGAGCAAAATCTTCGGAAGCGAGACCAGACCGCCGGAGATGAGGACGGTGGCCATCATCCACGACATTTGACGCTGGTTGAGGATATGCATCTGTTTGTGTTCCGACATCGGACCAAGACCTCCTCACGCTTTGGTGAATTGGTGGAACCACGGAGCGAACTTGTAGACGATGACCTCCGTCGGCATCGGGACGTGGACGTTGGCATAGGAGCAGAGGAAGCCGCTGATCGTGCAGACCACCATCGTCCAGTAGATCGCTTTTTCCCCTCTTTTCGCGCGCTTGAGCTCTTTGCGGTCCATCCACAGCGTCGCCAAAAAGCCGATCAGAAACACGACAACGTAACTCATCTGCATGGCTACTCGTTCTCCTTCTTCGCCAGATTCTCCGAAATCAATCCGACGCGTGCCACTTCCGTGTTGACGGAAACGTGAAACACGGCTTTGTCCAACTCCTCGTACCAGTGCTCCCGGTATTTCTCTTGCCATTGGCGCGGAAACCGCCGGGACAGGAGCAGCCCGAGTTGTCCGGCGTCGGAGCGGTTGGCTTGCGTCTCACGGATCGCCTCTTCCACGCCCTCGCGCAGTTTTTGATCTATGGCGCCTTCGAGTTTCCGGACGTTTTCGGACATGCCGAAATCCACGCCTTTTTCCGCTTCGACGACGTAACAATTGGCGTTGATCCTCACGTTGAACGTGAGGTGGTCGGACCCGAGCACGGGCGTCACTTCCGATTTGCCCTTGTAGAAGTTCACCGCGACTTTGCCGAGTTCGGGCAATTCGTAGGAATCGGAGAAGGGTCTGAACTTTTGGCGCACCCAGTGGATACTTTTGGAGGCTTCGTTTTGGAGCGTTCCGGTGAGTTTGTCGTCGTGAAATTGCGCGTAGCCGATAAACTGCGTCTCGGTGGATGTTTGCTCGCCTTTGGTGGTTTTGACCGGCTTCATCATCGGAATCAACGGGTCGGTGCCCGTTTGGCTGAGCTCTTGCGCGACATCTTTCATGTTGACTTCAATCATGTTGTCGGATTGGAGGATTTCGCGCATCGCTTCCGCCGAAAACCGTTCAAACTGCGGCTGGGCGTTGAGCAGATCATAGCCTTTGCCCTTGGCGATCACGATGTTGGACGTCAGCCGGTTCTCCGGAACGCGCGCGACGACGTCAAACAGGTCGCGGATGCCCTGTTTCGCCAGTTCCTCTCCGACGATCAGCACGCGCCGGTGGGCAAAAAACAGCTGCCGCGAGAGGCGGGCTTGCTGCTTGTTGTTGGCTTCGCGGACGGTTTTGCCCGTCTCGGAATCGACGTAGTAACTTTTCTGTCCGCTCGTGCCGCCGCCGCCCCCGGTGGCACCGCCCATCTGCCCCGGCAGTGCCATCTGAACCGTGACGCGGTATTGGCCGTCGTCCTCCAAATCGTACGCGGTGGAGAGGACGATGGCGATGTCGTTGACTTCCGTGCGGTCCCAGCAACCGGAGACAAACAGCGTGGAGAGCAACAGCATGACCCAAAACAGCGACAGAAACTTGCGGCTCATGTGTCCGGTTCCTCCTCTTCGCTGGGATGCGGGATGTCCTGTCCCTTCTGCCCTTTGCCCCGGTCGACGTCCTTGACCATCGCTTCGCCCGCGCGGCGGGCGTCTTGGATGTCGAGGAAGGACGGGCGCTTGGACATCTCCGTCCACGGCGCGCGGATGATCACGTCGCGCAAATCGTTGGCGGAGAGCGGGCCGGTCGGCGAGAGGTACGGGATGCCGAACGAGCGCAGGTTCGCCATGTGCCCGAGGATGAACATCACGCCGATCAGGATGCCGTACATGCCGAAGATCGAGGCGAGGATCATCAGCGGAAAGCGCAGCATCCGAAACGTGATCGCCGCGTTGTAACGCGGGATGGTGAACGACGCGATCCCCGTGATCGAGACGATGATGACCATCGGCGCCGACACGATGCCCGCTTGCACCGCCGCTTGTCCGACAACGAGCGCGCCGAGAATCGAGACGGCTTGGCCGACCGTCTTCGGCAGGCGCACGCCGGCTTCGCGCAGGGCTTCGAACGCGACTTCCATGATGAACGCTTCGACGACCGCCGGAAACGGAATCGTCTCGCGGGCGGCGGCGACGGAGAGCAGAAGCGTCGTCGGCAACATGCTTTGGTGAAACGTGGAGATGGCGATGTAGAGCGAGGGCATCAGCATCGCCAGAATCAAAAACACATAGCGCAGCCAACGGATCAGCGTTGCCATCTGGAAGCGTTCGTAGTAGTCTTCGTTCGCTTGCAACAGCTGCCAGAACGTCGTCGGCGCGATCAGCACAAACGGCGTGCCGTCGACGAAGATGGCGACCCGCCCTTCCAGCAGCGACGCCGCCACGGTGTCCGGGCGTTCGGAGTATTGCACTTGCGGAAACGGGGAGTAGGTGCTGTCCTGGATCAGCTCTTCGATGTAGCCGGACTCCAACACCCCGTCGATTTGGATTTTTTGGATGCGCCCGATCACTTCCTCGACGGTGGCGGGGTCGACGATGCCTTCGAGGAACGCGACCACGACGTTGGTGTTGGTGTGCCTGCCGACGACCATCGATTTCATTTTGAGGTTGGGCGTTTTCAGTTTGCGGCGCAGCATCGCGGTGTTCGTGCGCAAGTGTTCAATGAAACCTTCGCGCGGGCCGCGGACGACCGCTTCCGTTTCCGGTTCGGCGATGGAGCGGGTGCTGCCGCCGCGTAGACCGAGCAGGAGCGCTTTTGCATTCCCTTCGATAAAAACGCCCGTGTCCCCGCCGAGAACGGAGAGCAGCAAATCGCCGTAATTGTCAACATCGGCGATCTGACAGGCGGGAACCGATTCGAACGCCAGCGTCGTGACGAGGCCGGATTCGCCCTCGTCGATCATCATGCCTTTGAGCGAGCGGTTGACTTCCGCCGTGTCGATCAAGCCGTCCACAAAAACGGCGAGCGCCTCCCGCGAGCCTTCGATCTGAAACGGGCGCAACACGATGTCCGAGCAGTCTTGAAACAGCACTTCCAAGAAACGGTGGTTGCGTTCCAAGTCACGATAGACCGGAACTTCGTGAAGTTGCTCCACATACTGACGGTTGTGTGCGTCCAACGGGCTTTCGTGCTCGTGCTTGTCGTCGGCAGGCTCGGGTCGCTCGTCGCGCTCGGTTTCAAGAACCGCGTCCTCAATCGCTTTGCGCGTTTTGCGAAACCGTCGATACATGGAACCACCTCCTTGCTTTGGTAGAGGTAGTATGTGTTGGAGTGCATAAAAAAACCCCTTCTGCTGTCAGAAGGGGTTTCGGTTTAGCGGGTGCTGCGTGCCGCTGCCAGCGCGAGCAGCGCCCAGCCGACGAGGAAGCACACGCCGCCCAGCGGAGTAATCGCGCCGAGGATGGAGAGGTTGGTGACGGCGAGGATGTAGAGCGAGAACGAAAACAGCAAGATGCCGACAAAAAACAACCAGCCCGCCGCGTTCAACAGCTTCGGCGATTTCGGGAATTTATCCGCGAACAGAGCGACGAAGAGGATCGCGAGGGCGTGAATCATGTGGTAGTGCACGCCGGTTTCGTAGGTGGATTGCAAGTTGTTCTCCGTAAGTACCGGTTTCAGAGCATGCGCGCCGAACGCGCCGATGGCGACGGAAAGCAGCATCATGATGCTGCCGAGGCTGACGAATTTTTTGACCATGCGGGTTTCCCTCACTTTGTGTGTGTGAACGTTGATTTGTGAAAATCGATACGAGTTCTATGATAGCAGAAAAAAAGCAACCGTTGTGGGGTTGCTTCGTGACGCTTTTATGTCTGCTTTCCTTCCGGCGGGCGATTTTCCGGCAGAAGCTCAACGCGTACTTCGAAATGTTCGCGGTGCAAGATCTCCGCAAGGTGTTCAAGCGGTGTCGCGGCGACTTCGCGGAAAAGTTTGCGCGTGTAGAGGTGGCGGGCGTTGGGGAGTTCCCTTTTTAAGAGAGAGCGCAGTTTGTTGCCGGAGTCGTCGGCGTCGACGAGGATGTAGACGTCGTCCTCGTCGACCAAGGGCCAAATCAACTCTTCCAGTTTGTCATCGCTCATCGTGCCGTACGTCAGCACGAACTCCACCGGCTCCGTCAACACTTGCAAGAGGCGCGTGCGGTCGGTTTTGCCTTCGACGATGAGGATTTTCGGCGGGTGCGCCATCGAGGGTCACTCGCCTTTGTTTTTGGCGATCGGATTGTCCGGGTAGGAGCACCAGTCGCTCCAGCTTCCTGCGTACAGTTTGACGTTGCGGAATCCGGCTTCGCGAAGTGCCAAGATGTTCGGCGTCGCCGTCACGCCGGAGCCGCAGTAGACGATGATCTCGTCGTCCGGGTTCAGGTCGGAGAAGCGCTCGCGTTGCTCGTCTCCCGATTTCCAGGTGCCCGATTCGGTCAGGCTGTCTTTCCAAAACGAGTGGATCGCCGTCGGGATGTGGCCCGCGACCGGGTCGATCGGTTCTTCGAGGCCGAGATAGCGGCGTTCTTCGCGGGAGTCGATCAGCGTGACGCCGGGTTGACCGATGCGTTTCTTCACGTCGTCGATGTGGTAGACTTGCTCGTCTTGGATGGACGGGGTGAAAGATTTCGCCGTCGGAGTCGGGATTTCATCGGTGATCGGACGGCCCGCCGCTTTCCAGTGCGAATAGGTGCCGTCGAGAACGAAGGTTTTGTCATGGCCGAGGTAGCGAAGCAGGAACCACGCGCGGGACGCCATCGCGCCGCCTTGGTCATCGTAGACGACGACGGTGGTGTCGGCGTCGATGCCGATGCCGCCGAGTTTCGCCGCCAGTTCGTCAAGGTCCGGAAGCGGGTGACGCCCGCCGTGCGCTTCCACGATGCCGGAGAGGTCCTGTTCGAGATCGCAGTAGAAAGCGCCGGGAATGTGGTCTTGAAGATACGCATCGCGGCCGGAATGCGACTGCCCGAGCGCGAATCGGCAGTCGAGGATGCGCACGTTCGAATCGTGGAGATGATCGGAAAGCCATTGCAGAGAAACCAGTTGAGACGACATGGGGCGTTCACTCCAAGCTTTTGGTTTTGTTGGTGTTATTGTACCATGAGCCTCCGTTGGAAAAAAACACCCTCGCCCGTCAGGGGAGGGTGCTCGGCATTCGTGTTTACAGCGTGACGTAGGGCCGAATGCGGTCGGCCATGTGTTCTTTGAGGCCGATGGCGTCGACGAATTGTTCCAGCGTAGAGTAGGGGCCCTGTGTCTCGCGGATCGAGACGGCGGTCATCGCGTGCAATTGCGTGAGGCCGGGAACGCTGGAGATTTCGTCCGCGTCGGCGGTGTTGAGGTTGATCAATTCCGACAAGAGGATTGCGCTTGCGCTGCCGGCGCGCGAGGGCAGCCGTGCTTCCTCGACCGGATCGTCGAGGACGAAGGCGTCGATTTTTTGCGACGTCGTCTTCGGCGCAGGAGGCGCCGGGGGAGCCTGCGGCGGCAACGGAGTCGCGTCGGCGGCAGGCGTTGCCGGGCTTGTCGGGCTTGTCGGGCTTGTCGGGCTTGTCGGGCTTGTCGGGCTTGTCGGGCTTGTCGGGCTTGCAGGGCTTGCAGGGCTTGCCATGCTCGACGTGTTTGCCGTGCTTGCTGTGCCCGACACGCCTGTCGTGCTCGACGCGCCTGCGCTCCCCGTCATGCTTCCCGCACTTGCCGGGGCCGACTGCATCCCGCCGGTTTCACCCGAACCGTTCAGCTCCTGTGCCTGACTCGTTTCGGAAGATTCCGCTTTCATAGCGGCCGTCGCCTCCCGCTCTGCCTCCCCCAAGAGATTCTGCAAACTCTGGTACTTCCGCGTCCGCTTCTCCTGCTCCACGCTGAGCAAACGCACATACTCCGCCCGCACCAAAAACGCGTGCACGATGCTGACCAGCCCCAACAGCATCACCGCCAGCACATCCCACGTCCACGGACGTCCCCAGAGATCACCGGACGACCCGCTGTCCAACACGAACAGCAACACCGTCGGCACCGCGTACAAAACGCCGAAAAACCCCCACACCCCGCGCTTCGCCCGTGCTCCTATGTAGAAAAAAGCCACCCAATTCAACACAAACGTAAACGCCCAGAACACCCACAAGGAGTCTTTCCAACCCCCTGCGGCACTCATTTGTTTTTTTGTCATATACCCACCCCGTTGAAAACTCTCCATAGGACTTCAACACTTATTTTCGCATCCGCATGAATGAATTTGAATAGTGTGAAAGACCTATAGCCAACAGGAAAAAAGACCCGCCTTCACAGACGTGTCAGACAGATCTCCTTCATTTCACTCGATTCGTCGCCCCGCGCACCGTCTTGGGCGCGTTCTTCCGATTCTCCTCCGCCACCTGCCGCGCGCGCACGTTCACGCCGTGGCGAATCTCCAATTCGTTGCGCAAGTCGTGGTGATCCCACGTCTGCCGCTCTTGCAACACCGACAGCCGCACGAGGTACTCGCGTCGCACCAACAGCGCGTGCAGGATCGAGCACACGCCAAACCCCGTCGCCGCCAGCAACGAATACGCCCAATGGCCGCCGCTCAACGTAAACCACGACAGCAGATCGGCAAGCGGCAGCGCGTAGACCAAGCCGCTCACCAGCCACTTCACCTGCCGCGTCCGCACCCCGATGTACAGAAACGCCACACTGTACAGATACGGCACCAACGTCCACAGCATCCACAACGAATTGCCCCACTCCCACCATCGACTCCGCGCCGTCGCCGACATCCCCAAGCCTCCGTTCCACAGTCCTTTTTTCTTACATACGGACAAGCCTCGCAAAAGTTTCAAGCAAAAAAAAAACGACCTGCTCGCAGAGGAACAGGTCGTTTTCTCTATAGAAGATAAAAGTCTCGCTTACGAAGCCACCCCGCCCTGTTGGAGCAGGTACATCTTGTGATACAGCCCTTGACTCGCCAACAGCTCTTGGTGCGTGCCGCGCTCGACGATCTCGCCGCGGTGCAGCACCAAAATCAAATCGGCGTCCTGAATCGTGGAGAGACGGTGCGCGATCGCAATGGTCGTGCGGCCTTGGCGCATCTTCTCCAACGCGGCTTGGATCGCTTCTTCCGTCTCCGTGTCCACGCTCGCCGTCGCTTCGTCCAACACCAGCACTTTCGGGTTCAGCGCCATCGTCCGCGCAAACGACAGCAACTGCCGCTGCCCGCTGGAGAACGTCGCCCCCCGTTCCACGACCGGCTCTTCATACCCCTGCGGCAACTTCTGAATGAAGCCGTCCGCTTGCACGAACTTCGCGGCTTCCACGATCTGCTCGTCGGTGATGCCGTCGTTGGCGAGTCGGATGTTGCCTTTGACGTCGCCGACGAACAGGAACGGGTCTTGCAACACCAACCCGACCTTCTTGCGCAGCTCCTCGTCGGCAAACTCCCTGAGCGACGCGCCGTCGATCCGGATCTCGCCCCGGTACTGCGGGTAGAACCGCATCAGCAAGTTGATGATCGAGCTCTTCCCGCTCCCCGTATGCCCGACCAGCGCCACCGTCTGCCCCGGCTTGGCGGTAAACGAGATGTTTTTCAACACGTCGGTCTGCCCGTCGTATGAGAACGACACGTCGCGGAACTCGATCAGGCCGTCGCCGACCTCCGGATTCTCCGCTCCCTGCTGCGTCGGCGCCATCCGCTCGTCGTCGAGCAGCACAAACACCCGCTCCGCCGACACCAACGCCTGCTGCATCTGCGACAGGCGCAGCATCATCTGAATCACCGGCTGGAAGAAGCGCTCGATATAGTTGATGAACGCGTAGATCACGCCCACCTCCACCGACGTCGAGAGCGACTGTTTGCCGAAAAAGTACAGAATCAAAACCAGCGCCAAGAGGTACATCATGTCCATGATCGGTCGCAGCAACAAACCGTTCAAGCGGATGTTGCGCACGTTCGCCGTGTAGTGCTCATGGTTGGTCTCGGCAAAGTCTTTGCGCAGCCGCGCTTCTTGGCGGAACGCTTGGATGATGTTCATCCCGGAAATCGACTCGTTGAGCTTGGCGTTCAACTGCGAGAGCTTTTCCCGGGTAATATGGTAGATCTTGGTGGAGAAGTAACGGTACAGCCACATGATCCCGATTACGACCGGCATGAACAGCAGGCAGTACGACGCCAGCTTCACGTCCAGCGAGAACATCATGAGGAAGCACCCGATCAAAAACACCGTGTTTTGCAAAAACGTCGAAAGCACGCTCACAAACAGCTCTTTGACCGCTTCCGTATCGTTTGTGATCCGCGACACCAACGACCCCGCCGGCGTGCGGTCAAAAAACTCCAACCCCAAGTGCTGCACTTTGCCGAACACGTCGATGCGCAGCTGCTGCACGACCCATTGGGCGATTTTGTTGAACATGACGAGTTGGAAATAGTTAAAGCCCGCCGCGGCGACGTGCAGGAGCAGGAAGCCCGCTCCCAGCCACGTCAGCGCGTTGACATCAAAATTGCGCGGGGTGAGATAGTCGTCGATGAAGATCTGCACCATCTTCGGCGTCCACACTTCCGCCGACGTCCCGCACAAGAGCAGCAGGAACGCGAGTAACAGGGTCTTACGATGTGGCTTGAGATAAGCGGCGAGTCTCCTCAGAATCATCCGCGCCACCTCCTTGTGCTACCAGAGATTCGAGTTGCTGACGCTGGTACATCGTCGCGTACCAACCGTCGACGTTCATCAAGTCTTCATGCGTGCCGCGCTCGACGATCGCCCCTTCCTCCAGGACGACGATCTGCTCCGCGTGTTCAATCGCCGAGAGACGATGCGCGGAGATCAGCGTGGTTTTGTTTTGACGGTTCGCTTGCAGCGCGTCGAGGATCGCTTTTTCCGTCTTGGCGTCGACGGCAGACAGCGAGTCGTCGAGGATCAGCACTTCCGGGTTCAACAGCAGAGCGCGGGCGATGGAGATGCGTTGCTTCTGCCCGCCGGAGAGCGTGACGCCGCGCTCACCGACGAGTGTGTTGTACCCTTCCGAAAAGTGCAAGATGTCTTCGTGAATGCAGGCGAGTTTCGCCGCTTCCTCAATCTCCGCCTGCGTCGCGTCGGGACGGCCAAACGCGATGTTCTCCGCAATCGTCGCGGAAAAAAGGAAATGGTCCTGCGGCACATAGCCGACCGCCGAGCGCAGGGAGCTCAGCGTCGTGTCATAAATCGAAGTGCCGCCGATCTTCAAATCGCCTTGTGCCACGTCGAACTCGCGCAGCCAGAGTTTGAGCAGCGTGGTTTTGCCGGCACCCGTTTTGCCGACGATGCCGAGCGTTTGGCCTTGAGGAAGTTGGATGTGGATGTCGCGCAGGGCGGGCGTTTCCTTCTCCGGGTAGACGAACTGCTCGATCTCGTAGCGCAGTTCGCCGCTCGGAATGTCAACGCTTGCCCCCTCTTGGCTGACGACGGTGGCTTTGATGTTCAAAAGCGCGTCGACGCGGTCGTAAGAAGCGCGCCCGCGTTCGACGATGTTGAACAGCCAGCCGAACGCCAGCATCGGCCAAATCAAGTGACCGAGCAAGATCGTGAACTGCGTCAATTCGCCGATCGTGATCTCGCCGTGCAGCACATAGCGCGCGCCGATCGCCACGGAGAGGAAGTACGAGCAGCCGACGACGAGCAAGATCGTCGGGTCAAACAGCGCGTCGATCTTCGCGACACGGATGTTTTTTTGGACAACGTCTTGGGAGAGGCGGGCGAAATCGGCTTTCTCCGCTTCTTCTTGGCCGAACGCTTTGACGACGCGCACGCCGGAGATGTTCTCTTGGACTTTGTCGTTGATCGTGGAGAACGCTTCTTGCGCCGCGTGGAAGCGCTCGTGCAGCATGTTGCCGTAGCGCGACGTCGCCCACGCCATGATCGGCATCGGGAGCAGCGCAAACAGCGTGAGTTTCCACGAGATCGTCGTCGCCATCGTCAGCACGACGATCCCGCCGAGCGACAGCGAGTCGACCAGCGTTAACACGCCGTCGCCCGCCGTCAGTTCAATCGCCGAGATGTCGTTGGTCGCATGCGCCATCAGGTCCCCCGTGCGGCGCTGGTGAAAAAACTGCGGCGACATCTCCGTGAAGTGTTCGTACAGACGGTTGCGGAGCAGCCTCGCCAGCCGCGAAGATGCCCCGAACAGGAAGATCCGCCAGAGATAGCGCAGTCCGTAGACGACCACCGCCACCCCGACGATCGTTCCCGTCCATTTCAAGAGCGTGCTCATCGTCAGCGTCTGGTCTTTGACACCGTCGACGACCACGCCGACCACGTACGGCGGGATCATCTCCAGCATCGCCACGATCAACAGCGTGCCGACGCCGATCAGGTACGCCCGCTTCTCCTGCCTAAAAAACCACAACAGGTCGAGAAAAATCTTCATAAGTTCCCCCTTCTCCAGTCCAGCATTCGGTTCCGCAATACAAAAAGGAAGCCGCAAAAAATCCCGAGAGATTCCACGGCTTCCTGTATCTGCCCATTCAGGGCAACAAAAAACCATAGGCTCGCACGCGCAGAACGGCGGCCTATGGTTGAACTGGTGTTCATACACAACATCGCTCCCATTCCCGGCCAAGGGAATGCTAGGATGCCGTCACCGATCCATACGGCTGTTCTACGCCAATATGCACTTGTACAAACTTCGGAGTCAAGGCCCGAGCCCAAAATTTGAAGTTTCTCATCTGACGTAGACCTCCTTTTTACAAACTGTTTGGATTGGTAGAAATTAGACGCTTTCAGTATATGATGTGTGACCGCGCTCTGTCAATAATTTTTCAAACTCTTCCGCCGGAAGCGGACGGCTGTAGAGAAACCCCTGCGCGAAGTCGCAGCCCGCGTCGCGCAGGAACGCTTGCTGGTCGAGCGTCTCCACCCCTTCCGCCACCGCTTCGAGGTCGAGGTTTTGCGCGAGCGCGAGCACCGCTTTGGCGATCACGCCTTCGAGTCGGTCGCCGTCGCGGGAGATCGACGAGACGAAGGACTGGTCGATTTTCAGCGTGGAGATCGGGAAGCGCTGCAGATAAGAAAGCGACGAATAGCCCGTCCCGAAATCGTCGATGGCGATCGTGATGCCCATCCGTCGCAAGCGGTGCAGGGTGTCGATGACGCGCTCCGTGTTCTGCATAAGGATGCTCTCCGTCAACTCCAACTCCAGAAAGCGCGGAGGCAAGCCGGTCTCCTGCAAGATCTCTTCCACCCGCTCCACCAAATTCGGCTGGTGCACTTGGTGCGCGGAGAGGTTGACGGCGACGCGCACGGGCGGCAAGCCGAGGTCTTGCCAACGCTTCGTATCGCGGCAGGCGGTGCCAAGCACCCATTCGCCGATCGCCGCGATCAAACCGGTGTCTTCGGCAATCGGGATGAACTTCGCGGGCGACACCCAGCCCCACGTGCTGTGATGCCAGCGCACCAACGCTTCCATCCCGACCACGCGGCCGCTTTGCAGCTCGATTTTGGGCTGGTAGTACACGAGGATTTCGTCGCGCTCCAACGCCCGGCGCAGATGGTTTTCCAGCAAGAGTCGCTCCGACGCTTCTTGGTTCATCGACGGCGCGTGCAGATGCCACAGGTTGCGCCCGAGCTCCTTCGCGCCGTGCATCGCCATGTCGGCGTTCTTGATCAACTCCTCCACCGTCTGCCCGTCGCTCGGGTAAAACGAGATGCCAAACGACGCCGTCAGGAACAACTCGTTGCCCTCGTACTCAAACGGGGTTTTCATCCGATCCAAGATCTCCTGCACCACGCCGAGCACGTCTTGCAGCTGCTCCACGTCCGGCATGGCGATCAGGAACTCGTCGCCGCCGATGCGCGACACCGTGTCTTTTTCCGAAACGCAGGCGTTCACCCGTGCCGCCACTTCGCAGAGCAAGCGGTCTCCGGCGCTGTGCCCGAGCGAGTCGTTGATGCCCTTAAAGCGGTCGAGGTTCAAAAACGCAACCGCCACTTGGGTCCGCGAGCGCTCGGCGTGCGCGATCATCTGCCCGATCCGGTCGACGGCGAGAATGCGGTTGGGCAGTCCCGTCAGCGGATCGTGCAGCGCTTGGTATTGAATCTGCCCGCGCGCGTCGCGAATCGTTTGCAGCATCTCGCCAAACCGCTTGGCGAGTTGCCCGATCTCGCCTCTCGTGGAGATGGCGGGCAATTCCGATTCGTAATCGCCGCGCGCCACCCCGTCCACCGCTTGGTGGAGGGAGCGGATCGGCTTGATCATCTGCTGGGCGAGCAGGCAGTTGAGCAGCGCAAACGCCGCGAGCGAGATCAGGCTGACGACGGTAAGCGTCTTGCGAAACGCGAGGAACGACTCCAGCGACGCAGATTCCGGCACTTGGGCGATGACGCTCCACCCGATGATCGGCACATACGCGTACGAAGCGTTCATCACAACACCCTCGCCGTTGCGGATTTGCCGGTAGCCGGAGTTTTGTTGGGTCATGGCCGCTTGGACGATCGACAAGTCGGAAACGTCTTCTCCGATTCGATAGTGATCCGGGTGCGAGATCAAATGCCCGTTGCGGTCGACGATGTAGACGTACCCGCCCGCGCCGAGGTCGTTTTTTTGAAGCAAGTTGCTCAAGATCGTGTTTTCGTTCAAGCGCAACGCCAAGTTGACGCAGTGAATGTTATGGTCCAACTCATCCTGAATCGGAATGGCAATGATCAGCACCGGGCGTCCCGTGTTCGTCCAGTTCACGTCGCTGATGTAGACTCGGCTTCCCGCCATGGCTTTTTGCACGTATTCCTCGTTGCCGATGTACTCGCCGACCGTGTGGGAGAGGTCTTGCGGGTAGAAGGCGCGGACTACGCCGTCCTCGTCGGTGATCGTCGCGCTGTCCACCAATGCGGAGGTGGAGACGAGATCTTTCAATTCCTTTTGCAGTTTCGCCGGAATGCCGGAGCGGAATTCCGGCTCGTGTTGGACATAGTCCGTCAATTCGCGGAAGTACTCCAGCACGTCTCCGACCTGCCCCTTGAGGCGGTCTACGGTGGCATCGGTGATCTCATGAAAATTGCCGCGCGAAATCTCCGGCAACGTGATGCGCGAGGTGACGAACATGGAAGCCAGCAGGATCAAGAGGATCGCGGAGTTGATCAAATAGATGCGCCAAAAAATGCTCGACTTCCACAGTTTCATCTCGTCATCTCCTTTCTGCCGGAGGGCTCAGCTCATGCGTCAGCGGCCTTGCAGGGTGAGGATGGTGTTTTTGAGGATGCCAAGGCCCATCCCGCGCAAGTACGCCAGTTCGTGAGCCTCATCTTCAGAAATTTCATGGAATGTAACGCGCTCGCCGGAGCGGACTTGGGCGAGTACAGGGAAGTCGACAGGAATGACGCGGGCGATGGAAGGTGCGTGATGCGTATGCGGGGTCATGGTGATCGTCGGCGCGCCGTCTTCGCGGACGGAGAGCGCGCCGGCAGGAGATGGAGTGGAAGGAGAAGCTGAGAATTCCTCCAGATGAAGCGTTATGCCGTCCAACCGATAGCCGCGGCGGTCGGTCTCCGGCTTCATCTGAAAGGGGCTGGCAAACACGCGCTCGCGGGAGGCGGACGAGAAGAGCGCGAAGTCCTCGCTTTTCAACACGCGAATCCGCCGTTTGGCGTTGTAAGAGGGCATCACTTCATGCGACACAAACCAAGAGGTCGTCGCAAACGCAAGGCTGGCCGCTTGGTCGCGCAGCTTGGCGTAAAACTTCTCGCCGTCGTCCGAGCGCGGCTTCAACCGCAACGTATCTCCCTCTCGAAGCGGGCGTCCCAGATGCAGGGACCCGGCGGTGCGTCGCTCCGGCGCCGTCTGCAGATCGAACCCGCCGGCGGCAGCGAGGTAAGCGCGAAATCCGGCCCGCGCGTCGGTGAACGTCAGCGTGCTGCCCGCCCGCACAAACACCGGCCGCCAGTTCGGGATGGGCTTGCCGTCCACCATCGGCGCGAGGTCGCCGCCGCAGATCGCGATCAACGCCCCGGTCTCAAAGGAAATCTCCGGGCCGAGCAGCGTGATTTCCAGCGCCGCTTCCCCCTCCGTGTTCCCCACCAACAAGTTGGCGGCATACAGAGCAAACGCATCCACCGTGCCGCCTCCGTCGCTCGCTTCTTGCAGAGTGGTAAACAACCCCCTGCGGATAATTTTCATACACATGGAAGTTCCCCCTTTCGTTTGTAACTAAATTAAATAAAAGATATCCGTAAATATGATTACACTTATAGGATAACAAAAAAAGAACCCGTCCGCTATGGGAGGCAGGGGAAAAAATCCCTCCTCCACAAACTGCCCGACAGGTTATTCCCAAAAAGACGCGCCGCTCCGTTGTTCGGAGATCGTGGCGTCTTTTTGCTGTTCAATCCTATCTGTTTTTCTGTGGAAGTTTACGGCTTGAGGTTCAAAATTCTCTTGAGATTGACGGTGAAGATCGCCATCGCACCTTGCAATTTCTTGCCAAAGACCCGAGGATGTAGCTGCATCATACCCGTGAGGTACTTACGACCAGCGGCTGTTGTTGGGGTACCCTTCGTATCACCTGCCGCATTTGATTCTCTTCTTATACTAGAAAAAAACACAGACTCCTCATGAAGATGGAAGGGCTGTGCTTTTTGGGCTGGAGAGGACTTTTGCAACGGCCCCCGCAATCGGTACTCTATTTCTTCTGCTCGACTCATTTACAAACTCACACTCGGGGGCATCCTTTCCCGTAGATAATGCCAACCGACCCCTACAAAATACACCCCGCCTTGGATCGCCGTAATAAAAAACGAAACGGGTGCGTTCGTGTAGTAGCCAAGCACCAGCCCAATCCACACACCCCCCCAAGCAAACGCCGCTGATAACAGGATCATCCGAGGCACCGATTGTGTGAAATGCCTCGCCGCCGCTGCAGGTGCCGTCATCAGCGTGAAGACGAGCAATGCCCCCACAATCTGCACGGCCTCCGCCGTCGCAACGCCAAGCAATAAGAGAAAGAGCACGGAAATCCACTTCACAGGCAACCCCGCCGCTTGTGCTCCTATCGGATCGAACGAATCAAACGTAAGCATTCGGTATCCCAGCACGAGCAAGATGAGCACGGTGGAGGACAACCACACGATCTTCCAGACTTCCGCCTGGGAGATGCCCACTACGCTGCCAAACAGAAGGGAGGAGATAGCATTCGCGTTTTTGCTCGTCAAGGAGAGAAACAGAAGACCAGCCCCCAAAAACACACTCAACACGACGGAGATAGCGATATCTCGCCGAATCACTTTCACTCCCATCTGACCAATCGCCAGCGCCGCGCTCCCGGTAAACATCAACATGCCGTTTAGCGGATCCATCCCGATCCAAGTGGCAAACGCAGCTCCCGCAAATCCGAGATGGGAGAACGCATGCGACAAGAACGACAAGCCCCGCGCCACAACGTAAACCCCGATGGTGCCGCACATGATCGCCACGAAAGCCCCCGCAAGAAACGCATGCTGCATAAAATCATACTGAAACATACCGTATGACCTCCTCCTGTTCGGTATGATAGCAAATCGTTTCATCCACCCGGTCCGTTTCGATGGTCCCCACGAAAATCTTCGAGCCGACCCGCATCACGTCGACAGGCCTTCCGTACAAACGGCTTAACACTCGACTCTGCAACACCTCTTCAACGGAACCGATCACATGATGACCCGGTGTGAGATAGAGGACGCGGTCCGCATGCTTCGCGATCAAATTGACATCATGCGAGACAAACAATACCGCGATGCCACGAGTTCGAGCAATGGTCGCAACCAACTCGGCAACCCCCTCCTGCGCTCCCGGGTCAAGAGCCGCCGTCGGCTCGTCAAGCAAGAGGATTTGCGGATTGCGCACCAAAGCTTGCGCGAGAAAGAGCCGCTGCCGTTGCCCGCCTGACAGTTTGCCAATTGGTTGGGTGGCAAATTCGAAGCAATCGGTGTGACGCATCGCTTCCTTCACACGCGCACGTTCTTCACGAGTCAACCACGGTCTCACTCGCCTCGGCAATCCGAAACTTACAAAATCCCATCCGTTCAAAGGAGTTTCTGGATCGATCTGTCTCGATTGCGGCGCATACCCGAGCAGCGAGGAACCTGAAACAACGCGATCACTTTGCATAAACTCGATCTTGCCGGCCGCGGGCTGTAACAATCCGAGCAAGGTACGCATCAAAGTTGTTTTGCCCGCACCATTTGGCCCGATGATCCCCACAAACTCTCCCGGTTGAACGGCAAACGAGAGATCCCGCAAAATCCATTTCCCCTCCAGATGAACATCGACAGAATCAACGACAAGCAATGCATCTGTATCCACCACAGAAAAACCTCCCTTTCATCTCCAAAATCCCAAGCGATTCTACTTCCTATAAAAAAGAACCGTGTCGGCAAGGCTGACGACGGTTCTTGTCCCTTTGCTTGCTACGGTGTAACCTCTAATCCTTTCATGATCTGGTCCAGTTGATCATTCATCCATTCCGGATAGTTCTTGCCTTTCGGTTCGGTTTCCGTCACTCTTACGACGGGCACACCGGAAGATTCCGCCAGTTTGGCGATGTTTTGCACGGTCGGGCTGTCTACTTGAATGTTGTGAACAAACAGCTTGACGCGTTTTTGCTTCAGATCGTCTTGCACATCGGCGAGGACCGCAGGTGCCGGATCGCTTTCATCCTCGATGGCTTCCGAAAATTTCTCGTTGTTCACTTTCAAATTCAAAGCATCCGCCATGTATTGGAAGACCGGCTCCGACACGTCAATGAGAACAGGAGTCGTTTGTTTAAGCTTCTCCACTTTTTCAACCAGAGGTTTCAAGGTATTCAGATACTCCTCGGCACGTTGTTTGTACTCGCTCGCGTGTGAGGGATCGAGGGTTCCGAGATCCTGTGCGACTCGTTCGGTCAGCTTGGAGATCGTGGAAGGGTCATACCAGATATGAGGGTTATCGCCGAGCCTTTTGCCCATGACATCGCTCCCGACCGCCACCTTGGTCTTGGTGGACGTGGAAGCGCCCAACAGTTTCTCCATCCATTCATCATATCCGATGCCGTTGTATACCACATAGTTGGCGTCCGCCACTGATTTGGAATCCGCAGGAGTAGCTTCGTACTCATGTGGATCTTGCTCCGGGCTGGTCAGAAGCGATACGACTTCAACCCGTTCGCCACCCACCGCTTGCAACACCTCCCCGTAGAAGTTTTCAGCCGCTACCACTTTCAGTTTCCCTTCGCCGGACGACTTGGTCGCGTTGGTTGCTTGTGTACCTCCGTTGGAACACGCGGTGAGCAGACTTGCGGAGAGTGCAAGTACAGCCCCGATCTTGAGGGCGGAATGTTTGACTTTTTTCTTGCTGTTCATGAGATCCAGCCCCTTCCTTGGCTACTTACTTCATTTCGTCCTGCTCTTGCTCCACGATAGGAAGTGGATCGGGGAACTGCGTCCAATCTTGCAAGAGTTCTTCTTCGGTCAACAGGCAAACGTCCAAGGACGCGGTGACCTGCTCACTGTTCAAATCAACGCCGATCAACACCCATTCCGTTTTGCGATCCCCATAAACAGGATGCCAGTCATCCAACCATTCCGGTTCTTCGGAGAGGATCTGCTCACGTTCCTCTTCTGACATGTCGGCAACCCAATTCCCTGCCGCGTTCAATTGAATGGATGGTCCCGCTTGAGAGATCATGAACGCCATCTCCCTGCGGCTCGCGATCCAGACAATCCCTTTGGCACGCACCACTTCGGTCGGAAACTGTTGCAGCCAGCCGTAGAGACGTTCTGGATGGAATGGCACATGGCGACGGTAGACGAACGAAGATATGCCGTACTCGGTCGTCTCCGGCGTATGCTCTTCTTTGTTCAGTTCTTGAATCCATCCCGGGGATTCGCTCGCTTCTTCGAAATCAAAAAGCCCGGTGTTGAGAATGTCGTGCGGATTCACCTGCCCGTTCGAGGAGCGAATCAACTTAGCACGCGGTTGGAGCTTGCGCAAAACGCCTTCCAATTTCAGCAGTTCCTCTTCGGAAACCATGTCGCACTTGTTCAAGATCAAAACGTCACAAAACTCGATTTGATCAATCAAGAGATCCACCACTTCGCGTGTATCGTCTACTCCAACCGCTTGTTGACGGTCGAGCAGCGTCTCACCCGAAGCGAAGTCATGCCAGAAACGGTACGCATCCACCACCGTGACCATCGTATCCAAAGCGGCAGAATTGGGAGAGATCGATCCCATGCTCTTCGTCCACATAAGTAAACGTCTGAGCAACCGGCACAGGCTCACCGACCCCGGTCGATTCGATCAAGATATAGTCAAAGCGTCCCTCTCGTGCCAGTCGCTCCACCTCACGCAGCAGATCTTCCCGCAAAGTACAACAGATGCAGCCGTTTGACATCTCCACTAACTTCTCATCGATTCGGGAAAGACCGTCTTTGACTAAAGCAGCATCCACGTTCACTTCCGACAGGTCGTTAACGATGACCGCCACACGCAAGCCTTCGCGGTTGGACAAAACATGATTCAAGATGGTGGTTTTACCTGCTCCAAGATATCCGCTCAGCACGGTAACAGGGATTTTTGGGGGTGCTTGGGTCATTGAATAACCTCCTAATTCAGAACGATTACGATTACCTCCCAATCATATACCTTCCATCGCCGCTATGTAAACAGGAATTTTTCTTATTTTCATGAATAGTAGTCTGTGTTCCGAACCACACCGCGAAAAAACGCTCCCTCTGATTTGCCAGAGGAAGCGTTTTTGTAGACAATAATGCGGGATTTGTTTGATCAACGGCTTTATGCGTTTTTTCAAAATGGGACTTTTTCAGCGACCTCCTGACAAGGCCGGTTTTTGTGTCCCTTCGGCAGAAAAGGAACTTATTCGCCGAGCAGTTTGGAGATCACTTGTGCGCTTTCCGCGCGGGTCGTTTGGCCTTGCGGGACGAAGTGGCTTTCGTCTTCGCCTGCGAGGAAGCCGAGCTTCACCGCTGCTTGAATGGCAGCTTTCGCCCACGGGGAGATGTCGCTTGCGTCGGAGAAGCCGAGATCGGCCAGACCGTCCGCTTGCTGACCGGATTTGACTGCGTACGCGCGCATGAGCATCGTCGCCATCTCTTCACGGGTGATGATGTCGTTCGGCGCAAATTCGGTGCTCGTGCGGCCGAAGACGAGGCCCGCTTCGTTGGCCGCCGCGACAGACGTTGCATACCAGTCGCTTGCCGCCACGTCGGTGAAGGCAGCTGCTTTCGCCGCTTTCAAGTTCAGCGTGCGCACGAGGAGTGCTGCGAACTCGGCGCGGGTGATGCTGCGCTCCGGTTCGAACGCGTCGTCGCTCGTGCCGGTGATCACGTGCTTGGCGGCCAGTTCTTGAATCACGCCGGACGCCCAGTGGTCGGCGGAGAGGTCCTTGAACTGCTTGTTGAATTCCAGCACCGCGTACATGGAGAAGTGTTGCACGTCGACGGTCAACTTGCCGTCGGCATTCCATTTGCCGCCGATGTACTCCAGCTTGCCGTCGTCGGCGAGGCAGTAGACGCCCGCCAGTTTCTTGTTCGCTTTTTCGTTGACGGTAAACGTCAAGGTCAGCGGTTGATCGAACTGGCTGAGGGCGGCGATTTCTTGGCCGTCCGCGTCCACCAGCGCGAGGTGGAAGTCATAAACGTTCGACGCGGCGGTGAGCCCCGCTTTGCCGGTTTCACCCGCTTTGGAGAGCAGGTCTTGTTTCGTCTGTTCTGCCAGCGGTTGCATCTTCAAGAGAATTTGCTCGCCGCCTTTGATGGAACCGTTCGCTTTTTTCAAGAGCTCTTTCAAGGTGTTGCCCGGCACGTTCAGCGTGACATCGCTCTCGGTAAGTTGCAGAGTTTTGTCACCGAGCAGGTCGGATGCGTTCGACGGCAAGAGCACTTGGTTGTTGCCGTCTACGTTGAACGTTACCGATTTATCGGAGGAGTTGCCGGTGTTCAGCGCGTCCTTGAGATCCTGTTCGGTGACGGTTTTGGTTTTGTCATCCGGCTTGCCGTTGCCGTTGTTGTCGTCGTTGCCCTTGCCGCCGGCGTAGTTGACGGTGACTTTGGCGGTGGCCGTTTTGTTCCCGTCTTTCGTCGTGACGGTGATCACGGTCACGCCCGGATGTTTCGGCGTGACGAGACCCGTTTCATCGACGGTTGCCGCGTTCGGGTTGCTGGAGCTCCAGGTCACGTCCTTGGTGGTCGCATTCTCCGGTTGGACGGCAGCGGTCAGTTGATAGGGATGGCTGTTCATCGAAATTTTCACACGGTCGGTGTTCAGCGCGACACCCGTGACCGGAACGGTTTGGCCCGGGCCCGGGCCCGGGTCCGGGTCCGGATTCGTGCCGCCGTCTCGCGTGATGTCGAGGTCAAGCGACTTGGTCGCTTGGCTTGATCTGCCTTTGTCGGTGTACCACGGAAGGTTCATCGTCTCGGCGCTCGGCTCGATGTGCAGCGTGAAGTGGTTTTGGCCCGTCTGCAGCGGGATGTTATCCACGAGCACGTTGCCTTGTGCATCCATTTGACCCGCTTGAATCGGTTGACCGTTGATCGTGAAGTTGACGCCGTACGGCACGTTCGCTTTGAGCGTGAAGTGATCGTCGGACGTCGTGTACGCGATTTTTTCACCATAGGAGATGCGCGGCATGGTGACGATCATCGGCATATCCACCCAGCGCAAGACATAATCGTCCACGACCATTTGGTTGCCGCCTTGGTTCTTGATCGTCAACTTCATGTTGGTGTCGGTCGACGAGTACGCGTAGTTACTCGGGTCTTGCGTGTCGTTGGCGAGGCGGTTGTGCGAGGTCAGCGCCTCGGTGTCCCACGTTCCGCGCGTGTACTTGTACTGAATCGATTTGCCTGCCATCATCTTGAAGCTGTACTCGACGACATCGCGGGTGGTGGCGCCGCTCGGGACGTTCAATTTGTAGCCCGAGGAGTTCCAGCCGTTGAGGTCGCCCGCCAAATAGATGTCGTCCTTGACCGGGGTGTAACTCGGCAGGTGGACGCGCAGTTTCACGTCGACCATGACGAGGGTCGGGGTGACGCTTTGTTCCGTCGAGAACGCACGGTTGTACGAAGCGTCGACCGCTGCGACTTTGTACGTGTACTGCGTGTCGTTGGAGACGGTGTAGTCCACGTAAGAAGTTGCGGTTTTCGGCAGCACGGAGATCAGTTGGAACTCCGATTCGCCCGGTGCTTTGCGGTAGATTTCGAACTGGTGCACATCGTTTGCGCTCTCCGTCCAGTTCAGTTGCGCTTGGTTCGACTCGACGTTGATCGCCGCGAGCACCGGTGCGTCCGGAGGGGTGGTGTCGTTCGGATCGGCGTAGACATCGACATACGTCTGGCTCGAAGACGTCCACGTTTCGCCGTTGTCGGTGGAGACTTTGGCGAAGTAGTAGTACGCGCCGGCTTGTGTCGGCTCAAACTTCGCCCAGTAGATTTTGGACCCGTTGCCGTCGTCCGACTTGTAGCGCAGTTTCGTGTCCAACGCGTACTTCTGACTCGTGCCTTCCTTATAGTAGAAGAGACGAGCTTGCAGGTTCGGCGCTTCCTTGCCGGAGAGTGCCGGGTCGTCGGTCAAGCCCGGAATGTTCACGGTAACTTGAATTTCCGACGTGGTGTTGCCCGCCCCGAGCGTGACCGGGGTGGACTGTTGCGTGATCTCCACGCTTTGAATCGGGAACGCCGGGGTCGCCGCTGCGTAGTCGCTGAGCGGAGATTCTCCGTTGTCCGTTTTCGCCGTGACGGTGTAGTAGTACTTCTTGCCGTTCTCCACGTTCACGTCCGACCAGGTCGGATCGGTGACGGAGCCGACAACTTGCAGCGCGCCGCCTTCGATCGGAGCGCGGTAGACGTTGTAGCCGGTCGCTTGCGCCACGGCATCCCACGTCAAGGTGACTTGCTGATTGCCGCCGACGGCGTGCACGTTTTGCACTTGCGGGACCGCGACGAGGTTTTTCGCGCTCGTCATCATCAAGCCGCCCAGACCCGGGACGGTCAGCGAGAGTTTACCGCCCGTGACGGTGCCTTGGACATTGCTGCCCAGTTGGTCTTGCAAAGTCAGGCCGTCCGGCAGGAACCCGGCGACGTCCGCTTGGATCGTGGCGTTGTTTGCGCCGCGGTTGATCACCACGAAGCCTGCTTTGGTGTCGGTTTTGCGTGCATAGGCGATCACATCGCCCTGTTCGTACGCGACTTTCAGGTCGCCGGTGCGGAACGCTTCGTTGTTGTCGCGCAGGTTTGCCGCTTTTTGATAGGTGTCAAACAACCCGGCATAGCGGTCGGCTCCTGCATACGTTCCGCCCGTTTCCGTCACGCGCTCCCACGGGAACGAACGGCGGGAGTCCGGGTCCTTGGTGCCCGTCAAGCCCACTTCGTCACCGTAATCGATCGTCGGCGCACCCGGATAGCCCATCTGGAAGATGGCGGTGAGCGCTTGTTTTTTCAGCGCGGTGTCGGTTGCATCCGGCGCGATGGCGAAATGCTCTTCCTCCCAGTCCGGATGGTCGTACTTGGTGATCGAGCGGATGGTGTCGTGCGAATCGACGAGGTTGAGCATGACTTGCCATGCTTCCTTCGGATAGTCTTCGCGAATCGACTCCAGCGTGTCGTGGAACTGCTGCGCGTTGCCGCTGATGATGAAGCTTTGCAGCGCGCCTCGGAAGCGGTAGTTCATGACCGAGTCAAACTGGTCGCCGAGCAAGAAGCGCGTCGCCACGCCCCACTCTTCGCCGAGGATGATCGGGTCGTCGATGCTTTCGCCGTTGGTGTCTTGAAGGCCGGTCGTGGATTTGACCGCTTTGCGGAACTGCTGCCACGTGCCCGCCGAAACGTCCGGCGCGACGTCGAGACGCCAGCCGCGCGCGCCCAAGTACTCCCAACGCTGCGAATTTGCGAATTTCATCAGCGCCGTCTGTTGATCGGAGGAAAGCCCGGTCAAGTCGTGGCCGATGACGTTGTCGCGATAGCCGATGGTGTTCCATTCGTGTTCACCCGGCAGACCTTCGGAGTCGCCTGCCGCCGGTTGTTGCGCTTTGATCACCGGCAAGGAATCGTAGCCCCACCAGCCTTCATACTTGTAGTGCCCGTCGACTTTGACATTTTCGACGTTGAACCACGTCGTGAAATCGAAGTCTTCCGGATACTTGTAGTTCGTGCCGGTCAACGGGTTGATCTGCGCCGTGTAGAAGTTGTTGACTTCCTGCACAGCCGTCGCTTGATCTTCACCCGCGTTGACTTTGTCGTACACGTTCGCCCAGTACTCGTACGCCCCGATTTCCGGGTATTTGGAATAGCGGTCGAAGTAGATCGAGTCGTCGCCCACGTGGTTGAACACGCCGTCGACGATCAATTGGATGCCCTTGGCGCGGGCTTGCTTCGCGAATTCAGAGAAGACGCGGTCGGAAGCCACGCGGGTTGCTTCGTAATTCAGCCCGGACGTCGGATCGCCCGGC
This sequence comes from Tumebacillus flagellatus, assembly GCF_000714935.1. Classification (GTDB taxonomy): domain Bacteria; phylum Bacillota; class Bacilli; order Tumebacillales; family Tumebacillaceae; genus Tumebacillus; species Tumebacillus flagellatus. Next base: position 71,540 of record NZ_JMIR01000002.1, read on the forward strand.
GTGTTGTACACCGGCTCGCCGAACATCGGATCGAGGTGTTTGTAGTCGGTCGCGTCGTACTTGTGGTTCGAAGACGCCCATGCGACCGGGTTGAAGTAGATGACGGTGACGCCCAGCGACTTCAAATAGTCGATTTTCTGCTGCGCGCCTTGGATGTCGCCGCCGTAGAATTCGTTCGTCCAGATACCGTCCGTCTTCGCATTCGGGAAGTACGGCTTCTGCTCCGGCGTCGTACGGTCCGGATTCTCCGGCACATCGGACCATTTGCCCCACACTTGACCCGGAGTCGGATCGTTGGCGACGCCGCCGTCAAAGTATTGGTACGGGTAGCCGCCCTTGTCGGTTTTGGTCACGCCCGGCACATCGGCGCCGCCGCGATACCCGTCCACCGTCTTGGCGCGGTTGTTATCCGGATTGCCGTCAAAGAAACGGTCCGGGAAAATTTGATACACGACTGCGTTTTTCATCCAGTCCGGAGTTTTGAAGTCCGCTTTGTAGACGGTGAGGTCAAACGGAACCGCGCCGTCGTCCGCCGCGACGCCCGCGCCGCCGCGCGTGCTGTCGTCGCCGTACTCGACTTTGGTCGGTCCGTCGATCAAGATGAATTTGTAGCCCCAGACGCCGATGCCTTGGAAGGTCGCTTTCGGAATCGTCACTTCCCAGTAGTCGGTGTCGTGAAACGAAGTGGCTTTGTGCATGTCAAACGCCGACGCCGCGCCTTGCGCGTTGGTCAGTTCCGCACGCACCACTTGCGCGTCGCCCGCTTCGGTCGCGATGCGAAGCGTCAAGTCTTCGCCCGCTTCCTTGATCGCGCCGAACGGTTTTTTGAACGTGACCGATCGGGAGTCAAATTGAATCTTGTCACGGTGGATCATGCCGTCCGATTTGCCGTCGGCCGGTTTGTAATCGGAGACGAGGTTGCGGTCCGCAAGCGTCGTCGAGAACGTCACGTCCGCCGGGTCGAGCGTGGTCAACACGAAGTTGTTGCCGCCCGTCCCGAAGTCGGTTCCGTTCCACGAGTTGCCTTGCACAACTTTCATGTTGTACGTGCCCGCCGGAAGCGCGCGCTGCAGTTTGTAGAGCGAGCCGTCGAAGTTGTAGTCGACGAAAAACTGCTGCGCTTGGTCCGGGCTCCATGCCGGTTCGCCGAACACGGTTTGCACATCGCCGACCAGTCGCGGCCATTGATCCGCGTTCAGTTTCGGCGTGTATTGCGGAAGACCTTGCACGTTCGGCAAGTTGATGCGCGCTTGGTTCAGCGCTTCGTTGACGTAGAAATTAACTTTGGACGTGTCGGCCAAATCAAAGCCAAAGTTGTTGCCGTTGTCCGAATATCCGTCCCACGTGCCGCTTTTGACGAGCTTGAAATCATAATGGCCCGCCGGAAGCACGGTGGAGTATTCGTAGAAATCGCCGACGAGATGCTTGAATTGGGTGTCGGTCGAAGCGTTGTTCCAGCCTTGCCAGGAACTTGCAACCACCCATTTGGACTTGCCCCCCGGTTGGTCGGTCAGCGCGTCCGGTTGCACGGTCGGTGCCGGCGGAGTGCCGACGGTGATCGTGCTGTTGCCGTTGGAGACGGCCGTATTGGTCGGATCTTGGAACCAGATGTCCGGCAAGCCGTCCGCCGACGCAATGAATTTGTACGTATAATCGCCGTCTGCCAACGCGTCGCTGACGTACTCCAAGTTTCCGGTTCCCGGCACCGCCGTCAAGTCGTGGCGAGTGCCGAAATTGTTGTCAAAGCTGCCCGCAACCGTAAAGTGCGGGGCATAGCTCAGATGCAAAACCCCGTTTGAATCGGCGGTGCCTCTCAAGTTCGGGTCGGCAATCCAAGTGCCGTTGACGAGAATTTTGTACTCGACAGGCGTGTCAGGCGTCTGTCCCGTGACATCGGCGGTGTACGTTCCGTCGTTGTCGTCATCGGTCAGCGTGACCGCCGGATCGCTCCAGTTGTCAAACCCGCCCTTGGCTTCCACGTGAATCGCCGTTTTCGGCAAAACGAAATGAATCGCGCTGCCGTCCACATACGTCCCGTTGATGCCGGTCGCTCCTGCGATCACAGGCCAAATCGAACCTCCGACCGCTTGCACGACCATCAGGAATGCCGTGATCAGCGACCAGAGCCGCGCCTGCTTCTTACGCAGAAAAAACTTCATTCAGAACCCCCCTTTACACTTGCAACATCAGATTGAAAGCGTTTGCATCTAAAGGCTGAAAAAATCGTGCAACCGCTTGCGCTCATGCTGCTCTAATTGTATTGCAAATTCAGAAACCTTGGCAAGCGGAAAAAACCGACTCAACACGCGTTCGGATCTCCGTCGGCAACGGCTGCTCCAGCGCTTTTTGCAACAAGTGCGGGTTGGCGAGTCCTTTTTTTTGAAAGTGTGCTTCAAGGGCTCCAACGCGAGGTTCGCGGCCCATGAGCAGATAGAGCACCAGCCAGTCTTCGGGTGCGCTGAGCGGGACTGATTGGGTGCCGACGGCGGCGTGCCCGACGATGTGCGCTTCATCAAACGGAAACAAATACTCTCCGCCCGCGTGCGCGAGCGTAAACCCGGCCATCATGTCGATTTCCATCCCGTCGACCTCAAACGTCCAAAACTGCTTCGTCAGATACGGCTGCTTCGTGACGCCCGGCCGGCCGGACCCCAGTTGCAGCAGGACTTCCTTGGCGCGCTGTGCATCGTCGAGTTTCACGAGCAAATCAAAATCCCGCGCTTGCTCCACCACTCCGTTTTGCAAAAGCATCCACGAAGCACCTGCGGCCCACGTGACACCGGCGGCGTTGAGGCAGCGTGCTGTTTTTTCAATCGCGTGTTGCATCTCCATCTGTCAGATCAACCTCCAGTCATAAAAAACCTTGTGAAAGGGGAAAAAGACAGGGGCGTGTGCCCTGCCTTTTCCATGTTTCTCGTTAGGGAGTTGTCGTCGTGATGATTTCCTGCACACGTCCGACTTGTCCGTTGGTGAGGCGCACTTTGATGCCGTGCGGATGATTCGGGGAGTTGGTCAAAATGTCCTTGACCACTCCGCGCGTTCGCTTGCCGGTGCGCTGGTCTTGCTTCAAGACGATATCGACCGTCAAGCCCGGTCGGATGTTGGTTCGTTTTTTGCCGTCGATGGGGATGACCTCCTTGGGTGAGTAAAAACCTCTCTCCCTAGAGTGCCACATCTTGCGCCGTTTGCAAAACCGGCAGCGTGATTTCCACCGTCGTGCCGACGCCTTCGCGGGAGTGAATCCGGAACGTGCCGCGGTGGTCTTCGATGATCTTCCACGAGACGGTCAAGCCGAGGCCGGTGCCGGATTCCTTAGTGGTGTGGAACGGCTGGCCGATCTTCGAAAGCTGTATTTCAGGGATGCCGACGCCGTGGTCTTGCACGGTGACCCGCACTTCGTCCTCTCCCAACATCTGCACCCCGATCACGATCTCTCCGCCGTGCGGCATCGCTTCGATGGCGTTTTTCAGAACGTTGATGAACACTTGCTTCAATTTGCTCTCTTCGCACGTCACGAGCGGCATCTGCTCGTCAAACTCCATCCGCAAGTCCACGTTGTGCAGATTCGCTTGCGCCTTGAGCAAAAACACCACTTTCTGCAAAATCACCCGCACGTCCTGTTGCTCAAAACTAAGCGCCCTCGGCTTCACCAGCATCATCAACTCGCCGACGATGAAATTAATCCGGTCGAGCTCCGAGAGCATCACTTCATAATAAGGAGCTTTCGACTTCGTCGTCTCGTCCGCCAACAACAACTGGAGTAACCCGCGCAACGTCGTCAGCGGGTTGCGGATCTCGTGCGCAATCCCCGCCGCCAACTGGCCGACGACCGACAGGGTATCCGAGCGGCGCATGAGCTCTTCGGTATTCTTCCGTTCGGTGATGTCGCGAAACGTGACGATCGCTCCGGCAACCGTTCCTTGCCAGAGCACCGGCACCGAACTGTACTCCACCGGAAACGACGTGTCGTCCTTGCGCCAGAACACCTCGTCACTCTTCGACTCAATCCGCAACTCCCGCATCGAGATCTGGATGCGGCTTTCCTTGGACGAGCACGGGTCGCCGTTGGCGTTCGAGTGGTGAAACATCTCGTGCGAGTACAGCCCGATCAACTCGCTTGGCTCATACCCCAGCATCCGCGCTCCCGCCGGGTTGATGAAGATCATCCGCCCCTCAAAGTCCACGCCGAAAATCCCGTCGCTCGCCGTCTGCAAAATCAAATCGTTGTGCAAACTGAGCCGCTCAATCTCTTCCCGCGCCCTCCGGCGGTCTTCCACCAACGATTTCGTGACCGTGACGTCTTGGAAGACGCTGAGCATCGCCCGCTGTCCTTGCCAGTCAATCCAGCTCCCTCTGCCGGAAATGTCGTGCAGGACGCCCTGCAAATCCACGATCACGCTCTCCACTTTGCCGCTGATCCACGCTTGGCGAAACGCCGCCAAGCACTCGTCCGCCGCGGCTTCGCGCTTGCGGACGGAGAATTCCCAGATTCCCCGTCCCAGCAACTCTTCCGGTGAATGAGCCTGCAAGAGTTGCGCCGCTTCTTGGTTGGCAAACACAATCCGGTCGTCGATCAGCACCAGCGTGCAGTACGGCGACGATTCCACGAGGTCGCGGTACTGCTTCACGCTCACCGCCAAGCGGTTCGCTTGCCATCTGCCCACATACCACAGCGGAACCAGCAACACGGCGGCCACGCTCATATCCAGCACGTATTCGTGCCAGCCTCCTTCCAGTTGCAGACGCTTGGGCAAACTGTCCAACACGCCAAACAGAAGGATCACGATCACTAAAGTCCAAACCCCCAATAAGACTTGCACCCACCCCGTACGATGCATGAAATTGGTCTTAGTTCACCGGGTGCAGATGGAGGCGCTGCGTGTTCGCCTCGTCTGCCTCCGCCTCGGCGAAGGAGCGGAACGCTTCATAGTCTCCCGTCTCCCAACGCGCGATGCGGTCGGTGTACCACGGTGTCGTCGGGTCTTCCGATTGACCGCCCGGATAGACGCTTTGACCGGTGTAATTCGGGTCGAGCGCCGCCACCATGCGGTAGGACGAGCCGAACGTCGCCAACATCCCCGGCCCGACGTTGATCGTAAACGTGTCGCCGTCTGCCGGAACCGGGCCGTAGCTCAACGACGGTTCGCCGAGAATCGAGCCGATGATGCGATGATGCACGCTGCCCCACGTCCATTGCGCGAGGTCGTCGCCCAGTTTTTCTTGGAGCGCTGCCACCGCTTGGGTGAAAGCTTTCTGCATCAAGTCCGGCGCCGTGCGAACCGCGCCCGTCGACGGATCGGTGAAGCAGTCGTGCTCCGGTTCGTGCAGCGTCCAGCGTTCGAGATTTTGGTTGAGCACGGAGTTCAGATAGTCGATCGGCGACGCGTTGTATTCCGCGACCGGCAGACCTGCCGGGACCATCCACGGGTCGAACGTTTCGCGCAAGTACGTCGTCCAGAACGACCACCACAGCGTCGGCGCGACTTCGGAGGTGCGCATCTGGAAGTTCCATTGCGAGAGGGTTTCCAACGCTTGTTTCTCCAAGTCGGTGGTGGCGGTAAGCATGTTCACGGCGTGCGGAACGATCTTCGAGGCGAGATAATCGCCTGCGTCGTAGTGCATGGTTTTGAAGTCTTCCGGCGAGAGTTTGTCGCGGGACGCCAGCAGTTCGTAGACGCGGTTGGAACGGTAGCCCGGATCGAAGTTCGTCGCCGTGCCGAGATAGTACGGGTACTCGGCGGTTGCTTGACGCTGGTTGGAGGACGCCAGCATGTGCGAGTCCGGGTTGGTCGCCATCGGCATCGCGGCTTTCGGAACGATCCCGATGATGTCCGCTTCCCCGGTGCCCGGCATCGGCAGCCACGGTGTCACGCCTTCGCGGAACATCGCAAAGCGGCCGACGGTGGTGACCGCGATGTTGTTGTGGCGGTCGGCGCAGACCCAGTTCAGCGGCGTGCATTCACCCAGTTGAATCCACTCGCGGAAGCTGTGCACATCCTTGGCTTTCGTCGCATGATGGAACGCCGCCATGCCGCGGCTCGGCACGCCGTACAGCCAAGTCAGCGCATACGGAGCCCCGTTTCGCGTGACGATCGGGCCGTGCACCGAAGATTGGTACGTGTGCGAGACCGCTTCTTGTCCGCGCACCTGAATGTCCGTCGTCGTGGAGAAAAAGTCGCGCCACGCGCCGTCCCAGAGGTACTGGTTCGGGTGTGCTTCGTCGGTGTGCTCTCTATAGAAGAAGTTCGATGCGTTCTGTCCTGCCGTCACGCCCCACGCCACGTCTTGGTTGCGTCCGACGAGCACGAACGGAATGCCCGGCACCGTCGCGCCGGTGATGTCGAAGTCCGGCGCTTCCATGTGCACGTGGTACCACACCGCCGGGAGCGTCAGCACGAGATGCGGGTCGGCCGCCAGAAGCGGAGTGCCCGTCGTGGATTTCTCCGCCGAGACGGCCCACGAGTTGGAGTGACGATCGCGCTTGTCCCGCAAGAACGGGATGTTGTGCACGCGGGAGAGAAATTCCACGCCGGCGTCAAGGTCGTTCGATTGTGCCGCCGCCGCGACCAGCTCTTCGGCGCTGGCGTTGGCTTGGGCGTGGAATTCACGGTAGTATTGCTCCTGCGAAATCGGGAACGGTTGGGGCGGGAGTTTTTCAAACGGTCCTTGGTCGAACGGTTGCTGCTCGTTTGGAGGCAGCAGCGGGAACAACTTCGCAAGGGTTTCCGTACCGAACTTCTCTGCGATCAGCGAGTAGGCGACCGGAATTTCGGTGAGGGAAAGCAATTGGGACAGGACGGCGTTGCAGACGATGGAGTCTTGCGGCGTCCACGGTTCCGGGGTGTAGCCGAGCTGTTGGAAGAGCAGCGGCCACTGTCCGCCGGCGGTGTATTCGTCGATCACGGCGTTGACGCCGGCGGCGTACGCTTCCAGCACTTCGCGGGTGTCGTCGTGCTGGTGGAGCAAGTTCCACTCGCTCTCGGCGAGACGGGAGATGTTGATTTCGCGTTGGAATTTATCAGACTCCAGCATAGCCGGGCCGATGAGTTCCGACAGGCGGCCGGTGCCTTGGCGGCGCATGAAGTCCATTTGCAGCAGGCGGTTTTTGGCATGAAGATACCCGACGCAGAAGTACGCGTCGGCGTCGCTGTGCGCTTTCACATGCGGGGTGCCGTCCGGCTGGAGTACCAATTTTGCTTCTTGTTTCAGACCTTTGAGAGTGACACTTGTGTATGAACTCATTATATAAAAGCCTCCTCTGCCTCTTCACAGCTTGAAATCCAAGTATTTACTTCGACAAAAACCGCCTTAATCTCCTTCACAAATGGGTAGTTTATGAAAAAAGGCTTGCTCCTTTACTGAATCGCAAAGGAAGCAAGCCTGGTTGGTGTTGTGAATCAAGAGAGTGTTTCCAGAATGGTACGATACAAATACTCGCAAGCCTCCGCTTCTGAATGAAATCTCCGCAACTGCGACTTCACGCCGCGTTCGCTATAATAGACTTCCCAAACGCCGTCTTCCTCGTTCAGACAGAATGCTTCGTTGGGTAACCCACCTGTTATCTGAAACAAGTGCTTCGGGACGCGCGTCACGTTCAATCTATGCTGTAGTTCACTTGTATTCATCTTACCTCTCGCCCGTACATTTAAGACTCAAATGACGTCCTATCCGGAAATTTCCCACCTTCCCTAACGAAGCAAACCGCGAGCCTCTGCGCTGCTCTATCAAAATAAAAAGCCGAAGGAATACTGGGATCAGGTAGTGATTCGAGCTCGGAGAATTTTCTAGTTTCTTTATTAAGCTCAATCTTTCCCATCACTTGCTCATTGGGGCCAAATTTATAGATTACAGACGTTTCGTCTTCATGCTCTTTTATCAATAGTACATACGATGCCAAAGTTACTCCTCCTCAGGTGGATACCACGGTCTGCCGGATTTCACAGTTTTATCGTGAGCTGTCCGATAATCGGTGTTAAAAATCCCTTCAAATCTAGACTCGAATAGCTCATGGTTCAATAAATCAAGATCATTTTGTTTGTGTGTTCCGTTTTGCAACCTCTCCCATGCTTGTGCAATCTCATAATCAGCCTCAAAACTACCTACTCCATGGTCTTTAATATGTTCCTTAAAGAACAAGTGATCTTTTATTCTCTGTACTCTTTCTTCAGTCATTCCCGTATTCTTGGCAATAGCTTGTACATCAACATTTGATTTTCTAAATGACTCATACAATTCTTCCGCTTGGTCGAGTCTCTTGAGATAATCATCAACTGAAAGTTCTCTGCCCCCAGTTTGAATCGTTTCAGATACAGCTTCACTGGCTTCTTTTGAGGCCTCTATTGAGGCTGTTTCGACAGTTCCTTCAACTGCTTTCTTCCCTGCGTACTTCGCCAATCCTTTAGCCAGCCCGAAAACTCCTGTCAACGCGTCGTAGATCAGTTCCGGGTATGGGTCTTCCTTCACGGCTCCGTGGTCCAGCGGTTTTTGCTGTTCGCGCTCCATCTCTTGATAGAGGTCTTTCTGCTTTTGATCACGGTGTGCCCGTTCGAAACCAATCGATACCAACGACAAAAGCTCATACAACTTCCCTGCCGCAAGGGAATCGGCTTGCATCGCTTCTTGGTCGGCTTGGTGGCGGAGGGATGCGGCTTGCCGGGCTAAGTTCTGTCTGTGGTGCAGGTCGTCAGGAGTATCTCCGCCGTACTCCCAACTCGCCATCTCAAAGCGCTCGGCTTGTCTGCGCAAATCCAAGATTTGATCGATTTGACCAGCAAGAGTATTCAGGACTCCCGCTGCGCTTTCAAGGACCGTGGCGTTTTTGCTCAAACCCGGCGCCTGCGCTTCGACGTGACCTTCAAACGTCTGCGCAGCCGTTCCGCTTCAGCCGCTGGCGACCAGATCGGACGTACGACTCAACAGTCGAGTCGCCTGCGAACGCAGTTCTTGGGCACCCGCTTGAAAGCGTGAAGCCGCATACAGGAGAGCATTTCGTAAGTTTCTTCCTTCTCCTTGTCGCTTCCTGACACCCCTGCTACAATGGGGTGAATTGCTTCAATGAAACTACACAAAACAGGGGTGGCAGACATGCTGGAATCACTTAGGGCGTATCCGCGCGCGTTGTGGATGATGGCTCTGAGCGTGACGATCTCTGCGATCGGGGAGAGTTTTCTGTGGCCGCTGACAACCGCCTATATTGAAACGTTCGGAAAAACGTTGACGGCAGCAGGCACCGTGCTCCTCTGCCAATACGCGACGATGCTGCTCGGCAACTTGGCGGGCGGCTGGCTGTTTGACCGCTGGAGCGGGCGCAAGACGCTGGTGCTCTCCATCACCGCCGCGATGTTGATCCTCCTCGCCATGGGCACGTGGCGCTCGTTCCCGCTCTATGTCGGCCTGCTGATCGTGCTCGGCTTCTGCCAAGGCACGTTCTGGCCGATTCAACGGGCGCTCAGCACCGTCATCTGGCCCTCAGGCGGGCGGCGCGCGATCAACATGATCTATGTCGCCAACAACTTGGGCGTCGCCGTCGGCGCGGCAACCGGCGGGGTGCTGGCGTCGCACTCGTTTTCGATGGCGTTCTACGGCAACGCGCTTTCCTATCTCCTCTTCCTCGCGATTTTCATGAGCAACGTCTCCGAATCGCACGTGCAAACAGCAAAGTCCACCAAACCCGGCTCCGCTTCCCCATCGGGAGCCGCTCCCAAAGTCAAACGCGAAACGTGGGTCGCGCTCTGGCTGCTCACCATCGGGCTCGGCCTCATGGTCGTCACGTACAGCCAATGGCAGACCACGATGTCGATGTACGTGCAGTCGACCGGCATCTCGCTCTCCAGCTACAGCGTGCTGTGGACGGTCAACGGGCTGGTGATCGTGCTCTTGCAACCTCTCCTCTCCTGGTGCATCCGCACGTACTCGTGGTCGCTGCAGACACAGATCTTGATCGCCGCCGGACTGTTCGCGCTCGCCATGACCACCGTGATGTTCTGGCCGAGTTACGCCGGATTTGTGATCGGCATGGTGATCCTCACGATGGGCGAAATGCTCGCGTGGCCGGGCGTCCCCGCACTGGCGGCGGAGATGGCCGTTCCCGGACGCGAAGGCATGTTCCAAGGCATCGTCACCAGCGGACAATCGGCAGGTCGGATGGTCGGGCCGCTGTTCGGAGCCTTTCTGTTCGAAGCGGCGTCCGCTCAAGGCATGATCGGGTTCATGATCGTGCTCTGCGTGGTCGCGGCGGTATTTTTCCTGATCTACAACAAGTTCGGTTCTAAAAAATCATTTAGCGTCCCGCGAAATTTCGATGTCTAAATTCCAGAAGTAGGCTATAATCAGGGAGTATCATTTTTTCATAAGGGGGATTTTTTTCCAATGAACACTCCGATTCATCAGCAACCCCAGGCACCGGCGACCAACGGCAAAGCGATCGCCTCCATGATTCTCGGCATCGTCTCTCTGGTCATCCCGTACGTAGGTCTCATCACCGGCATCATTGCGATGGTCCTCAGCTCTTCCTCGAAGAAAGAGATCGCCCGCTCCGGTCAAGCCGGCCACGGCATGGCGACCGCAGGCTTCGTCACCGGCCTGATCGCGGTCATTCTGTACGGGATCTTCATCATCTGCGTCCTCATTTTCGGCATCACGCTCGCTTCGCTCAACAGTGCCGGATACTAAATGAATTGTAAAAACCACCTGTTCCCTTCGGAGCAGGTGGTTTTTTATCCCCATCTAGAAAAGGGATTCGTTCAAGTTGAAGTACGGGCTGCGCTTCGGGAAGAGCTGTTGCAGGGTGAGCGCGTGATGCTCTTGCAGCAGAGCCGCCTGCCCGAGCGCTTGCAGTTCGTCGACCGTGAACAGCCCGAGGCTCAGTTTCGTGAGCGCGTCCGGCGCAAGGCGGAGTGCCGGTTGCAATTCGCCGTCCACATAGAGCTGTTGCGACGCTTCGTCATAGCTCACGAGCATCTCCATCCCCGTTTGGATCGCATACGCTTCCAGCCACGCCTCCCAATCCAACACTTGCATCATCCACGCCGACGGCGCGTGCACCGTTTCCGTTGCGCCTTGGAGTTTCATCTGCAGACCGAGCGCCGTGGAAGCCGGGAACGTCGCTTCCACCGATGCCTTGCCGCGTTCGGAGGCGAGGGTGTAGAGAGCGTTCAGCACGGCGGGTGCGTGCGTTTTTTCCAAGAGATGCGCTTCCTTCAGCAGAAGTTTGTCGTCTTGCTCGCCAAGCGATGCGTACCCGATGATCTCGCCGTTTTGCTCGAATACGCGGAGGTCGGAGAAGCAGCGTCCGTGTTCCCCAAGATGCGCGAGTTCCGTTTCCCACCACGAGAGCGTCCGGTTCGGCTTCAGGAAAAAACCGTCTCGCTCGGTGTTGTAGAGTGCGCTCAGCGATTGCTCATCGCCTTTTTCATATGGGCGTGCAGTTGCGCCTGCCCCGATTGTCTGCGGCAGGGTTTGGTTCAAGCGGTACCACGGGAACGCTTGCACATAGCCGACGCGCGGGTAGTAGTCCGGGTGGCCGAGGACGCAGGAGAACGCATAGCCTTTTTCCTTGGCGAGTTGCAGGCCGAAGCGCAAGACGCTCTCCGCGATGCCTTGGCCGCGGCAGTCCGGCAGCGTGCCGACCGGCGAGAGAATCACGCCGTTGATGTCGCGCTCTCCGATCAACGCCGGCTTCGGGAGGAAGCTCGCCATCGAGAGAAGTTGGCCGGTGCTCGTGTCTTCGGCGACGAGGAGCAAGTCGAGATCGAGGTCGGAGCGCTGGTAGACCGCCGAAAACAGCTCCGCGTGCGAGCGGCCGTTGGCTTCGTCGGGAGTTTCCGTATACTGGGTAAACGCCGCCTCGATCAGTTCGAGAACGTGCGGAAGTTCGTGAGCGCAGGCAGAGCGGATCAAGATGTTCGCTTGGGTTTGAGTCAAAGTGGAAGCCTCCGTTTTTCATCTGGTAGGAGCCATATTATGACATTGTTCCCAATTTGTCAACAAAAAGGAATACCTCCCTTGCTCGTGCGTTCCCCGCGCCGTTTGTACCAAAAAGGAGCCTTCCGGTTTCGGAGGCTCCTCGTTGTTGAATCAAGTAGTACGCGTGCGTTACGCGTACATTTTTTCCAGTTGTTCTTTGACGCGGTCGTCGGCGAGGTATTCGTCGTAGGTGGTGACTTTGTCGACGAGGCCGTTCGGAGTGATCTCCATGATGCGGTTCGCGATCGTTTCGACGAACTGGTGGTCATGAGAGACGAACAGCAGAGTGCCGGTGTACTTGATCAGGCCGTTGTTGAGCGCCGTGATCGATTCGAGGTCCAAGTGGTTCGTCGGTTCGTCCATGATCAGGACGTTCGCGCCGGTTTGCATCATCTTGGACAGCATGCAACGGACTTTCTCGCCGCCGGAGAGCACGGATGCTTTCTTGAGCGATTCTTCGCCGGAGAACAGCATGCGGCCGAGGAAGGAGCGCACGTACGTCTCGTCTTGGTCGCGGCTGTATTGACGCAGCCAGTCGACGAGGGTGAGGTCGCTGTTCTCGAAGTACTCCGCGTTGTCTTTCGGGAAGTACGCCTGCGTGGTGGTCACGCCGAACGTGAACTCGCCGGAGTCCGGTTGGATTTCGCCCATCAGGACTTTGAACAGCGTGGTTTTCGCCAGTTCGTTCGGGCCGACAAACGCGACTTTGTCACCGCGGTTGAGGGTGAACGAGATGTTGTCGAGGACTTTCTCGCCGTCGATGGTGACGGTGAGGTCTTTGACGGAGAGGATGTCGTTGCCCGCTTCACGGTCCGGTTTGAAATCGATGAACGGGTATTTGCGGCTCGACGGTTTGATGTCGTCGAGGGTGATTTTGTCGAGCAGTTTCTTACGGGACGTCGCTTGCTTCGCTTTGGACTTGTTGGCGGAGAAGCGGCGAACGAACTCTTCGAGTTCTTTGACTTTCTCTTCTTTCTTCTTATTCGCGTTCTTCATGAGAGAGAGCGCGAGTTGGGAAGATTCGTACCAGAAGTCGTAGTTGCCGACGTAGACTTGGATCTTGCCGAAGTCGATGTCGGCGATATGCGTGCAGACCGTGTTCAGGAAGTGACGGTCATGGGACACGACGATGACGGTGTTTTCGTACTTGAGGATGAAGTCTTCCAGCCAGCGGATCGATTCGATGTCCAAGTGGTTGGTCGGTTCGTCCAGCAGCAGGATGTCCGGGTTGCCGAACAGGGCTTGCGCGAGGAGCACGCGGACTTTTTGGGAGCCGTCCAGTTCTTTCATTTGTTTGTCGTGCAGGTCGGTGGTGATGCCGAGACCTTGGAGCAGTTCCGCCGCTTCGGATTCGGCTACCCAGCCGTTGAGGTCGGCAAAGTCGCCTTCGAGTTCGGCGGCGCGCATGCCGTCTTCTTCGGAGAAGTCGCCCTTGGCGTAGATCGCGTCTTTTTCGACCATGATGTCGTACAGTTTTTTGTGGCCGTAGATGACGGTTTTCAGGACTTCGAAGTCGTCGAATTCAAAGTGGTTCTGTTTGAGGATGGCGAGACGTTCGCCCGGGGTGATCGAGACTTCGCCCTTGGACGGTTCGATTTCGCCGGAGAGAATTTTCAGGAACGTCGATTTGCCCGCGCCGTTGGCGCCGATGAGGCCGTAGCAGTTGCCCGGCGTGAATTTGATGTTGACGTCTTCGAAAAGTGCGCGTTTGCCGTAGCGCAGGGTAATGCCGTTCGTGGAGATCATGTATGAGTACCATCCTTCTGTTGGTTTTTTACCTGAAATCGAAAAAGTAATCTCAATCTACTACTATAGCATAACCAAGAGAAGAACGGAATTTTCAAAGCGCTAGTAATTATACGTAATAGGTGCGCAGGAGTTTGAGATGAGCGGGAGTCGTGAGGGTGTAGGCTGCGGTGCTTGCCGGAAGCAGGACGGTGTCGCCGGGTTTGAGCGGGAGTGAATCAAGGGTTCCCTCCCCTTCCGCCACCACCAGAATGTCGGGGGTGGGGTGATTTTTTTGCAGGGTGTGGGACGTGTTTTGGAGGGTTAGTTTCTCGATGGTGAAATAGGGGCAGGTATGCAGGTGCTCATGAGACAGGTTGTTTTTTTCCAAAAGGGTTCGGCGTTGGTCGGGAAGCGGGGCCGGTTCGTCGTAGGTCATGGCGAGCGCCGCTTTCTCCAGATGCAACTCGCGCGGGCGCTCCCAATCGTAGACGCGGTAGGTGATGTCGGAACTCTGCTGGATCTCGATCAGCACCGTGCCCGCTTTCAACGCGTGCAACGTCCGCGACGGGACGAAAATCAACTGGTCCCGCGCAATCTCCACTTCGCGCAGATACTCCGTCACCCGCTTCTCTCGCACCGCTTGCCAATACGCCTCGGCATCGGGAAACGTGTGCCCGTAGATCACCGTGGCACCGGGATCATGGTCGAGGATGTACCAAGCCTCCGTCTTGCCGAGGCTCCCTTCCCACGCCTGCGCCTGTTCATCGTCCGGGTGAATCTGCACGGACAGATGCTCCCGCGCTTCCAAAAACTTTATCAAAAGAGGAAAGGGCTGCCCGGCTTGGCCCCGCAATCCGCTCCCCAGATACTCTTGCGGCATTTCCGCCGCAAGCTCGGTCAGCGTCTTGCCCGCCAAGGGACCGTTGACGACCGCGCTCGCGTCGCCTTCCAGTCCGGACAGCACCCAATACTCGCCAATCGGCTCCGAGGTCTCCACCCCGAAGCTTTTTTTTAATTCATCTCCGCCCCAAACGCGAGGTTTGATCACCGGGGCGAACTTCACAGGATACGCCCGCATCCAAGCTCCCTCCTCCGCTCTTGCCTAGCTGCTAGTAAGAGGGTATGTGGGAGAGCTTGGAAGGGTTCGTGATCAATCGAACTTGCGAATCGGCTTGAGCGTCAACATGAACAGAGCCAGCACAAACACGCAGGCGCCCTCGACCATGATCACGTTCAAGCCGCCGAACTTGTCCGCGAGAATCCCCGTCGCCAAGTAGCCGAACGGAAGCAGCGCGATCGAGCCGAAGATATCGAGACTGACCACGCGCCCGAACGCTTCCTCGGGCACGAGTTCTTGCAAACTGCCTTCCCAAATCAAGCCGAAGACCATCCCCGCCGCGCCTTCCAGAGCGGCGAGAAGCATCAACCCCGGCAGCCAATGCACAAACGCCATCGCGAACAAAAAAACGCCCTGTCCCGCAATCCACAGATACGCGAGCATCCCGCGCCGCTTCCACACTTGGCGTCGACCCCAGATCGCCGCGGTCACGAGCGCTCCCACGCCGCCTGACGACATGACAAGCCCGAACGAAACGCCGTCCCAGCCGAGATGCTGCTTCACCAACCAAGGGAGCAACACGGACAGAACGCCTGCCGTGAAGATGTTGAAGAGGCAGAACGCGAGGATGGTCATCCACAACCACGCATGTTTGCGCAGTTCTTGATAGCCGCCTGCGAGGTCCTTGGCAAACGACGTGATCGACCACGATTGCCCGCCTTTCTGAGCGGGTGCCGAAACGCGAAGCATCAGCAGCGTGCCAAGGGAGATCGCAAACGTCAGGGCGTTGATGCCGAGCGCAACCGAGTACGTGGTCACGCCGAGCAAGAGACCGCTTAACGACGGCCCGACGAGACTCGCCACTTGCGAACTCGACATCGTGAGCGAGTTGGCGGCGTTGCGAATGTCCGGCGTGAACACTTGCGCGCGCACGGCGGAATACGCCGGGTTGAAGATCGCGCTCATCGCGCCGGAGATGACCGCAAGCAGGTAGAGGCTCGCCATGTTCAGATGCCCGGTCGCACTGAGCGCGACCAAGAGCGCCATGAGCGCAAACCGAATCACATCGGTGAAGATCATCAACCGCACGCGATGCAACCTGTCCACCAACAAGCCGGTGAACGGCAGCAAGATCACTTGGGGCAACGTTAAAAACATCATCATCTTGCCCATCTCGACCGTGGAAGCGGTCAAATCGTAGACGATCAGCGGCAACATGAAGTTCATGAGGATATCGCCGAACCGCGACATCGTCTGTCCGCCCCATAGCGCCGCAAAATTCCGAGATTTCAGCGGAGAGAACAGTCCGCTTTTGGATGTAGTCGTTTGGACTTCTTGAAGCATTGCACAGGCACCCCCTCTGTCCGCAAAGTCATTGTACCGAATTCCCTGAGAATGTAAAAGATTAAATCCGAAAATAAAGAATCCTCACGCGATGACGAGATCTCGCGGACTTTGCCGATGCGTACATAGCCGAAGCGCCCTGCATGAATACTAAGCAGAGAATCCCAAACAAGGGAGAACGACCCTATGAAAAAACGTATCAAGCCTCAACCCTTGCGTCCGGAACCGCCGGACGTTTCGCCTCCCTCCTCCCTTTCTCTCCACC
The DNA here is from genome assembly GCF_000714935.1 of Tumebacillus flagellatus. GTDB lineage: Bacteria > Bacillota > Bacilli > Tumebacillales > Tumebacillaceae > Tumebacillus > Tumebacillus flagellatus. The sequence goes on from NZ_JMIR01000002.1 coordinate 87,898, forward strand.
TTCAAGAGAATGTCAAGGAGCTTCAGGAGACGTTAGCCGATGTGCACAATGTCGTGTTCCGCTCCTTTCTGATCGCCAAGCGGAAAGAAGCGGCGCTGATTTATCTAGAGGGGCTCACCGATGTCAGGGCGCTCCATGACAGCGTCTTAAAACCGTTGATGACGCCGAGCGACCCCTCGCTTCCCGACCTCGTGAAAGAAAGCCTGCCCGTCGCTTCCGTCCGGGAAATCAGGAGCCTCGAAGAATGCGCGCGCAGCATCTTGGACGGGAATCCGATTCTCTTGCAGGACCAGGTGGAGTTTGCCCTGCGCATGGGGCTTGAACATGTGGAGCAGCGGGGGATTGAAGAACCGAAGTCGGAACCCGCCGTCCGCGGTTCCCAGGAGGGTTTCACAGAATCGCTCCCCACCAACTTGTCGATCATGCGCCGCATCATTCGCTCCCCGCACCTCAAATCCCAAATGATCGAACTGGGAAGTTACACGAACACGCAAGTCGTGCTCCTCTCGATCACGGGCGTCGCCGATCCGCAATTGGTTCAAGAGGTGCATGACCGCGTCTCGCGCATCGAAACAGACGGCATCTTGGAAGGGGGCTATCTGGAAGAGTTCATTGAGGACACTCCCTATTCGCCCTTTCCGCAAGTGCAAAACACGCAGCGTCCGGACGTTGTCGCCGCCGCGTTGCTGGAAGGCCGCGTCGCGCTGGTGGTCGAAGGCACTCCCGACGTGCTGATTTTGCCCACGACGCTCAACGCGCTGCTTCAAGCGTCCGATGATTACTACCAGCGCTTTCTGTTTGTCAGCTCCATCCGCCTGTTGCGGTATTTCGTGTTGATCATTTCCTTGGTCTTGCCCGGTGTGTTTGTGGCGATGCTCAATTTTCATCAAGAGATGATTCCCACACGGTTGCTCATCTCCATCGCATCGGCTCACGAAGTGGTGCCCTTCCCCTCCATTGTTGAGACTTTCATGATGCAAATCGCCTACGAAATCTTGCGGGAAGCCGGCCTGCGCCTGCCAAGGCAAGCCGGGTCTGCCGTCACGATCGTAGGCGCTTTGGTCATCGGAGAAGCTGCGGTGTCGGCAGGATTTGTCAGCGCGCCTGTCGTCATCGTGATCGCGCTCACCGGGATCGCTTCGTTCACCACTCCGCACTATGCGTTGGAACAGACGATTCGATTGATCCGCTTGGGGTTGCTGTTGTTGGGCGGGATGATCGGGATGCTTGGCATCATGTTCGGGCTGCTGGGAATTTGCATCCATTTGTGCGCGCTGCGGTCGTTTGGCGTGCCCTACCTGTTCCCGATCACGCCCCTGCGAACGAGCGAACTCAAAGATACGTTCGTTCGCGTGCCTCATTGGAAAATGGACAAGCGACCGCACTTTACCGGAGCGTATAACAAGTACCGGCAAAAGCCAGATCAAAAACCGAACCCCAGCAAGGACTAACGGAGGAAGATGCGATGGAACACGGCCGGATTTCAGTTCAACAGATGTCTATGCTCCTCTACAGCAGCATCGCGTTTGACACCGTTTTGACCATCCCGTCCACCACCGGGTTGCTCGCCATGCGTGATTTGTGGATTTCCCCGCTCTTGGCTTCCGTAGTCGGATTGGCGGTTTTGTTTTGCGTGCTCCGTTTGCAACGGGTGTATCCGCAAGAGACGCTGATCCAATACTGTGACCGTTTGGCAGGAACCGTGCTGGGGAAATGCATCAGTTTTGTGCTGTTGTTTTTCTTTCTCCACACCAACGCTCTGATATTGAGAGAGTATACAGACTTTATTTCCGCTGTCTTTCTCGATCAAACGCCTGCCCTCGTGATCTCAGGCGGCATGGTGTTGCTCGTCTCTCTGGCGGTTCGCTGCGGACTGGAAGTGCTGGGAAGATTGGCGGGACTCTTGTTGCCGGGTTCCTTGGTGTTGTTTGCGCTTCTCGTGTTGTGCAGCAGTCCCAGTTGGAAATTAGACAACATGCTGCCCGTGATGGAGTACGGCATCGTCCCTGCCCTGAAGGGAGCCCTGACTCCGGCCAGTTGGTTCGTGTTTTTCTGGCTGATGTCCATGATGCACCCCTATGTCAAGGAACAAACGAAAATCACCAAGTGGTCCCTGTTGGTTTGGGGCGGCCTGCTAACGTCCATGGTCGTCTCCTGTTTGTCCGCCCTGTTTATTTTCGGGGAAAATGTCGCCGTCATCACCTATCCTTTTATGGAGGTGGTTCGCTACATTCGCTTCGGTGATTTTTTCCAGCATGTCGATGCCGTGCTGATTGTCGTTTGGGTCGCAGGAACCTTCTTGCAGTTATGCGTCACTCATTACGCCGTCGTATTGGGAACCGCTCAATGGTTCAAGCTGTCCCGCTACCCGCCGCTTGCGCTGCCGTTGGGTATGATCTGGACGGTGCTCTCGGTGTGGGACATTCCAAATCTGCAGAAGCTCCGTGAGATCCTGAGCGTCGACAGCACGCTCTCTTGCGACCTGGCGATCGTGATCTTGATCTTGCTGGTCGTCGCGTCTTGGTTGAGGAGGAAGAAAAGCGCATGAAGATCCGGATGCTTGGGTTGGTCTTGCTCTTGAGTTTCGGAAGCGTCGGGTGTTGGGACCGCGTCGAAGTCAACGATTTGGCCATCGTCACTTCCATCGGTTTGGACAAGACCGCGGATCAAAAAATCGCGCTGTCCACCGAATTGGTGATCCCCGCCGGCTCGACGAGCCAAACAGGACCGTCGGGGGAAACGCAAAAAATGGTGGTGACAGCCAGTGCCGCCACGATCGGAGATGCTGTTTTCTTGTTGCAGCATAAGCTGTCGCGCCGCATCTTTTGGGGGCAGGCAGAGGTGCTGTTCCTCGGAGAGAATCTGCTGAAAACCGGGTTCCATGACGAGTTGGATTATATTCTTCGGGACCGAGAGACTCGATTGCGCATCGAACCGTACGCCTGCGAAGGGGACGCACGGGACGTCATGCTCGCAAAGCCTCGGTTGGGAACGGAGCTGGGGGACGTGATGCGCGACCACTCGCAATTGATGTTTAAACGGGAGATCTCCATCAATGAAGTCGCGCAGATGTTGACCCGAGACGGTCATGTGGCGTTTTTGCCAAAGGTCTCTGCCAAAACCAAAGAGCAGAGTGTTCCGTTTATCAACGGCGGCGTCATCATGAAGCGGGATCGAATGGCAGGAGAGGTGGGGCTGGAGGAGGGATTCCTCATCCAATGGATTCGCGACAATTTCAAACCGCAAATGATCACCTTCCAACCGAAAAACACTTCGGCACCTATCACCGTCCAGATCTTGCACTCCACGACCAAGCTGACACCGACGTTTGAAAAAGGGATTCCACACATCGTGATCCACGTGAACGCGGACGGGATCGTCATGAACAACTCGACGTCACTCAAAGAATCCGATCCCGAAGTCTCGCGAACGTTGGAACAGGAAGCGGAAAAAGAGATCGGCAGGCTCATGAAAACGGTCATTCAAAAGCGTCAAACGGAGGAAAAAGCGGATGTATTCGGTTTTTGGAAAGCGTTTCACAAAAAAGACCCGAAATCGCTTCGAGCCCTCCAAGAGACCTGGAATGAGCAAGCCTTTCCTCGTCTGCAGGTGCAAGTCGATGCCAACGTCAACATTCTGAATACCGGCATGATCTCCGAGCCTTTGAAAATGAACGAGACGAGGTGAAGCAGCATGATTCTGCCCCAATTGGCAGGCATCACGGCCGTAAGCGGCACCATTGCGTATCTGGAATGGCGGCACCTGCGCACATCTCCCCGCAAAGACCGCGGGGTCTTCCTCGCTTTCATCGGGATCGGATGGCTTATGGCGGCTTTGCTCGTGATCTTCCCGAAACTGCCCGGGCCGACGACTTGGCTGGACGCCCTCTTCAAGCCGCTGTTCAAATGGATGAGTTTTTGACACCAAAAAGAAACCATCGCCGGGTCGAGATTCCCGACGATGGTTTCTTGAGTGGGTTGGCATCTTAACGTCGACGCGCCAAAAAAACAAAACAAAGCATCGCCCCTGCCGACGCCACGAGGATGACGAGGCCCATCGGGGTGGAGGAATAACTGCCGCCAAGACCGACGAGCGGAGCGGCAATCGCGCCGGCGAACAGCTGCGTGACGCCAAGCAGAGCGGCTGCACTGCCCGCGTTGCGGCCGTGGTTTTCCATCGCAAGCGACGTCGACGTCGGCCCGACGACGCCGACGCAAGAGACGATCAGGAACAGTCCGACCATCACGCCGACCAATCCCGCGCCCGAAGCGAACATCACGTTCAAAAGCACCGCGCCGACCAGCGACATCAAAAGCCCCGCCGTCAACACGTTGCCCGTCGCCACGCGGGAAGCCAATCGCCCGGTCACCTGCCCGGCGAGCACGATCCCGATCCCGTTGATCGCAAACAGCAACGAGTACAATTGCGGCGAAACGTCGTAGATGTTTTGCAACACGAACGGCGAACCGGAGATGTACGCAAACATCGACGCCATCACGAGACCTTGCGACAGGCCGTAGCCCATGAACACACGGTCTTTCATGATCGCACCCAGCGTCACCAGCGTGTTCTTGATCCCGCCCTGCGAGCGGTTTTCAACGGGCAGACTTTCCCGCAATCCAAACAGCACGGCGAGGAACATCAGCAGCCCAAGCGCCCCCAGCACGACGAACACGCCCTGCCACGAGGTGAACTTCAGCAACTGCCCGCCGATGATCGGCGCCAAGATCGGCGCCAACCCGTTGACGAGCATCAACAACGAGAAAAACTTCGTCATCTCGCTGCCGGAGTAGTAGTCGCGCACGACCGCCCGCGAGATGACGATCGCCGCCGAACCCGCCAAGCCTTGCAAGAAACGCAAGCCCACCAGCATCCAGATGTTCGGCGAAACCGCGCAGAGAAACGAGGCGGCCGTATACACGAGCAGTCCGATCAACAGCGGCCCCCGGCGTCCGCGAATGTCGCTGAGCGGGCCGAGGAACAACTGCCCGAGCGCCAAACCCAGCAAACAAGCGGTCAGCGTCAACTGCGCCGCCGAAGTGGAAGCGTTCAATTCCGTGCTCATCGTCGGAAGCGCCGGCAAATACATATCGATGGAGAGCGGGGCAAATCCCGCCAGCGCGCCCAGCACGATGATCAGCCAAACCTTCGCGAATTTAGCCGGTTTGGTAGCAGCAACCGTGTTCAAATTCTTCCCTCCAAACTCTTATCCAAGACTAAGACAGAAACAAGTATATGCGAAAAAAAGCTCTCTTGCATGAGGTTTTGGCAAGAGGGCTTTTTTCTGTACGTTGCCTTACTTTTGGGGATTGAAATGGTTAGTCAACCAATCCGAACGCCTTGGCGATTTTCAACCCGAGGTCTTCGGAGAGGGCGTGGAAGTCGCCGTTGTTGAATTCGATCTCTTCGTCGGCGATCATCGTGCCCCAGAAGTCCTCGTCGACTTCCTCCTCGAACTTGATCGGGAGGTGCGTCCGCACGTCGTCATGCTGAATTTCATAGTAGAACTTGTCGGGATCGCGGTCGTCCACGTCGATGCGGTCGCGGGTGAACTGGACGCGCACACCTTTGAACTTGGTGGTTTTAATCATGGGGGGAAGCTCCTCTCTCCAAGACTTGGTATGTACTCTTAGTATGAACAGAAAATCCCTGCATCGCGAGTGCGGCACAGGGATTTTGATCTCAGACGATAAGATGTATTAGATCAAGTTGCTGACGAATGCCAGGGTGCCGATTGCCATTGCAACGATCAGCAGCGGGAACAGAACAACGTCTGCCATCGTCGCGTTGATCGGATCGTTGTTGGTCTTCTTCGGGTTCGGGTTCATCGGAATGTGTGCCATGAGTCTAGCGCAACCCCCTCTCTTAAATCTCATATTCTTAAATTGTAAGGGAATCCCACGAGAAGAGCAAGGGATTTCCCGACCGACCGGCAGGGAATTTACTTGTTCAGATTCGCTTCCAAAAAACCGCGCACCCGCTCCAACTCCGCGTCCGGCAACGACTCGCTCAACCGCGAAGCCGCACTGACGATCTGCCACGGCAGGAGGTCGGCGGGCGTCGTGCCCGTCACTTCCTGATAGCGGGCGAGGTAGGCGTCATGGATGGTTTGACGCATCGCTTCGATCACCGGATTGCCGTCCAGTCCCGGCGGAAGTTGCGCCAAGGAGAGCAAGAGCGAAGTGCGGGCGACGTCGGCGAGCGGATGCCCGGTGACGACCGTCACCCAGTCGATCACGACCGGGCCGCGCGTTGTCGTCAGCAAGACGTTCTCCGGGTGAAAGTCGCCGTGCAGCAACGCCCGACCGTCCGAAAGGTTCGCCAGCAAGTCGAGCACTTGCGCGCGCACGTCTTCACTCACTCCTTGGGCGCCGGCGATCTCCGATTCCAAGCGCGCGCGAAGGGAGGGCACCCATTCGTTTTTTTCCTCGACCGCGTGCATGCCGGCGTGCAGGTCGGCGAGCGCTTCCCCGATCTGTTGCGGGGACCAGCCGATGTGCAACGCTTCGAGCAGTGTGCCGCCCTCCAAGCGCTCGTAGACGATTCCTTCGCGCCCGTCCGTGGAAACCCGCTCGTACGCCAGCGGCGCCTGCACACCCGCCTCGTTCACCGCTTGCGCCACGCGAAATTCGTAGTCCACCCACGACGTCGGGAAGCCCTCGCGGTACAGTTTTAGAATCTTGCCGTCTCCCCACGCATAGACTTCTGCCGTGCGGCCTTGTCCAATCATTTCACCAAGACTTGACATGTCCCTTTACCTCCTATGGTACAATGGTACTTGTGCAGCGCAGAAAACCTCTATGACCTACATAGTTCAATTCAGATGTAGAAGGAGTGGGAAACCCATGAGCATCCTCCAAGACATTCTGACGTACAACGAAGAGTTCGTAGCCAACAAGGAATACGAGCAGTATCAAACCACGAAGTTCCCGAACAAAAAACTCGTCATCCTCTCCTGCATGGACACCCGCCTCACGGAAATGCTGCCGCGCGCGCTGAACCTGCGCAACGGCGACGCGAAAATCGTCAAAAACGCCGGCGGCATCCTCACTTCGCCGTTTGGCGGGATCATGCGCTCGATCATCGTCGCACTCTATGAGCTCGGCGCGCAGGAAGTCGCCGTCATCGGCCACCACGGCTGCGGCATGGCGAGCATCAACCCGTCCGCCACGATTGAAAAAATGAAAGCGGCCGGCATCGAAGAGCAAACGCTCAACGTCCTCGACTACTCCGGCCTCGACTTGCACAAGTGGCTGCACGGCTTTGACAACGTCGAAGAGTCGGTTCGCGGCTCCGTCGAAATCATCCGTCACCACCCGCTGCTGCCGAAGCATGTGCCGGTGCACGGGCTGGTCATCGACCCGGAAACCGGCAAACTCGATCTCGTCGTCGACGGGTACGAGAACCTGCCGGCCGCGTCCCGCAACGAGTAGGAACCGAAAGACTCCCGCCAAGGGGGTCTTTTTTTTACGAGCCGGATCGGTTACCGTTCAAACAACGCGTACGAATAGAGACTCTTTCAAGCGAGGGGCTTTTTTACGAGCCTCGTCTGCGGTGTGTTTTTTACAAAAGGGCTTCTGCCCAGTCGAGGAATACTTGCAGAGCCGCCTCCACGTCCGGATGCACTTCTTCGCGCTCGGTCACAAACTCCGGGAAGTCGGTGATCCGGTTGCGCCGAATGCGCACGGCACCCGCTTCCAAGATGCGAATCTCCAAAAACTCCGGCACCGGGTCGTCCTCGCCCGCGCTGTTCTCCAGAAATTCGTACGTGCGCACCCACTCCAACACGCGCACTTCATTCGGGCGCAGGTGAACCGCTTGATCCAGCGACATGATCGTCTCGTTTCCGTAATAATGCAGTGAACTCATGATGTCGTCCCTCGTTTCTGTTTGCGGTATTCGGTCGGCGTGACGCCGTACCGTTGCTTAAACGCCCGTTCCATCGAACTCAAACTGCCGTATCCCGCATCAAAGCAGATCGTCGTGACTTCGTCGTCCGTCCGGGCGAGCAACCGCTCCGCGTGCTCCAAACGCAAGTCGGCGATGTACTGCCCCGGCGTGCGTCCGATCGTCGTGCGAAACAGGCGGAGCAGGTGGTATTTGCTCAGTCCCGCTTCTTGGGCCAGAGTGTCCAACGACAGCTCGCCCGATGCGTACGTGTCGTGAATCATCGCCATGACGCGGCCCAGTGCCGGATGATGCTGCGCGTCCGGAGAGGCGTTCCAGTACGCGGTGTGCGTTCCCGGTTGCGCCGACAGCAACACTTGTGCCAATTCCAGCTCCAACTCCTGCGTCTCCACGTCTTCCGGCCCCGCCATCGAGCCGCGGATGATCCGCTCCGCCAGTTTGCGAAACGCGTCGTTCGGCCCTTCGCTCCACGCCGCAAACTCAAGCGAGGTCGGCAGATGTTGCAGTCGATCGCGCAACACATCCTCTAAAAACGCCTGTTTGAAGTTGATCAGCAGGAGGCGCGACGCTCCGTCGCCCGCAAAGTGCCGGTGCATCTCGCCGGGCCGGGTCAGGTAGCGGCCGAAGTCCGGCAGTTTCTCCACCTGCGGCGTGTCTCCGTGTTCCATCAAAGGCACGCCCGCAAGCGGGATGGAGAGTTGAAACTCGTCTCCGTGCCCGTGCAATTCCGGATCGGATGCATGCGGTTCAAACTGGGTCAGCATGATCTTGCTGCGACCCAACTTTAAGTTCAGGTATCTCACGGGTCCGTCCCCCTGCCCGTCAAAAATTGCGGTGCCCGGCGCGCAACCGTTGCCAAGCGTTCCGTGCCTTCTCTCTTTACAATTTCGATTATAAGAGAGGAGTGGAAGCGAATGGAAGTGAAACTTTCCACCATGCATCCGATGGCGTGGCTGGTCGTGGCGGGGACGTTTTTATCACGGGGCGTGTATTTCATGACGATCCCGTTTTTGGCGATTTATCTGCATGAGGTGCAGGGGTTGCAGGCCGCGTCGGTCGGCGCTATTCTCGGCGCGGGTCTGTTGGTCGGCACAGTCAGCAGTTTTGCGGGCGGGCTGCTGTCCGATCGCTTCGGGCGGTTTCCGGTGATGATCGGGTCGGTGCTCGCGATGGTTCTGGTGTTTGTCGGGTTCGCGTTGGCGTCGCAGGTGTGGATGTTTTTGCTCTACTCGATGCTCAACGGCCTGTTTCGGAATTTGTTTGAGCCGGCGGCGAGGGCGATGCTGGCGGACGTGACGCCGCCGGAGCAGCACTTGCGGGTTTTTTCCGTGCGGTATTTTGCGATCAATTTGGGCGCTTCACTCGGACCGCTCGCGGGCGTGTATGCGGGAAGTACGGTGAGCACGACGCCTTTTTACGTGACGGCGGCGGTCTACGGTCTCTATGGAGCGGCTCTGTTCTGTGCTATGATGGGAACGAGAAGAAGCGGATTGCAATCTGAAGTTACAACTTCAGTCAACCGCGTGACGGTGCGGGAAGCGCTGTCGGTCGTCGTGCGAGACCGCGTGTTTCGCAACCTCTTGATCGGGCAGGCGTTCGTCTGCACGGCGTATTCGCATCTGGATTCGACGCTGGGGCAATACTTGGGCGCATCGCCGGATTTCGCGCACGGGGTGCAGTGGTTTTCGTATCTGTTGGTGGCAAACGCGGTGGGCGTTTTGGTGTTGCAGGCTCCCGTGAGCAAATGGGCGGGGCGGATTCCGCCGCTGCGCGCCGTGACGCTTGGCGGCGTGAGTTTTGCGCTCTCGCTCGTGGTGTTCGGCGTGTTTCACACGCTGGTGCCGTTGATTGCGGGCATGCTGCTGTTCACGGTGGGCGAGATTTTATGTTTTGTGGTGTCAGAAGTCGCAGTAGCAGACTTGGCGCCGGAGGGCTTGCGCGGGGCGTACTACGGTGCGACCGGACTGCAGTTTCTCGGGCAGAGCTTCGGCCCGTGGGCCGGGGGGTTTTTGTTGGAGACGTTCGGCTATGGACATGGATTTGCCGTGTTTGGCGTGTTGGCGCTCTTGACCCTGCTGGCGGTGCCCTTCTACCGGGCCGGAGAAAAATCAGGTAGAAAGAGTGACGTTGCACATGACCCATACTCATCTCCACTTTGATTCGATGCTCGGACGGCAAAAACCGAACAGCATCGTCAACCGCACGACCGCTTGTCCGTTTTGCGACCGCGACAGTTTGGAAGACGTGCTGGCGGAGCAAGACTCGATCCTCTTGGTCAAAAACAAATTCCCCGTGCTGCGCGATACGTTGCAAACCGTGCTGATCGAGACGGACGAGTGCGATTCGGAGTTGTGGCTGTACAGCCGCGAGCATCTGCACAAGTTGATTCGCTTCGGCGTGGAGCAATGGGAAGCGATGGAGGCGACCGGGGAATTTCGCTCGGTGATGTTTTACAAAAACCACGGCCCGCTCTCCGGCGGTTCGATTCGCCATCCGCACATGCAAATCGTCGGGTTGAAGCACCTCGATTACCGCAGAGAGGTGTCGTGGGAGCAGTTTGAAGGCTTGGTAATCACCGAGCAGCCGGGCGTGGAATTGAACATTTCCACGAAGCCGCGGATCGGCTTTTTTGAATGGAACGCGATCTTGCGGGATCGTTCGCAGATCGACCTCTGGGCGGACTACATTCAGATGGCAACCGATTATGTGATGAATCATTTCAATAAAAACAACAACAGCTACAATCTGTTCTTCTACGAGATGGACGGAGTGCTGCTGTGCAAGATCGTGCCGCGCTTCCCGACGTCGCCGCTGTTTGTGGGGTACTCGATCCCGCAGGTCAGCCAGAACATCGGGGATCATGTGGCGTTGATGCAGGAGCGGTACTTGTAGAGAATCGAGAGAGATAGGTCTCCGACACGGTAGAACGCACCGTCTGGAGGTCTATTTTTTTCATTATAAAGGTCTAAAAAAGTAGGCGACGTACTATATAGTAGATAAACAAAAAAAAACTTTCTCATCATGTGATGCGACTTAAAATAAAATATTCTCTACTGGGAGTGTAGATAATCATGACTGCGGGCGAAACGGATGTGCACACCACAGTCCTGCGACTGGAATCGTTCTTGCGACACAGCGCGGATGCGATTTGGATGATTGATGTGAAGGGGGATGTCCAGCAAGTCAATCCGGCGTTTGAAGCGCTGTTTGGCTGGTTGGAAGAGGAGGTCGTCGGCAAACCGCTGCCGATTGTGCCGCCTGATCTGGCCGAGCGGATCGAACTCCTGCATCAAAAAATCCTGCAGGGCCACAAGGAGATCGGCTATGAAACGCAGCGCCTCTGCAAAGACGGACGGTTGGTGTACGTCAGCGCCACGCTCTCTCCGGTGCGCAACACCAACGGTGACGTGATCGGCATCAGCGGAACCTGCCGGGACATCACCCGCATGAAGCAGTCGGAAGAAGAACTGCGCAAGACCAAGGAGCGGTTGGAAGCGTTCATCAGCAACAGTGCGGATGCGATTTGGATGATTGACCTCGACGACCGGCTGTTACAAGTCAACCCGGCGTTTGAGTCGTTGTTTGGCTGGACGGAAGCGGAAGTGCTGGGGAGAAATTTGCCGATTGTGCCGGATTTTTTGGCGGACGAGATTGAGGAGATTCACCGCAAGATCAAAGCGGGCGCGCGGATAAGCGGGTATGAAACACAGCGCTTGTGCAAGGACGGGCGGCTGATTCATGTCAGCGCGACGCTGTCACCGGTGCGCAACACACAAGGTGAAGTGATCGGGGTGAGCGGTACGTGCCGGGATATCACCCAAAACAAGCAGTCGGAGGAGATGTTGATACAGACAGAGAAACTCAGCATCGCCGGTCAGTTGGCGGCGGGGCTTGCGCATGAAATTCGCAATCCGCTGACGGCGCTCAAAGGATTTGTGAAGCTGATGAGTTTGAGTCAGAAGGGGCAGAGCAAGTACCTGGATGTGATGGAGTCGGAGTTGGAGCGCATCGAGATGATCGTCAGCGAGTTGCTGGTGTTGGCGAAACCGCAGGCGAGCGTGTTTAAGCGGCGGCGGATCGAGGCGATATTGCAGGATGTGTTGACGCTCAGCGAAACGCAGGCGATCCTGCACAACGTGCAAATCCAACCGGAGTTTGCGGAGGGGTTGCCGGAGATTGATTGCGATGAAAACCAGATGAAGCAGGTGTTCATCAACTTCATTAAGAATGCCATCGAAGCGATGCCGGGCGGCGGGACGCTGCGCATGTTCGCAAGCCTTGCGGGGCAGACGCACATCCGGGTTCGCGTGCAGGACGAGGGGACCGGGATTCCGAAAGAGCAACTCGCGCATATCGGCGAGCCGTTTTACACGACCAAGACGAAAGGGACAGGGCTTGGGTTTATGATCAGCAAGAAGATCATCGAGGGGCATAACGGCCGCTTGGAGATCGCAAGCGAGGTCGGCGTGGGGACGATTGTGGATGTGCACTTGCCGCTGCCGGAGCAGGATTGAGGGGCGGTCGGTCGTTGAAGGACCGGCACGGGTTGTGGTAGAATAAACTCACAAGAAGCGAGTAAACTAAAAAATGACCGCAGGTGTTGGTAGCACCCACGGTCGTTTTGCACAACTGATTCCCTTCAAGGGGGTCGGCTCAAATTGGTAGCGAAATAGATCGCCTGAGGCCAAACTCATGGGGCGATCTATTTCTGTTTATTGTGCATGTCAAACCAATACTTGATGATCGTCACGATCAGCGTAAGCCCTGCAAGCAAAAACAGGCCAAACTGCAACATGAGCGAAACCACATCATGAGTTGACATCCCTCTCACCCCCTTTCACGAGGGGATGAGCCGACCGCCCTTGAGGAGCCTATTCAATTGTGTTGGTTTGATTCTACCACAGGAGAAAATAAAGTGAAATGAGGAGGAGTCAAACGACGCCTCCTTTTTTTATTTCATTAGAGAGCCCGTTTGCAGATCGCCGCTTTGATCGCGAAGTAGTCAACCTCTTCGGGGAGGGCGTCTTTGAGCGGGCGGAGTTTTTCGGCTCCGAGGTCTTCGATGGCGGCGTAGATCAGGGGTTCGTGGTCGGGCTGGATGATTCGCGTCCAGTCAAGCGGGTTCCCCTCGGTCGCCGCGCGGATGATGTGGTCTTGCACCGTCTGCGCTTTGATTCCTCGTTCCGCGCAGATCGCGTCCACGTCATACCCCGCTTGGAACAGCTCGTAGGTGAGCATGTGGCTCGGAGTCTCGTCCGATTCGGCCGCACTGCCGGAACGAGCCGTCGAACCCGTCGAACCCGTCGAACCTGCAAATCCGGGAGTCGAGTTTAAAGCGGCACCGAAACTTTCGCTGGATGCCGATACATCCGAAGCCCCAACCGCCACGGGTTGCAGACCTTTCTCCCTCGCGTACGTTCGAAGCAGTTCGAGGAACACCTCGCCATATCGAGCGATCTTCGCTTCCCCGACACCCTTGATGTTGCCGAGCGCCGCTTCGTCCGTCGGACAGGTATCCGCCATCTCGCGCAGCGTGCTGTCGGCAAAGATGATGTACGGCGGCACTTTTTCATGCTGCGAAATCTCTTTGCGCAGCGTCCGCAAGCGCTCAAACAGCGTGTCGTCCCGCTCGTACACCGTCTCGCTCTGCACTTGCACACGCTGGAAGACTTGCTCCTGCCCCTGCAACACCAGCACCGCTTTCGGCTCCAACCGGACAACCGGATACTGCCCCTCGCTCAGCGCCAGATAACCCTCCGCCGTCAGCACGTGGATCAGGTCGGTGATGTCCTTCTCCTTATATTGCTTCATCAACCCATACGTCGGAAGTTGGTCAAAGTTGAACTGCTTGACCTTCTTATTCGCCGACCCCTTCAACACCTGCGCGACCAGTGACGCCCCGAAGCGCTCCCGCATGCGCCGGATGCAGGAAAAAATCATCTGCGCCTCCCGCGTCATGTCCCGCAACTCCCGGTCGTCTTTGCAGTTGGAGCAAACCCCGCACGGCTCGGGGATCTCGTCTTCAAAGTACTCCAAGATCGCGTTGCGCAGGCATTGCGTGGTGTGGCAGAAGTCGATCATGCTCTGGAGTTTTTTGTACTCGCCCGCTTTGCGCTCCGGTGCGGAAACGGACTGCTCAATCAGGAATTTCTGCAACTGCACATCCTGCGCATGATACAGCAAGATGCACTCCGACGGCTCTCCGTCACGCCCGGCGCGACCCGCTTCTTGGTAGTACGACTCCATGTTCTTCGGCATGTTGAAGTGCAGGACGAACCGCACGTTGGACTTGTCGATCCCCATCCCAAACGCGTTCGTCGCCACCATGATCCGCACATCGTCATAGAGAAACTGGTCTTGCCACGTCGATTTCTCTTCGTCGGTCAGCCCGGCATGGTACTTCCCGACCGCAAACCCCAAGCCCCGCAACGTCTCATACAACTGGTCGACTTCCTTGCGGGTCGCCGCGTAGATCACCCCGGAGAGGTCGCGGTTTCGCTTCAGATAGTCCAGCGTGAAATCGCGCTTGTTCTCCCCGCGCAGAATCTGAAAGCGCAAGTTCTCCCGGTTAAACCCCGTGACAAAAACATCATCGCCCGCAATCCCGAGCAACTGCCTTATATCCCGCGTGACTTCCGGCGTCGCCGTCGCCGTAAACGCCGTGACGAGCGGTCGCTCCGGCAGCAAATCGAGAATCTTCGGCACCGCCAAGTAGCTTGGGCGGAAATCATGCCCCCACTGCGAAATACAATGCGCTTCGTCGATGGCGAGCATCGAGATCGGCAAGCGTTTCAACTCTGAACGAAACCGCTCGGAATCCAATCGCTCCGGCGCGATGTAGAGCAGTTTGTACGCGCCTTGGCCCGCGGCGCGCAGGGTGTTGTCAGCTTCAGCTTGGGAAAGGGACGAGTTGATGAAAGCGGCGGGAATACCGATGCTGTGGAGTGCATCGACTTGGTCTTTCATGAGGGAGATGAGCGGGGAGATGACGAGGGTGAGCCCATCGAAGCACAGCGCCGGGATCTGGTAGCAGATCGATTTCCCGCCGCCGGTCGGCATGATGCCCAGCGTATCGCGGCCTTGCAAGATATTGCGGATGATAAATTCCTGTCCTCTGCGGAACGAATCGTAGCCGTAGTATTTCTTCAGCAGCTGTGTGGCATGGTCTAGCAACTGAAACACCTCACTTTAGATACGTTCCATTCTAGCAAAAAAAATCCGGCTCTCCTACTGGGAACCGGGCTTTTTATTAAAAAAATGAGCACCTTCCTCCCGCACAAATGCAACAAATTCCTTCGCTTCCTGCGACCGCTCTCTGCGCGAGGAAAAAACCGACTTTTTCTCCCGGCCTTCCCTCACGCGTAGGGCTTCCCGAATCAAACGATGCCAGCGCGGCGGGAAGGTTTGCAGGGCGTAGTCGACGACGGCCGTTTTCGAAAGAAGATCCCGTTCCGCCAGCGTGTAGTGAATGCGGCACAGCGTCAAAACCGAAAACTCAATCCACTCGTCGAGGAAAAAAAGAAACCTGCGCGCCGCTTTCCCCGCCCAATAGTGCTCCAAATTGTACTGCATGGTCTCCACGACGCGCTCCCACGGAACGTCAAACGGGAGATCGGCAGGTGCGGGGCCGACGAGGGAAATGGCGCGGTTTTTGACTGTCCACCACGTGACGTGGTTGATGTCGTAGTGCCCCTTGGGCATAAAGCGTCCGTTGGCGTACCAGGGGTGCTCCGGCAGTTGCGGGACGGTCAGCCCCGCATCGGTGAGCGGGATGTACATGCCCTCCAATTTCCCGGCGTCTTCGAACTCGCGCTCCAGCCACAGATGCACGCCGCGCAACCGCTCCAGTTCGCTACCTTGCAAGGGGCGGTTCAGCAGCGTGAGAAAATCGATGTCGCTTCGGGTCGGCTCGTACGCGCCCAACGCGGTGGAGCCGTAGAGGTAGACGCCGTGGATGAGGTCGCCAAGCGCGGAGTGGAGCAGTTTTTGATACCCGTCGAGCAGGGGGACGAGGGTTGGGGGCAGGGCGGTTTTTTCGTTCATGGCGTGTCCTCCGGTTGCCAGAAATGTCCAACTATTAGATACTACCTAGTATATGCCGCAATATTTTGGAGGACAAGCATAGATGGATGGTACGTTGCTCACAAAAATTGACGCCCTTGTGGAAGCTCATAGGGAGACTTTCAAGATCACCGGCGCGTCGCTCGCCATCGTCCAAGGCGAGGAGATCGCGTACGCGCGCGGGTACGGGCGGGAGAGCATCCTCCCGGATTCGCCGCCGGTGACGGCCGATACGATCTACCGCATCGCTTCCGTGACCAAACCGCTGACCGCCTCGATGATTTTGCGCCTCGTGGAAGAGGGCGTGTTGGAGTTGGACAAACCGGTTCGCGAGTATGTGCCGTGGCTGGAACTAAGCGTCCCGGGCGCGGCGGAGAAGCTCACGCTGCGCCTGCTGCTCTCTCACCAAAGCGGCTTGCCGACGGGCGGCGACGCGTTCGGGTCGCGTGATCCGGAGGGGTTGGAGAAGTACGTGCGCGAGTATGTGCCGACGATTCCGATGCTTGCAGAGCCGGGAACGGGATGGTCGTACAGCAACCACAACTTCAACATCGCGGGGTATATCGCCGAAGCGGTGACGGGGAAGCACTATGCAAAATTGATGAAGGAATATGTGTTTGAGCCGCTCGGCATGGAACGCACGACGTTTGATCCGTTGGTGGCGTTGACGTACCCGATCGCCCGCCCGCACCTGCGCGACGCCGAAGGAGAGTTGTCGCTGTGGCACAATTTTTATGACGCGGCGGCGAGTGCGCCGGCGATGATGGGGCTCTCGACGGTCCTCGATCTTGCGCAAGTGGCCAAAGCGTTTTTGCAAGGCGGCGGTTCGCTGTTGAAACCGGAGACGGTGGAGACCATGCTGACGCCGCACGTCGAAGTCATGCGCGCCAACGGTTTTCAATGCGGGCTGTCATGGTTCATCTTGCCGAAAAACGGCAAGACGCGGTATTACCACTACGGGCAAGCGAGTTACATGTACACGTCGTTGCTGCTGTTCTCACCGGAAGACCAAGTAGCGGTCGCGGCGCTTGGCAACGGCGAGATGATGTACGAGTTGGGGCATCGAATCATGGATTTGTTGCAGTGGGGGCAAGAGGTGCCGGAAGCGGAGCCGCAGGAGAATCCGGACACTGCGAATCCCGCAGAGTGGCCGCTGTACACGGGGACGTATCTGTCCTCCACGTTTGAAGGTCTCGTGGACGTGTTCATCGAGAACGACGAACTGATGCTTCGCGTCCACGGGGAAACAATGAACCTGCTCCCCCTTCGAGAACGCCTCTATTTCGCAAAATCGAAATCGGGTCACACGCACACCGTCGGGTTCCCGATCCGAGGGGAAGAGCCCGTGCGCGGGATCATGATGAACGGACAGGTGCGGGGACGTGCGAATCTACCCGAGTATACGCCGAATCCCGCCGATTGGACAGACTGGTTGGGGTTGTACGACGATGGGGAAGATCAATATGAGGTGTGGATGCAGGAAGACCAATTGGCGGTTCACCATGTCGGCGGGAAGAAGACGTCGGTGCTCGACGCGCTGTCGCCCAACCTGTTTCTTTCGAAGGAGACGGGGTTGATTCGCTTGCAGCGTCTGGGACGTGACACAGAACCGACGCTTGTGTTTCACGAAGCCTGGAGGCTCGCAAAAGTACGGTAGAGAAAGGAGCGTGACGCGGCATGAAGCTTTTGATCCTCGGCGCCACGGGCCGCGTCGGGCGCGAGATGGTCAGGCTGGCGCTGCAAGACGGGCATGATGTGACCGCCCTTGTGCGGTCGGTGGAAAAAAGCGAGGCGTTGCTGGATTGGCTGAAAACAACAACTCCCTGCAACGCGACGACCGAGAATGAATCCTCGCGTCACGATGTCTTGCCCGAGACGAATTCCAGTTTGCTGGCATCTGTGCCCAACCTGAAGTTTGCTTTTGGAGATGCGCGGTCTCGATCTGACGTTTCCCAGGCCGTGACGGGAGCGGACGCCGTGCTCTGCTCGCTGAACACGGACGGCGGCACGGTGCTGTCGGAGAGCATGGCGGTGATTCTGGACGTCATGCGGGAGAACGGGATTCGGCGGATTGTTTCCATCGGCACGGCGGGCATCTTGCAAGCCCGCTCCGAGCCGCACTTGCTCCGCTACCGCTCCAGCGAAACCCGCCGCACGACGACCGCCGCTGCGGAAGACCACGAACGGGCGTACCGAATGCTGGCGTCCACGGAGAACCTCGACTGGACGCTCGTCTGCCCCACGTACCTCCCGGAAGGCGCCGCGACCGGGCACTACCGCGTGGAACGGGAGGTGCTCCCCGAGGGCGGGATGCGCATCACCACGGGGGACACGGCGGTTTTTGCCTACGGGCAATTGCAGAGCGAGGAGTTTCTGCGGTGCCGCGTGGGGATTGCCGAGTAATTTTTTGGCTTCGTCAAAAAAGCCTTCGTCTGCATGCCGATGTGCGTGCGGACGAAGGCTTTTCTTATTGCATCAGGTTGTCGCGGTAGAGGTCGACGTACAGTTCGTTTTTGGAATTGAGCACGGCGTAGGCGACGTCCGACGTGTCGCGGACGCCCTTGGCGTCGAGTTCTTGCATCAGCCATGCGAGGTCGTAGCCCCAGCGTTCCAAGTTGTGCGAGAGAACGTTGCCGTCGACGATCAACTCCACCGGGTGGCGTTGGTCGGGCAATTTCGTTTGTCGGGTGAGGAAGGTGCCCGTACGCAGTTGTTCCGCTTCCGGGCGCAGGAGGACGCTGAGTTGGCCGTTGGTTTCGAGATAGGCTTGCTTGACTTCGGCGATGTCGAACACGCCGCGCAGCCGCAGTTGCTGGGTGAGGTTCTCCATCGTCAGGCGGGAGCGTTCCAGTTCCTTCTCCAAAATCTTGCCGTCGTGCACCACTTCAATCGGCACGCCGGAGAGGAGGCGGCGAATGCGTCTGGATTTGAGTTGAAAAAAAGACATGATCAGCACGAGCACGGTAAACGCGGAGATCGCCAAGACGAGATCGCCGAGCGTGATGTTATGGTCGAGCACGATGGCGCCGGTCAGCGAGCCGAGCGTGATGGCGGCCATGAAGTCGAGATAGCTCAAGCTCTGCATCATCTTCTTGCCAAGCGTGCGCGTCGCAATCAACACCAAAACAAACGCCAACCCCACCCGACCCAGGATGTCCCACCAATCAAACGCCATCTTCGTTCCACCTCCCACCCCAATGGTTTCCAATGGAAGAGGGCGCTATGCATGAGCCTCAGAACGAAAAAAGAGCACCCCTAAAAGGTGCCCTTACGTCACATCCCCGAGGGGCGTTTTTTGCCTTCGAGCAGTTTCTCAATCGCTTGTCCGATGCGGCGGGTGCGCGTTTCTTCGCGCTTGGCGGACGTGATCCACGTGACGTACTCCTTGCGGTGCGAATACGCAAGTGTGTCAAACAGCTCCTTCGCCGCCGCGCTTTCGGCAAGCGCCGCTTGGAAATCTTCCGGCACTTCCACCGTGCGGTCGACGGGCGGTTTTTCCTTGGCGGCTTGCTTCCTCTCCGCCAACCGCTCCACACGGGTCTTGCCGGACCGGGTCCAGGAGGAATCCACAGACGCGCGCGGGCGAAACCGCATCGAAGACCACGTTTCGTCGATCGACACCAACGAAACTCCTTCGTACGCCGCTTCGTCCACCACGTCCCAGCCGACATCGCGGGAGATGTCCGTTTTGATCTTGCCGCTTTTCTTCGGATAGGCAATCCAGAAGATCGCATCCCCGCCGCCAAGCGCTTTCACCGCCAGCGGAACCCATTCTTGCAACTCCGCCACGCTTTTCACGAACAACTGCACAAAATCAAACGTCCCCGGCTCGTCCACCTCGGTTCGCACATCGAACCCTTCCAAGTCTCCGAGCAACTCCAGATACCCCTCCGGCGCGTTCAACACCACCGCTTTGGCGTCTTCGCGCAGCCGGAGTTTTTTCAAAGCGAGGTCGGACGCAGGCATCGGAAGTTACTCCTGCAACGCCGCTTCCAACGCCACTTCGATCATTTGGTTAAACGTCGTCTGACGCTCTTCCGACGTGGTTTCTTCACCGGTGATCAAGTGGTCGCTGACCGTCATGACCGCCAGCGCGTTTACGCCGAACTTCGCCGCCAGCGTGTACAGCGCCGCCGTCTCCATTTCAACGGCCAACACGCCGTACGATGCGAGCAACGGCACCAATTCCGCCCCGCGGTCGTTGTAGAACGTGTCGCTGGTGAAGATATTGCCGACATGCACCGGCATGTTGCGGGAAACCGCCACGTCGTACGCGTTCTTCAACAGCTTGAAGTTCGCCGTCGGCGCGAAGTCGAGGTTGCCGCCGAACCGATGACGGTTGACCGCCGAATCGGTGGAAGCCGCTTGAGCGAGGATCAGGTCGCGCACTTTCACGTCTTGCTTGTATGCGCCGCACGTGCCCACGCGAATCAAGTTCTTCACGCCGTACGAATTGATCAGCTCATGCACGTAGATCGAGATCGACGGAATGCCCATGCCGGTTCCTTGCACAGACACGCGCTTTCCTTTGTAGGTGCCGGTGAAGCCGTACATCCCGCGCACGGTGTTATACGGTTCCTGCACGCCTTCCAAAAACGTTTCCGCAATGTATTTCGCCCGCAGCGGATCGCCCGGCAGCAGGATCGTTTCTGCGATTTGTCCTTCAGTTGCACCAATATGTACGCTCATTCACAAATTCCTCCTCTATGACTCATACGAACTAGTATACCTCGAAAGGGCACGGAAAAAAACGCCTTTGCCAACGGGCGCGACAAAGGCGTTTTTTTCCTACTTATTCGGGCGGCCTTGGTTGTCTTCTTGCCGGTAGCCGTCGTACGCGATCAGCACCACGCCGAGTTCCGATTCGAGTTGGTCGATGCGGCGGGATTGCTCTTCGTTGAGGTTTGCCAGTTGGTTTTGGTTCATGAATCTCACCCCCTGCTTGCAGTCTGTGCAGGTTGCGAGGCTTTCACTCACGGACGGGACAGGTGTCCGTCGCGGTCGATTTCCAGCACTTGCGCCGGGCGTTCTCCGCCGGCGAGAAAGTCAGCAAAACGCCCCGCACGCCCTCCCGCAAACTCTTCCAAAAACGCAACGGTCACCGCTTGGATCGCCTCTTGCCCGCGGGTCAGCTTCTCCGTCTCTTGAAAGAGCGCCGGGATGGTGGAGAACGTCATATGATCGGCCCCTTGGATTTTGACGAAACAGCGGTCCGCGCCTGCAAGGTCGTGCAGGCGTTGCTGGCCTTCCGCCATCGCGCGGGCGACTTTGTCGTTCATTTCGGTTTGGAGCATCTCTTCAAGCGATGCCGCTTCTTGCCGCACGTTCAACACCGGAAACGAGATCGGCGACTCGCTTGGCAGGACGTGCAGGCTCGCATCGAGGAGCACCACGGCGCGGATTTGCGAATCTGCTTGCGCCGCGCCAAAAACACCTGCGCCGCCGAGCGAATGTCCCATCAAGCCGATGCGCTCCAGATCGAACAGCCCGTTCAGCGGACTTTCGCCCTCGTTCCAGAGCGGCAGTTGGGTCAAAGTGAACTGCACGTCCGCTTGGCGGACGCGGACGAGTTCACGCAACGTCGGGAAATCGGTGAAGTCTTGGCCGGAACAGCGCGGCGATTGCATCTCGACATCGCCGTCCGGAAACACGGTGAAGAGCGTATCGTACGTGGCTCCCACCGTCACCACGAGAAATCCGGCCTGCACCAGCGCTGCGATGTGTCGCACATAGAGGTCTCGATCCACGCCGAATCCCGGCGCGAACACCACGACCGGAAGCGGTTTGTCCGTTCGCGCGGGCGGCGCGTCGTTATAAATAGGAACGGCAGTCGCGCGCAGCCGTTCTTCTGCCAGCCCCACCATCGCAAACAACTCCGCACTCCGCTCCACCGCCGGCTCGAACAATGAAAGCACCGAACTTTTTTGCTGAAGTTCGTTTCCGGCCTCTGCCGGGTAGAACACACTCACGGGAAAGCGGCGGGACGCTTCCGGTGCCTCTTGGGTGTTCAACGACTCCCGGCGCGCAGGGTCGGTGAGGGAGATCACAATTCTACCAATAGTCATGCGGGAAAGCTCCTTTTATCCTGAGTCATGAAGAGACGATCAGATCGTGGGCGCGTTGACGGGAATCCGCGTGAAATCAAACTCCACCCTCGGCGTGCGGTCGATGATTTCTTGGCGGTGGCGCGGGAGTTCTTGGCGGTACTTCTCCGGCAGCGTGTCGCCCGCTTGGTGCAACACGATGTACAGCAAGAGGTGCCGCAAGCGCAGAAAGTCCGGGAAGAGGGTCAGCCACTCCGGGTTGAACGCGTTCTCTTCTTGATACCCTTCAATGAAATGCGTCAAAAACGCCTCCGTCGTCGCCGCCCGCGTCGGATACGTCTCGGACTTGTACTGCATTTCGTAATACAGGATGATCGCGATGTCGTTGGCAAACCAGTTGTAGCCGCAATCGTCAAAGTCGAACGCGGTGATCTTGCCGGTTTCGTCGACGTAATGATTGCCTTGGTGCAAATCGGTATGGCAGAGTCCGTAGGACGTCGAGTCTTTGGGCAACGCGTGGATGCGCGTCAGCAGTTCTTCGCCTGCCGCGATCACTTCCTGGTCGTCGGCGGGGAGGTATTTGCGGAGTTTGAGGTGCTCTTCTTCGTACCACTCTTGGCGTTTGACAGCCGGATCGCGGAGAACATAGTGTTGCGTGAGTTTGTGGATGCGCCCGATCACGCGGCCCCATTCGCGAAACAGGTCGGGGCCCCATATTTCCTTGGTGACGCGAGAACCGGGAGCTTTTTCATACGCCATCGCGAGAAACGCGTGGCCGTCTCCTTCGGGAATCACTTCCACGAGTTCGCCGTTCACCGAGGGAATGCAGCGCGAGACGGAGACGCCCCCTTCGGCAAGATAGTTCAGCCATTCCAGTTCGCCGAGCAGGTAGTTGACGGAGCGGCGGATGGTGTGGGTGATCTTCAAAATGTACGCGGAGTTGTCGCGCTGGAATTCGTAGACGTTCGCTTCGAAACCGCCGAGGTTTTTCAACCCGTCGGGGGTGATGCCGTAACGGTTGGCGGCTTCGTGGAGAATTTGGTCGTTGAAGCGTTCTTGGATCGCTGGGATCATGGGGTGTTATGCCTCCTCTCGTTTCCAGACCGCCTTGGTGTAGGCGACGTGGAAGCCGGCTCGTTGCAGATTGCGATGGGACCCGCTGGCGAAATCGCACTGGGCGACGATCAGATGCGCGCCGGCCGCTTCGGCGTCGAGCATGCGTTGGTGCAGCATCGCCGTCTGCGCGCCCCGGTTGCGGTACTCCGGAAGCGTGGCCGCGAGCGCGAACCCCGCGACGCCGTCCACGATCTGCATCATGGTAAAGCCGATCGCCGTGTCGCCTTGCCAGCAGAGATAGAGATGCCACTCCGGGTCTTCTACTAAAAGAAAGTTGCTCTCCGTCCGCTCCGGAATGTCGTCGGGAATCTCCAACGAACGGGTGAAGATACGTCCGTACAGCTCCACCTCATGCGGTTGCACGCGACGGACTTCCAAACCTTCGACCGGGCGAACCTTGCTCACATCCGGCACGCCGTACATCGCCGTGTGGAAGCCCGATTGCCGGAACCCGCGTGCGGTAAGCGCTTGAAGCAGTTCCGGGGTCGTGCGTTGCGGGGGGACGTCGATCATAAAGTTGCGGTTGGCAGACGCGAAGAACGCGCAGATGTCGTCCACGTGCTGAATTTCCTCAGCACCGATGCCGTATACGCGGTTGAAGTCGATCACCGGAAAGTGATGCGCCAACATCGCGACGGCGCGGCCGAACGTCTTGATTTCCACGCCGTAGGGGTTGCCTTGCTGCTTGCCGATGTATTCCATCCGTCCTCGCATGACATCGCAGTCCGACTTCTCGATCAGATCCGCCAGTTCTGCCGTCAGCAACGGGAGGTTGTGGTTCATTTTTTCTGCACCTCGCTGATTCGGGTATGACTTCTCACCAGCGTACGATAGAGTTCCAATTTTTGCAAGATTCCGTTATGATATGGCTTGACCCTGACCCAACGTCACCCCTTACGCTTGAAAAAAAGGAGGGAACCCGATGCCGTCTGATCAGAACATAAAACTCTACCAAACCGGCGAACTCGCCCAAAAAGCCCGCATCTCCATCCGCACGTTGCGCTACTATGACAAAACCGGTCTGCTCTCTCCGTCCCAACACAGCGAGGCCGGATATCGGCTGTACACCGAATCCGACCTGCAACGCTTGCAATACATCCTCGCCCTCAAATACTTGGGCTTCTCCCTCGACGAGATCAAAGCGTGCCTCCAAGCAAGCCCCCGGCATCTCTCCGAGCGGCTCGCTCAGCAAAAAGCCATGCTCCTCGACAAGCGCGCCGAACTCGACCTGATTCTCCGCGCCGTCGACGCGTCGCTCCATCTCTTGCGCAAAAACCCCGACGACCCGGAAGCGCTCTCGTCGATCCTCCATGTCTACCAAGCGGAACACAACCAAGAGCGGGTGCGCCAACATCTCACGCCGTCCCAACGCTCGCACATGCGCGAACTCTACGAAACGTCGTACTCCGAGGAAGCCCGTCGCAAACTGGAATCGCGCGAGTGGACGGACGAATCCCGCCGCGAGCACTACCGGCAATACGACGAATTTCGCTCGACGCTCCAGCGCCTCACCGCCGAGAACGCCGACCCGACTTCGCCGCAAGCGCAACATATGGCGCACTTGCTCACCCAAATCAACGCCCGCGTCTCGCAAAACGACCCCGCCGTCCTCGAAGGCATGAAAACCGCGTGGAACCGCTACAACGAGCTCCCCGAAGACAAGCGACCGCCCGCGTACCACTTCACAGACGCCGAACGCGACTTCCTCAAACGAGCGATGACCCACTTCCACAGCAGGCGCCCCGCCACCCCGTAACGGCAACAAAAAAGCTCTTCACGCCGCCACGACGTGAAGAGCTTTTTTTGCTATTTCTGCCGCAGATATTTCTTGTCCCGCATAAACATCCGCCAAAACAACCAAAACCCCGGCGTCAGCACCACAAACCCCACGAGGTACGAAACGAACAGCGCGTGAAACGTGCTCTCGTCGGTAAACCCCGACTGAATCGTCACCGACGGATACACGATGTACGGCAGATGCGCTTCCCCGTACCCCGTCGCCGCCAGCAAGTACTGAAACACCGTCGCCACCACGGCGAGACGCGGCCGCCCTGCAGCGGGAGACCCCGCTTTTCGAGGGGTGAACAACGCCAGATACCCCAACACGTAAAGCACGCCGGACGAGAGAATCCAGCCTTTGTTGTTTTGCAGGTTGTCATACATCCACGGCGCGTCCCGCGCCATCGTCACAATCACGAAGATCGCCGCGAGAAACGCAAACGGCCCGAGCCAGATCGCGTCTTTGCGA
The DNA here is from genome assembly GCF_000714935.1 of Tumebacillus flagellatus. Lineage (GTDB taxonomy): Bacteria > Bacillota > Bacilli > Tumebacillales > Tumebacillaceae > Tumebacillus > Tumebacillus flagellatus. Next base: position 113,275 of record NZ_JMIR01000002.1, read on the forward strand.
TACACCTGATACGCCCGCCAGTCCTCCGACACGTGCGAGTAGTCCGCCAAGAGCAGCGACGAGAGAAACAGCGTCGACAGCCCGGCAAACGCCAGATACGCATACGTGCTGGCACTCGACAGCAACGACCCCCACAACAACTGATCCCGCCCGTCCGTCGTTCCGATCATGCCGCCGTACGTGATCGGCAGAACCAAAATCAACAACATCGGCAAAAACACGCCGGTCGCACCGGAGATCACCGACAGGGCGCGGGCGTATTTTTTTTCCGCGGCGTGCGAGAACACGAGGAACGCGCTGCGCAGCGTCAACAGCAACAACCCGATCGAGAACGGCCAGAGCAACACCGTCCCCAAAACCGCCGTTGCCCCCGGAAAAAAACTCACCGTCCCGATGACCACCAACACGATGAACACGTTCGTCACTTCCCACGACGGGGAGAGATAGCGGTTGGCGATCTGGGTCATGTTGTTTTCCTTGCGATAGAGATAGATCAGCGACCAAAACCCCGCCCCGAAGTCGATGGACGCCGCCATCGCGTACACGAAGACGAACAGCCACAGCAAACTTACCGCAATCAGCTCGTCAGACATGCAGGCCCTCCTCTTCGCCGTTCACGTCGCCCGAACCGCCCAACTCGTCGCCGAGCGGGTGGCGCTTGAAGTAGGCGCGCAACACGACGACCACCGAGATCGCCAAGAGCAGATACACGCCCGTGAACAGCAAAAACAGCGTGCCCAAGTTCCCCGTGTGCGTCACCGCTTCCGACGTGCGCATCACCCGGTAGAGAATCCACGGTTGCCGCCCCGTGCAGGAAAAAATCCACCCAAACTCAATCCCGAGCATCGACAGCGGCCCCGAGACGAAGAAGCTCCAGACCATCCAGCGCGGGAAAGTTTGTTTTTTTAACAGGCGGTGCCACCAAAATCCGACGATCGACATCAGCAACAGCAACATCCCCACGCCGACCATCGCGTTGAACAGCGTGTGGATGAACAGCGGCGGCCATTCGTCTTCCGGCCACTCGTTCAAGCCTTTGACCACCGTGTCAAAGCGGTTGTTCGCCAAGAAGCTCAGCGCCCAGGGAATCTCGATGCCGTACTTCACTTCATGCGTCTCTTTGTCGGTGAAACCGCCGATTGTCAGCGGCGCATGATCCTGCGTGACAAACAGTCCCTCCGCCGCCGCCAGCTTCTCCGGCTGCTCGTCGTACAAGTGCTGCGCCGACGCATGGCCGTTGAGCGCCGTCAACACGGAGAACAGCCCGCCGACCACCAAGCCCACCATCAACGCCTTGCGGTGAAACGCGTAATGCTTGTCCGACAAACCGCGGCGCAGCATCTTGAACGCCGCCAGCGACGCGATCACAAACGCGCCGGTCATGTACGCCGAAACGGCAACATGCCCCGCCGAAACGGCAAAGCTCGGGTTAAAAAAAGCTTTCCACGGCCGAATGTCCACAATCTCGCCGCCCACGATCCGAAACCCGGTCGGCGTGCCTTCAAACGCGTGCACGTTGGTGATCAGAATCGCCGACATCACGGCGCCGAACGCCACGAGCACGACGCTTAGGATTCGCATCCCCCGCGACAGGCGATCCGCCGCGTACACGTAGATCGACATAAACAACGCTTCGAGCAGAAACGCAAAGATCTCAATCTGAAACGGCAATGCGATGACCTTGCCCACAACCTTCATAAACTGCGGCCATAACAGCGACAACTGCACGCCGGCGATCGTGCCCGACGGGATCGCCACGCCGAGCAACACGGCAAACCCGCGTGTCCAACGCTTCGCCATCAGCGCGTAATCGCTGTCTCCGGTAAATTGGAACAGCACCTCCACGATCAAAATCATCAGCGGAAGCCCGACCCCAATCGTCGCGAAGATAATATGAAAGGCCATCGTCGTTCCAAACAGCGACCGTGCAAGCACCACTTGATCCATGCTGCGGCACCTCCTGATTTTTCTCTGTCTTACCTTCCCCTTCCAGATGGATTTTCATAGCAAAAAAAAACAACGAGTCACGCACCCGCGCTCCCGTTGTTTTTTTTCGCGTCTGTTGTTAGGTTTTTCGCTTGACGGACGATCTCGCCGCCGTCTGCAAAGCGTCCGTACTCGACGGCGAGCGCTGCGGCTTCCTCCATGTTCGGAATCTCGCCCCACGCTTTGTACGACAGCACGTACGCCTGCACCTTGCCTCCGTAGAACACCCAGCGGAAAAACCGCAACGCCCGCCCGTGTGCGCCGGAGTTGCGAAACTCCGTCATCTCGCGCCCGTTTTTCCAGACGGACAACGTCTGCGCCCAACCCGCGCGCACATCGGCTTCCAGTTCGGCGTAGATCACCGTGTCCCGCTTCACCATCTGCCGCATGATCGTTTCATTCAGAAACGCCGCGACCAACAACCGGAACAGACTCAGACGTTCCGAGCGCGTGATCGTAATCACCGACTCCGGCCCCAGCTGCGAAGCGTCCGGTTCGCCGTAGGTGACGCGCTGTCCGGGGTGCCGCACCCACTTTCTTCCTCTCATGGCTTTGTCTCCCTTCCAATGGTTGAATAAAATTTATTTTAGCACAAGTTTAGTAAAAATTCCCCGGCACTTTACTGACAAATTTCACGATCCATATTGGGAATCACATCTTAACTTGGAGTTGACGCTGATTTCCAAATCTTGTATACCTAGAGTATGAAAACACGTACACGTACCTTATTCGCCGGCTTTGCGCTGGCGCTGATGATGTCAGGTGTGTCGATCCCGCACCCGGTTTCCGCTGCAATTGCTTCGAACGTCCCGCCGGACGTGCAGACATACGCGGAACACGAGGGATTGCAGGAAGCCAAACGCCTGTTGGAGATCACGGGGGAAGATGTGCAAGCCCTGACTGTCGGGCCGGGCTTGCAAGTGTATCTCCCCGACGTGGAAAAAACCAAACAGAGCCGGGACGGTTCGCTGTTGGACGTCTTGAAGCCGATTGAGCAGTGGGAGTTCGTGCTGGAGGCAAACGGAGAGCCGAAAGTCTTGCTGGACGTACAGAAGCAAGACGGCCAGCTGTCGCTCGTGTTGACCGGAGGGAGCGGAAGCACGTTCATGGAAGCGTGGGAATCCTATGACCAGCACGCGACGACGCCGCCGGTGCTCTTGCACGACATGTCCGCCCGCTATTTCGTCGGCCGCCAAACGTCCGCGCAGATCGCCGTCCCGGATAGCGATTTCCAAGTGCATCCGGCGACGGAACTGCTGCGCAGTCTCCAAGAACGGATGAGCAATCCCGCACAGACCAAGGACGGCTTGCTCCAGTTGAGCGGCGGCGGGAGTGCAGGAGGGGGCACCGCCAATTCTCACAACCTCGGCAACAACCTCAACCGCAACACCAGCCCCACCCCGCCGAGAATCCCCGTCACGACGCTCTTGGGGATCGTCTTCCTCGGCGTGATTCTCTCGATCTTCGGCTTCGGACTTGTGTTCTTCTTCACCTCTCAAAAAAAGCGGCCTCTTCCCTGACGAGGCCGCTTTTTGGCGTGTGTGTACCCGCCCCCAAAAGGTCCCGCTTGCCGAGGGCGTTTTTTTGATACAATAGAGAGAAGTGATCCTTAGCAACACGAAATACGAAATGAGGGAACAACATGCCATACATCCGGTTTACTGGATTTGAAACGTCGTTGCTGCAGAAAATCGCAGTGACCCTCGTCGATCGGTTTGCGGCGATCGTCAACATTCCGCACGAGATCATCAAGATCGAAAAAACCGCCATCGAACCCATCTTGAACTCGCCGCAATCGGTCGAGATTCAAATGTTCCAACGCGACCAGCAGACGCATGACGCCATCGCGCTGATGATCCACACGCTGCTGCAAGAACACGGGTGCCCGAGCGCCCACATCTACTACAACCTCCTCTCGCCCGCGCTCTACTACAAGGGCGGCGTCCCTTTGAATCAGATTCCCAAAAAGTCCAGCGCCGTCCACTCCTAAACGCGCGCACGCCAAAAAGAACCTCCGCTCCCGGAGGTTCTTTTTCGTAACCGCATACACTCACATTCACATTCACATTCACATTCACACAAGTTCTCACACACTCGGCGTTCTAAAAAACAACAGCCCCAGCACCATCGCGCCCAAAATCACATACGGTGCGTCAATCTTCAACCAGAACAGCGCCAGCGCGGACGCCACGCCGACGGCGATCGGCTTCCAGTCGCTGAACGTGCCGTTTTGCGACGCTTGAAACGCCGTCTGGATCAACAAGACCACAACGACCGGTCGGACGGCGGCGATCAAGCCCTTCAGGTAGGGGCTGTTTTTAAACGTGGTCAGCAGTTTGACGAGCACGATGACCGCGATCGCCGTCGGCGCGACCATGCCGATCAGCGCAGACGCCGCCCCTAAGATCCCCGCGACTTTGTACCCGACGAAAGCGGACAGTTTGGTGGCAATCGGCCCCGGCAGCGTATTGGCGATCGCCAGCGCGTCGGCGAACTCTTGGTCGCTCAACCAATGATAGCGTTCGACGACCTCGGTGCGGATCAGCGGAATGGCGCTCGGCCCGCCTCCGTAACCAAGCAGACCGGCGCGCATCATGGCGATGAACAAGTACCAGATGGACGACATGGGAATCCTCCTTTCAAATGGAGGGGACTTACAGTTTCATCCCCATTCGGCTCTTGTAGCGTTTGAGCAGCATCTGACAGTCGACCTTGAGAATGCCGGGCATTGCATAGAGTTTTTCCTTCAAAAATTTCTGCAGCTCGGAGTTGCTCGTGAAGATGCCGTGCATGTGCAAGGTGCTCGGCCCCGTCATGTGGTACAAACTCGTCACGGCCGGGTCCTTCGCCAACTCTTGCGCCACAGCATCGAGATGCGACGGTTCGATGTCTACATGGAAAAAAGCCGATACTTTCATCCCGACCATCGCCGGGTTGATCACGACGGTAAACCGTTCGATCACCCCGGCTTCGATCAAGGACTGGATGCGGGTTTGGACAGCTACCCGCGAGAGCTCGATGCGTTTCCCCAAGTCCGTGTACGAGATGCGGCTGTTTTCATGCAGGATTTCCAAAATCTGTTTGTCAACATCGTCGAGTTCCAATTTCGGCAGTTCACTGTCTGCATCTGCATATTCGTACACCATGTTTGTGTCCCCCTGTGCCCCGTTAGCGTTTTAGTTTCGGATCGAGTACCTCCCGAATTCCGTCGCCCAGCAAGTTAAAGCCGAGCACCACTAAAAATATCGCAAGGCCGGGCCAGAAGGCAAGCAAAGGTTCGATATTCAAGTATCCCTGCGCGATGTGCAGCATCGAGCCCCAGCTCGGTTGCTCCGGCGCCGCGCCCAAACCCAAGTACGAAAGGCCGGCTTCCGCAACGATCGCCGCCGCCATCGACAGCGTCGCTTGGACGAGCAGCGGAGCCAGGCAATTTGGCAGTACATGCAGGAACATGATGCGTCCGTCGCGAGCCCCGATCGCTTTGGCGGCCTGCACATATTCCAAGTTGCGCACCGTCATGACTTGGGCGCGGGTGATGCGGATGATCGACGGCAGGAACCCGATCCCGATCGCCACCATCGCGTTAAAAAATCCTCCGCCAAGCACGGCGGCCATGACCAGCGCGAGGATGATCGACGGAAACGCCTGCATCGCGTCGACGATGCGCATGATCACCCATTCGTCCCAGACACCGCGGTAATAGCCGGTGACGAGCCCGATCGGCACGCCGATCACGAGCGCGATCCCGACGGAGATCGCCGCCGCTTCCAGCGACAGCCGCGCCCCGTAGATCAAGCGCGAGAACGTGTCGCGCCCGAGGTCGTCGGTACCGAGGAGATGCCCGTTGCCTGGCTTGGAGATCAAGTTGTTGTAGTCTTGGTCAAAAATCGGATCGTGCGTGGCGATCAGCGGCGCGAAAATCGCCGTCAAGATCAGGACGAGGATGATCACGCCCCCGACAACCGCCAGCTTGTTGCGGGAGAAGCGCCGCCAAAATTGACGGGCGCGTCTTTCTTTTTTGACAACTGGAACGGCGGTGTTGGAAGCGGACGCTTGCGTTGCGGAGTGGCTCATCCTTCTGCCCCCTTTCCGACTTTGATGCGCGGGTCGATCAGCGAATAGGTCAGATCGACTGCGAGGTTGATCACGACGACCAGCAGTGCGGACACCAGCACCGCGCCTTGCACGGTCACGAAGTCGCGTTGGTAAATCGAGTCGACGATCAGCTTGCCAAACCCCGGAATCGAGAAGATCGACTCCGTGATTACGAGACCCCCGAGCAGACCTGCGACCATCAGGCCGGATGTGGTCACGACCGGGACCAGTGCGTTTTTGAAAGCATGGCGCAGGACGACGACGCGCTCGCGCTGTCCTTTGGAGTAGGCGGTGCGGATGTAGTCCGCGCTCATCACTTCAAGCAGCGACGAGCGCAGCATCCGCATCAGCACGGCCGCTTCCCGCAGCGCCGTCGCGAACATCGGCAAAATCATCGCCGTGATGTTGGCGGCGGGGTTTTCGAAGAACGGCGTGTACCCGGAAGCCGGGAACCAGCCCAGTTTGACGGCGAAGAGGACGATCAACATCATCGCAAACCAGAACGACGGGATCGACATGCCGCTCATCGCCAGAATCGAAGCGACATAATCGGAGAATTTGCCCTGTCTCGTCGCCGAGATGATGCCTGCCGGAATCGCGATGATCAGCGCGATCAAGAACGTGCCGATCGTGAGCTCCACCGTGACCGGCAGACGCTGGGCGATCAGATCAGAGACCGGCGAGTTGTCGACGAGCGAGTGCCCGAGATCCCCGTGCAGAACGCCTCCCAGCCAATGCAGATACTGCATGACGATCGGATCGTTCAGACCGAGCTGCTCGCGCAACGCCGCGACCGCTTCCGGAGGCGCTTCCTGCCCGAGGATAACCGTTGCTGGATCGCCGGGCAGCATGTGCATGAGAGAGAAAACCAAGATCGTCACCAAAAAAATGACCGGTACGGCCAGCAACAATCGCCTGACCAGGAATGCCATACTCATTCTCCTTCCTGCGTAGAATGCTTACTTGCTCAGAGTTGCGGTACGGATCAAGCCGTCCGGAACGTACACGAAGCCTTGGACCTCTTTGGAGAGACCGAACACGTTGTTGGAGTGGTAGAGGTAGAGGTACGGGTTCTCGGTGTTGAGAATCTGCATCGCTTTGTCGTAGAGTTCCTTGCGCTTGTTGTTGTCGCCTTCGACGCGCGCGCTTTGCAGCAGAGTGTCCACGTCCTTGTTGCTGTAGCGCGAGTAGTTTTGCGTGCCGTCGGTCACGTCCCAATCGTAGAGGTTTTGGTCCGGGTCCGGACGTCCGCTCCAGCCGAGTTGCACGGCTTCGTAGTTGCCGTTTTTCGCTTGGTCGATCAGGGTGCCGAACTCGACTTTTTCCAAATTGACGGTGATGCCCGCCGGTTTGAGCATGTTTTGGATCATTTGGCCGAGCTGTTGGTTGGTCGGCGTCGTGCCGATCTTCAGCGTGAACGAGAAGCCGTCCGGTTTGCCGCCCTGCTTGAGCAATTCCTTTGCTTTGTCCACGTTCGGTCTTTCGAACTTGTCGGTGTCGCCGAACGCAAATTGCGTCGGAGCAAACGGCGAGTGGCCCGCCGTGCCTGCGCCGTTGAGCACCACTTTGACGATCGCGTCGCGGTCGATCATCAGGTCGACGGCGGAACGGAGCGCGGCGTTGTCAAACGGAGCTTTCGACGCGTTCAAGTGCATGCCTTGGAAACCTTGGCCCGCTTGGTTGACGACGGAGATCTTCGGATCGTTTGCGAAGTTCGGAATCTCCTTGGTCGGGAATACATTGGTGATGTCGACTTGTCCGGACTTCAAGTTGTTGAGCGCTTGGTTGGAGTCGTTGATGATCTTATAGACCACTTTGTCGAGGTGCGGGAGTCCTTCCTTCCAATAGTTCGGGTTTTTCTCCAGCGTCAGGGTCGAGCCTTTCACGCGGTCTTTCAAAACGAACGGGCCGGTGCCGACCGGATGGTTCAGGAAGTCGTCTCCGTACTGTTTCACGGCAGCCGGCGAGACCATCATCCCGGCGCGGTCGGTGAGGACGGAGAGGAACGGCGCGAACGGCTGCTTGAGGTCGATCTTGACGGTGCTCGGATCGACGACGCTCACTTTGTCGACCGCTTGCAGTTCGTTGCGGCGGGTGGACGCTTTGTCCATGTAGCGTTCGATGTTGAATTTTACGGCGTCGGCGTTGAAGTCGGTGCCGTCGGTAAACTTCACGCCCGGGTGAAGGTGGAACGTATACGATTTCTGGTCGGGCGACACGTCCCATTTGTCTGCGAGCATCGGAACGATGTTGCCTTTGTCATCCAGATCGACCAGTTTGTCGTAGATGCTTTGGAACACCATGCGGTCGACCAGCGCGGTGGAGAAGCTCGGGTCGAGTTTCGGCGGGTCTGCGTCCAGGGAAATGTTGACCGTCCCCCCCTGTTTCACTGCGTTGGTTGCCGGTTTGGCATCGGACTTGGACGTGTCGGCGCTGTTGCTGGAAGAGCACCCGGCCGAAGCGATTAAGGCACCTGCCAATAAAAACGTGAAGCTCAATTGTAACGGTTTTTTCATCCTGACTGACCCCCTGGTTATTGTCATTTCGAAAGTGTTTTTTGTGATTTGCTTTCGTTTCGTCTACCTTACACCAAAATTAATTTCCAAGCAATCAGAAAATTCGTCCTTGACTGAACAAAAAGTTTTTGAGACATTGGTACAAAGTTATTTTTCTGAAAGGGAGGACGAGCGCATGTCCACCATCTTGGAGATTCAAAATCTGAAAACTCAGTTTCACGGTGAAAACCGCGTCATCCCCGCCGTCGACGGCATTTCGTTTTCTCTTCAAAAGGGAGAGACGCTCGGCGTCGTCGGCGAATCCGGCTGCGGCAAGAGCGTCACGTCGCTTTCGATCATGCGTCTGTTGGCGAAGGGGGCCAAGATTGCCGAGGGCCGCATCCACTTCAACGGCCGCGACCTGCTCTCCCTCTCCGAAGCACAAATGCGCTCCGTGCGCGGCAACGAGATCGCGATGATCTTCCAAGAACCGATGACTTCGCTGAACCCGGTCTACACGATCGGCAAACAGCTTTCCGAGATGACGATGCTCCATCGGGGCTATTCCAAAAAACAAGCGCTCGACCATGCGGTCGAGATGCTGAAGAAAGTCAACATCCCGCGTCCGGAGAAGATCGTGCACGAATACCCGCACCAACTCTCCGGCGGGATGCGCCAGCGCGTGATGATCGCGATGGCGATGTCCTGCGACCCGGACGTGTTGATCGCCGACGAACCGACGACGGCGCTCGACGTGACGATCCAAGCGCAGATTCTCGACCTGATGCGCGATCTGCGCGACCGCCAGTCCACGTCGATCCTGTTGATTACGCACGACTTGGGCGTCGTCGCCGAGATGTGCGACCGCGTCATCGTCATGTACGCGGGACAAGTTGTGGAAGCGGCGGACGTGAACTCGCTGTTTGAGCGTCCGGCGCATCCGTACACGCAAGGCTTGATGCGCTCCATTCCGAAAGTGGACGCCGACCTCGACCGTCTGGAATCGATTCCGGGCTCCGTTCCGTTGCCGGGCTCCGTTCGCCAAGGCTGCCGGTTCGCGTCGCGCTGCGAACAGGCACACGACAAGTGCCTGTCCGACACGCCGCCGCTGTTTGAGCTGGGGGAAGGCCGTCAAAGCCGATGCTGGTTGAACCAAGAATCTGCAATCGGGGAGGTGCAGCACGCATGAGCACGCTGCTGGAAGTCAAAGGTCTCAAAAAGTACTACGGCACGCGCAAGGAAGTTGTAAAAGCGGTGGACGACGTCTCGTTTACCGTTGAAGAAGGCGAGACGCTCGGCATCGTCGGCGAGTCCGGTTGCGGGAAGTCCACGACCGGACGGGCGATTTTGCGGTTGATCGAGCCGTCGGAGGGAGAGGTGCTGTTCCAAGGCAAACCGCTGACAGCACTCAAGAACGCCGAACTGCGCAAAGCGCGCCGCGACTTGCAGATGGTCTTCCAAGACCCGTTTGCGTCGCTGAACCCGCGCATGACGGTCGGCGCGATTCTGGAAGAACCGCTGAAAGTCCACGGGATCGGCACGGCGACAGAACGCAAAGAAAAAGTGAAAAAACTGCTCGAAACCGTCGGTCTCACCGAAGCGCACTACGACCGCTTCCCGCACGAGTTTTCCGGCGGGCAACGCCAGCGCATCGGCATCGCGCGGGCGCTGATCACGCAGCCGAAGCTGATCGTCGCCGACGAACCGGTCTCCGCGCTCGACGTGTCGATTCAGTCGCAGATTCTAAACCTCATGAAAGACCTGCAAGAGGAATTCCAACTCACCTACCTGTTCATCTCGCACGACTTGTCGGTCGTGCGCCACATCTCCGACCGCGTCGGGGTGATGTACTTGGGCCGGATGGTCGAACTCTCGCCCAAGAAGAGCCTCTATGACAACCCCTTGCATCCCTACACGCAAGCGTTGCTTTCCGCCGTGCCGCATCCGACGCCGGGCGAGAAGCGCGAGCGGATCGTGCTGACCGGCGACGTGCCGAGCCCGGCGAACCCGCCGAGCGGGTGCGCGTTCCACACCCGTTGCCACGCCTGCATGGAGATTTGCAAAACGGAGCGTCCCGCACTGAAGGAAACAGGGGATGGACACTTCGTGGCATGCCACCTATATTAATTGAAGAGACAGGTCGAAAACCGAACATGTGGAAGGGAGTCTGACCCCATGAATCTCGATGCTTTGCACCATCCCTATGCTTCGCGCCGCATGACCACCTATGCCCGCAACGGCATGGTGGCGACGTCGCAACCGCTCGCCGCTCAAGCGGGTTTGGAAATTCTGCGCAAGGGCGGGAACGCCATTGATGCGGCGATCGCGACGGCGGCGGCGCTCACCGTCGTGGAGCCGACGTCAAACGGGATCGGCGGCGACTCGTTTGCCCTGATCTGGACGAAGGGCGAACTGCACGGGTTGAACGCGAGCGGCCCGGCTCCGGCGGCAATCTCGCTGGAAGAACTGCGAAACCAAGGGCATACGGAGATGCCGAAGTATGGTTTCGTTCCGGTGACCGTGCCGGGCGCGCCGTCCGCGTGGGCGGAATTGTCGGCGAAGTTTGGCAAGTTACCTTTGACGGACGTGCTCGCGCCGGCGATTGAGTACGCCCAGCGCGGCTTCCCGCTGTCGCCGACGCTCGGGTACTACTGGGAGCGGGCGGTGAAGATCTTCAGCGAAAACTTGAAGGGCGACGAGTTCAAGCATTGGTTTGACACGTTCGCACCGGAAGGCCGCGCGCCGCGCATCGGCGAGATGTGGCGTTCGCCGAACCATGCCAAGACGTTGCAAGAGATTGCGGAGACGGGAGCGGCATCGTTTTATCGCGGAGAGCTCGCGGAGAAGATCGACGCCTATTCCAAAAAGCACGGCGGGTATCTGTGCGGAGAGGATTTGGCGAACTTCCGCCCGGAGTGGGTGAAGCCGATCTCCGTCAACTACAAAGGCTACGACGTGTGGGAAATCCCGCCGAACGGGCACGGCATCGTCGCGCTGATGGCGCTCAATCTGCTCAAGGGCTTCGATTTCACGGAGCGCGAGACGGTGCAGGCGTACCACACGGCGATTGAAGCGACGAAGTTGGCGTTTGCGGACGGGCAGAAGTACATCACCGATCTCAACCACATGACGGTGACGGTGGAGCAATTGCTGTCGGAGGCGTATGCGGACGAGCGCCGCAAGTTGATCGGCGATCTGGCGCGCCAACCGGAAGCGGGCGACCCGAGAAGCGGCGGCACGGTGTATCTGTGCACGGCGGACGGCGAAGGCAACATGGTGTCGTTCATCCAGAGCAACTACATGGGCTTCGGCTCCGGTTTGGTCGTGCCGGGCACGGGGGTTGGTTTGCACAATCGAGGAAACAACTTCACGCTCGACCCGACGCACGACAACTGTTTGGCACCGGGCAAGCGTCCGTACCACACGATCATTCCGGGCTTCCTGTCCAAGGGCGGGCAAGCGGTGGGGCCGTTTGGCGTCATGGGCGGCTTCATGCAGCCGCAAGGGCATGTGCAAGTCGTCATGAATACGGTCGACTTTGCGCTCAACCCGCAATCGGCGTTGGATGCTCCGCGCTGGCAGTGGACGTCCGGGCTGAACGTCGAGCTCGAAGCGTCGGTGCCGGAGCACATCGTCGACGCGCTGCACCGCAAGGGGCACGCGGTCAAAGTCGCAATCGGACGCGGCGGTTTCGGCCGCGGTCAGATCATCTGGCGCGACACCGACAGCGGCGTGCTCGCAGGCGGCACGGAGATGCGCACCGACGGGCATGTGGCGGCGTTTTAAGTTTGGCTATGGAAAAAGAGACCGTGCGGGTGGCGGTCTCTTTTTTACATATGAAGAGCTATGTTGAGGTGCGGAGTTCGTCTGTGGTAAAATGAGGGCAGGATAAAAAAATGACCGTAGGTGCTGGAAACACCTACAGTCGTTTTGCACAACTGACTACCCTCTAGGGTGTCGGCTCATAATTTCTAGTTGAAATAGATCGCTGAGCTGTGGAAACTCAAGGGCGATCTTTTTTTATTGATTGATCGATTCAGATGGAGGTCAAAGGGATGTCGGGGTTGCCGATCGATGTGGTGTTGCCGGAGTTGAAAGAGACATTGCGGGAGCGAATCAGCGCCGTGCTGGTCGCGCCGCCGGGCGCGGGCAAGACGACGCGAATTCCGCTTGCCCTGTTGGACGAGCCGTGGCTTGCCGGGCAGAAAATTCTCATGCTGGAGCCGCGACGCCTCGCCGCACGGGCCGCCGCCGGATTCATGGCTTCCGTGCTGGGGGAGAAAGTCGGCGAAACGGTCGGCTACCGCGTGCGGATGGACACCAGAGTCGGACCAAAGACGCGGATTGAAGTTGTCACCGAAGGCGTGCTGACACGGATGTTGCAAGGAGATCAGGCGTTGGAAGGGTACGGCATCGTGATTTTTGACGAGTTTCATGAGCGGAGTCTGCATGCGGACTTGGGGCTGGCGCTGTGCCTGCAATCGCAAGAGATGCTGCGCGACGACTTGCGCCTGCTCGTCATGTCCGCGACGCTTGAAGCGGAGCCGGTTGCGAATCTGCTCGGAATTGCGCCTGTGCTGAAAAGCGAAGGTCGCGCATTCCCCGTGGAAACCCGCTTAGCCGCCCACCGCGTGGAAGGGCGGGTGGAGCCTGCCGTTGTGAAAGCCATCATGGAGGCGTTGAATCGGGAGGAGGGCGACATTCTGGTGTTCCTGCCGGGCACGGGCGAGATTCGCCGGACGGAAGCGTTGCTTGCGGAGCAGGGGATCAGGACGGCAACCGCGTCCGCTCGCGAAGAAACGACTTCCAATGACCCCTCCGCCGCTTCATGGAAGAGTGCTCCTGCCAAAGACATCCCGTCATTTTCACAGCAATTCGGCGCTGGCTCAGATTCACTTCGCCAACCTCAGCGCATCCGCGTCGCCCCGCTTCACGGCAGTCTGACCCGCGAAGACCAAGACCTCGCACTGACGCCGTGCCCGCCCGGCGAGCGCAAAATCGTGCTGGCGACCTCCATCGCCGAAACGTCGCTCACCGTCGAGGGGGTGCGCGTCGTGATCGACAGCGGGCAGATGCGCGTTCCGCGCTTTTCCCCGCGTACGGGTATGACGCGGCTTGAAACGGTGACGGTCTCGCGCCCCTCGGCCGACCAACGCCGCGGACGCGCCGGACGCTTAGGGCCGGGGGTCTGCTACCGGATGTGGACCGAAGCGGAAGACGCGCAACTGAAATCCCGCAGCACGCCGGAAATTCTCGAAGCGGACTTGGCGCCGCTCGCGCTCGAACTGGCGGCATGGGGCGTCGACGACCCTGCCGAACTGCTCTGGCTCGACCCGCCGCCTGCCGCGTCTTACGCGCAAGCCCGCACGCTGTTGCAACAACTCGGCGCGCTCAACCTTGACGGCAACATCACCGCGCACGGACGACGCATGGGCGAACTCGGCTTGCACCCGCGCCTCGCGCACATGATTTTGCAAGCGATCCCGCTCGGCGACGGAGCCCTCGCCTGCGATCTGGCGGCGCTCTTGAACGAACGCGACATCCTGCGCGGCGACCGCCTCGCCGACGCCGATCTCCGTTTGCGACTGGAAGCGCTCCACGCCGTGCAGGAAAAAACATCACCGCCCCACACGGTCGACCTCTCCACCTCCCGCCGCATCCTCGCCGAAGCCGGGCAGTGGAAACGGGGGCTCGATCTCAAACAAAGCACACACACAGAGGACGTCGGACTGCTCCTTGCCTTCGCGTACCCGGATCGGATCGCACAGCGCCGACCCAACGGACGCTACCTGCTCGCAAACGGACGCGGCGCCGTCCTGCCGACGCTTCAAAATCTGTCGAGCGAGCCTTATCTCGTCGCCGCCGAACTCGACGACCAAGGCAGCGAGAGCCGCATCGATCTCGCCGCCCCGCTCGACCTCGAAACGCTCAAACAGCACTTCGCCGCCCAAATAAGCGACGAACACCTCGTCGAATGGGATTCCTCCACGCAATCGGTCAAAGCCCGCAAGCGCGAACGCTTCGGCGCGCTGATCTTGCGCGAATCCCAACTCCACGACCCAAGCCCGGAGGAAATCCTGCACGCCCTCCTGCAAGGCGTCGCCGAACTCGGCGTCGACAAAGCCCTGCCATGGACGAAAAACGCCCGCCAACTCCAACAGCGCCTGCACTTCCTCCACCGCGCCGACCCGCAAAACTGGCCGGACGTCTCGGACGAAGCGCTCACCCGCACGCTGCCCGACTGGCTCGGCCCGCACCTCTACGGAGCGAAAAATCTCAACGCCGTCTCCCGTTTGCACCTCACGCAACTTCTGGAATCCCTCCTCACTTGGGAGCAACAGCGCGAACTCGAAGCGAGCGCGCCGACGCATATCGCCGTCCCGAGCGGCTCGCGTATTCCCGTCGACTACAGCGACCCGGAATCCCCCGTGCTCGCCGTGCGGCTCCAAGAAGTATTCGGCCTCCCGGAAACGCCGCGCATCGCGCGCGGACGCGTGCCGCTGCTTCTGCACCTGCTCTCTCCCGCCCAACGCCCGGTGCAAGTCACCCGCGACCTCGCCAGCTTCTGGGCCACCACCTACTTCGACGTCAAAAAAGACCTCAAAGGCCGCTACCCCAAACACTACTGGCCCGAAGACCCGTGGAACGCGACCCCGACCAACCGCGCCAAACCGAGAAACTAATAAAAACACCGCAAGCTCACAAACGGGCTGATGCGGTGTTTTTTATTTGCCTTAACGCATTCGTCCTTCAGCATTCTCTAGATACCAATACTCGTAGTAGGCACGTAGATAAAATTCATCTCCGTATAAATCAAAAATAGGATTCAGTATGTCGACAGTTACCTTCTCACTCACCAATTTCTTGGCGAGGTGACTTAACTTTTCGAGGTTTCTCTCAAACGCCTCACCAAAAAACCTTTCCTTGGTGATTTCACCAATTTTGGTATGCGAGTTATAGCAGAAAAACTCACAATCAAGTGTAAGATGTTCCTCGACTCGATCAAATGTCGGGTCGAGCAGTCGGTCATTACTGGCTATTTCCATGATCGTGGATTTTTCATAGAGAAGGTCATGCGGAACGACCCCCTCCGCACAGGATTCGATAATCCTTTTTCCAGACAGGGAACGAGGAAAAAATGCTAATTTTCGCTGATTGCAATCATGACAAGCCGGAATCAAATTCTCCCAACAATAGGCGAGATAGGGAGCGGCTCGCTTATTTTTTGGAAAAAAGTGATCTACTTCTACTTTTGCCTTTTTCCCGCAATAGGCACAGTGATGACCTGACATCTCTGACAAAGCATCTCGCACGACATTCCAGCGTTTTTTGACTTGGGTTCCGGTTTCATCGTACAGGTCCTCATAGAACGACCGTTTCGTTTCCGAGCAATTCAAAGGATGCGGGGCATCTGTCCTGGTGACTTGTTTCATTTGACGAGCCCCTTCAAAGCGTCTACCGCTTTTCTCCGAGGACTATCTATAGGCAGGCTGGGAAGCAACCGTTCGTAGAGCACTTCGATCTCTCGCTTCTGCTCGTCACTGGGTGTGGGTACAGCGGTTTTCACCAATTCGCTGAAACGGTGCAACAGCTCCTCCAAGGACTCCGAAATCGAGTTCGCAGTTCGTGCTGGCGGCTTTGAAGAGACATGAAAAGCTTGTGCCAATATATCAGAGAGGTACCATTCAGCTGGGTTTCCAATCGGTTTCGTAAGGATTGTATCTTCCTCTTGATAGAGTTCAAACGCCTCGTCTTTCTCCGTTGCGGAAATGATGACGGGTGAGTGCGTAGTCGAAATAAACTGCACTTTGGGAAACAGGGTTTTCAATACGTATAGAACCTTCTGTTGCCATTTAGGGTGCAGATGCAAATCAACTTCGTCAATCAACACGATCCCTGGGGTCTTCGCGGATACTTCGGTACCTAATTGTGGATTTAAAACCGCCATGCGAAACGCAATGTCTGAAAGAATCCCAATGATGTCCTGGTAACCATCGCTTAAAGTGCTGATTGGATAAAAAGTTCCATCTTCGTACTTGAGATGAAGCTCACCTTCAAAATAGAACAATCCTTCTACAAAGTGCTCCTCATCTTCTGTCAACAAGCGCAAGCCACGCACAAGAAGGTCTGTTACGGCATCAAGCACTGGGATTTGCTGATTGATCTCGAACGCCAAGTATTTCATTTTGCGATACCATGCAATGAAAGTTTTGTAATTAGAATTCGGTTTCAGACAGTCTTTATATGCAAAAAATCGTGAAATTTTTTCCGTTTTTCCGACTTCTCCCATATCTCGATTGAAATTGGCCACACGCCCTGTGCCGTGATAAGCAAACACGGGCAGAATGATTTGCCTTGAGTTCTTCTCATCACGAACATCAGAGACAAGCTGCTTCACAATGCTCGTGATTTCATTCGATTCTTTATAAGTTGTACGAGAGTTTTTATCCGATTCATAGAGGGTACGGCTTCTTGACCACACGAGGCGATTGTTGATGAGACGTGAGGTCACTTTCATCTCCGTTGGAGGATGGTGTTCGGTTGCAGGGGCGTTTTGTACCCACTTACTGGTGAATCTAACGTCGCTTGCTTCAAAGGCCCGCTTGTCCACTTTTTCATCGATGGCTCGTAAGAACCCGCCAATTGCAACGGTGATACCTTCCAACAGGCTTGTTTTTCCGCTTGCATTTTTCCCAATCAATACGGTTGATTGCGGGTTAAATGTGAACGTTTCACTTTTGTAACAACGAAAGTTGGTAAGTTCCAACGATTCAATTCGAAAATCTACCGTAATTTCCGTGCGAAAGAACGCATCTCGAATTTGCTCAAAGAACGGTATAAGAAGATCCAGATCACCCAGTGTGGCATTGTAACTATGATGAAACTCTTTTGCTTCTACTAGTTTTCGAATGAGCGGTTGCTCCTTGATCGGAAAGAGGGTTTCAGAACAGACTTTTTCTTTTATTGGAGTAGGTGCTAAGAACATCAAATAACCCGGAATCTTGCTAAATCCATTTAGATAGTCCCAAAGTATCTGGCATACCTCAAACTGATTATAGGTAAACACGAACACACCGTAGTTCTTTACGTACTCACAAGAAAAGCCCATGCTCAACAGATGCTCTAAAAAATCCAAAGCGATCTGTTGATTTTGCAAATCTACACTTGCAAAAGCGTTTCGAATCGCTTCTGGAATCCTAGTCTCTGCCATCAAGAAACACCTCACTTATGTGTAAGACTATACCTTCTATTATACCATCTGCTAGGAAACATCAACCATCACGGACGGGATAAACATTGACTCTATTAATACCGATCTTACGAGAAACATAGGCAACATCCCGCCCCGGCGGCTTCTATTTTTAGGTTTCCATGAATGACCGCGAGACAATTATTTGAATTGCGTGTAAAATCTAGTTGAGGTGATCAGATGAAGACGAAACGTATGTGGCTTATCTCCTTAGCAACCGTTCTGATTGCCCTCTTGGTTTGGTACGTGAAACCGGGCCTGTACGTGCATGCGAAGACCCCGCTGGAAGCCAACGTCACAACTCCCAACGAGAATCCTGACGAGCTGAATTTTGAAGTGATCAGCGACCCCCATATCTCGCACAGCGACACCGCCACGCAAGACAAATTCAAACGCGTGCTCGGCGACATCGAGAAAGCCGCACCTCACAGCGACTTGCTGGTGATGAACGGCGACCTGAGCAACGGCTTCCCGGAAGACTACAACACGATCACCAAACTGCTGGCGGAAACACCGCATCCGCCGCTTGAAGTGACAATCGGGAACCATGAATTCTACAAAGCGTTCTACGACGCAAGCGAAACGATGAACAAATCCGCGTTCCCCAACGGCGACACCGATGCCAAAGCGCTCGGGCGCTTCCTCGACTTCGCCGGGCGCAAGACCGTCTATACGGAGAGAGTGATCAAGGGCTTCCACTTCCTCTTCCTCGGTTCGGAGAAGTCACGCATGAGCGACCCGAGCTACCTGGACGACGCCTACTTGTCCGACACCCAACTGAACTGGCTGCAAGGCAAACTGCAAGCAGCCCCCTCCGACAAGCCAACGTTCGTGTTTTTGCACCAACCGCTGCCGTACACCGTCTCCGGCACGGCGCGCCAAGGCTGGAACCGCACCGTCATCCAGCACGAGGAATTGAAAAAAATCCTCAGCGCCCACCCGAACGTGATCTTCTTCTCCGGGCACACGCACATCAACCTCGACCGCCCGACGACGTTCTTCCAAGACGGATTCCTGATGGTCAACGAATCCTCTGCCGGCCGTCCTTACAACCCCGACGGCCAAGTGCGACCCGACAGCGAGGGCATGTTCGTCGAAGTCAAAAACGGAACGGTCACCCTGCGCGGACGGGACTTCACCGGCAAGTGGATTCCCGGCAGCGTGCACACATGGAAACCTGCAAACTAAGGCAGGTTTTCTTTTTTCTCGAATCTGCTCCACTCCCCTCTTCCCGAACAAAATATAATGGATATTGACGATCGTTCGTGTTTTCCCGTACAATGGAACCCGTTGAGACTCGTATACGCTGGGAATATGGCTCAGTGTCTCTACCGGTACCCGTAAAGTGCCGACTACGTGTCCTGTGAACCTGAAAGGGGAGACCTGACGATGTTGTATGACGTGATCATCGTGGGCGCAGGGCCCAGTGGAATTTTTGCAGCGTATGAATTGACGCACCTCGATCCGGAAGCCAAAGTTCTGTTGATCGACAAGGGGCACGACATCTACCACCGCCGTTGCCCGATCCTGGAGGAAAAACTCGTGAAATGCCCGCCCGCGCATGAGCGCAAGGAATACGCAGGCTGCCTGCCCGCGTGCTCCATCACCGCCGGTTGGGGCGGCGCCGGCGCGTACAGCGACGGCAAATTCAACTTGACCACCGAATTCGGCGGCTGGATGGGCGACTACCTCGCTCCGTCCGAAGTGCTGAAATTGATCGAATATGCAGATGAAATCAACCTCGCGCACGGTGCGACGCTCTCGATCACCGACCCGACCACGCCGCATGTGACGGAGATTGAACGCAAAGCGCAATCGGCAGGACTCAAGCTCCTCAAAGCCCGCGTCCGCCATCTCGGAACGGAAGAGAACTTGAAGATCCTCTCGAACATCTTCGAAGGCATCAAAACCAAGATCGAAACCCGCTTCAAAACGTTCGTTGAGGACGTGCTCGTGGAAGAAACGGCAGACGGCAAGACCGTCACCGGCATCGTGTTGAAAAACGGCGAAGAACTCCGCGCCAAGAAAGTTATCATCGGCCCGGGCCGCGACGGTTCGCAATGGCTGGGCGAGATCCTCAAGCGCCACGGGTTGCGCATGACGAACAACCAAGTGGACATCGGCGTGCGCGTGGAAACGTCCGACGTGATCATGGCCGAGATCAACAAGCATCTCTATGAAGCGAAGTTCATCTTCAACACCTCTGTCGGCACCCGCGTGCGCACGTTCTGCTCCAACCCGTCGGGGCACGTCGTCGTCGAGAACCACTCCGGCGTCATGACGGCGAACGGCCACTCCTACAAAGACCCGAAACTCGGCTCGAAAAACACCAACTTCGCGCTGTTGGTCTCGCACACGTTCACCGATCCGTTTGACAAGCCGAACGAGTACGCGAAGGAAATTTCCCGCCGCGCCAACGACCTCTCGAACGGCTCCGTCATCGTGCAAAAGTACGGCGACATCCTCAAAGGCCGCCGTTCGACACCGAAGCGCATCGCAGAAGGCTTCCTCGAACCGACGCTCAAAGAAGCGGTTCCCGGCGACCTCGGGCTGGTGCTCCCGTACAACACCATGAAGTCGCTGATCGAGATGATGGACGCGCTCGACAAAGTCACGCCGGGCATCGCGTCGGAACACACGCTGTTCTACGGCGTGGAAGCGAAGTTCTACTCCGCTCGTCCGAAGCTGACGAATCACTTTGAGACGGAAATTAACGGCCTCTTCACGGTAGGCGACGGCGCGGGCATCACGCGCGGTCTCGCCCAAGCGTCTGCTGCCGGCGTGCATGTCGCCCGCCACATCCACAAAAAACTGCGCGACCGCGAGCCGGTTCACGCGTAAACCATCCACTCAAGACGAGTCCGTACAGGGCTCGTCTTTTTTCTTTGATACACAAAAGTGGTTTGAATTGGTAGAATAAATCTAACAACTGGCAACGAGAGGGAGGTACGAGATGGAGAGGCTGTCGTTATTGAAGATTCCGTCAGGGGACGATGTGATGGCGGGTCGTTTGTTTACGCCCAAAGGGGAGGGTCCGCATCCGGTGATTTTGTTGTTGCACGGGTTTCCCGGCGTGCAGCAAAACCACGACCTCGCGATGTGGTTGCAAAACGCCGGGTGGAGTGTGTTGGTGTTCAACTACCGGGGGTCTTGGGGGAGCCAAGGGAGTTTTTCATTTGAACATGCGCTCCAAGATGTGCAGGCGGCGCTGGCGTACTTGCGCCGGGAGGATGTGGCGGCGCCATACCGTTTGAATCTTGCGAACTTAGTGCTGATCGGGCACAGCATGGGCGGGTTTCTCAGCCTGATGACGGCAGCTGCGGTGCCGGACGTGAAAGCGGTCGCTTCGATTTCCGGTTTCAATTTCGGCCTCGTCGCGGAGATTCTGGGCGGCGAAGCGAAAGCGCTGGCAGAAGTGACGGCCATGTTGGAAGAGTCGTCGTACTTCCTGACGGGAGCGGACGGCGAGATGTTGACGAGCCAAGTGACGAAGCACGGCCCGGCGTGGAACTTGATCCGCCAAGTCGACCGGTTGACCGACCGTCCGGTTCTCCTGCTTGGAGCCGAACGCGACCAAGAAGGGCCGGTGGCGGTGCACCACGACACGCTGGTGGAAGCGTTCACGCGCATCGAAGCGCCGCATCTGGAACACATCCTCGAAGACACCGACCACAACTGGACCGACGCGCGCGACCGCCTGTCTGAGCATCTCTTGACCTGGCTTGCCAAACTCAACTAGACGCTTTCAAGAAACCGCCTGCTCCTGGGGCGGTTTTTTCTTAGAAATCTCAAAGAGAAATCAAATTTTCGTGTTGTATCCTATCCCTAAAATCCACAAAAGCGTTCTCGGAGGGAGAGAGCAGAATGGCCAAAAAAGCGGACAAAATGGCGGCGCTGTGTTCCGCCGCCATCGGTGCAATCTATATCGCGGGGTATCTGGTAACGGACCCCGGCTCCGCGCAGGCGATGCAAAACGGAGCCAACCCGTCCACTCCCGCGTTCCGCTCATCCGATCTTCATACAGAAAACAACAACAACTTCACGCAACCACCGGGCCAAGGTCAACAGCGATTCGGCCGCGACCGGGGACGTTTCAACGGCGACATGCCGCGACAAGGTCAAGGGCAACGTGGCGATGCCCCGACCGCACCGAACGGAAACTCCAACACCGCTCCCAACGGCGGCACTTCCACTTCTCAAGGGCAAGCGTTCGCAACTCCGACCGCCGGAAAACCGTACAAGGACGGAACATACACCGGCACAGGCTCCAACCGCATCGGCTCCGTCGAAGTCGCCGTCACCATCAAGAGCGGCAAAATCGCAGCGGTAGAAATCACCAACTGTGACACACACTATCCGCAAAGCGACATCGACGGACTGCCCGCGCAAGCTGTCGAGCGGCAAAGCTCCAACGTCGACACCGTCAGCGGTGCCACGAAGTCCACAGACGACTTCCGCACCGCGATGAACCAAGCGCTCGCACAAGCGCAATCGTAATCCCATCCACAACCGAAAGGGAGGTGACGCGAGATGACAAACGGACTCCAACGACGCACGAAAACGCGCTCCGCCCTCCACATGGACACCCTCGTCTCCATCCAAGTGGTGTCACATGAATCACCCGAAGTTCTGCAACATCAACTCGACCTGGCCTTTGCCGCTTTTTCCGCAGTCGAACGGGTCTGCTCGCGATTCGACCCGGACAGCGAACTGCGGCGGCTGTGCGAAATCGTCGGAGAGCCTGTTCCCGTCAGCGGGCTGCTGTTTGAAGCGGTTCGCTTCGCTTGGGAAGTCGCCGACATGACGCACGGCGTGTTCGACCCGACCATCGGGCACCGTATGGAACACGCAGGCTTTACCCGCAACTACCTCACCGGGGAAAAAACCGCCCCGCAAGCGCTGGAGCCCGCAACGTACCGCGATCTCCTTCTTAATGAAGAAAACCGCACCATCCTCTTGAAAAAACCGCTCCGCCTCGACCTTGGAGCGGTCGCGAAAGGCTTGGCGATCGACCTCGCCGCGCAAGGATTGCGACGCGCAGGAGGCTTCTTGATCAACGCAGGCGGCGACGTCTATGCGGGAGGACGCAACGAACACGGCGAACTCTGGCGCGTCGGCATCCAGCATCCCGCGCACCCCGACGAAATCATCACGTCGCTCACCCTGACCGATTCCGCCGTTTGCACGTCCGGCAGTTATGAACGCGTCGCCGTCAGCACCGATCAAACGCTCACGCACCACCTGCTCGATCCGCGCACGGGCACTTCCGCGCAAGACTTGCTCTCCTGCACCGTCACCGCCTCCTATGCGATGATGGCGGACGCGTTCTCCACCGCGGCGTTTCTGCTCGGCCCGACAGACGGGCAAGCGTTGCTCGACGAAGCGGGACTCTCCGGACTCTTCATCACGCCGGACTTGACAATTCTCGGAGGAAGGGAGGCATCGAAATGAACTTGCAAGCCGCACAACCGCCCAACTCACAGCCCCCTGCTTCCGTCCCAAACGAACCGACCCGCACCGCGCAGAAACCGAGCTACTGGTCGACCCCCAAAGCGTTCGTGCTGCTCGCGTTGCTGTTTCTCACCGCGATCGGCCTCGGCTTCACGCACAACACAACGGGCCTGCTCAACGCAACCGCCGCGATGGTTGCCGGAGCGCTCGTCGATTTGCCGTTTGCCTTCCTGCAAAATCGCAAAAGCAAACTGTCCGACGGCGCCCTGCTCACCGGCCTGATCGTGGCGATGGTGCTCGCCGTCTCGACACCGTGGTACATCGCCGC
Source organism: Tumebacillus flagellatus (assembly GCF_000714935.1). Classification (GTDB taxonomy): domain Bacteria; phylum Bacillota; class Bacilli; order Tumebacillales; family Tumebacillaceae; genus Tumebacillus; species Tumebacillus flagellatus. The sequence continues at coordinate 136,880 of NZ_JMIR01000002.1, forward strand.
CGCCGCATCGGCTGTCGGCGTGCTGGTCAAAAACCTGCTGCGCGTCAAGAAAAAACCGATCCTCAACCCGGCCGCCGTCGGTTTGCTGTTCGCCGTCTTCGCCCTCTCCACGAATCAAGACTGGTGGGGCGGCATGGCGGAACTCGCGCCGTGGTGGACGCTCGCCCTGCTCGCCGTCGGCATCGCCGTCACCCGCCGCGTGCACAAATACACGCAAGTTCTCACGTTTCTCGGCGTCTATTTCCTCGCGTTTCTCGTGATGGGGCTGACCGGATTCCACAGCGACCTCGCCAGCGACGCCCTGCGCGTGCCGTTTGTCAACTCGGCGCTGTTTCTCGGGTTCGTGATGCTCACCGACCCGCCGACCTCGCCGGGCAAACCGAAAGACCAAGCGATTTTCGCTCTGATTGCCGTCGTCGTCTCCATTGTGCTTTACTTGACTTGGGGAGGTCTCGCCTACCTGTTGATCGGCCTGTTGACGGCAAACCTCTGGAACGCATGGAGGCTCTGGAAGAAATGACGATGAAAGTCTTAGTTGTCGAAGACGACCGCGCCATTCGGCACGCCGTCGTCCAAGTCCTGCAAGACGAATCTTATGAAACCGACGAAGCGGAAGCGGGCGACGAAGGTCTGCTGCTCGCAGAAACCAACGGCTACGACCTGCTGATCCTCGACATCATGATGCCCGGCCTCGACGGTCTCTCCCTGATCAAAGAACTCCGCAAGCAAGGCATCAAAACGCCCGCGCTCTTCCTGACCGCCAAGGACTCCGTCGACGCCCGCGTGCGCGGGCTCGACGCCGGCGCGGACGACTACCTCGTCAAACCGTTCGCCGTCGAAGAACTGCTCGCCCGCATCCGCGCGCTGCTGCGCCGCGACGGCAAGATCGGCCCGGAGGGGGAACTCTCGTACGGACCGATTACGTTTTTGCCCAAAGAACATGACGGCTGTGTGCAAGGCACGCCGCTCAAGCTCACGAACAAGGAATACGAACTCCTGCAATACATGGTGCAAAACCGCGAACAGATCCTCAGCCGCAGTCAGATCTTCGACCGCATCTGGGGCTTGGATTCGGAGGCGAACGACTCGATCGTCGACCTCTACATCCACTACCTGCGCAAGAAACTCGCCCCCTTCCAATGCGAGTCCATGATCCGCACCGTCCGAGGCGTCGGCTACATGCTCAAGGAGGCGTAAGGCGCATGTTCAAAAAAACCAAACTGCGCCTCGTCCTCCTCAACACGCTGGTTTTTTTCCTGCTGTTGACGGCGTTTTCGACGACGCTGTACATCTATACCAAACAGCGTCTGTACGCGCAAACCGACCAGACCTTGAACGACAACGCCCAACACTTCCTGCACGATGCGGCACACGGCACGATCGACCGCCGTCCGCTGGAGCAGCGCGAAGCGGAACGGCGCGCCGTCTACGTGCTTTGGGACGACAAAGGCACCCCGGTGTTGCAGATGCCGCAGGGTGCCCTTTTTCAAGAGGACATGAGCAAACTGCGCCCGGCCAAATCGGACGCGGGCAAGACCGACAGCTCGACGGCGGGCAAAGCGCCAGACAGTGCCACCGCCGCCGCGCTTGCGAAACCGGGTGCCAAGAACGGACACCAAACGGACGATCTCCTGCCCGTGGACGTGAACGGTCAATACTTGACCGTGACGCTCGGCAACGAAGACTACCGTGTCCTCAACGTTCCGGTGAACTTCCAATTGAGCACCGGGCAATCAATTTGCACCCTGCAACTGCTCTCGAACTTGCAGCAGTCCCAAGAGATGCTGACGAGCATGCTCTGGGTGATCATCGTCTCCGGCGCGGTCTGCGCGTTGCTCGCCGTGGGGGCGGGCATCTACCTCGCGTCGCGGGCGCTGCGTCCGATCCAGCAAGCGTGGAACAAACAACAAGAGTTCGTCGCCGACGCTTCGCACGAACTGCGCACGCCGCTGACCGTCATGAAAACATCGCTGGAACGCCTCTTCCGCCATCCCGACCACACGATTGAGCAAGAGAGCGAGGGGATCTCCGACGCGATTGACGAAGCCAACCGCATGAACAAGTTGGTTTCGCAACTGCTGACCCTCGCCCGTTCCGACTCCAACGAGTTGGAGATTTTGCGTCAACCGATGCGCATCGACACGCTGGTGGAGCGGATGGCAGACCGATTCCGGGAATTGGCGATGCTAAAGGAGATCGAGTTGGAGTCCACCGTCGACAGCCCCGTGGAAATTCTCGCCGATGAAGAGCGGTTGCAGCAATTGCTGGTGATCTTGCTCGACAACGCCTTGAAATACACGCAAGAGGGCGGGCGCGTGCAGATCTCTTGCCGCAAGATGGCCAACCATGTGCAGATCGAAGTGACCGACAACGGCATCGGCATTTCAGCGGAAGATGTGCCCCGTGTGTTTGATCGCTTCTTCCGCGGGGACAAGATGCGCGCGCGCACGCACCCCGGCACCGGCTTGGGGCTCTCGATCGCCAAGTGGATCGTCGAAGTACACGGCGGCAAGATTCGCGCCGAGAGCGAATTGGGCCAAGGCACGACGATGTCCGTCCGCTTGCCGTTGCGCGGGTAACACGTTTTTAACCTCCTCTGTAATGAATTTTTACTCCACCAGTTGCAAAGGAATAAATTCCATTGTAAGATGACATTATTTAGGAGGGGTGTCATTCATGAAAAAACGCAACACGCAGGCTTTTACGTTCTTGGCTTGGGCCTCCTTTGTTCTGGCAACCTTCGCCATGTTTATCGGAATTTATACGCTTGATGCAGACCTTTCTGTCAAAGGGTACTATTCGGTCACGGCTTTGTTCTTGATCATGTCGTCGTTTGTGCTGCAAAAAACCATCCGCGACAACCAAGAGGATTCCGACCGGATGCCTTCGACCAACTCCGAGCCGCCGATGCTGTAAAAAGAACCCGCCCCGAAGAGATTCGGAGCGGGTTTTTCTTGGTTTTCCGAGCGGGAAACACTGTGCTATAATAAAGCAAAATTCAAACAGCAAAGGAAGTATGCCCGATGGCGAAAATTTATGTGATACATGAAAACAGCGAGTGGACGGTGCACTTGACCCGCCGTCTGGAAGAATTGAACCTGCCGTACGAGGAATGGCATCTCGACCAAGGCACGCTCGATTTGACGCAAACGCCGCCGGAGGGGATCTTCTACTCCCGCATGAGCGCATCGGCGCATACGCGCGATCACCGTTTCGCTCCGGAGTTTACGTCGAACGTGTTGGCGTGGCTGGAAGCGCACGGCCGCACTGTGTTCAACGGGACGCGCGCCCTGGAGCTGGAAGTCAGCAAAGTGAAGCAGTACCTCGCGTTGAACGCAGGCGGCGTGCGCACGCCGAAAACCACCGCTGCGGTGGGCAAAGAGCAGATCTTGGAGGCGGCGCGTTCGTATGCGGGCCAGCCGTTCATCACGAAGCACAACCGCGCGGGCAAGGGCTTGGGCGTGCAATTGTTCCAAACGCTCGAAGGGTTGGAAGCGTACTTGAACTCGCCGGAGTTTGAAGAACCGGTCGACGGGATCACGCTGATCCAAGAGTACATCCAAGCACCGGAGCCGTTTATCACCCGTTGCGAGTTCGTCGGCGGGAACTTCGTCTATGCGGTACGCGTGGACACGTCCGGCGGGTTTGAGCTCTGCCCGGCTGACGCATGCCAGATCGGCGACCTGTTCTGCCCGGTGGGCGAGCAAGTGGAAGAGAAGCCGAAGTTCCAGATCCTCGACGGCTTCGACGACCCGATTCTGGAGAAGTACGCGGCGGTGCTGAAAGCGAACCGCGTGCAAGTGGCAGGCATCGAGTTCATCCGCAACGCCGAAGGCGAGATCTACACGTACGACATCAACACGAACACCAACTACAACTCCGATGCCGAAGCAGCCGCCGGCAAGTACGGCATGCTGGAAGTCGCGAAGTTCCTGGGTGCGGAACTTGCCAAACTGCAAATCAACGCGTAAAACCGTTTCGAAAAAAAGACCCGTGGGCATCTGCTCCACGGGTTCTCTATACAGATCTCTGAAAGGCGTTCGTTCGCAAAACTTCCGCCACCTCGCGCAACCCTTCCTCCGCCCGATCCAAGAACGCCCCCATCGCCAGAAATCCATGAATCATGCCGTCATAGCGGGTCAACGTGCAAGGCACGCCCGCACGTTGCAACTTGCGGGCGTACGCTTCTCCTTCGTCGCGCAGAGGATCGCATTCGGCGGTAAGGACATGCGCGGGAGGAAGTTGCGCAAGATCGGACTCGGCGTGCAAAAGCGGCGAGACCATCGGGTTCTGGAACTCGTCCTCTGTATGTACATAATGCTGGTGGAAGTAATGAAGCAACGTGTCGTCAAGCTGATACCCCTTGGCGAACTGCCGTTTCGAGGATGTCTCGTCCGCAAGGTGGGTCGCGGGGTACAGCAACAGTTGAAAGCAAGGCCGAAACCCGCCCCGTTCCTGCGCCAAACGGCACACGCCTGTCGCAAGGTTGCCGCCCGCGCTGTCTCCTCCAACAGCAATGCGTTGCGCATCGAGTTGCAGGTCGTCCGCGTTGGCAAACACCCACTCCGCCGCGGCATACGCGTCCATCAAGGGAGTCGGAAACTTGTATTCAGGGGCGAGGCGGTACTCCACCGAAATCACCGCACACGGCGTAAAGTTCGCCAACGCCCGGCAGATGTCGTCGTGCGATTGAAGGCTTCCGAGCACAAACCCTCCTCCGTGAAAAAACACCAACGCCGGCATCCGTCCCGTGCCCTCCGGTCGGTACAGACGAATCTGGATCTCGCCGCCGTACACGGGGATCACGAGGTCTTCCACCGCATGCACCGGTTCGGGCGGGATCAGTTTCCCGACGGCTTGCCGGGCGCGCAGGTGACGGACGGTCAACGCTTTGCGCGCAGCCGGAGGTTGCAGCGTTTCCAGCGGGGGCAGTTTGCTTTTGGCGAGCAGTTCCATCATCCGGACGACTTGCGGGTCGAGGGTCATAAATGCAGCGACCTCCCTTCTTGACTTCTATTAATCAGTATAGTAGAGAATTGTAAAAACCGCACGGGCATTTGCGCGTGCGGTTCGTTTTTTCTCAGCGGGCGGCGGCTTGTTGAGCGAAGGTGAGCAGTTCGTCGCCGATTTTATAGGAGGTGGATCGGGCGGCTTGCAAGCGGGCTTTGAGTTGTTGGCGCAGCACAGAATTCTGCGGGTCGTGCAGATGATCGAGCGCGGCGAGACCGGCTTGGGCTTCGGCCGCGAGCTTTTGGAGCCACGGGTCGATCTCCGTCAGCAGCGCTTGGTTGTCGAGGGTCGCGTGCAGGTGCTCGGGCAACGCGGCGAGAGATTCAAACTCGGCGCGCAGGCGGGCTTCTGCGGAAGCGCGTGCCTCCGCGTTCGGAGCGTTCCAGTAGTCGAGGGTCAACCTCGTGAATTCGGGGTTGCCCGTCGTGCGCAGCGTGCTCTCCTCGGCATAGCCGGCGAAGTGTTGCCAAGCGGTCGGGTCACCGACACCGCCGACGCTTGGGAGGGCGTTTTTCCAAGCGGTGTTCGGTTGGTAGCCCGCCGGGTTTTGCAAATAGTCTCCGGCGGTCGCAAGGGCAACTTTGGACGCTTCCTCTTGCAATTGCGGGTTCGCGATGTAGCCGGAGAGGTGATCCGGCAGATCGGGGGAACGTCCTTCGAGCGGTCCGAGGAACAGTTGCGGCGCTTTTTTCACGACGTAGGTGTAGTCGTTGACAGGATAGTTATCCCAGAGCAGCGGCTTGCGGCCGAGCAATGTCGCGACTTCATCCGCTTCGGCGCTGGTGATCGTCTCGTTAAGCACCCACTTGCCCGTCCAGATCACGGAGATCGACGTGTCGAGACGCGTGCGGATCTCTTGCCAGTACGGGTTGTCTTGCACGCCGTAGTAAGTGGTCGGGGCGTACCAGAGCTTGAAATTCGGGTCGACTGCGTGCTCTCTCTGATAGAGATCATCGGCGAGTGCGACATGCGCCGACGCGTAGTTGTTTCCGAACGCGCTCTGGTCGGCGGGCTTCAGTTTTTCCTGCACGTCGTCGAAGGAGAGCAGGAAGTCATGCACGCCGATACTGCGCAATTGGTCGATCTTGGCGGCGAGTTTGTCGCGGTCGGCGGGCGAGGAGTACGTGATCGAGCGCGCCTCGTCGTCCGGTTTGGAGGTTTCGCCCGGCAAGGGAGCCGGCAGTCCGGGCGAGAGGGAGTAGACGAAGTGGATGCCGCCCGTCGTCGCGGTTTGCACGAGCGTTTGCATGTCGCGCAAATTCTCCGACGGGTAGAGGTCGCTCCACCGTTTGCGCTGGTACGGGTCGTCCTTGGGGGCGTAGACGTAGGTATTGAAGTGATGCTCGCCCAGGAAGCTCAGCATGCGGATGCGCTGTGCGGTTGTCCACGGGTCGCCGTAAAAGCCTTCGATCACGCCTCGGATGTCGCGAGCCTCGTTGTGAGGACGGCTCTGCGCAGGCGAGACTTGCGCGGGACCATTGTCTGGCAAAGGGCGATCGGCTTGCGGGGCCGTTTGGTTTTTTCCAAGGTAGGAACACCCGCCGAGGAGCAGGGCGGCGAGGAGTACGATCCAAATTCGGGTGTTCAGCGTCATGGGACTTCCATCCTTTCAGTTTGCTTATGAAGTAGACGCGCAGGAACCCCGTCTTGAAACAGAGAATTTTTTCTATCCTAGAAGGGGAGGTGTTGCACGTGCGAATCGGTGTGGTGTCCGACACCCACATGCCCAAGCGCGGCAAGGTGCTTCCCGCCGCGTTGCGCGAGGGGTTGCAGGGTGTCGATTTGATTTTGCATGCCGGAGATTGGCAGACTCTGGCGGTGTATGATATGCTCGCAGAGATTGCACCGGTTAACGGCGTGGCGGGCAACGTGGACGGCGAGGAGCTCGTCGAGCGCTTCGGTCGGAAAAAAATCATCTCCGCCGGGAACTTTCGCATCGGGCTCGTCCACGGCGACGGCAAGGGAAAAACGACTGAGCAGCGCGCCCTCGCGGCGTTTGCCGGAGAAGAGGTCGACGTGATCGTGTTCGGTCATTCGCATATACCTTTATTGAAGGAAGAGAACGGCATCCGGCTGTTCAACCCCGGTTCGGCGACGGATAAGCGAAAACAGCCGCTTTTTTCCTACGGCTTGATCACGGTGGAAGACGCGGGGATTTCCTTGGAGCATGTGTTTTACTTGGACAAAAGCGGAGAGAGGGTGTCGGGTTGATTTCCTTGATTGTAGCGATGGATGAGAACCGTGTGATCGGCATTGACAACAAACTGCCGTGGCACTTGCCGGCCGACTTGGCGCACTTCAAAGCCACCACGACGGGGCACACGGTCGTCATGGGGCGCAAGACGTTTGAGTCGATCGGGAAGCCGCTGCCGGGGCGGCGCAACGTGGTGCTGACGCGCCAGCAGGACTGGTCGGCAGCGGGCGTGGACGTGATTCATGCGCTGGACGAACTGCCGGAGGGCGACCTGTTCGTGATCGGCGGCGCAGAGCTGTTCCGCGAAGTGCTGCCGCAAGCGGAACGGATGTACATCACGGTGATCCGGCACACGTTTGAGGGGGACGTGGTGTTCCCGGAGTTCGATCCGCTGGAATGGCGGGTCGTGGAGCAGAAGCCCGGCACGGTGGATGAGCACAACGTCTACCGCCACACGTACTTCACGTTCGAGCGAAAAAAATAAACGGGGCCGCTGTTGCGGCTCCGTTTTTTTCTGCGTGCTTATGGCTAGACCGAGTGGTAAGAGGTGAGTCGTATGCAGGCAGAAGAAGCGCAGCCGGTAATCGGTCTGTTGACGGAGAACGAGATTCGGGAAGGCTTAACGAGCGGCGAAGTGGTGATTTGGCCGTTTGAGGAAGGCAAGATAACGCCCGCCGGGTATGATTTAACGCCGACGGAGTGGGTGTTTTCGCTAAACTCGCGGTTGTTGGTGCCCGTCGTGCACGAGGGAGCGGAGAAGTTTTGTTGGGTGGAGCCGCAGGATACGGTGTTGGTCTTGACGCGGGAGGCGGTGCGGCTTCCGCGGTATATCGCCGGGACGTTGCTGTCCAAAGCGAGCGTGACGGCGGGCGGGTTCGGGCATTTTTCGATGGCGCTGGATGCCCAGTGGCAGGGGCCGTTGTTGCTCGCGATGAACAACCCGACGGGGCGGCGGGTGAAGTTGCCGTTTGTCACGGTCGGGGAGGACGGCGAAGTTCGCGAGCACACGGTGGCGGCGCTGCGGTTTGATTTGATTCGGTCGTTTATGGGCATGAAGTCGGAAATTCGCGAGGCTCGGTTGTCGTTTCCGCAAGAAGCGCAGTCGGGTAAAAAAGACCCGCTGGCGGAGTGTTTGCGCGGAATCGCGGAGATTGATTTCTTGGCGGGGCAGGGCGAGCGGTTTGAGGCGGAAGTGTTTAAGCGCAATTATGAGGAAGCGCTGAAGCGGATTCGGTTTTACACGGAGCGGGGGCAGAGGATCAGTCGGGAGGTGTTGACGCGCAGGCGTTTGGTGGCAGGCGTGCGGCAGGGCGGATTCGGTGCGGCGCTGGTCGGGGTGTTGTCGTATATGGGATATCAGGCGGTGGCGTTTGGAGATTGGACGTTTTTGGCGTTTGGCGGGATGTTGTTGGGGGTTCTTTTTCTGAAAAAATGAAGAGGGTGGGAGTCGCCCGCCCTCTTATCGTTGAAAGCCGCCTTCGGAATGAATGATCTGCCCGGTGATCCACTCGGCTTCATCGGTCGCGAGAAACGCAATCAACCGCGCCGCGTCTTCCGGTTTCCCCACGCGGCCCAGCGGGAATTGAGCCAGCAAGGCTTGCTCCAACTCCGCGTCCATCCAGCCGGTGTCGGTGGGGCCGGGGTTGACGGCGTTGATGGTGATTCCTCTCTTGGCAAGCACCGGCGCGAGCGTCGTGGTCAGCGTCTCCACCGTCCCTTTGGTGATCGCGTACGCGATTTCCGTGTACATCGGGCCGAGCGATTGCCCGGATGTCAGCGAGATGACGCGCCCTCCCGACGGGAGCGAAAATCGCTTCGCAAACTCAACCGTCAACATCGTGGTCGCGCGGACGTTGATTTCATAGTGCCGATCCAGCGTCTCCACATCGAGGGCGTCAAGGCCGTCGTTCGTGGAATAACAAGCGTTGTTGACGAGGATTTGCGGCGTTCCCATCAGTTCTGCGGCTTTGAAAACTTCTTGGTAAGCATGAGGCTGTGCAAGATCGAGTTCAAGCCGCTCACAGCGCACGCCCGTCGCTTGCAGTTCCTCCTGCAGTTGCAACGGTTCGACACGGCGAACTTCTTCCGCCGAGAGCTGGTCGTACGAACTCCAGTACACCATGAGAATGTCGGCACCGCGTGCCGCCAGAGCTCTTGCCGCCGCCGCGCCGATCCCGACACGGCGGGATGCTCCGGTGATGATCGCGAGCCGGTTTTGCAGGGGAAGTCGGGTCATGAAGTGACCTCCTTGCGTTGATTGCGGATGTGTGCGATGTACGCGTCCTTGACGTAGGTATAGTCATCGACGTGCAGAATCTTCGACCCCTCCAGCGAGGGGTAGTAGAGCGAGTCCGCATAACCCAAGTGCTCGCCGCCGCCGACGGTGTACCAGCGTTCGGGGTCGAGCGGCTCACCGTTGACGCGGCAGTTGGTAATCTCCCTGTCCCTTTCGTCCCACGTCAGACCGTCGAATTGAATCTTGCCGACAGGAAGCCCTTCCTTGGGACGGACGCCGCCGCCGATTTTGTGGCGGTTGTAGATGTCCGGGTTGTTTCGTTCGTGGAGCAAGCCCAGGAGTTGCTTGCCTTGGAATTCAAACTTGGTGACGTTGACCAAGCTCATCAGGTTGCGGTAGATGTCGCCCACGGTGAGCGGCCCCGCCGGAAATCCCGCGACCGCAACCGCTCCGAACATCATGCCGAGTTCCGCTTGGTAATAGTCGCGCATGACGGCGGCGAGGTGCGCGATCAGTTCGTCGTGGGACACCGGAGTTTCAAGCACGCCGAGGACTTCGGAGATTTTCGCTTCGATCACCGATTGAGCGTCCTCGTAGATCTGTTGAAGTTCCGCGTCCGGAAGCATGTCTTCTTCGACCGGATGCAGGCAGCCTTGCAGAGAAGTGATCGTCTGACCGGGCGCTGCCTGCAAGTCCAATTCCAGCGTCAACTCGCCCAAGAATCGCGCCATCGCCCCCGCTTGAGCGATCCATACGCCCGCCTCGTGCAACGGTTCATGCAACGCGTCATGCGTATGCGCGCCGATGATCAAGTCGACATGTCCCGCCAAGCGGGGCGCCAATTCTTGGTCTTGGTTCAATCCGGCGTGCGACAGCAGGACGACGAGGTCGGCGCCTTGAGCACGCAAGCGCTCCGCTTGCGTGCGGACGGCGGTGACGGTGTCTGCGTTTTTGACGTGCAGCGCGTCTTCATAGAACGTGCCGAACTGATCGGTGATCCCCGTCAGTCCGATTTTGATACCGTCGAGGTCGAGCAGCAACGCCTCTTGCATGCCGCCGATCGGAGAACCGTCTCCTTCCACAACGTTGGCGAGCAACCACGGCACGCGGGAGGCACGGCTTAGTCCGCGAATCTGCTCCAGCGTGAAGCGCGACAGTTCGTTGTTGCCGACCGCTGCGGCGTGGTAGCCGAGCGCCGCGTGCAGGTCGAGATTGAGTTGTCCGTCTGTCGCTTGGCATTCCAAAATCGAGATATCCAGATGATCGCCGCCGTCCACAACCAAAACAGGCACGCCTGCCGCGCGCAGGCTGTTTCTTTTTTCCCGAAGCAACCCGGCCAGTTTGAGCTCGTGGGCAAAGTTGGAGTGAATGTCGTTGGTGTGCAAGATCGTCAAGTTGCGTTTCAATGGGTAGACTCCCTTCCTGCTCGTTTGTGTTTGTATTCGATAGTCTGCAAAAAATTCCCTGTTTCTTCCCCCTTCTTGATCAAAAACCACCCCGTAACCTCATTTACAACCTTGGAAAATCTCACTAAATTTAGTACACTAAAATTAAATACAATCGCTTCACTTTCAGGGGAGGGTATGAACATGAGCAGAAGGAATCGCCGCTCCGGGAGTTCGCGAGTCGGGGTCTTGGGGCTGTTGGGGGAAGCGGTGCAAGCGGCAACGGAGATCGGCAAGCATTCGTCGGTGCGGGAGATCCGCAATCTGTCCCAAACGGTGGAAAACTTTCTCGACGCCAACGACCCGCGCTCTGTATCGCGCAGGCTGCTCACCGACGAGACGCACCGGCTGCAAGCGGGCGATCACGTCTATTGCCAACGCCTCGGCTATACGCACCACGGCATCTACGTCGGGTCCGGCCGCGTCGTTCATTACTTGCTCGACCACGGCGTCATCGAAGACTCGCTCGAAGGCTTCGCGGCGGGCGTCAACGTGCACCGCAAACACAGCATCAAGCGTTATTCCGACCGCGAGATCGTCCGCCGGGCGTATGCGCGGGTCGGAGAGCGGGACTACAATCTGTTTCACAACAACTGTGAGCACTTTGCCAACTGGTGCCGCAACGGCGGTTGAGAAGGAGAGAGCCGGCCCCGGTGCCGCTCTCTTTTTTCGGTCTTGATTTCCAGATGGCAATGCGAGATCTTTCTGGCATACTAGAGTCACGATGTCATTCCGACTCCGTGGAAGAGGGGTACCGCCTTGAGCAAGGATTTTTTCTTGAATGTGATGATTGTGCTGTTTCCCGTGCTGATCTTCCAAGTTTTCTACAACAACCCGCTTCAAAAGCTGACGCGTCGCCATACGTGGTGGGTCGGAATCCTCTATGGAATCTCCGCGTTGTTGTGTTTGCGATATCCGTATATCGACGGCTACGGATTCTATTGGGACTTGCGGGCGATTCCGTTGACGCTGTCGCTTCTGTACGGCGGTTTTCTGTCCGCAAGTCTCTCGCTTGGTATCGAGATGTCCTTCCGCCTGTGGGTCGGGGGGCAATCCGCTTGGTTTTCCATTTTGTTTCAGTTGGCGATGCTGCTCTTGCTGCTTCCGTTTGTCCGAAAGTTTTACTCCTTCCGCCCCCGGCAACGCCTCGCCGTCGTCGTGGGATTTACGATGGTGGAGTATCTGATATTTCTCGTGCGCCTCTCCTATGAAATCAATCTGTTCGCACATCTCTCCTATCGCGCCGAAGCCGCCAAGAACTGGCTGTTTCTGATTCTGTACGGACTCTTGCAAGCCGCTGTCATGGCGGTCGCCGCGTGGCTCCTCGAAAACATGATCTCCACGACCCGGATGCGCGACGAAGTGAAGCGATCGGAACAACTCCGCGTCATCTCCGATTTGGCACCGTCGATCGCCCATGAAGTGCGGCATCCGTTGACCGTCGTGCGCCGCTGCTTGCAATTGGTGCGCGGAAACTTGGATGACCAAAACCAAAAAAACGACTTGAACACGGCACTCGCCGAATTGGATCGTGCCGAATTCATCATCAGCGATTATCTGAACTTCGCCACACCGCATGCGGAGTCGATGACGGTGTTGGACGCCGCCCCGGTACTGCACGATGTCGTGACGTTGATGAAGCCCTATGCGCAACAGCGCGGCCTAAAGCTGCAAGCGCACATCGACCCTCCCCTCCGGGTGTGCGCCGACTCGGATAAATTGAAGCAAGCGGTGATCAACCTCTTGAAAAACGCCGTCGAAGCCAGCGCCAGAAGCGGCGGAACGGTCACGCTGCAGGCACGCGTCGAGCAATCGTCCGTCTGCGTGCGCGTGCTCGACACAGGCATTGGCATGACAGAGGACCAAGTCAAACAGTTGGGCCAGCCGTTTTACTCCACCAAAAAGCAGGGCGGCGGCCTCGGTCTGATGGTGACGTTTCGCATCGTGGAGAAGATGAGCGGCGAGTTGTCGTTTCAGAGCACGCCGGGCGTCGGCACCGAAGCGACGATCCGGCTCCCGGTCGCGGACGACTAAAAAAACCCTTTTCCCGTCAATCAGCGGAAAAAGGGTTTTTGTTTGTGCGGCGGGTTTAGGCTTTGAGCGCTTGCGTCGGGAGGTTGTGGGCTTGGCGCTTCTTGCGGATGAAGAAGCAGACCGGGATGCCGGCCAGCGCGATGAACGTCGCCAGCAAATACACGTCGTTCATCGACAGCGTGAAAGAATGCAGCGCGATGCTCTTGGCGTCGCCCGCTTGTTGCAGAGCAAGTTCTGCCGAGTGCGAGGTCTCGCGCGCGCCGAGCATCGATGTGAACATCGCGATTGCAAACGAGCCGACCACGTTGCGCAGCCAGTTCGTGATCGACGATGCGTACCCGGAGACGTTGCGCGGAATCTCTTCCATCGCCGACGTCTGCGCGGGCGTGAACGAGAGCGCGATGCCGATGTTGCGCACGATCATCCAGAGCATCACGTAGCTCTTGGACGTTTCCGGCGTCAACTGCGCCATCATCCACGTGCCGAGCGCGATGAACAGGATGCCCGTGGTCAACAGCACCGTCGGGCCGATCTTGCTGTAGAGACGCCCGGCGAGCGGCGTCATCAACGCCATCGCGATCGAGGCGGGCAAGAGGATCAGCCCGGCGTCAAGCGGAGAAGCGAGCAGGACGTTTTGCAAAAACAGCGGGGTCAAGTACGTGCCGGAGTACAGAGACAGCGTGATGATGCAGAGAATGATCAGCGAGATGTTGTAGCGCTTGTTTTGGAAGACGCGCACGTAGAGCAGCGGCACGTCGGTGCGCAGTTCGCGCACGAAGAACAGCACCACCATCACCGCGCCGAAAATCAGCAGACCGAGAGTCTTGCCCGACCCCCAGCCCCAGGCGTTGCCTTTGGAGAACGCGATCAAGAGCGACAGCGAGCCCGCGACACAGGTGATCAGGCCCGGCAAATCGAATTTTTTCGGGACGTTCAAGCGGTAGTACGGAACGAGCCGCTGGGTTAGAATGATCGAGAGCAGGCCGATCGGCACGTTCATGAGGAACATCCAATGCCAGCTGTATTCCATCAGCCACCCGGCGAGCGTCGGGCCGATCGCCGGCCCCAACATGCTGGAGAGCGACCACAGCGAGAGCGCGATCGGTTGGCGGGGCTTGGGCACGACTTGGAAGATGATCGTCATCGTCGCGGGCATGACCAATCCGTTACACGCGCCCTGCATCGTGCGAAACGCCACCAGCGACCAATCGTTCCACGCCACGGCGCAAAGCAGCGAGAACAGCGTAAATCCGATCAGTGACCCCAAGTAGAGCCGCTTATAGGAAAAGCGCTCTCCCAAGTATCCGCAGATCGGAGCCGTCGTCCCCGTCGCCAACAAAAATCCGGTCAGCGCCCACTGGATGGTGCTGAGGTCGGAATGAAAATGCTCGATCAAAACGGGTACCGCCACGTTGATCGTCGACGTGCTGAGGACCGTGAGGAAGGCCCCGCAGAAGAGCGCGATCATCACCGGCCAGAACTTCACGTCTGAGCCTTGTGTTTGCGATGTTTCACTCAAACTGGATCTCCCCCTACTAGAGTTGAGGATATGTCAGAAATGACATATAATATCTCATGTTACGCTTCCCGAAATACTATGTCAACACTTACATATACGGAGGTTCTAATGAATACGCTTGCATTTGCATTGTTGAGTTTTTTGGCGCGACGTTCGATGTCCGGGTATGACTTGATGCTGGCGATTCAACCGCTTTGGCAAGCCAAGCACAGCCAAATCTATCCCACGCTTTCGAAATTGGAGGCGGAAGGCCACGTCGATTTCGAGCGGGTGTTGCAGCACGACAAACCGGATAAGAAAGTCTACTCGATCACGCCCAAGGGCACCGAAGCCCTGCAAGCGTGGTTGCACGAACCGAGCAGCGACCCGAACATCCGCGACGAGATGTTGCTGAAAGCGTACTCGCTGTGGCTTGGCGACCACGACGCCGCCCGGCGCTTGCTCGAAGAGCGGATCGCCTACTTCCGCAAGCGGCTGCAACGCTTGGAAGGCATCTTGGACGACGTGCAGACGGAACACCACTCGGAGCTCGACGTGCCGGACATCCTCTCGCCGGTGTTCACGCGCGTCAAACTGCTGGAGCGCGCCATCACGACCGCACGCCTGGAGCTGGACTGGTGCTACGAGTTCCTCAAACAGATCGAACAGAGTGCAAAAAAACCCCGCTGACACACTTGGGTGTCGGCAGGGCTTTTTTTGGTTAGGCCATCATCAATTGGTCTAGAAAGGACATACCGCCTAAGGTTTTGTTATATAAGAACAGAAACTTATCCGCAGCATCCGTTTCACCCACGGATAGAAGAATCGATACGACGCTCTCTTGTATGTGTTCGACAGTTACATCACCTTGATCGAAGTATTCATAGAGAGCTTGCACCAATTGGCTATGCAGTTTCCGACTCTCTTTACTTTCATCTAAAAGACCGAGCAAGTGAACATAGCCGACAAGCGCAAGATGAGGTTCGTCGTGCAAATCGTCATCGCCAAGTTCATTCAGTGTGAAAGCGACGGCTTCCGCAGGAGTGAATCGATTTCCGCGTAGCACGCTCGCGGCGAGTACTTCGATGGAATCCACCAACTCCTCATACCGATCCAAGAACTCCTTAGAATACTGGTTTGCCATGTTTTTTCACCCCGTTTTTTAGATAGTTGCTAAAGAGTACGGTCACATCCAGCAACTTATGATTGTTTATCATAAAGTCAAACAGAGATTGCTCGCAGCTGGCGCAAGGCTCCTTCAACGAATAGAGAAGGAGTGTGCCGACACGATGTTGCCCTTCCAGCCTCATTATATCCAGATCTCGATCGACTTTTTCAATGATTTTTGATTCGGAGTCCACATTACGCAGGTAGGGCTGATCGATGTCCAAGATCACATTGTCCAAGGCAACCGATTGAGCCGGATACCTCATAGATCCCAATTCCACGATTTCAACCAATTGAAATCCGTGATTGTCTTGCCAAGAGGGAAGGTCTTCTGCAATCTCTTGTACCCCGCTGAATGCAAGGTACTTTTTGATACCTGAAGGAAGGTGAAGGTACGCGATTGCAAAATTAGCCCTCTCTGCAAAGAGCGTTTTATATCTCTTTCTCTCCAAACCGCTTGCCGAGTTTTTCAGCTGTTCAACGTGGAGTCTTAACCTCTCCAAGTCTTGCTCAATACGATTCCTGAATCGTGGTCCTTTTTCAGAATCAATGTGATAGATCATCGCGGGTACCGCAGCTATGCACCAGCTGCGTACCGCGGTTTCTTTTTTCCGAATCTACTTCTCCAGTCCAAGCCCTGCTTTGCGGGCAACCAGCACCGTGAGGGCGCGGTTGTTCCATTCGTTTCTCTACTCCTGTTCCCAGACCATCTGCAACCCGCCTTGGATGCGCAGCGAAATCGAGGGTTCGGGGATCGCTTGGAAGTTAGGAACGGCGAGGCGGAGGCGGCCGGTGCGCCAAAGCGTTGCGAGGATGAGCACCGATTCCATGATCGCGTACTGGCTGCCGATGCACGCCCGCGCCCCCGCACCGAACGGGAGATACGCAAAGCGCGGAATCTCTTGCTCCCGCTCAAGAAACCGCGACGGATCAAACCGCTCCGGATCGGAAAAAACAGCCGGGTTCCGATGGATCGCATACGGCGAGATGATGTACGTCCCCCGCCCGTCCACGCGATGGCCTGACAGCTCCACCGGCTCGACGTTCTCGCGCAGGATCGCCCACGCCGGGGGATAGAGCCGCAGCGTCTCTTGCATCACGGCTTGGGCGTACGGCAACTGTGCAACATGCTCATAACGCAGCTCTCCGTCGCCGACAACGTCCCGAATCTCCTGCCGCAACTTCTCGCCCGCCTCCGGGTTCTTCGCCAAGGAGTAAAACACCCAGCCCAGCAAGTTCGCCGTCGTCTCATGCCCGGCGATCAAGATCGTGATGATCTCATGCCGAATGTCCGCTTCCGGAAACGCGTTCGCCAAAAGAGGGCTCAACAGCGGCGCCCGGTTGCTCTGATTCTCTTGGGCAAATCTCCTGAGCACCGCCCGCGACGCTTTGAACGTTCGGTTGCTTTTGAGCGGCAACGCCAAGGGAATCGGCACCGGCGAGTAGATGCGGTCGGCGCTGTACTGGATGCACTCCTCGACCGCGATGCCCACCCGCTCCGCTTCTTCGTGCAGTTCCACGCCGAGCATCGTCTTGCAGATGATGCGCAGGGTCAACAGCATCAAGTCGTGGGAAAGCGAGCGGGCCTCTCCGTTTTTCCAAGCCGCGACGGTGTCTGCCGCATACCGCGCCACGTCCGTCGCGTAGAGCTCCAAATTCGGTTTGGTGAACGCGGCGGACATCACGCGTTTTTGCTTCTCGTGCGTTTGGCCTTCCGACGTCAAAACCCCTGTGCCGACGGTGCGGCCGAGGATGGCGGAGGAGCGGCCTTTGACGAAGCTTTTTTCCTTGGTGACGAGGATTTGCTGAATCACGTCCGGGTCGTGGACGACAAACGACGGGCGTTTGCGGGAGTTATACAGCGAGACGACCTCGCCGAAACCGCGGGTGGCGAGCAGGAACCCCAAAGGGTCGCGCTGGAACCACAGGTAGTTTTGCAGCCGGGAACCCGGCATGCGCGCAAAAGTTGTCATGATTTGCAAAAATCCTCCTTCCAATAAACTCCAAGTCGTGCTATTATGAATTTCTGTCTCTTTTGAGAGGGGGTTCTGAGAGCATCGTGCATTTCTATCTGACTTTGTTTCGCAAGACGTATGTACGCAACTTCCAGTACCGGATCGCGGCGTTGATCAACAACTTCGGAAGTTTGATCTTCGGGTTCATGTACATCGCGATCTGGCAAGGGACGCTTGGTTCAAGCCGGCGCGTGATCGGATTTGGCTCCGATGAGATGGGTTGGTACATGGCGTTCGTGCAGGGGGTTTTCTTCCTGACGATGGGCTTGCCCAGAGGGTTTCGGATCGACGAAGCGGTACGGTCCGGCGAGATATCGCTGCAATTGATGCGCCCGGTGAGCTTCCTCGGCTACTACGCGGCGCAGTGTTTCGGGTTTCAGGTGTATAATATCATCTTCCGTTCCCTTCCTGTCTACATCATCTTGTCGCTGTTCGTCGGCTTCCCGGCCGTCCATGCGGCAAACCTTCCTCTGGTGTTGTTCTCCGTGCTTTTTTCCATGGTTCTCGCGTTTTTGATGACGTACTTTGTGGGCATTACGGCGTTTTGGACGAACTCGATCCGCTGGTCGTTCATCGTCCAGTATACACTCATTATGACCTTCTCCGGCTTCCTCGTGCCGCTGCCGATCTTGCCGGGCTGGCTCTCGACGATTTCGCTGTACTCGCCGTATGCGGGCATGCATTATTTCCCGGCGATGTTCATGCTCGGGCGCGTGTCGTGGGAAGGCATCTTGCTCCCGCTGTTTTGGTGTGTCGCGCTGACCTGGCTTGCCGTCTGGCTCACTCGATTGGCAAGGCGCAAGGTCGAAGTGCAAGGGGGTTAGGTTCGACGTGAATCTCTATTGGAAGCTGTTCAAAGCGAGCATCAAGTCGCAGATGGAGTACAAAGCGGCGTTTTTGATGGAATTGTTGGTGTTTATGATCTTGCAGGCGCTCGATTTCTTGCTGGTGGCGGCGATCCTGCTGAAGTTTGACACGGTCGGCGGGTGGAACCTGTACGAAGTCGGCTGTCTGTTTGCGGTGGCGTCGATGGTGCGCTCGCTGTACCGCGTGTTTGCCAACGACATTCACAATTTTGAGAAGTACACGGCGAACGGCGAGTTCGACCAACTGCTGACCCGCCCGGTGTCGCCGTTGACGCTGTTGATTGCGCGCGGCGTGTATTGGAACCAGATCGGCGGGTTTCTGCAAGGCGCACTGATGCTCGGGCTTTGCCTCTGGGGCCTGCACGGGCAGGGCGTGGCGATTGGACCGGCGCTGCTCTATCTGCCCGTTTCGCTCTTCTCCGGCACGATCATCGTGTTTTCGCTGGGGCTGGCGACGGCGACGATCGGGTTTTGGACGGTAAGGATCAACGAATTTCTGGCGTTCACGCACTACGGGCCGCTCAACGCGGCAAGTTACCCGCTGCACATCTATCCGGGGTGGCTGCGCGGGATTCTGTTCACGCTGATTCCGGTGGCGTTTATCACGTACGTTCCGGCGCTGTACCTGTTCGACAAGGGCGGGGCGTTTTGGTACCTGATCGTCTCGCCGCTGGTGGCGCTGTTGGCGATGGGTGTGACGTGGAAGTTTTGGGGATTTGGGATCAAGCATTACCACAGCACGGGCAGTTAAGGGGGTTTTTTCGATGATCAAAGCAACCGATCTGACGAAGTTCTACCACGTCTCCGAAGTCAAGCAAGGCCGTTTCGCCACCTTGCGCTCGTTTGTCTCCGGCAAAGGGCGCAAAGTGCCGGCGGTGTCCGACATGTCGTTTGAGATTCCGCGCGGCGGGTTTGTCGGGTACATCGGGCCAAACGGAGCGGGCAAGTCGACGACGATCAAGATGCTGACGGGAATCTTGCACCCGGACGGCGGCACGGTGGAAGTCGCGGGCCTCTCGCCGCAAAAACAGCGCAAGGAAGTGGCGCGCAAAATCGGCGTCGTGTTCGGGCAGCGCACGCAGTTGTGGTGGGATTTGCCGACGCGGGATTCGTTTGAGCTGTTGGCGGCGATGTACAAAGTCGGGCAGCAAGAGTACGACAAAGCGATGGAAGTCTACGGCGAGCTGCTCGGCTTGCACGAGTTTCTCGACACGCCGGTGCGCAAGTTGTCGCTGGGACAACGGATGCGGGCGGACTTGTGCGCGGCACTGTTGCATGATCCGGACGTGGTGTTTCTGGACGAGCCGACGATCGGACTCGATGTGACGGCGAAGAACCGGATACGGAGTTTCTTGAAAGACCTCAACGAACGGGAGCAAAAAACGATCCTGCTCACCACGCACGACATGGACGACATCGAGCAGTTGTGCAAGCAGATTATCATCATCAACCACGGGCAGAAAGTGTACGACGGGACGCTGGAGTCGCTGCGGGAGATGTACCCGTTGCCGAGCGTGCTGGAAGTGGAGTATCACGGGGCGGTAGAGGAATTGCTGTTGCCAAACGGGGCGCAGTTCGACCCGTCGCGCGGCGTGGCGCGGATCTCGTTTGACAAGCGGAAGACGAAGCCGTTGGAATTGATGGAGCGGATGGGGCAGTGCGGCGAAGTGCGCGACATTCGCGTGCAGACGCCGAAGATTGAAGATGTGATCTCCGAGATGTACGAGCGGCCGCAGGTGCAGTTGGTTTGAGGAGAATTGCCTGGGAAATCAAGCGTGGCTCATAAGAAATCCACCCAAATTCTTGGGTGGATTTCTTCCTAGATATCTCCCTTAGCAGGAGTTGGTTTCGGACGTTTCTTGTAGGCTTCTTCTTCCTTAGGGATTTCATCGGTCAGCGAGGCAGGGTCGATCGACTCTTTGTCGTTATGGAAACGCTTGTCCTCAGGATGTTTCGGGTCAAGGCTGAATTTGCCTTGCAACATTCCAGACAGAACATAGTACGTTTCTTCAGGTCTTGCTACATCACTGTTATCCTGATTCAGAAAGAGAATGACATCCTCTCCCTTTGTAAAATCAGGTTCGTCCTCCGACTTCCATACGGTATTGCCGACCTCCCCCTTGTCGACACGAACTGCGATGTCTTTGTCGTAGGGGGTCCCCTTGTATACTTGATTTACATGAACCACAACATCGGTTTGGACAATGTTTCGAATCGTTTGTCCTCGCTCCCAATTGGGATTGCTCCACCTGCTTGGTAACAGGTCTTTGACTTTCCCTCTAACGATGACCTCTGATTCCCCGATCAGGTCAGTTTTCGTTTTCAAAGGAAGTATCCCGTGAACTTCGATGGTTTTAACGGTTTGATCGTCCATTGCAGGAGCGGGTTGTGCCTCCACCGTACTCGAAGTTGACTGACTCCAGCTTGTATAACCCAACGCACCCATTCCAACTGATACACAAAAAACGATGAGCAGTGTTCTCTTCATTGAGTTTCCCGCCTCCTATTTATACAGGAACAGGATCCCGTTTTTGTCATCCTGCTCAATTGTCCGTTTCTTCGTTTCACCCATCGGGCTCTGCCCATACATGGTAGCCTCAGGATCTACACTGTGCTCAAGGCCCAATAGGTGACCTAACTCATGCGTAATATTACCTCCGATATCATAGTTTCCGCTAGAACCATCATTTGCAAAAGGATAGGATACATTGATATCGATATCAGCTTCAACGATTTTGTTGTTGGAGTTGGTCATCGTTGAGGTCTGCATTAAATACGTGTTGGTCCCACGATTTCCTCTTGTGATGTCGTTCTCGTTGTTGGCGAACGGATAGGTTGTCAACGAATGTTCCGGCAAACTACTAAAGCATAGGCTGCCAGCTCCTGCTGTATTCCATTGCCCGCAGGCCGCGCTAATCGCTGACTTTGTTTCAGAGGAAAAACCCGAATAAGCATGGACATATGCGGGAGGTACGTTGTAACCCCGCGAGTTAATAGCCCAAGAGTATGCGGCACTCGCTCCGATTGAGACCCCTGCGAGGACTGTAAGGATACCCAACCCAAACTTATAAACCTTTGACATTTTGGTTTTCTCCCTTCTTCAAAATCTATTCAGACCATTTTCTGAGTAAGATTCTACAAGGGATCGACGAGTTGTATCAATATTTATTTATTTAACAATTATATAAATGTTTCCGATTATACCAAAAGCGCAAGGGCGAGGTTCTGTTTAGATACGGCGACGAGCTGTTCCTGTTGTTGGTCATGCCCGTACAGCATGAGGACGAGCGTGGAAAAAACCGCCCTGAACCGCGCCATTTCTTGTGTTTGTCTGTCCACTTCGCCGTAGTGTTGGTAAAAAACCGTGCGTCCCTCCGGCGGCAGGTAGTTGTAGACGATCGACAAGTCCAGCGCTCGATGTCCGATGTGCGTGTCGCCCCAGTCGATGACGCCGGTGAGGTTGCCCTCCGCATCGACGACGAGGTTGCGGATGTGCAGATCGCCGTGGACGAGGGTGTCGTAGATCGGCGGTGTCCATTGCGCGGGGGAGAGGGCGTTGGCGTACTCCCGCAGCGTGTGCAGAGTCGCCGATTCGAGGAGTTCGAGCGCGGCGGCTTTTTCGATATTCGCGAGGAGTTGCGGTTTGCGTTTGTCGAGAAGGAAGCGCTCCATGATGTCCGTCTCGGGAACGCCGCACCGCTTCGCTTTTTCAAGAGGGAACGAATGAACCGCCCGCAAAAACTCAGCAAGGGGTTGCGCAGCTTCTATCCGTCGAAGTGCCCGCACCCGCTCTGGCGCAACACCCCGCACCAATCGATACCCCAAGAACGGCCACGGGAACCGCTCACTGGGCGTACCGTAAAACAGAGGCTCTGGAATCGCCAACGAAAACCGCCCCGCCAAGTCCGGAAGCAACCGCCCTTCCGCCCGCAACAACTCCACCGCAATTTCGCGGCGGGGAAAGCGAAACACATAGTCCTCGTTGATCTGATACACCGTATTGTCAAACCCTTCGCCCAGCACCTGTACTCGCACAGGCACCAGTTCCGGGAATTGTTCTTCTACTAACTGCCGAGCCAATGTCACTGTCACGACATGCTCCGGCGACCAAGGTTGCGTCATAATCGGGTCTCCTCTGCCTGTCTTTCTGTGATAAAACGCACAATGCCGTCGGCGGGAATTCGATACGATGAAACCACCATTCCAAAGAAATGAGGGCTGACATCATGATCCCGGAACCGACTGTGAATTTGACTTCTGAATTGCAAGCTTTTCTCCAAGCGGACGGGTTTCGCACGCTGGTCGATCTCTTCTATGACCGCGTGAGCCAACACCCGGACTTGATTCCGATCTTCCCCGAGGACTTCACCGAAGTCCGCGAAAAACAATACTGCTTCCTCACGCAATTTTTCGGCGGCGAACCGCTTTACTCGCAAACGTACGGCCCGCCTTCGATGATGCGAATTCACAGCGAGCATCCCATCACCCCCAGACGCGCCAAAGCATGGCTGTGGTGCATGAAGGACACTCTGGAGCATCTCGACATCCACGAAGCTCTGCGGAAATTCTTCTACGACCGCTTGGCGATGGTGGCGCAAAACTTCATTAATACTTCTGAGTAACTTCTCCTGACTCCAATTGATCCACGTTGTCATCAGCCTATCGAACTCCGCCCAAACACTTTGGCGGTTTTTTAAGTTTTTCCCCCAGTATAACAAAAAAGACCCGCCCCAACTCTCAAGGCAGGTCTTGCAAAAAAACCAACTACGGCGTCAGGGTCAACTGATGTCCCTTCACTTGATACACCTGCGGGTCGGTGCTCGTCACGTGATACCCGCCTGTCGTCCAGTCTTTCACTTGGTCGTCATACCAAGGCGAAAGCAGATGCCCTGACTGACCGGGGCCGACGACGTTGTACGTTTGGCTGAGATCGGAGAAGTCGACGACCGTCCGCCAGGCCCCGCCGTGATTGACTTCGCCCGTTTTGGCGTCCCAGCCCGCCGCTTCGACGGTGACTTTCGAGCCCGGCACCGGCGATTTCGACGGGTCGAACAGCAGATCGAGCGGCTTGACGGCTGCCAGCGGATGGTGGAACGGCACTTGGTGGAACTCGCCCCACTTCCATTTCGACGCGTCCTTGCCTTGCAATTCCACCGCATGGTCAACCGCGCGTTGGAACGCCGTGAGCGCAACGGCAGCGAGACCGCCTCGCTCCTGCACCCAAGGGCCGGGGTTGCCGGAAGCCGCGTTGCGAATCAGATGATCGACGGTGCCTGCCTTGTCTTCAAACAGCGACAGAGTTTCGTCGGAGAGCTCCGGTTTAAACAAGACATTCGGCAATTCGCTTTCCCACAAGTTGAACACCAACGCGCCGCTGGAGTCCAGCGTATCGCGGCAGTCCCAGTCCGAAAGCTCCTTCAGAGCGGCGAGGTCGATGTCGCGCAGTTTGTCCTGTTGCCCTTGGAGGAGACCGGTGAGAATCGGGAGGAACTCTTTCGCTTGCAGGTTGGTCGGGTCGAATTGCAACTTCTGCATGTCGGTTGCGGTGAGGTCGTTTTTGCCCGCGAGCGTTTGCGAGATTTCCTTCTCACGATAGGGTTGCGCCCAGACGTTGGAGAGGTGGTACGGGTAGTCGTCGCCGACCACTTTGTTGTTCGCCGTGGCGATGAACCCGGACGGCGGGTTGACGGTGGTTGGGAGCTCCTCCCACGGGATGTAGCCTTTCCATTCATACTCGCCCGTCCAGCCGGGAACGGGCGTCGACGCGTCGCCCTTGGTGCGAATCGGGATCAAGCCGTTGGCGCGGTAGGCGATCGTGCCGTCCTCGGCGGCAAACACAAAGTTCTGCGCCGGAGTCTGGAAGTACGTCAGCGCTTGCTTGAATTCGTCCCAGTTCTGCGCTTTGGCAAACCGCTGCACCGCTTCCAATTCCGTCGACGGTTGCAACGCCGTCCATTGCATCGACAGGGCGGTGTCGGTGCTTTTGTCGTTGGCGAATTCGGAGATGATCGGGCCGTGGCGGGTGATGCGCACGTCGCAGGAAACGGGCGCGGCGTCCTTGACTTTGATTTCCTCGTGGATCACTTGCGCGGGCTCCCACTTGCCTTGGTACTGAAATTCGTTCGGGTTCGCCGGGTTGCGTTTTTCAATATAGAGGTCTTGCACGTCCGGGCCGACGTTCGTCACGCCCCACGCGATGTGGTCGTTGTGCCCGAGGATAATGCCGGGAATGCCTGCAAAAATCACGCCGGAGACGTTCAGCGACGATGTCTTCAAATTCGTCTCGTACCAAATCGACGGCGTGGCGAGCGAGAGATGCGGGTCGTTGGCGAGCAGCGGTTTGCCGCTCTGGGTCTTGGAGCCTGCGACGACCCAGTTGTTGCTGCCGTTAAACGGATTCGGCTTCACCGCTTCGGCGAGCAAGGGGCCGACGTCGAGCGGATTGTCTTTCATCGCTTGAATAATCGTCGGCGCGTCGACCGGATAGGACGGGAACAGGTCGAGCGCTTGGTCCTCCGACACGTGCTGGGCGAGGTCGTAGTGAAACGCTTGCTCTTCCCAGTGCCCGCCGAGATCGAACGCCATGTACTTGCCGATCGTCAGCGAATCGACCGGTTGCCACTCGCGCGGTTGATAGCCGAGCAGCGTGAACTCGATCGGCAGCGTGTTGTCTTGCACCGCTTGGTGGAGGTACGCGTTGACGCCCTGTGCGTACCATTCCAACACTTGCTTTGCGTCCTGCGAGTACGAATTCCAACTCGCTTCGGCAGCACGGCGCAAACCGAACGTTCGGAAGAATTTATCCCGCGAGAGTGCTTTGTCCCCGACGACTTCGGAAAGTTCGCCCGACGCTTGGCGGCGGGAGAGGTCCATTTGAAACAGGCGGTCTTGCGCGGTGACATACCCTTGGGCAAGGTAGAGGTCGTGTTCGTTTTGCGCTTCGATGTGCGGAACGCCGTGGTCGTCGCGCCAGACGGCGACGCTTTGCTGCAGACCGCTCACGTTCAGGGTGCCGTCGACGACGGGCAGACTTTTGTGAATCAGATAATAGCCGGTTCCGGATGCGGTGATCAACAGCAACACCAAGACGAGCACCACGCTCGTCACGATCTTCCACAAGCGGCGCTTGGGCCACCAGCGGCGTAAGCTTTTGGTCTGGTGTACGGCAGGTTGCAACGCGATCCCTCCTTTTGCTTCCATAATGACAGAATCTTCCCGCGAATAGCAAGAAAAAAAGACCCTGTCGCGAGGCGCTTCGCCCCAAAGCGGCAGGGTCGTTTTTTACAAACGGGTCTCTCAGGTCTTACAGTTCGGTGCGCAAGCTCCACAGCTCCGGGAAGAAGCGGTGGTCGAGCGCCCGTTTCAAATACTCGACGCCCGCCGAGCCGCCGGTGCCGGTCTTGAAGCCGATGACGCGCTCAACGGTGATCATGTGGTTGAAGCGCCACTGTTGCTGGCGGTTGTCGATGTCGACGAGCTTCTCCGCGAGTTCGTAGAGGTCCCAGTACTTGTCGACGTTGCGGTAGACTTCCAGCCACGCTTTCTGCACGCTGTCGTTGTGCTGGTACTCTTGCGACCAGTCGCGGTGAAGAGCCGTTTCATCCACTTCCAATCCGCGTTCCGACATCGCCCAGATCGCGGCGTCGTAGATGGAGCGCTCGTTCAGCGCCGCTTGCAAGACGGAGTAGAGTTCCGCTTGGTGTTGGTAGACGCCGAGCGTGGCGGCGTTCTTGCGGCCGAGCATGAACTCGATCAGGCGGTTTTGGTAGGATTGGAAGCCGGACGAGCGGCCCAATTTGTCCCGAAACTCCATGTATTCCGACGGGGTGAGCGTCGAGAGCACATCCCAGGATTGGATCAGTTGCTGTTGGATGCGCGAGACGCGGGAGAGCATCTTGAACGCGGGCTCCAAGTTGTTTTGCAAGATGGAAGCGCGGGCGGCGTTCATCTCGTGCAGGATCAGCTTCATCCAGAGCTCGCTGGCTTGGTGGATGATGATGAACAGCATCTCGTCATGATGCCCGGAGAGGCGTTGCTGAGCGTCCAGGACTTTGTCGAGCTGCAAGTAGTCGCCGTACGTCATGTCTTTGGAAAAATCGGTGTGCAAGCCGTGCGGGTGCTGCGGATGATTCGAATTGGACATGCGTGTCGCTCCTTTGATGTCGTGGTTAAGTCAAAAAAGGAGTCGCCCGCCGGGGGTGACTCCTCGATTTTTACACAGTCCTCAATCATCAGTGTATCAAATTTTGAAATCACAGTCTAGATGTTACAGGGCGTTTTCTCCACAATGAGAAGCACAAGGGAGGAATGAAAGTGCGACTCTACCGCCTGTCTTTGCCTGTGATCGGCGAACTGTTGCTTCAGAATGTGCTCGCCGCTGTGGATGCGCTGTTTGTGGCGCGGCTTGGCTTGCTCGCGATCAACGCGGTGGGCGTGACGGCGATGTTCAGCGTCGTGTTGCTTTCGGTGCTCAACGCGCTGGGCGTGACGATGACCGTGTTTCTCTCGCGCACCGCTTCGGAAAAAACCCCCTCTGCCGCCCGCTCTCTCGTCTGGCACGGACTCGTGCTCGGCGGCGGGGTCGGAGTGACGGTTTCGCTACTCTGTCTGCTGCTCGCGGCGCCGCTGTTGCATCTGGCAGGAGCGGGGGAGGAGTTGACGGCGGCGGCGAGGCCGTACTTTTGCTTGGTGTTCGGGTCGACGCCGTTTCTGGCGCTGCATACGATGCTGGCGGCTTGCTTTCGGGCGCGGGGGGACACGAGAACGCCGCTCAAGATCGGCTTGCAGATGAATCTGTTGCATGCGGGGCTCGATGCGTTGCTGATCTTCGGCTTGAAGTTGGGATTGGCGGGGGCGGGGCTGGCGTATCTGGGAGTGCAGGTTTTGGTGTTGCTTCAATATTGGTGGCGGGCGAGGGGGTTTTTGCCTACGAGGTCGGATTTGCGGCTCTCGCGGGGGATGCTGGCGAAATGGTTGCGCTTTGCGGTTCCGGCGGTCACGGAGCGGCTGTTCAAGCGAGGCGGGCAAGTGGTGTACCTGAGCTTCGTCGTCCGCATGGGGACAGAGCCGTATGCGGCGAACAACATCGCGAATACGTTGGCCGGGTTTATCTCCCTGTTGGGAGACGGACTCGCCACGGGCGTTACTGTGGCGATGGGGAAGTCGATTGGGGAAGCGAAACAATCGAGAGAGACTGATGAATCCAGTGAATCCGGTGCGTCCAGTGCAGCCGAAAGCATGGATCTATCCGTCTTGCAATCCCGCTTGGATGCCATTCGCCGCCAAGGCTTTCTCGGTGCGGCAGTCTCGATGACAGCAGCGACCCTGCTATTCTGGGCGCTCAGTCCTTGGATCGGGCGTTGGTTCACCGACGACCCTCGCGTCCTCCACGACCTGACACTCGTGCTCTTTCTCTATATCTTCTGCCAACCGTTCTTCGCCGCAAACTTGATCGACTGCGCGGCGATCCAAGCGGGCGGCAACTCCACGTACACGATGTGGGTGACAATCCTCGGCGTCTGGGGCGTGCGCCTGATCTTCATCCCGGTTCTGCTCTACGGGTTCCACTTGGAACTCTCCGGCGTCTGGCTCTGCATCGGGCTCGACCACATGGTGCGCGCGTATCTCTACCGCCGCTACCGCCTCAAACGCAATTGGATTCACTCATAAAAAAAGAACCGTCCCGCAACCGAGGCGGTTCTTCTAGAAGTCGTTCCAGAGATTCGAAGGTCGGAATAAACGGTTTATTTGTCATTTCGAGTCCCAATTTGTTTATTGACGAACCTAATTTATTTCTATAAAATTTTGACAAATAGTTTTTCCAGAAGAGATAGAGGAGGTTTCATCCATGTCGAAGCGTCGTCCGATGTTTCTCGCGGTGCTGATGGCGGGTTTGTTGGTGGTCCCGTCCACATTGCCGTCCGCAACCCAAGCTCAAGCAGGTGCCGCCGACACGCAAGAGCAAGGTCCGGATGCGTTGCAAACCGCTTTCCAAAACGCGTCGCAAGAGTTCGGCGTTCCGCTGAACGTCTTGATGTCGGTCGCCTACAACGAATCGCGCTGGGAACAACATCTTGGCCAACCGTCGCTCTCCGGCGGCTACGGCGTGATGCACTTGACCCATCTCGGGCAAGCAGACCTCTCCGCGCGCGGCGAAACGGGCGATGAAAGCGCTGCGACGGAAGCGACCCCTGCTCTCCCGGCGAACAACGACCCGTCGGTCAACACCCTCGACGCGGCAGCCGTACTGCTTGGCACGAACACCGAGGTTCTGAAAACCGACCTGACCGAAAACGTCCGCGGCGGCGCGGCGTTGCTCGCGCAATACGCGCGCGAAACAGTCGGCAACACGCCGTCCGACGCGGCGGATTGGTACGGCGCGGTGGCGAAATACAGCGGCTCCGACCTCGACGAAATCGCGCAAGACTTCGCGGACGACGTGTACGCGACGATCCAAACCGGCCAAGCGCGCACCACGCCGGAAGGTCAAACGGTGACGCTCGCCGCCGATGCGGTCACCCCGAACAAAACCACCGCGAACTCCCTGCACCTGCGCAACGCGAAGAAAACCGGCACCGACTGCCCGAACGGTCTCGAATGCCGTGAAATTCCGGCGTTGTACCAGCAGTTCTCGGCAAGCCAAACCGACTACGGCAACTATGACATCGGCAACCGTCAAGCAGACGGGGACGATATTCGCTACATCATCATCCACGACATCGAAGGCACGTACGAAGCGGGCATCTCCACGTTCCTCTCGAAGTCGTATGTGTCCGCGCACTATGTCGTCAACAACGTCGACGGTCAAGTGACCGAGATGGTCAACCCGAAAGACGTGGCGTGGCAAGCGGGCAACTGGTACATCAACTCGCACTCGATCGGCATCGAGCACGGCGGGATCGCCGCAGAGGGCGGCGCTTGGTACAGCGAGCAAATGTACCACGCTTCGGCGAAACTCGTGAAATACCTTGCTAAAAAATACGACATTCCGCTCGACCGCCAGCACATCCTCGGCCATGACGACCTGCCGGGCACTTCGCAAGCCACCCAGCGTTCGATGCACTGGGACCCGGGCGCGTACTGGGATTGGTCGCACTACTTCGATCTGCTGGGCGCACCGATCAACCCGAGCAACGGAAACGCGCACAACCGCGACAAGCAAAACAACCCGATCGTTACGATCAACCCGCACTTCTCGAAAAACCAACCGTCGCCGGTGCTTTACGGCTCGCAAGTGCTCGACCCGCAGCCGTCGAACTTCCTCTACCTCTACCAAGCACCGAGTTTTGACGCGCCGCTGCTGAGCGACCCGGCACTGCATGCGGCGGGCGTTCCGGGCACGACGCAGATCTCCGACTGGGGCGACAAAGCGACGATCGGCCAAACGTTCTACAAAGCCGATCAACAGGGCGACTGGACCGCGATCTGGTACGGCGCGCAAAAAGCCTGGTTCTACAATCCGTCCAACTCCAACACCACGCCGGGCCGCGGCATCCTCGTCACGCCGAAAGCGGGCAAAACCTCGATCCCGGTCTACGGCACCGCGTATCCGGAGGCGGAAGCGTTTGCGGCAGCGGGCATTCCGAGAGCGGTCAACAACCCGCTGCAATACAACGTGACCGCAGGCCAAGTTTACGTCTCGGCCGGCACTGTGCCGTCCGACTACTTCTACGCCAAACTGTTCAACCTGCCGGAGACCTACCAAGTCGTCAAAGGCAAGGATGAGTTCTATCAAATCTCCTTCAACCACCGCATCGCGTTCGTCAAAGCAAGCGACGTGGACATTGTGCAACCGTAATCGCATGAAAATGGCCCTCTTCTCTCCACGGGAAGGGGGCTTTATTCTGCCGGTGAGGGATATCGATATCGAAATTTAAGGAAAAAGGGCTCCCGGCAACATCGCGGGAGCCCTTCACTTTGCTTGCTTACCAGTGGCCGTTGCTGGACGGGATCGCCCAGCCTTGCGGGTACATCAAGTACGCGGTGCCGTTGGAGTTGCCGAGCCAGCAGGTTTCAAACTGCAAGCGGTTGTACGTGATGCCGACCGCTTCGTCCGATGCGGCCGCCGGATCGTTGACCAAGACGTTGCCGTTCGCGTCAAAGCCGCGCACGACCAAGAGGTGACCGGACGTGCTCGGGATCGGCGAGCCGTCGAGTTGGCCTTTTTTGTACGCGACGGAGACGACGACCGGAACGCCCGCGTGCGTCCATTGCTCCAGTTCCGCCAGCGAGCTCATGCGCGCCACTTTGCCGTTGAGCCCGAACGAAGACGCGTAGTTCGTGTTAAACGGCCAGTTGCCCGCGCCGTTGTACGTGTAATCCCACACGCCGTCCTTGACGGTCGGAACGGTTTGGTTCAGAGCGGAATTGCCCGTGACGTTTGCCCAGTACGCCATGACCATCGAGGTGGAAGTCGGAGAGCACCAAACTTCGCCGCCGTTCGGGAAGACCATCTGCGAACGCTTGGGCACCGGCAAATCGCTGACGAGGCCCGTGCTCGCAACGGTGCCCGCCGTGTCCTTGCCGTTCGAGAACGTGATGCCAAGCGCGCGGACCGTCGGCGTCGCGCCCGGATCGGTGGTGAAGAGGGTGACGCGCGCTTTGACCGCCGTTGCGGATTTGGCGAGCGAGAGCGTGTCGGTGTAGACGGTGCCGTTGGTGTCTCCTTGGCCGTTGACGGAATGGCGCTTGAACGGCAGATCGCCTTGCAGCCACACCCCCATGCTGTACCATTTCGTCCAAACGCCGTTCACTTGGGCGCTCAGTTCCACTTCCGTCCACGTGTTCGGAGCGGTATTGGCTTGAATCGAAGGAATCGCTTCCGTGAAGTTCACGGAGATCGGGTCGGATGTGAATTGCCCGTATTGATACGCGCCGCCGTTGTAGCGGCCAAGCGTGTCGGTGCCGGAGAGCAGCGCGTTCGGGTCGAGCGTGAGGCCGGACGAAGAGACGATTAACCCGGACTGCGAGCCGGTCGAGAAATTGGGGATTTCTCGGAAGGCTTTGACGTCGAGGACGGTGGATTTCATCGAAGTTGCCCCTTTCGATTGTGCAGCGCCCGTCGCACCCGCCGGACCTGCGGGACTCATCAAGCCGAGTACCCCCATGCCCACCAAGGCGGTGACCAAGACGCGCTTCCATGCTTTTCGCTGTTTCATTTGTGCATTCCTCCCTTTGTTTTTCTTCTTATATAGTTACTATGCTATATGAAAATTAAGAAAAGTACAACTTTTCCTGATGCAGAAAAAAACGCCGCTCTCCTGAATAGGCGGAGAGGACGTTTTTTCTACTACTATGTGGTTACGCGTGGGCGCTGACCGATTGTCGGCGGTTGTTCCACGTGGTGGTCAAGAGGATGAGCACGATGAGCAGGACTTGTGCTCCCGTCGTTTCCCACGTCGGGTAGAGGCCGAGCCACTCCCAAGTCGGGAAGCCGGCAAGAGTGTGCACGGAGAACCAGTCTTGGATCTGCAGGACGTGCACAGATTGCCCGAGGAACTTGAAGGCGATGTAGTAGATCAGCAGAGACGCGACGCTGAAGAACGGCTTGAGCGGGATGCGCACCGCGAATTTCAAGATGGCAAACCCGATCAGCAAGAGCACGGCGAGCGAGACGCCGATGCCGAGGAACAGTTGCGTTTTTTCAATGGAAGCCGCCATGCCGAGGTAGAAGAGAATCGTCTCGGCGCCTTCGCGCGCAATCGCGAGGAAGGAGATCAGCGCCAGTGACCAGAGACTGCCGCCCGCAAGCGCTGCGCTCATCTGCGTGGAGATGTAGGAATTCCACGCTTTGGAGCTGGATTTGCTGTGCAGCCAGACGCCGACGGTGAACATCATCACGACGGCGATCAGGCCGGTGACGCCCTCGATCACTTCGCGGTTGCCGCCTGCGGTGAGCGAGGAGAAGAACAGGGACATGATCCCCGCGAACACGACGGAGACGCCGAGGCCGGAGCCGACGCCGGCCCAAATCCATTTTTGCTTGTTGCGGTTTCCGGTGCGTTGAAGGAACGCAAGCAGAGCGGCGACGACGAGCAGGGCTTCCAATCCTTCGCGGAACAGCATGATACCCGCATCCCATGCGGTGTAGTGAGATCGGTCGGCGAAGGGTTGGAGTTGCGTGATCATGGATTGCAAGACGCTCACGGCCGATTCGGTGTTCGGCGGGGTGGAAGTGAGGTCTTGCAGAGCTTGCGTCATCTTGGTTTCCGTCTCGCTGTACGCTTGCCCCGAGCGGGCAGAGACCGCGCCTTCGACAGACGGCCAAAGCGTGATGAACTGCTGGACTTTGTCGGAGGCAGACGCGGCGTCGCCGGATTGCAGTGCCGAGTTTGCGTCAGTCAGCAGAGCGATCGCGTCGGAGAGCGTGACGTCTGAAGCGGTGCTGTTTGCAGCGTTCCCGTTTAAAGCGGAAGCGTTGCCGTTCGCGGCGCTGTTCAGAAAGTTGTCCGCGTCTTGCAACAAGTTTTGCAGAGCCGATTTCGCCTTCGCTTTGTCCACCGTCTCGGCGTTGAGCGCGACGGTCGCCAGCGTGCGGTGCGTTTCAAACTTCGAATAGATCGCGAAGTCTTGGTTGCGAATCGCAGACTCCGCTTTCGTCCAGTTGTTGTCGAACAGCTTGTATTGGCTCTTGGCCTTCGCCAGATCGTCTTGCTCCAAAGCCGTCTGTGCTTGCTGAAGGTAGCCTTCGAGTTTTTTCACGACAGCCGTGCCGTCGTTGCCCGCCGCCGCTTGGTCATCCGCCAGCGCGTCGGTCGCTTTGGCCAAGTTCGCCAGCGCCGTGTTGACCGCTGACGGATCGGGCGATGCGCCGCGTGCCGCTTGTTTGGCGGCGGCGAGGGCGTCGTTGATTTTCTTCTGCGCGGCTTCCGGGTGTTGCGCGGAAAGCCCTTGCCAGGTCGTTTCAAACTGCTGCAGGTCGGAGTTCACCGCTTGCCAGTTTCCGGCCTTCGCTTGCGTCAGCGCGTTGCCGACCAGCGGCAGCAGCGGGTCGGCCGCCAATGCCGGGATTGCCGTACCCGACACGCCGAGCACCAGCAACAGCGCCAGCACAAACCCTAACAGGCGCGATCTGAAGTTCGCCATGTGACATCCTCCTCCTAAAACAGTTCTTGGCCGAGAAACCCTCCGGCCGAAGCGCCCGGCAGACACGCAAACACCGCGCTGCCCACATGCACGATGTATTCATTCAAGCGGTCGTTCTTGGCAAGCCGTTGTTGCATCGGCACAAACTGCTTGCGCGGGTCGCGGTTGAAACAGACAAAAAACAACCCCGTGTCCAACTGCCCCGTCTTCGCGTCAATCCCGTTTGTATACGAGTACGAACGGCGCAGAATTCGCACTTTCCCGTCGCCGTGCGCCAACGCCACATGCGAATCGACAGGGATGAGCGGCTTGCCGGATGCGTCCTTTTTATCCAGATCGAGCTTCTCGAATTCGTCGGTGCCGCCCAGCGGTGCCCCCGAGATGCGGGCGCGCCCGAACGTCGCTTCTTGGTCTTGGAGCGTCGAGCGATCCCACTCTTCGATGCGCATGCGGATGCGGCGGACGATCATGTACGAGCCGTTCGTCATCCAAGCCGGCCCTTCCGACGGCTGCACCCACACGACGTCGTTCATCGCGGCGTCGTCGTTGACATCCGGGTTGCCCGTGCCGTCCTTGAAGCCCATCAAGTTGCGCGCCGTGCCCGGTTTCGCCGCCGCACGCTCGGTGCGTTGGAAACCGGCTTGGCTCCAGCGGATCACCGCCGAGCCGCGCGCGATCCGCGCCAAGTTGCGAATGGCGTGGAACGCCACCTGCGGATCGTTCGCGCACACTTGCACGCCGATGTCCCCGCCGCACCACTCCGCCTGCAATTCATCTGCGGAGAAGGCGGGCAGGTCCGCAAGCGGAGCCGGACGCTTCGACGCGAGACCGAAGCGGTCGGCTCCGTCCTTCGTAAACAGCGTCGGGCCCACGCCGAACGTGATCGTCAGCTTCGACGCGGTCAACCCGATCGCTTCGCCGGTATCGGTCGGCGGGAGATGCTGGTTGTTCGACTCGTCGCCCACCGGTTGCCCTTGCGTGATGCGGGCGGCGGCGTCCGTCCATTTTTCAAACAGCGCGCGCACGTCCGATCGTTTCTTCGCGATGATGTCAAACGCCGCGAAGTGGAAGAAGTCCTGCTGCGGCGTGACGATGCCCTGTTGATATTTCCCGTAAAAAGGCAAGATGTCGGCAGCCGGTTGCGCCGTAGCGGTGGAAGATGCCGCGCCGACCGCGCCCGTGGCGAACAACGAACCGACGCCGGCTCCTCCGAGGAGAAGTCCGGCGCCGCCGACCCCGGCCATCTTCAACAATTGACGACGGCTGAGTTTCGGTTCCGTTTGGGAGTTGTTTTGGGGTTCCTTCTGGAAGTCGTTTTTGGTTTCCATTACTTGTTCGCCCCCAGAACGGTGCCCATCTGCGAAAGCGGTTCGGCAAGCGCGTCGACCGCTTGGCTGAGTTCTTTGGTTTGCTCCTTGCTCAGTTCCGTGTACGAGACATAGCCGCTGTCTTTTTTGTACTTGGAAAGCGCGTTGTTCAAATCGGCAAAGCGGGACGCGATCGTGTCGGTCAGTTGCGCATCGTGCGCTTTCAGGGTCGATTGGAGCAGGGTGAAGATCTTGTCAGCGCCTTCGACGTTCGCCGCGAAATCGTAGAGGTCGGTGTGCGAGTAGCGTTCTTCCTCGCCGGTGACTTTGGTGGCGGACACTTCGTTGAGCAGTTCGACCGGGCCGGTTACGAACAGCGCCGGTTCGATGTCTGCCGTTTCCACTTTGGCGCGCAGCAACTGGACGTTGGAGAGGAGCTCGTCGGCGGTTTGCTCTTCGCCCTTGGTGGTGTTCGCTTCCCAGAGCGCTTTCTCGATCTTATGGAAACCTTTCCACTCCGATGCGTCAACGTCGTTCTCGCGGGCGTCGACGTCCGGGTCGAGGTTGTCGAACGCTTCGGCGATCGGCTCGATGCGCTCGTAGTACTGGCGGGTCGGCGCATAGAGTTTTTTCGCTTCTTCGATGTTGCCCGACTTGACGGCGTTCACGAATTGAGTGGTGGAAGCGATCAGCGCGTCCGCTTGCTCGATGACATACGTGCGGTAGTCGGCGATCGGTTGCTTCAGATCGACCGCTTGGGCTTGCGTTTGTGCGGCGGAATCTTTCTTATCGGTTGCCGGAGCGGCAGCGTCTTGCGCAGAAGAACAGCCTGCCAGCGCAAGAGAGGTGAACAGGGTGAGGCCGATCAAAGTCTTCGTGCGTTTTTTCATATGAGTCATTGGAGGAGTCCCCCTCGTGTGATGGTATTGGTAATGATAATCGTTATCACTTACACGCTCAATTTATCAGTTCCCCCCACCCCCGTCAAGAAAAAATTTTGGGAATTGCGGTATTGACAACTAAATTGTGATACGGTTATTCTGACATCGTAACTGAGAATGATTATCACTATTACAATATCGAGGTGAGCGTTCGTGCGGAAGTGGATGGTAAAACTGCACTTGTGGGTAAGTTTGGTTGTCGGATTGTTTTTTGTGTTGATCTGTTTGACGGGGAGTGTCTTGGTGTTGCGCGAGGACATTCAGAAGTGGGTCAATCCGGAGTTATATGAGACGACGCCGGGGCGCGTATCGGTGGAAGTCGTGCTGGCGAAGACCGCCGCGCTGTATCCGGAGTATCATGTCGACCAGATCGAGTCGCCGGAGATGGCGAACGGCCGCTATCATGTCCGCCTTTCCAAAAAAGGCGAGGCGCAGCGCGAACTCTATCTCGATCCCGGCACCGGCAACGTGTTGGGACAATCGGGAGCCGGCGCGAAGTTTGTGAATCTTACTTTGAAACTGCATCGTTATCTGTTGCTCGGCGACCTGTTCGGCAGACAGACGGCGCAGTACGTCAACGCCGTGATGGGCGTCGGTTTGATCGTCGTGCTCGGCACGGGCGCGTACTTGTGGTGGCCGGGCGTTCGCCGCTTTGCGCTGGGCTTTCGGATCGTGCGCACCAAGGGCAAATTGATGTTCAACCGGGATTTGCACAAGTCGCTCGGGATCGTGTCGGTGCCGTTTTTGCTGGTGTTGGCATTGACCGGGACAGCCTTCACGCTCGACAAATTCGTGTTCGGCTGGTTTGGCAGCCCGACGCAAGAGGCGGTGCCGAAATCGGCGACGCAGGTGAAAGCGGAGGGGAGCGCCCTGCCGGCGGGGCAACTGCTTGAGAATGTGCAGAGGGCGTATCCCGAAGCGAAGTGGATGAACTTGAAACTCCCGACGGACGGCAAGCAAGCGGTGACGGTGAGTTTGGAGGAAGGGTACAACCCGGCGGACATCGGCAACGCCACGGCGTATGTGAATCCGTACACGGGGCAGGTGTTGCACAAAACGAACCCGCACGCAGGCATCACGCTCTATCAGCGTTGGAAGCGCGGGTTGCATTTCGCTTCTTGGGGCGGGGTGTTCTCGAAAGTGCTGTACGTGCTGATCGGCTTGCTGCCGCTGTTCTTCATGGTGACGGGACTCGTGATCTGGAGACTGAAAGCAAACCTCCGACGCTTGAAAAAAACACCCCAACCCGCAGTTGCCCCCCAAGCTGATTTCCAAGTATAATTAGATTCATTCTTGTTACATACTTGGAGGGTTCCGACAGATGAATGTGATCCCGTACCTGACGTTCCAAGGCACCACCGAAGAAGCGATGAACTTCTACGCCAAAGCCCTGCAAGGCGAAATCGTGCAACTGGACCGCTACAGCGGCGCGCCGGGCATGCAGATCCCGGAAGGCTGGGAAGACAAAGTCATCCACGGCCGTGTGAAGTTCGGCGGCGACAACTTCCTGTACTTCTCCGACGCCGACCGCGACGTGGTCGCAGGCAACTCCGTCTCGCTGGCCGTTGAGTTCGACTCCGAAGAGGCTGTCAACCACGCGTTCAACGTCCTCGCAGACGGCGGCAGCGTGTTCATGCCGCTGGGCAAGACGTTCTGGGGCGCTCTGTACGGCAAGTTGACCGACAAGTTCGGGATCAACTGGGACCTGAACCACACGTTGAAGAGCGAGTAAAGCAAAAGGCACCCTGCCGAGAGCCGGGTGCCTTTTTTATAGGAAGTTACAACAGCGGAGACAGCAACCTCGCCAACGACTCCCCGAACTTGGAAAGCGGAGAGCGGGCGGCGTAGTCTTGGAAGGTGAACGTCGAGCAGCTCGCCAAGTCGGCTTCGAAGATCTGCTTCAACTTCTCCGCCTCCAACTTGTCGTACAGAAACGCCCCGATCTCAAAGTTGAGGTGGAAACTGCGGTGGTCGATGTTGCACGTGCCGACCACGCCCACCGCGCCGTCGACGACGATCGTTTTGGCGTGCAGAAACCCGTTTTCATAGAGATGGCAGGTGACGCCCGCTTCCAGCAGCTCGCCGAGGTACGAGAGCGACGCGATGTGCACGATCCAGTGATCCGCTTTGCGGGGGAACATGATGCGGACATCGACGCCGGAGAGCGCGGCGATGCGCAGCGCGTTCATCACATCGTCGTCCGGCACGAAGTACGGCGTTTGCAGGTAGATGCTCTCCTTGGCGGCGTAGATCAGTTTCAAGTAGGCGTTTTTGATGTGCGCGAGATTCGAGTGCGGGCCGCTGGAGACAATTTGGATCGTGGTCTGCCCGGACGTTTCGATGTCGGGGAAGTAGCGGTCCGGCAACTCGATCTCCTGGTTGGACGCCGCGTTCCAATCGAGAAAAAACTGCGCCTGCAAGCGATACACCGCATTGCCCTCCACCGCCAAGTGCGTGTCCCGCCAGAACCCCAGCTTCGGGTCGAGGCCCAAGTACTCGTCGCCGATGTTGAAACCGCCGATGAAGCCGATCTTGCCGTCGATCACGGCGATTTTGCGATGGTTACGGTAGTTGATCCGCAAATTCAAGTACGGAATCCGCGAGGGGAAAAACGGCCTCACTTCGCCGCCCGCGCGGGTGACTTTGCGAAATGCTTTTTTGGAAAGGCCCCCGGAACCGACGTGGTCGTAGATGATGCGAACCTCGACGCCTTCGCGGGCTTTTTTTTCTAAGAGGTTGAGCAGGGCGGTGCCGACGCGGTCTTTTTTGATCATGTAGTAGAGAAGGTGGATGTGCTCCCGCGCCTCTGCGATCGCTTGGAAGAGGTGGTCGAACTTCTCCTTGCCCGTGGTGAAGACGCGCACTTCGTTGTTGCGGGAGAGAAACGAGAAGTTGCTCTGCAAGTTCAAGTGCATCAGCGAGCCGAAGTCGTGCAGATACACGGACGCTTCACGGTCCCTGTGGTCGGGGTCGGAGAGCAGCCGCGCTTGGTCGCGCGCGAGAGTTTGAAAGCGCTCCGCCATGTAGCGCTCCATTTTGTACACGCGCTTGCGGGCGAGGTTTTGGCCGAGGAACAGGTAGAGGATGAACCCGACCACCGGCAGAAACGCCATCACCAAAATCCACGCCCACGTCGTGCTGACGTTGCGCCGCTCCAGGAACACGATCGCCAGCGCAAAGACCAAATCCAACAGCGGCAGCACCGTCGCCCCCGTTTCCCAATTCAAGAAACCTGAAATCGCATCCACCATCTGTACACCCCGCACCCTTCTTTCTGTATGTAGAGTGTATCACAAAACAAGAAAAAGCTCGTTTTTCAAGGAGTTTTCATCAGAATCGGGTAAACTATTCAATATAATAATACAGAGAAAACGGGGAGTCGAGAGGATGAAACCAATTTCGTTGGTCCTGTCATGGGTGGCACGAGGGACTGCTTTCGTGTTCGGCATCTATGCGTTGTACGCGCTGTATGTGTATTTCCTGTCCGGTCAAACGGCATCGGACTTTCCATTTCGCGGGTTGAGCAATCAGAACGGCGTTTTCGGCATGATCGTGGGCGGAGCGGCGATCGCAATCTGGGTGGCGCGCAGAATCTACGTCGAGATGAAAAAACGGAAACTGCCCGACTTCGAACTGACCCGGCAAGCCATCCTGTTCCTGCGCAAAAATCACATCGTGTTTGGCTGGATCACGCTCGTCACCGTCACGGCGCACGGGCTGTACTACCTGTTCGTGTCGACGAACAAGACGTTTGAAGTGTATACGGGGTGGATTTCGTGGGGCGTGCTGGTCGTCTTGACGCTGCTCGGGGTCTTTTTTGACAAGAAGCTGGCGGACAAGCAGAAGATCAAGCGCGTGAAACTGTACCACATCGGCTTCGCGTTCGTCTTTGCGGCAGGCGCGCTCCTGCACATGCTGTAGGACGGCGGAAAGGGGAGAGTTGCGGATGAAAAAAGTGAAGTTTGCCCTGTCGCTGCTGGGCGTCCTCATTGCAGTCGCCGCCGTCGGCGGAACTGCGCTGTATTACAAAGTGCTTCACCCCGAGAAAGTCGTAGTGGAACAGGAGCGCCATTTCCGTCCTGCTCCGAGTACATCGGGGACTACGGGGCCGTAGACCAAACGAGAGACATTCCCGCGCCGGGGATGTCTCTTTGTTTTTCCGAAACGGGTTCATCATGCCTATCCATCATGTTGATGAAGGCACGCTCGGTTGAAACTGGCGGATGAGGTCTTCGAGGGAGTCGGCGATGCGTTCGAAGGTGCCACGCCGACAAGTCTTCGTACGATGACTTCGGGACGTATGTCACGCACTAGTAAAAACCAAAAAGCCTTCGTTCGGTGAAAACCCGGACGAAGGCTTTTTTGGTGACAGTTCGTTTTTTTACAGGATGGCTTCGACTTGCTTCTGCTGCTTCGCTTCTTTCGGTTTGCCCATGAACGGCCACCAGTTCGCTTCGCCGAACATGCGAACCATGACCGGGACGAACAGCGGGAGCATGACGAGCGCGTAGAGCGCGAGGCCGCAGAGCACGATCGTCGCGATCTGCAGGAGCGACATGACGCCCGACGGCAGCATCGCCGCGAACGTCCCGCCCAAGATGACAGCCGCCGAGATGATGACGCCGCCCATATTCTTCATCGCGAGCAAAATCGCTTCGGTCGGCTTCAGGTGACGGTATTCCTTGAAGCGGTCCATGAGGAAGATCGAGTAGTCGACCCCAAGCGCCATCAAGAGCACGAACCCGAAGAACGGAACCGCCCACGAGATGCCCGTGTGTCCGAGCAGGCGGACGAAGATCACTTCCGCGATCGCCATCGACGTGTAGTACGTCAACATCAGCGACGCCAAGATGTACAGCGGCATGACGATCGAGCGGAACATCAGCACCAAGATGATCCCGATGCCGATCAACATCATCATCAGCGTGCGGGAATAGTCGCTTGCCGAGATGTTTTTCAAGTCGTTGTTGATCGAGGTGACGCCGCTGACCGCGTACGTGGCGCCCGCATAGTCGGTGCCTTTGAGCGCGCGTGCGACGGCGTCTTGCAGACCGTCTACTTTTTTCAACGTGTCGACAGCGTACGGGTTGCCGTCAAACACCACGTCGAACGTGACCGTCTTGCGGTCTTTGGACATGTAGGTATCCAGCGCTTTTTGGAAGTCTGCGTCCTTGAGCGCTTCGTCCGGGATGTACCAGCCGGAGAGGTCGGCGTTCGGGTTGGACGAGAGTTCCTTCAGATAGTCGTCTGCCGTTTTCAGACCGCCGGAGACTTGGCTGAGTCCGTCTGCGGACTTGTTCAAGCCGTCGGTCAGAAGGCCTAGTTGCGAGTTCAAATCTTTGAAGCCGTTCGCCAGCTGTTTCTGGCCGGTCGTCAGCTGGTCGAAACCGCTGGTGACGCTCGGCAGTTTCGTGACGATCTGGCCTTGGCCGTCTGCCGCTTGGGCGATGCCCGCTTGCAGTTGGTCAAGCCCGTCGGCGAGCTTCTTCAGTCCGTCCGACAGCGCTTTTTGCCCGTCGACGGCTTGTTGGAAGCCCGTGTTGACATCGTTCAGACCTTTGATGGCACCCGCGAGCTGCTGGTTGAGCTTCGTGAGTCCGTCGTTCAATTGCGCCGCGCCGGTTTGCAAGCCGGTGAGCGTGCCTTGCGCTTTGAGGAAGTCCGGGTCTGTTTGCAGTTCCGGGTGCTTTTGCGCGACGGCGTTCAGGCCGGTTCCGACGCTGGAAAGCCCCTGCGCGAGACCTGCCGTCTGCTGGGCAACGCCTTCATACGCTTGGGAAATCTGCGCGAGGCCGGAGCCCACTTCATTGTAGTGACTCAGCAGATCTTGAGACGCCGTCGCGAGTTGATCGGCGCTCGCTTTGGCTTGTTTCAATCCTTTGCTGAGGTCTGCCGCGCCGACGGAGCCGTCTTGGAGACCTTTTTCAATCTGTTTCAAGCCGTCGGACAGTTGCGAGACGCCCGATTTCAGCGCGTTGGTGCCGTCGATCAACTGGTTGGCGCCGGTCACCGCTTGGTTGAGTTTCGGCGCGTTGTCGCTGAGCGCTTTGGAAGCGTCGGTCAGGCCCTTGTTGATCTGGCCGAGCGCGTCGGTGCCTTGACCGAGTCCGTCGCCCAGTTGCACCGCTTGTTTCGGGATGCCGAATTCTTCGACGGCATCGCCGCTCGGGCGGGTGGCGCTGCGAACCGCTTTGACGCCGTCGACTTGGAGCAGTTCACGGGAGACTTGCTCCACGGTGGCGAGGCCCGCCGAGGTGTCCATCGGTTTGTCGACTTTTAACACCACTTTGGACGGCATCGATTCGCCGGGGCCGAATCCGTTCGAGATCGCGTTGAACGCTTTGACGGAATCGTACTTGTCGCCGAGTTCCTCCAGCGAGTTGAAGGAAGTCGAGCCTTTGTACGCAGTGAGAAACGGCACGATGATCACGGCGAGGATCACGATCGCCCAGAGCGGGCGTTTCAGCGAGAAACTGCCGACCGCGCCCCAGACTTTGCTTTGCTTGTGTTCAAGCGATCCCTTGGACGGCCAGAAAATCGTCGTGCCAAGCACGCCCATGAAGAACGGAACCAGCGTGATCAGCGCGAGCAGCAGCACTGCCACGCCGACCGCGACGGCGACCGCCGAACGGTAGAGCGAGAACTGCGAGAAGCCGATCGAGACGAACCCGACGAGCACGGCGAGACCGGAGAAGAACACGGTGCGTCCCGCAGTGCGGTAGGTGTTCAAGATTGCGTTCAGGCGGTCATGCCCGTGCGCGAGTTCTTCTTTGAAACGGGAGATCAAGAGGATGCAATAGTCGGTCCCGATCCCGAACATGACGGCGACCATGAAGATCTGCGTGAAGTTCGAAAGCGGGAAGTTGAACAGATCGACCAAAAACGCGACGACCGACTGCGCCACGACGTAGGAAATCCCTACGGTGACCAGCGGGATAAACGGAGCGACCAGCGAGCGGAACACCAGCAAGAGGATGCCGAGAATGAACACCACGGTGATCCATTCCGTTTTTTTCAGGCCGTCTTGCGAGCTTTGAATGACGTCTTCGTTGATCAGCAGGTTGCCGGTGTAGTAGTGCTCGACTTTGACGTTTGCGACGGCTTTGTTCAGCGCGTCGCGCGCTTCGGCCGGCGTGCGGTCCTTGATGCTGAAGTTGACGAGGACGATAACCGTCTTGCCGTCCTTGGACACCATGTTTTTCTCCAGTTCCTTGGTGTCGAAGTGCGAGACGACGGAGGTGATGCCGTATTGGTCTTGGTTTTGCTTCATCGATTCCACGGCGGACTTGGCATCGTCGAGTTCCGTGGAACTGAGTCCCTTGTCGTCGTGGAAGACGAGGACGGCGGATTCGTCCTGCGCGCCTTTGTCTTTGTTCATCTCGTCGAGGAGATGGGCGGCGGTGGAAGAGGAATAGCCGTCGGGGACGTTGATTTGGCCTTTGTCATGGACGAGCTGCTCCATGTTCGGAGCGCCGAGCGTCAGGCCCACGGCGGCGGCGATCCAGAGCAGCAGCCACAGCCATTTGAGTTTGACGATGGTCTTCATGAATTCTCGGTGACCTCCTCTTCTTCGGAAATCAGCAGGCGGGCGAGCTTTTCAAACGTCTCGATAAACGCCAGGATTTCTGTCTCTTGAAAATGCCCGATGTACCGCGCCAGCAACTGCTCGATTTTGAGTTGCACGTCGAGCATCAGTTGTTTGCCGGAGGGGGTGAGGGCTAAGTACGTCACACGGCGGTCCCGTTCGTCGGGGATGCGTTCGATCAAGTCCTTCTCCACCAGACGCTTCACAATCGCCGTGATCGAACTCTTGCCGACAAAAAAAGTATCGGCCAGCTCCGAAGACGTGCACATCCCGCGTTCATGAATGTAGCACAGCGTCTGATGCTGGTCGGCGGTCAAGTTCTCCGGCATGAGCTTTCCCAGACGGGCTGACATGATGCGGTTCACGTTGAACGAGGCGGTCATGTAGCGTGCGATCAGCGGTTTTAATTGTAGGGTCTCCATCTCGTCCTCCTTGTTCGACTATGCAACGTTCCGTATTCTAATGGTTCGACAGTGAAACTATATCACGGGATTTCCTCGCGAGTCAACGGAAAAAGCGGTATACTAACTCGAAGGTCAACATGTGAAAACAGGGGAGGACGCTTACTTGAAAAAGCAGGCTCCAACAGTCAAAAAAACGCACTTTCACGGAGAACCGGCGGTCGAGCTGTCGGTCTCTTCCTATACAGCAGTGGTCTTGCCGCACATCGGCGGGAATTTGGTGTCGTTGCGCGAGACGGAGAGGGGATACCGATTGCTTTGCGAGCCCGCGCCGGATCGGATGGAGTGGTTTCGTCAGCATCCCGTGGTTCACGGAATCCCGGTGCTGTTCCCGCCAAACCGCTATGAAGACGGGACGTTTGAGTTGGC
The DNA here is from genome assembly GCF_000714935.1 of Tumebacillus flagellatus. GTDB lineage: Bacteria > Bacillota > Bacilli > Tumebacillales > Tumebacillaceae > Tumebacillus > Tumebacillus flagellatus. Next base: position 181,092 of record NZ_JMIR01000002.1, read on the forward strand.
GGGGAGGACGTATCGCTGGCCGGTCAATGATGCGGAGCACGGGAATCACATCCACGGCTTTCTGTATGATCGGGAGTGGGAGGTTTATGCGTCGGGAGTGACGGATCAGGAAGCGTTTGTGGAACTGCGCTTCGTGAATCATGCCGATGCCGCGCTGTATCGTCTGTTTCCGCATGCGTTTGAGTTTCGATTGAAGTATGTGCTGTCGGAGCGCGGGTTGGCGCAGGAGATCGCGATTGCGAATCGCGGGGATGATGCGATGCCGTGCATGCTCGGGTTTCACACGGCGCTGAACGCTCCGTTTGCGGCGGGGAGTTCGGCGCAAGACCTCGTGGTGAAAGCGACGATCGGTCAGCGGGTCGAGATGAGTGAACGGATGCTGCCGACGGGGGAGTTTGTGGAGCTTACGGGTGGGGAAGAAGAGATGAGGCGGGATGGAGTGTCGCCGTTTTTTGCGACACTGGATCATCATTACACGGCGGAAGCACAAGCGGGGCGGAATTACGTTGCGTTGATCGATACGCGGGAGCAAGTCCGGCTGGTCTACGATGCGGGAACAAAGTACAAGTACTGGATGCTCTTCAACGCCGACGCCCGAAGCGGCTACTTCTGCCCCGAGCCCCAAACCAACCTCGTCAACGCGCCAAGACTGGAGGGTCAGGTGGAGGATACCGGTTTTGTGATCTTGCAACCCTGCGAAGTCTGGAGCGAGGCCTCGCGGATTTGGGTGGAGAGTTTGAAGGCTGATTGTACGGAATGAGAAAAAGACCCCCTCGCGTGAGGCGGGTCTTTTTTAGGCTTTCGGTGCTTTTTTGCCGACGCGGTTTTTCAGGGCTTTCTTGAGGGCTGTCAGTTGTCGAGTCCCAGCAGGGCGAGCCAGCTCGTTGAGGATTTCTTGGGCAAGTCGACCGGTTATTACAGGAGGAATGAAGTTTCCATGCACGTCCATATTCTTTTTTTGCATCACTGTGTCACCTCTGAGGTCAAGCCGTTGTCACTAGTATGTCTCCCTCTGCTTTCTGTTTTAACTCGAAGATTTCGTCAAATCCGCATTTCAAAACCTCACAAATGGCTTTGGCGGCTTCCGGTCCAATGTTTCGATTCCCGTTCTCCACTTGCGAGATGAACGGGGAACTCAGACCTGACTCGTGTGCAAGTCGTCTTTGTGAAAAACCTGCTCGTATACGGCGTTGGATGAAGGCAGGGTATTTGGATTGTATTTGCATTAGATCACATGCCCCCTTCTCCTGTGAACTTGAAAACGGGTTGCCCACAGATCGGCAAGGATCTTATAGGCGAGTCCGTCTTGCTGATGCTCAGCATACATACGCGAAAGTTCAAACGCAGTTGCTTCATATTCATCAAGTGACCCCGCCAACTGAAAGCAGTCTGCGGATTGTTTGAACCGTTTGAAAGCTAGTTCCCATTGCCTGTTTTCCTTTGCAACATATGCCTCCACACGTAACGCTTCGGCATAATGATGGTGATTTTGCGGCAACAGTTGCTTGGCAAATTGACTTGCTTCCTCTGCTTTTGCAAGGTTCCCGCCTACCATCCGTGCCTTCGATAGTTCCGCAAAAGCAACTCCCGCTTCTGTCGATTGGTTGAGCTTCAGAAGTTCGTCCGCAATTCGCTCCAAGGCGAATTCTGCAAGTTCTGGTTGACCAGCGGCCGCTTGCGTGCTGGCAATCTGAAGCTCCACTTGCAACTGGTTGTAACGATTGTTCAATGCTTGTGCACAACCCAAAGCGCGTTGCGCGTATTCGGCAGACTGAATCGGCTGCTGTTGATCGAGAGAGGATTGCGCCATTTCAAGTAACAAAGTGCATTGTGACTCAAGGTCGCCGATCCGTTGAAGAGCGGTCATCGCTCTGTTGTTTGTCTCCCAAGCGGCTTGGAGATTTCCAAGGTGCTTTTGAGCTTTTGCGAACCCGATCAAGGCTGAAATCTCTACTTCATCGTCTGAAATCCCCCCTTCCTCCAAGGCTTTCAGTGTGTTGTTGAAGTGGTGTTGTGCTGTTTGCCAGTATTGTTTTTTCATTTCAATCCGTCCAAGAAGGTACTCGGCACGAGCGTAGGAGTGTCGGTCGCTGAGTTTTGATACGGGATCTGCAAGCAACGAGATCATCGTTTGCGCTTCATCCAAAATGTCTTGTTCTATTAGACAAAGGGCTCTATGAAAATGGAAGTCGGGTGTTTCCGTCAATTCAGAAAAACCTACCTCCAGTTGATCAAGAACTTGCAACGCGCTCGAAAATTTGCTTTGAGATAGTAACGTCTTCGCCATCCAAAACAGACTGACGGACTTCATGTTAAAGTGGGCGTTTTCCACAACATCAGATAAGGATACTCCAAGACGATCGACAATCGCCTGCAACAGGTGATTTGAAGGATTGCAACGACCCGACTCGATCTGGGAGATCATACTGGGAGTACAGATTCCTTTCGCAAATTCTCTTTGCGAAAGCCCCAACCTCAAACGGAAGAGGCGGATCTTCTGACCAAGTGTTATTTGGTTATTCACGATCTCATACCTCCTCGCCCCAAAACTATTCTAAAAACCTACTTAACACCTTGTGGAAACAAACGCTCTTTGCATGTAACGACTCAAATTTTGCAAATACCACAAAGGGCTTGTTCAATCCCGCCCGTTCAGCTTCCCTGTACAACTCAGCATAGGATTGCCGATCTAAATCCCCCAATCCTGTTTGCTCGTCGTAAATCAAAAACAAACCACGACCGCCGAATTTCGCAAACAGATACTTGTAGCCGAGAAGTGGTGCATATTTCTTTTTTCTTTTGGTTTTCATCCACTTCGATATTTCTTCAATCATGGCTTGCTTACTTGACTGACTCGCTTTGAGGTTGGCACTTTTCAAGTAGAACCCGTACTCGGTTTTCATGCTCAACACATTCCTCCGTTCCTAAGCACGCTAACACTTGCAGGGCTTGTTCCAACTGCGAGAGCGCTTCCTCATGCTGCGCCAAGTGCAGGTGATATTCGCCAAGCATAGCGTGGGCAAGGCCTCGTTCCAGATGCCTTGGCGGTGCAAGTTCAACTGAATGTTTCAGAAAATCATACGCATCCTCTAGCGAAAGTGAATTTCCTTCTTGCAGGTAATCTTTTAGGCACATTTGTGCGTTTGAGTTATACACCTCCGCGACCCGAACCAAGGACATGTGGGTTAGGAGATCGCCAAAATCAACAGGGGACGAATACTCAAAATCCCCTCCAAACTCTGGTTCATATCCAAATGCCGTTGCGAGTTTTCCAAGATACAGGTTCAATGCACTTTCAACCAACATCAAAAAGAGATGAGAGTTTTCGAATTGCGTCAAACCACTTAGGCTTTCGGCATGTGATTGAATGCTGGAACCCCCAATTTCCAAAATCATCACCTTCGCTTTCATAAGATTACAAACAAAAACATAAATTACGACTTCGATTTTTATAATAGATATTTAGCGTATCAGTTGTCACTTAGATGTATACGCAACATACATTTGTTGTTTATCACGAAAAGCGACAACAACTGACTCTCGTGCGAATGTTGTGCTGAGACATACGAGGGAGTAGTATCGTTTTTTCCAAATAAAAATATTTAACTTTTAACAATACACAACATGTCACGAAATGATATAATATAAAATGTTTCTATACATTTATGTGGAGGTATTCAAAATGAAAACAACAATCGTTGCTTCGATCGCACTTAGTCTCTTAACTTGCGCGGTCACCCCATCTGCATTTGGTGATGAAGTTAACAAGAGCGGTTTTAGTGCTCAGCACAAGATGACCGCCAATGAGTTAGCTCAACACCAAAAAGAACTTCAAACTGCCAATCTCCAAAGAGTCCAAGACCAAGGGTACAAGTTCGACTTCTCCAACAAAGACCCGAAACCGTCTCTCACGTCGCCGAACTGGTCTTACAGTGCTCTTTGGCCCGGTCATTACATCGACACCAATACTACCTATACAACCACAACGAACGGTGAGCAAGTCGTGGTAAAACTTGTCCAATACCCTGACCTTGCAACTTATGGAAGTTATGTTGCAAAAGCGTCTTATCAACTTGTAGGATCGAGCTATATTCAACCGTATCAAGTAACGGGAAATTATGATTCCACCAATTTCACCTTCAGTTTTTACAATGTACCTATTGGGACTTGGAGACTGCGGATTTTTAACGATACTTCGGGTTCCGGTGCTGTGAATATGGCTGGTAATGGATACGTATACTATTACTAGTGTTAGAAAAAGCAAACCTCTATATTTGATATGGAGGTTTGCTTTTTAGGTTAGTCTTTACAAGTTAACTTACATTGGTTATTATTATCGAAGCATCAAAGAAACGGAGGGACGCAAAATGGTTTTTAGAAAAGTAGTTCTTTCGATCTCCGCATGCGTGGTAGCTCTTGGATTTGGGGCTATCGCAGCTCATGCGATGGGTAGTAACAATACGACGTCTGAACAGCATAAAATGACTCCACAAGAAAACGCCGAACATTTAAGTCAAATCCAGACCATTTTCACGAAAACAGGGACTTTCGTTCGTGATGATCAGGCGAAAATCGGAGCAGATGATGTTGTTGTTTCAGATTCTTTGAACGCCAATGAAGATACGACCAAGATTGTAACAAGTTACGGGACATTTGTGCGACAATAATAAGAAAAAGAGAGCGGGAAAGTATTCCGCTCTCTTTTTTACAACCATTTTTAACCCATCATAAATGACAAAAATTTGGTGTTATTGCAAAAAACTCGTCTTGATGACGAGGCAAATATAACAACAACCCCCTCCAGGAAGACGAGGGGGCTGGATGATTTACTTGTGGAACACAGCAATCCCAGATGGTTCGATGGGAAATGTTTCTGCATTTTTGCTTATTTTTGCATCACCAAGAACCAGGGTGCCTAGCGCAACGATCAAAAACGAGGTCAGTAAAAACCGTTTCATCAAAATAACGCCTCCTCTTTAAGATACTCGCATCTAGTACTGGAAAAAATGCGGCTCTCTTCATAGTAGCGCATAGCCTTTTCTGCGTCACCCTTTAAGTAATAAAACTCCATAAGACACTTACACGACAAGTATCGAGTGTTAATGTCTAGATCATTGTTGTTTTTTACTGCCTCCGCATAGGACGGATCCCCCGATGCCGTCGTATATGCGATCTGTAGCTTCGCCCAATACTCTGGATAATCCTTACCAAGATAAGAATACTCATCCACAATACGAATGATTGTTTGATAATCCTTCAACATAAGAAGAGCTTTCGTGTATTCCTTTACAGCATGAATTAATGCACGATCAGATAAACTTGTTGATTGTATTGCTTTAGATAAGTAATTTGCAGATAATTGGTAATTTTTTGTTATATACTCGAAATGAGCGACGTTCATAAGCGAAATTCCAATCTGTTTACTATCACGCGTTTGTTCGAAAAACTCTAGCGCACGATAAGCATGTTGCCTCGCTAGTTCATAGTTTCCTCGATCTTCTTGCCACTTCATTCGAGTATATTGGGCCTTACCTAATTTATCAGGGTTATCGGCATAGCCTGTCTCTACGACTTCAAGAAGGGACTCCATATTGCTGTATTCCTTACGAATCGTGTATGTGAGCATTAGGTTTGAAGACACGAGAAGGAATAAATGATCGTCTTCGAATTGATCCTTTAGTTTATTGGCACACCCCAGTGCGCGTAACCAAGATTCGTGCGCTTCCTCGTAAAGTGCTTGCAAGTATTGGACTCTTCCTAGGTTGTTCAAGGCATATCCTAATTCCTTTGCACCTAGTGCGACTTGAACGAGCTCAGAAGCTATAGATAAGGCACGACGAAACATCGGCTTCGTCCTCTTTTTGCTATTGAAAAATTTATTGAGTTCCTCTGTTTGCTTTTTGGTATCCAATTGTTTCAACCGTGCCACCGATACCCCTAACCCCGAAGCGATTTTCTCAAGCATTTGAGGCGGAATTTCTCGCTGCCCGGATAACATTAAGCGAAGGTACTCTCGACTGATTCCCAACCTCTGCGCAAAACCTCGAATGGTGAATGCTTCACCCTTTGTATACATCAAATCAAGAATTCTGGAGGGTAAATTGAGATTTCCCTGAGAAGAATCCGTTGCGTATTCGATTGTACTCAAGGCGTCGGCCTCCTTATGTCTAAGATTTCTATGTGCAATGATAAACCGAAAGTCAAAACATGCCCACATTCAATTATATATAAAAAACTATAAATTGTATACCGTTAGTTTCCTCAATTGTGAATAGATGAAATACCTTTTGGATGCTCTAAAGACACCAATCAAACGCCCTTCCCCTCATTCAAAAGGAAAAGAATTCCCTTGGCAATTTGTACTTTAGGGAGGCTTTTCTTAGTTGGAACCCTAAAGTTTTGAATGAACAACCCTGATTTCTTGCAGTAATGAAAAGGCCCCGATCAACTAGATCGAGGCCTTTTCAGCGTATGCATGTAACTCTCTTTCATACTTTGCTCTCAGTTCATTTGATCGTTTCTCAATCCTTTGTTGCCGCTTTCTTGCGACAATATAAAGTAATACGAGAACAACAACTACAATAGAACAGAGGATGAACAATCCATAAGTAGTCGATATTTTTTTCGTTAACACAAAAGCAGCGACTAGAATCGGAGTCCCCACAAGAGCTAAGACTGCAAGTAACCCCATTAAATTAAGATATGTACTCACCATCCAGGATAAGGCTTTTATCCCCTTTTCTCGTGTAAGTCTTTCACGAATCCACACTTCTTGGGCTTCTAGATTCGATAACAGTTTATACTCATCGCCAACCCCATCAATACAGTTATCGATTTCCTTCAGTACAATCTCATTGAGTACTTTTCCTCTATATTTGATAAGGAGTTCCGAGAATTTATCCTTAAACTCTTTTTCGGTCATCAAATTTCTCTTCCTCATCTTAATGTAGATGATCGCTGGCGAATAAAATAATTCTAGTACCTCCCTTAACCGTTTATCGTCCGTATCTTGTTCTTTATGTCCAATTGAAAATATCTTCCAAAAGGCAATTGAAATGGCTACGATAACGAGTACGGCATTTTTAGTACTTGGTTCAAGTGAAGCTCCGAGAAGTTGAAAAATGTCGTAGGTTTCTTTCAAGGTAGTTCCCCCTTTCTATGTATTGTTACGAAAAAACAGACTACAAGTTTCACTTTGTATTTGTGAATTTACTGAACAAGCCGTATGAAGGACACTTTTTCAAGCATCCACCATACGGCTCATTGTTACTTCGCGTAGGAAGTATACGATCAAAGGAATCGGGTCTTTTTTTCTATTTCAGGATCAACATCCCCTGAAAGTTGCGCAGGTCTTCAAGGACGTCGAGGGTGTGTTGGTGCCAGTAGGGGTCGGGAATCGGGGGGAGCGAGTCGGGCGGGAAGAACTTGGCGTTGGTGGTTTCGTCCGTCTCCGTGACGAGGGCTCCGCTCCACGCCTCCACCCGAAACACAAACTCAAACATCTGATACCGATCGCCAAAACCGTTGGTTTGCGTGTGCTGCGGACTCGTGTACAGCGAAACCGGAACCGCTCGCTCGACCGTGAGGCCCGTTTCTTCGTACACTTCCCGTTTCAGGCAGTCGAGGATCGATTCGTCCAGCTCGATCGACCCCGCCGGCATCCCCCACGAGTTTTCACCGCGCCTGTCAATGAATAGAATCTCGCCGTGCTCGTTCTGCAAAATCGCCCGCACAGACGGCACGATCAGTTGCTGGTGCCCGACTTTTTGCCGGAGTTGCCCGACGTAGCTGTCAGCCCAAGATACGCTCATGAAGATCACCTCATGGTGCAATTCGCTGAATCCCCATAAAATTCCTGTTCCCTAGGCGGACAGTTCCGTTTTTTTCCGAGAAGCACTTCGCTTGGAGAGGAAGCGTCTGTCGATCGCCCAGGCCGTCAACACCGCCAAAAGCACCGTCAACAGCAACTCGCTGTAGGTGTCATACGGCATCGCGGAACTGCTTTCCAGATGCAAGTTCTGCCCGCGGTATTCGAATCGTTTGACTCCGTGCTTCGCCGTCATCATGTCTTCTTGCTTCGCCAACGCTTCCAACGGCTGTTCAAACACAAAGCGCTCCGGTTCATCGGCGTGCATGTATTGCAGAGACGGTTGCTTACTTTGCGCGTTGTATTTCTGAATCTCGTCGGACGCAAGCGACTTCGCCTCGATGCCCGTGACGTACATATGGTCGAGCTTCGGCGCGTCTGCGTCCGCATACGTATAGCGGGGGAGCAACGTCAAGCCGTGCTTGGTGACGACCGGCTGACGAACGCTTGCAAACGTCGAAACTTGCGTGGTGCCCGTGTCGGCAAACGCATCGAACACCGACGACATCGCCATTTCGTCCATGCCGTTGTACAGCATCACGCCCGTTTGTGTTTTGTTCCATTGGAATGCTTTGTTGAGCACGTAGGTCGAGTATTTCAGATCCACCGAGTAAGGCGCGACCACAGGGTTTTGGACGAATTGGAACGTCGGGTAGTGGATGTCGTTGGAGAGTTTCTCCGCTTCCGCCATGCCGAGTTTTTGCGAGATCACGTAGAGCACGGCGTCGATGCCGCCGGTTTGACCGCCCGACGTGACGATGTTGCCCTGCGCCACATAACGGTGATCCTTCAGCCATTCGGTGTCGGGGTACTTTTTCTGCAATTCCAAGTCGATCGCCTGCCAGTGCGACGTGGCGGATTTGCCCTTGAGCAATCCGGTGTCCGCCAAGTTGCCGGAGCCGCCGCAGATGCTGAGCAAGGTGGTTTCCCCGTGCTTTTGAATCCATTCGCGGACGGGCTGGTATCCTGCTTGATTCACAGACGGCATGTAGGGGATGACGATGATGTCCGGGCTTTTGCCAAGCAAAGCATCCAATTGCGCAAACGAGTAGTTCGGGAACAGGTCCACGCCGCCGGAGAGCGTTCTCAACTTGGTATCCGATGCTACGGAAACGACGTTGTACTTCTCCGTCATCGAGAACAACTCATACGGCATCAAAAAGTCGAAGATCTCCGTCGTGCCCACGTCCATGACCAGCGCAACCGTCGGTTTGTTCGGGTCCAATTTCGGTGGTGTGATGTCCTGCAGGTCGGCAGGCATCGGCCGGTCGTTGACATTGAAGTAAAATTCAGCCGCAGAACGCTTCATGCCATAAATACCGACCCCGCCGAGAAACACCGCCAAGATTACGAGATAGAGCACGCAGCGCATCAAGATTTTTTTCATGTTGGTTTGATCCCCTTCCAAGATAATAGGATACTCCCCTACTGTATATATCGCGTAAAAAAATTACTTCCCGTCCACGACAAGCGGCACCGTCATCAACTGCTCGTTCCCTGACGCGCTCTCTGGGAAGACGACCTTGCATCCTGCCGTCAACGTCAGGAGGGCGAACGTGCTGAACATAACTGCACTTGCGACCCATTTGAACTTCATGTTTGACAGCTCCTTCAATTTGTGAGTTCTTTGTTGTTCATAGTATACCCCCCTACAGTATAAAACGTCAACGCCCAATCACACAAAAAAAACCAAATGGGCCGCTTGGCGCATTTGGTTTCGGGTGTTGGATGGTTTATTTTTTGATCAGCTTCGCGATCGTGGTCAGCAATTCGTCGATCACTTCGGAATCGCCCTCTTGGATGCGTCGCGTGACACAGCTTCGCATGTGGCCTTCCAGCAACAGTTTGCCCACGGAGTTCAAGGCCGATTGCGCCGCCGCGATCTGGTTGAGGACATCGTCGCAGTAGGTGTCCTTTTCAATCAAGGCTTTGATGCCGCGAATTTGGCCTTCGATGCGGTTTAAGCGCGTGACGAGGTCGCCCTTCATCTTGTCGGAATGCTCCGCTTTGCGTTCGGTTGCGTGGCAGTCTTTCAGGTTTTCCTTCTGGATTTCTTCCATGCCGCATCCCTCCTTTCTTTCAGGATAGAATACCCCCTGATGGTATGTCAAGCGGATGAAAAAAGGCACCCGATGGCGGGCGCCTCTCATTTTTCCTTAATATCCGTCCGTTTTGCCGCCCAGCCCTCGGGCTTTGTCTGCCGCTTGATCTGCCGCAGCCGTGGACGTGTGGTCTTGCTTGCCATTGTTCGCCAGCGCAAGCCCTTCGAGGACGCGGCGTCCGTAATCGGCGTCGGCGTTGGTGAAGTACTCGATCATTTTTTCTTGAATGTGCGGACGGCAGACGCTGAGCGCCCCGACCAAGTTCGAGATCAGCTCTTCGCGCTCCCACTCTTCAAACGCGCGGTATGTGTCGCCCGCTTGTTGGAAGTCGTTGGCACGGTCGATTTTTTGACGGACGAGCTTCGCGTCGTACTGCGGCTCGTGGTCGCGTCCCGGCTTCGGCGCTTCTTTCAAGCCGCCGAGCGTGGACGGCTCGTAGTTGACGTGCGGGTTTTGGCCCGGCGCGCGGTCGACGCGCACTTCCATCTGACCGCCTTCCTGGTTGGTGGCGACGTGCTTTTTCGGGGCGTTGATCGGGACTTGCAGGTAGTTCGTGCCCACGCGGTGGCGCTGGGTGTCGGAGTAGGAGAACGTGCGGCCTTGCAGCAGTTTGTCGTCGGAGAAGTCCAAGCCGTCGACGAGCACGCCCGTGCCGAACGCCGCTTGTTCCACTTCCGCAAAGTAGTTCTCCGGGTTTTTGTTCAACACCATCTTGCCGACCGGCAGGAACGGAAATTGCTCGCGCGGCCAGAGCTTCGTCGGGTCGAGCGGGTCGAAGTCGAGTTCCGGGTGCTCGTCGTCGCTCATGATCTGCACGCACAACTCCCATTCCGGGCAGTCGCCGCGCTCAATCGCTTCGTAGAGGTCTTGGGTGGCGTGGCTGTAGTTCGTTTTTTGGATTTCGTCCGCTTCGCTTTGGCGCAAGTTGCGGATGCCTTGTTTGATCGGCTCCCAGTGGTATTTCACGAGCACCGCAACTCCGTCTTGGTTCACCCACTTGTAGGTGTTGACGCCGGAGCCCTGCATCTCGCGGTAGTTCGCCGGAATCCCCCACGGGGAGAATAAGAACGTGACCATGTGCGTCGCTTCCGGAGTCAACGAGAGGAAGTCAAACATGCGCTCCGGGTCGCTCAAGTTCGTCACCGGGTCGGGTCGGAAGGCGTGCACCATGTCCGGAAATTTCAACGGGTCGCGGATGAAGAACACTTTCAAGTTGTTGCCGACCAAGTCCCAGTTGCCGTCCTCCGTGTAGAATTTCACCGCAAAGCCGCGCGGGTCGCGCAACGTCTCCGGCGAGTGGCCGCCGTGCACGACGGTGGAGAAGCGCACGAAGACCGGCGTCTGCTTGCCTTTTTCCTGAAACAGTTTGGCGCGGGTGTACGTCGAGACCGGTTCGTCACCGCAAGTGCCGTACGCTTCGAAGTAGCCGTGTGCCCCCGCGCCGCGCGCGTGCACGACGCGCTCCGGGATGCGTTCGCGGTCGAAGTGCGAGATTTTTTCGAGGAAGTGGTAGTTTTCCAGCGTCACGGGGCCGCGGTTGCCGACCGTTCTGACGTTTTGGTTATCTGAAATCGGATGTCCTTGGCGGTCGGTCAGCGTTTGCTGCGTCTCGCCGTCTCCCGTGCGGGAGTCTGTCGAGCCTCCGACACCGTTGACAGAAGTTCCGTACGTTTCGTTGACCATGCGTGAGCCACCTTCCGTCTGTACGTGCTGTCGTGCTACACAGGGCATTTTTTCCAAAACCAAAGGAGGGCATACAGAAAAAAGGGGCGAACTCCGCCGCCGTTCGCCGGGAGAGTTCGCCCTCTTGCATGGCCCGCTTACATGTCGTGTTCGCGGATTTCGGTGATTTGGTTGTGTTCGTCGACGAGCACGACGCGGTGTTTGAGGGTGCCGAGCTCCGATTCGTCGTACGTCGCCATGCTCAAAATGAACACGATGTCGCCCGGTTGGAACAACCGCGCGGGCGGCCCGTTGAGGCAGATCTTGCCGGAGCCGGGGTCGGCGGGGATCGCGTACGTTTTCCAACGCGTGGCGTTGCGCAGGGACGTCACTTGCACCATCTCAAACGGGCGGATGTCCGCCGCCTCCATCAGTTTGGAGTCGATGGTGATCGAACCGACGTAGTCGAGGTCGGCTTCGGTGACGATTGCGCGGTGAATTTTGCCTTTGCACATCAACCGCTGCACGTGCGTCATCTCCTCTGGGGGCAAAAGTTGTCACTCTCAGGATATGTGACCCAATGCGTTTTCGTTATGCCCGTCATACTCTGTGGGGGAGGAGGTGGACTTCCTTGGAGAAGCGGAAGCCGGAGTTGGGAAAGTGGGGTTGCTGGCGTTTTTTTGCGAAGGTGCCGGAGATTCGGAAGTACCTTCCGTCGACGGCGGTGCTGACGGAGAGTTCGTTGCGGCGTTATCTGGAGAAGTACGGCAGCGTGTATGTGAAACCGAGCGCCGGGTGGGGCGGTCGGGGGATCACGAAAGTTTGGAAGCGTGCGGATGGCGGCTATGCGTTCGTCGTGGAACGCGGAAAAGCGGTGCACAGCGACACGATGGCACAGTTATATCGGAAGCTGCACCGTCGGCAGCGGCCGGGGATCGTGTACATCGTGCAGCAGGGGATTCAGCTGGCGAAGATCGACGGGCGGGCGTATGACATTCGGCTGATGATGATGCGCGTGCACGGACGCTGGGAGTATGTCGGCATGCTCGCCAAAGTCGCGGGCAAAAACAGCGTGATCACCAACGTGGCGAGGGGTCAAGGATACGTCGCCGACATCGACACTGCGTTGCGCAAGTCGCTCGGTCTGTCGGAAAAGAAGCGCAGTGCGTTAAAAAAAGAAATGATCGCGCTCGGGCATCGCACGGTGAAGCGGTTTGAGGATTGGAAGCACTATTCACAGATCGGGCTCGACTTGGCGGTGGACGTGAACGGGCGGCTGTGGATGATCGAAGAGAATACGGGACCGGCGCATTCGCTGTTTGCGAAGTTGAAAGACCAGCGGATGTACCGGAGGATCAAGGAAATCACGGGGATTTGGAAGAGGAGCAAAACGAAGCGGGAAGCGGGCAAAGAAAAAACGAAAGCAACGGGAAAAGCGGCTGGCAAGTCGCAAATGACAGAGGCTTCGAAACACGGCGAGTCAGCAAGAAAAGGGCCGTCTTCGTCACGAAAGGCACGGCGATAACGATGGAAGTCATCATCGCCGAAGATTTATGGGGCCCGGTGCCGGATTGGTTTTTGCAAAAATGGGCGGTGGTGTATGACCACGACCTCGGACTTGACCCGGCGCGTTTGACAGAGACCTGCTCGCAAGCCAAAGCGCTGGTCGTGCGCAACCGCACGCAGGTCAACCGCGAGCTGATCGAGCACTTGCCGAACTTGCGCGTCGTCGGACGGCTTGGCGTCGGGGTGGAGAATCTCGATCTGGACGCGCTGGCGGAGCGCGGCGTCTCTGTCGTCACGGCACGGGGTGCCAACGCGAACGCCGTTGCGGAGTATGTGATCGCAGCGCTGTTTGAGCATGCGCGGTTTTTGGGACGGTTGAGCGGCGAGACGAAACAAGGGCAGTGGAACCGCGCGTCGGGCATCGGGCGGGAGTTGCACGGCAAAACGCTCGGCTTGATCGGATTCGGCGAAATCGGGCAGCGCGTCGCCTCGCGGGCGCATGCACTCGGACTGGAGATCATCGCGTACGATCCGTTGCTCCATCCGGCGCATCCCGCCGTGCACGACGGCGGCGTCCGGCAGAAATCGCTCGCAGACGTGTGCCGGGAAGCCGACTATCTCTCGCTTCATGTCCCGCTCACCGCCAACACCCGTCATCTGATCGGCGCGGCAGAATTCGCGTCGATGAAACGGGAAGCGGTGCTGATCAACACGGCACGCGGCGGAGTCGTGGACGAGTCCGCACTTCTGCACAGCCTGCAGGAACACCCGCACCGGTTCGCCGTGCTTGATGTCCGCGAGCACGAGCCTCCGTCTCAACCGGATGCTCTCGCCCAGTTGCCCAATGTGTTGCTGACCCCGCACATCGCCGGTCTCACGCACGAGTCGCAAGCGCAGGTGACAGACCGCGTGCTCCGCGAACTGCACACCCTCTTGCAGATCGCAAAGTGAAAAAACGGCTGCTCCCTGACGCGGGAAACAGCCTTTTTTTGCGTTAGTCCTTCAATTGAAACCACTCCGGATTGCCTTGGATCATGTTCCAAAGCGGGTCGGGCAGCGTGAGGCGGGCTTGGTCTTGCTTGGTGAACGAGGTTTGAATTTCCCCCTCGCGCCCCTCGGCGACTTTCTGCACCCATTCCGGTTCGATAATCAACTCGCGGCCCAAGGCGAGCAGCTCCACGCCGGTTTGCAGCGCTTTGACCGCTTCGTCTGCGGTGAAGATGTTGCCGACGCCGATCAGCGGAACTTTGCCGCCGATGCGCTCCAGCAAGAGCTCGATGCGCGTGCGCGACTCATCCGCGCCGCGACGGGCGTTCGACCAGAAATCGTGCAGGGAGACGTGGAGGTAGTCCAATCCTTGTTCTTTGAGATGATCCATGAGGAACAACGTCTCTTCCATCGTGAGGCCCGGCGTTTCCGGCTCTTCCGGAGAGAAGCGGTAGCCGATCAGGAACGGCTCTCGGGCGTGCTCTTTCACCACGCGCTTGATCTCTTCAATGATTGCGAGCGGGAAGTTCAAGCGCTTCTCCATCGTGCCGCCCCAATGGTCTTCGCGGCGGTTGGTGAACGGAGAATAAAACTGCTGGATCAGATACCCGTTCGCTCCGTGAATCTCCACGCCGTCAAATCCGGCTTCGATCGCCCGGCGGGTCGCGTCGCCAAACGCGCGGATCAAGTCGCGAATTTCCGCGTCGGTCAACTCGCGCGGGATCGGAGAGCCTTGGTCGTCTTGGAAAGCGCTCGGCGCGACCGGTCCGTGTTCGGACGGCTGGGCTTTGCGGCCGGCGTGGACGAGTTGGATGACCGCACGGGAGCCCTGTTCCTTGATCGCGGCAGCCAGGCGGCGGAGGCTTGGCACCAGTTCGTCGCGGTTGGCTGACAACATGCCGGGGAAGCCGTCGGTCGTCACGATGCTGGCCGCCGCCGTGATCACCATGCCGACCCCGCCGGAACGTCGGGCATAATAGTCCACTTCCGCGTCGGTGACGCTGCCGTCCGGGTTGGACGAGACGATGGTCATCGGTGCCATGACCATTCGGTTTTTCAATTCGATACCGTTCGGCAGGCACACGGGTTCGAAGATCGGTCTGTACGTTTCGTTCATGAACGAAGTCTCCTTTGCTATGTAAAAATGTCTGTGTCTGTATCATACCAATCCCCAAACGGTAAAAATAGGAGCCCCGTCGCAATTTGCAGGGCTCCTGGTTGGAAGTTCGTTATTATTCGATGGTGCCGAGGAGGTTCAGGACGTCCTGCTTGGAGCTTGCTTGCAGGAGCGCCGAGCGGAAGTCTTCGCGGATGACCGTGCGGGAGAGCGTTTGGATGATCTTGAGGTGTTCACGGTCCGTGGCGGTCTCCGGAACCGCGATCAGGAAGACCAAGTTCGCCGGGAGACCGTCGAGGGAGTGCCAGTCCACGCCGGACTTGTGCATGCCGAACGCGACGCGCGGGGTTTTGACGGCGTCGGTCTTGCCGTGCGGGATCGCCACGCCGAAGCCGATGCCGGTGCTGCCGATCGCTTCGCGTTCATGGAGCGCTTGCAGGCAGCCCTCCGCGTCGTTCAGGTCGCCGGATTTGTCGAGCACGCGGACGAGCTCTTGGAGGACGTCCGCTTTGGTGGTGCCTTGGAGGTGTAGTTCGATCAGTTCCGGAGGGACGAGATCGGTGAGTTTCAAGAGTGGGAGTCCCCTTTCGTAGGTGCGGTGAAAACGGATGCGCTTTCTCCATTATAGGTCAGGGGAGGGGTCACTTCGAGTCCAGCACGAGGTCTGCGCGTTGCAGCGGTTGGACGGTTTGCAGATAATGGTCTTCCGCCGCCCAGTAACGGCGTTCGTACACGGCGAGGCGGGCCGGGTCGTTCGGGTCTTGGTGGCCGCGCGTGGAAACGCGCTGGAAGCGGGTCGAGCGCGGGCAGTCGAGGTAGAGCAGGAAGTCGTAGAAATCACGCCACTCCGCTCGTTGGAGGAACACGCCTTCGACGAGGAGGATTCCGTTCGGCGGGACCTCAAGCGGTTGGAGGGAGACGGTGCCGGTTGCGGAGTCGTACACGTCGAGCGGCAGTTGATGATCCCCGCGTGCCCAACTTTGAAAAAGGGTCTCTGCAATGCGTGCAGCGTCCCACTGCAAGTGGTAGTGTTCGTGCCATTCGTCAAAACCGCTGTTGTACCGCTTGCTGCGTTCGGTGATCAGGTCGTCGAGATGGACGACGGTGAGCGGGAGGTTGTAGAGAGCGAGTTCCGTACGCAGGGTGTCCACCAATGTGGTTTTGCCGGAACCGCTGAAGCCGTCGAGTCCAATGAGGACGCGGGACTGGGTGTTCAATTTATCAAGCAAAACGCGGTGCATCAGTTTAAATATCATGTTTTTATCTCAATCTAAAGAACGGTTGTTCCGCTTTAGATTCTCCTATGTTCTTATGATCCTCAACATCGTGATCAATCTTCTAAAACAGAAATAGACCCCCCTTGAGCTGACCGGCTTTTGGACGAGGGTCTATTTCTATCTCCAAAACTGAGAGCCGACCCCCTTGAAGGGATCAGTCGTGCAACCGTAGGTGTTACTAGCACCTGCGGTCATTTTTTATATTACGCGTTTCATGTTTTATTATTCTAGCACACGAAGCAGGGCTTCCTCAACTACCTTCGATGTTTTTGAACTGGTTGTAGAACATGTTGTAATACCGCCCCTGCTGCTCAATCAGCTCCTCATGGCTGCCTTGCTCCAAGATGTGCCCTTGATCCACGACCATGATTCGATCCGCATCGCGAATCGTGTTCAACCGGTGCGCGATGATGAAGCTCGTGCGGCCCTTCAGAATCTGCAACAGCGCCTCTTGAATGTGCAACTCCGTCCGCGTGTCGATGGAACTCGTCGCTTCGTCCAAGATCAACAGCGACGGCTTGGCGAGGATCACGCGGGCGATCGCCAGCAACTGCCGCTGCCCTTGCGAGAGGTTGCCCCCGTTCTCCGCGAGCTCCGTCTCATACCCCTTCGGCAAACGCCGGATAAAAACGTCCGCGTTCGCCATCTTCGCCGCCGCTTCCACTTCCGCGTCCGACGCATCGGGATTCCCGTACTTGATGTTCTCCTTGATCGTCCCGGAGAACAGGTACGTATCTTGCAGCACGATCCCGAAACACCTGCGCAAACTGTCCCGCGTGTACTCGCGAATGTCCCGCCCGTCCAGATAGATCGCGCCGCTCGTCACATCGTAAAACCGGGTCAGCAAGTTCACGACCGTCGTTTTGCCCGCCCCCGTCGGTCCCACCAGCGCCGTGGAAGTCCCAGCCGGAGAGTCGAAGTTGACGTTTTTCAAAATCGGCACGTCCGGGTTGTACCCGAAGCTCACGTTCTCAAACACCACGCGGCCCGCCGGATTTTTCAACTCGATGGCGTTCGGCGCATCGTCCGGCTCCTCTTGCTCGTCGAGGATCTCAAACACCCGCTCCGCCCCGGCGACGCCGGACTGCAAGACGTTGAAGATGTTCGCCAAGTCGTTCAGCGGACGAACAAATTGCCGCGAGTAGCTGAGGAAGGACGCGATCACGCCGACCGTGACCATCCCGTTCACCGCCAACACCGCGCCGACGACGGCGACGATGGTGAACCCGAGGTTGTTGATCACGTTCATGATCGGCATCAAAAACCCCGACCAGATCTGCGCTTTCAAACCGATTTCCTTCAAGTTTTGGTTGATCGCTTCAAACTCTTCAATCACTTTGTCCTCATGGTTGAACGCTTTGACCACATGCAGCCCCGTGATCGACTCCTCGATGTGCCCGTTCAGTTTGCCGAGGTGCACTTGGTTGTTTTTAAACAGCACCGCCGTGCGCTTGGCAATCGTGCGGGTGAGCAAGAACACCAGCGGAATCGTGACCACACTCGCCAGCGTCAACAGGGGAGAGAGCACCAGCATCATGATGAACGTCCCGACGATCGTGATCGCTCCCGACATCAACTGCGTCGTCGCTTGCGAGATCGTGTTGGAGACGTTGTCGATGTCGTTGGACAAGCGGCTCATCAATTCCCCGTGCGTCCGCGTATCAAAAAACGAAACGGGCAACTTCTGGAGCTTCTCAAACAACGCCCCGCGCAGCCGCTTCACGATCCGCTGCGACACGCCCGCCATCAACCATCCTTGGAAAAACGTCAGCACCGCGTCCGCAACATACGCGACGAGCAGCGTGCCGATGATCATCTCCAGCAACGTAAAATCGACGCCGCCCTGCTCCGACATCGCGTCGATCGAGCGCCCGATCAAGTACGGAGCACAGAGCGTGATCCCCGCGTCGACCAAGATCAGCACGAAGATCAGCGTCAGCAGGCTGCGCTCACGGCCGAAGTACTGCCAGAGGCGTTTGAGCGTGCCTTTGAAATTCTTCGGCTTGACGACCGGGCCGCGTCCGCGGGCGCCGAACCCGCCGGGTCCGCCCGGACCTCCGGGACGCGGAGCACCGCCAAACGGAGGGGTCGGAGTCGGTTCTTGTCGTTTCTTGGCTTCGGCCATGCTATTGCACCTCTTTCCCGATCTGGGACCGGTAGATCTGTTGGTAGACGTCGCACGTTTTCAGCAGTTCGTCGTGCGTGCCGTAGCCGACCAACTCGCCCTGATCCAAGACGACGATCAAGTCCGCGTCCATCACCGACGTGATCCGTTGCGCGATCAAGAGACACGTGAGACCCTTGGCATACGCTTTCAGCGCTTCCTTGATCTTCGCTTCCGTCGCCACGTCGACAGCGCTTGTGCTGTCGTCGAGGATGAGAATTTCCGGATTGCGCACGAGTGCGCGGGCGATGGAGACGCGCTGCTTCTGCCCGCCGGAGAGGTTGACGCCGCCTTGGCCGAGGCGGGTGTTGTACCCGTCCGGCGTCCCTGTGATAAAGTCGTGCGCCTGCGCCATTTTGGCCGCTTGCTCGACTTCCTCAAACGTCGCCCCTTCGCGGCCCCATTGGATGTTTTCGAGGATGGTGCCGGTGAACAGGGTGGTTTTTTGCGGGACGATCGCGATCTTCTCGCGGAGTTGTTTCGGTTCGAGGTCGCGGATGTCTTGACCGTCGACTTTGATCGTGCCGCCGTCCACGTCATAGAAGCGCGGCAGCAAGTTGACGAGCGAACTCTTGCCCGAACCGGTCGAGCCGATGATCCCGACGGTGTCGCCGGGGTTGCAGGTGAACGTGATGCGTTTGAGCACCGGTTCGCCTTCGTAAGAGAACGAGACGTTTTCGAACTCGATGCGTCCGTTGCCCGCCTCAACCGACTGGCCGGCATCCCACTGCATGACGTTCTCTTCGTCAAAAACTTCTCCGATCCGCACCGCCGACGCTTTGGCGCGGACGTACATGTTGAACACCATCGAGATCATCATCAGCGAGAACAAAATCTGCGTCATGTAGTTCGTAAACGCGATGATGTGCCCGACTTGCATGTTGCCTTGACTGACGCGCAAACCGCCGATCCAGAGCACCGCGACGATCCCCAAGTTGACCGTCAACATGATCAGCGGGGAAAAAACCGCCATATTCCGAATCGCCGAAACCGACTTCGTTTGGAACTCTTCGTTTGCGACGTTAAACTTCGCGACTTCATAGTCGAAGCGGTTGAACGCTTTGACCACGCGCACGCCGGAAAGGTATTCGCGCATGGAGCCGTTGACGCGGTCGAGCGCTTTTTGCACGCTTTTGAACTTCGGGAAGCCGACGCGCATGTTGATCACGATCAAGATCGCCACCACCGGCACGACGACCGCCAGCACCACCGCCAGTCTCGGGTTGAGACGCGTCGCCATCACGAGCCCGCCGAGGCAGAGCAGCGGCGCTTTGACGAAGATGCGCATCAGACCGTTGACGAACACTTGGACTTGGTTTACGTCGTTGGTCAGACGCGTGACCAGCGACGCCCGGTCGAAGCGGTCGAGGTTCGCAAACGAGAGCGATTGAATCTTGCGAAACAAGTTCGACCGCAGCTCCGTCCCGAAATTCTGCGACACATGAGAGGAGACCACGTTGCGGGTCGAAGCGGAAATCGCGCCGAGCGCCGTGATCAAGAGCATCAATCCGCCCATCTTGAAGACATAGTGCAAGTCCCCGCCCGCCACGCCGACGTCGATAATCTTCGACATGATCGTCGGCTGCATCAAGTCGCACAACGCTTCAAACAACAAGAACAAAACAGCCGTCAAAAAGGGCCGTGAGTATTTGCCCACATAAGGTTTTAAAAAGCCCATTCGCTTCTCTTCACACTCCCGCTAAAAATTTCGAGTTCCGTCACACATCTACTACTCCATTCCCCAACGAGCAACTTCATTCCTTCTTTATCCACATAGTTAAGAAGGGTTCCTACATATAGATAGTTGTGGTAGTGTCGTAAGAGAAGAACAGGCAGAAAGGAAGTAATTCATTTGCGCAGTCTTTATCAAAAAATCTTTAAAACATACTGGAATCCGTATGTCGCCATCTCGCTTGCGGGCGTGCTCAGCGCGTTGTATTTCGGCGCGACCGGCACGGTGTGGGCGGTGACCGGGGAGTTTACGCGACTCGGCGGTCACGTGCTGGAATGGTTCGGGGTGGACACCTCGAAGTGGGCGTATTTCCAACTGATCAAGATGCAAGGCTCGCCGCTTACCCGCACGGACGGCTGGATCGTGATCGGGATGCTGTTCGGGGCGTTGATCACGGTGTTGCTCAGCAACTCGTTTAAAATCCGCGTCCCGCAACAAAAACGCCGCCTCGTCCAAGGGTTCGTCGGCGGGATCATCGCCGGGTTCGGCGCGCGCTTGGCGCTCGGTTGCAATCTCGCGGCGTTCTTCTCCGGCGTGCCGCAGTTTTCGTTTCACGCGTGGCTGTTCATGCTCGCCACGGCGGTCGGGACGTACATCGGCGTGAAGATCGTCATGACCAAGTGGTGGCGCGGGAAGCCGAATTTGAAACCCGCTACGGCAACCGTCACGAAACTCCCCGTCGGGAAAAAACGCACCCTGCAACCGCTGCTCGGGTTGCTTGTCAGTGTGTTTTTTCTCGGGGTCGTGGTGTATTTTGCCCTGCAAGGCAAGAATTTGCTTGCGATTGCGGCGCTGGCGGGGCTTGGATTTGGCATTTTGATCGAGCGCGGGCAGATCTGCTTCACGTCGGCGTTTCGCGACCAGTGGATTTCCGGGCGTTCGGTGATGACCAAAGCGATCGCCGTCGGGATGATGGTGGCGACGGTGTGCACGTTCTTCTACATCCACAACGGCATGCCGGCGTTGATCAAACCGGCGGCTCCGAGCACGTTGCTCGGCGGTCTGCTGTTCGGGATCGGCATCGTCATGGCGGGCGGTTGCGAGACGGGGATGATGTACCGGATGATGGAGGGGCAAGTGCATTACCTCTTCGTCGGGATCGGGAACCTCGTCGGCGCGACGGTGCTCGCGTACGGGTGGGATCACCTCGGCATCTACAACGCGCTCACCAAGGGTTGGCAGCCGATCAACCTGCTGAAGTCGTGGGGCGAGCCGGCCGGCCTGATCGGGACGCTGGTGATGCTCGCGTGCTGGTGGCTGTTGGCGCATTGGTGGAGCCAGCATTACAAGTTCGGGCGCGGGCTGCAAGTGAAGTCTGACGTATTGACCGCGCGCAAAGCTATGAAATAGGGGAGGCGCAACTTTTGAACGACGTCCAAGCAAACTTCGTCCTCGACATCCGCGGCGAGCCGTGACCGTTCCCCGTCATCTCCACGCTGGAAGCGTTGGAAACCATGAAAGCGAACCAAATCCTGCACGTGATCGCCGACTGCCCGCAATCGTTTCAAACCGTGCCGGAAGAAGTGGTGAAGCACGGCTATGAACTGATGCGGGAGCCTGAGCGGGCAGGGCAGGATCTGCACTTTTTCATTCGTGTGTTGCGGTAAACAAAAAAGCCGTCCCGCTTAGGGATGGCTTTTTCTGTGCATCACGACTTGGGTTCGGCTTCTACGAAAATTGTTTTTTTCATAAAAAGGGACGAGTTCCGGTTCGCAAAACAGGCTGACCACGTCGATGTGAGCCAGTTCCTTCAATAAAACGGCGAGCAGCTCCTGCCCGACGGCTTGTCGGCGGTAGTCGGAGTGGACGACCACGTCTTCGATGTACGCACGCACTCGATCGTCCGTGACGGCGCGGGCAAATCCGACCAGCCGTTCCCCATCCCACACTCCGCAAGCGGGGTCGCGCTCCAACACGCGGGCGACGTCCTCGGGGGTGCGTTCCGGCCACCAGTTGACGTTTTGATAGAGTTCCAAAACTCCCTCCGGCGGGATGGGTCGTTCTCGATGCAATTTTACATCCATTGGAATTCACCTCATGCTATAGTTTAGGGAGTACATGCAGAAACAGCAAGGAGAGATGCAGGTTGCCAATCCAGTTGCGGGGACATCATTTGCTCTGTCTGCTCGGGTATCGGGGGATGGGGTATTCGGATACGTATGTGGACAATATGACGGGCGTGTATCGCAAACTGCTGGAGCATCCGGCGACGGAGTGCGAAATCGTCTCGGGGCCGGATCAGTTGTGCGCGTGCTTCCCGGCAGACGGGGAATATCACTGCGAAGATCGCAATGTGGCACAGCGGGATGCGCTGATTTTGGAGAAGTTGGGGTTGGAGAGCGGACAAGTCACGACGTGGGAAGACATTCTCGCGCGCGTGGCGAAGTCGTTGCAGCCTGATGATCTGTTGCAGATCTGCTCGACGTGTCCGTGGTTGCAATACGGGGTCTGTCAGGATGGGATTCGAATGGTGGTTGCAGGTGAACCCCTGCCGATGGTTCGCCCGAAAGTGTACGGTGTGGACGTGGATGCAGAGACGCGCTGCAAGCACTATCATTCGGACGTCGACGTGATCGCGCTGAAGTTCGGGTGCTGCGAACGCTATTACCCCTGCTACGAATGCCACCTGGAAACCGCCGACCACGAGCCCAAGCCGTGGCCGAAGTCCCGCTTTGATGAGCCCGCTGTGCTTTGCGGAGCTTGCGGGCATGAGTTGACGGTGCATGAGTACAAGTCCTGCGACTCGACGTGCCCGTCGTGCGGGGCTTCGTTCAATCCGGGGTGTCAGTTGCATTCCCATCTGTATTTCGAGGCGTAAGGAAGTATAGAAAAAGAGACCCTCCCGACAGTTCGAACTGTGAACGGGAGGGTCGTTTTTATTTCAACTTCGCCAGATCAAACTCCGGCACAAGCCCTTCTGCCGCCGCGCGGGTCAGAAGTCCGGTGATCGCTTCGTATCCTTTGTCCCCGAGGTCGCGGGTGAATTCGTTGACGTAGAGGTCGATGTGCTGTTGCGCCACTTCCGGCGAGAGCTCTTGCGCGTGGCACATGATGTAGTCCTTGGACGCTTCCGGATGCTCCCACGCATACTCGACAGACTCGCGCACCCAGCGCGTGATCGCTTCCAAATCCAGATCGCGGCGCGCCACAATCGCACCCAGCGGGATCGGCAAACCGGTGTCCGACTCCCACCAATTCCCCAAGTCGACCAGTTGCGTCAGACCGTAGTTCTGGTACGTGAAGCGCGCTTCGTGAATGACTAGTCCCGCGTCGATCTTGCCGTCGCGAACGGCCGGCATGATTTCGTGGAACGGCATGACGACGATTTCGCCGACACCGCCCGGCACGTTCTGCGCCGCCCAGAGACGGAACAGCAAGTACGCGGTGGAACGCTCGCTCGGGACGGCGACTTTTTTGCCGGAGAGGGCGGACGGGTTGCCTGCCGCCGCCGCGTCTGCGGTCAACACCAGCGGGCCGCAACCACGACCCAGTGCACCGCCGCAGGGCAGCAGCGCGTAGTTTTCCAACACCCACGGCAGCGCCGCGTAGGAAATCTTGATCACGTCCAACTCCTTCGTGGTCGCCGCCAGTCCGTTCGTGATGTCAATGTCTGCATACTTCACTTCCAATTCCGGCGCGCCGGAAATCAAACCATGCGCCCACGCGTGAAACACAAAAGTATCGTTCGGGCATGGCGAATACGCAATTTTCATCGTAGTACCTCCATCAGTGCTTTGCTTGCGGTTTCGAGTGCTGCAAATGCTTCTTTCATCTTCCAAGCCGCCCGGTTTCGCGGGCCGACGGGGTTCGAGATCGTGCGGAGTTCCAGCACGGGGATGCCGCGCTCGTGTGCGGCAAGTGCCACGCCGTAGCCTTCCATCCCTTCCGCAGACGCGCCCGGAATGCGACGCGCCAATTCCGCTGCCGTTTCCGCCGTGCCTGTGACTGTCGAGAGCGTCAAAATCGGCCCGGCGTGCACCGCCAACCCCGTTTGACGCACCGCTTCCGTGACGCGCTTCACAAGCTCTGCGTCGACGGGAACGCGGGTCTTGCCAAAGCCCAGCTCGTCCAATGAACTGAACCCGTCCGGCGTTTCCGCTCCTAAGTCAGCCGCGATTATTTCCGTGGAAATCACGACCGATCCGACGTCCGCCACGCCCACGAAGCCCCCGGCAATACCGGCGGAAATCACCAAATCATACTGTCCTGCGGCAAGCGCTTTCGTCGTGTTGATCGCCGCCTGCATCGGGCCGACGCCTGCCAACTGCACGTCAAAAACGCCCGCTTCCGCATCTGCCAGCCCGCGCAAGACCGCTTCACGTTCCGGCGAAACTGCTGTTAGAATGAGTACGCGCATCGGAGAACTCCCCTTTTCTATTAAAATTCTAGCACAACCCCCAGCGCATGACCAATCCGCCGTCAACGTGCAAGCATTGCCCCGTGATAATAACGGACGCATCCGTTGCAAAAACCACCGCCCGCGCAATGTCGTCCGGCGTAGCCAAGCGTCCAAAAGGTCCAACTTCGTAAGGGTACGCAAAAAAACCGCTCCAGCAAAAGGAGCGGTTTGTCAAAACCACCACATCACGCCTGCCAAATGGCAGGCCAACTTCCTCCGCCGGCATTACCCAGACCGGTTCAAACAGTCGGCAACGGAGTTGCTGGTTGCCCTCTCAGCCCGTATCCACGAGCTCCTGCATGTCTCTCAGATTACATCAACACCCGTCCATCCCGCAAGCCGCGCCCTCGCCCGGCTCGTCGGTTCCTTTTTGATTGGCGAGTTCTTCGTCGAGGATGCCTTCCAACACCGCTTGGCCGCGCACGCCTTCGAGCACGGTGCTGCCGACGCGGATCGTCGGCACGACTTGGATATTCGCCTCGTGATAGGCGTGGTGAAGGGCTTGTTGGTGGGCTTCCTTATAGTGACGCGTTTCAAGGGCGTTGCGGAACGCCGCTTGATCGAGCCCGACTTCCCCGGCGAGCTTCGTCAGCACGTCCACGTCGCCGATGTCCTGCGACTCTTCAAAGAAAGCCTGGAACATCCGGTGGTTGTATGCGTTGCCCATGCCGTGCTCCTTCGCGAACTGAAACCCTTCAAACGCCAGATGAGTATGCGGTTGCGGCGAGACGGCGGGCAGGGTCATTTTTTCCAAACCGAAGCGGCGGGCAAACGGGTAGACCGATTGCTCCCACGCGTTCTTCAAATAATCGCCCTCGGGGCGCAGCGTTTCATTCGGGTACGGACGCAGTTCGAACGGCATCCATTCCACTTCCACATCTCGTCCTTCGATCGCTTTTTGCAGCGGAACCTCCGCTATGTAGCAGAACGGTCAGACGTAGTCTGAGTACACTTGAATCTTCAACGTCACGGCACAGTCACTCCATTCTATAGATAAAACCCTTTGGCTCAGTATATCCAGAATCCACCTCGAAAAAAAGACCCTATCCCCGGCTGAGGATAAGGTCCATTTTTTCGATTAGGACATCATGGCTTGTTCTTGCTTTTGCGCGGCCGCTTCCGCTGCTTTCTGATCGCCGAACAGGAACTCCGTAACCGGGTTCGCTTGACGATTGCGGACGAAGAACGGGTTGAGCACCGCGACGACGACGAAGTTGGCGGCAAGGCCCCACGCGCCTTCGTAGATGCCGTGCGCGGAGTTCGTGCCGTATACGGTGAACGTGACGACGAGGCCGACGAGGAGGCCGGCGATCGTCGCTTCCCGGGTTTGCGTCTTCCAGAACAGCGAGAACACGATCGCCGGGAAGATCTGCACCATGCCGGAGACGCCGAGCAATTGCAGCGAAACCAGCGCCGTCGGGAACATCAGGCCGCAGATCAGCGCGAGACCGATGACGACGAAGACCATCGAGCGGGTGAACAGCGTGAGTTTTTTCGGAGAGACGTTCGGGTTGATCATGTCGCGGTAGATGTTGTTTGCAAACAAGTTCGAAGCCCCGATCGCCATGATCGAGCACGGAATCAGCGACGCCAGCGCGATCGTGGCGTACACGACGCCTTGCGTCCAACCGCCGTACGAGACGCGCACCAGCTCCAACAGCGCGAATTTCGCGTCGGTGTTCGCCGGAAGCACCATCTTCGCGAGGAGGCCGAGGAAGATGACGAGGATCAACACGACGTTGTAGAGCGGAAGCAAGATGGCGTTCTTGCGCAGGGCGTTGGCGCTTTTCGACGTGAACACGCCGGTCGCCGCGTGCGCCCACATGAACAGAGCGAGCGCCGAAACGAGCGAAGCGGTGGTGAACCAGAGGTAGCTCTTCGGGCCGGACGTCGGGATCGTGAGCATCTTCGGCGCTTTCTGCGAGATCGTGTCGATCATCGAACCCCAGCTGCCAAAGTGCATCATCGGGAGCGAGACGACGAGGAAGAGCATGACGACCCAGATCAGAATGTCCTTGATGACGGCGGTGTAGGTCGGACCTTTGATGCCGCTGAAGAACGTGTAGAGCGCGACGAGCAGAAACGAGATGATGACGACCATCTTGACGTTGACGATGCCGGAACCGGCGATTTGCAAGGTGTTTTGGATGCCGCTCAGCTGCAAATCGATGTACGGAATCAACATCAGCACGCCGACGATCGCGATGATCGCCGAGAGCAGTTTGGAGTCAAACCGTCCCTTCGCATAGTCGGCGAGGGTGGTGAATTTGTACGCCTTGGCAACTTTCCACAGGCGCGGGAGGAAGAAGTAGGCGATCGAATACGCCAAGATGCAGTACGGAATCGCGAAGAACGCCAGCGACCCGGCAGTATACGATTGCGAAGTCAGCGCGAGGAACGTGTACGCGGTGTACAAGTCCGCCCCGACCAAAAACCACACGAGCAGCGTGCCGAAGCGACGGCCGCCGACCGACCATTCCTCAACGGAACTGCGGGACGACTTGTTGCGTCCGGCGACGAAACCGATCATAACGACGAGCAAAACGATGATTGCCGTGATCGTAAATGCAGTAGAATTGCCAGTCATCAGTCAACGAACCTCCCTTGGGCTTTCTGAATCCGATAGATGCTGTACGTACAGACCGGACTGAGCACGATCCACAGGAAAAACCAAAAATGCAAAAAAGGAAGTCCGAAAATGACAGGGTCCATCCGGTTCACAAACGGCAGCACGAGCAGCTGCGCCACAAAGGGTAGCAAGGCCAAGATGATGACGGCCAGTTTCGGTGCAAATTTGTTGTTCATGGCGAAAGGGCTGCCTCCTTCTGCAAAAAGCTGATTTTTGCCAATCGTAGCTCCACAGTCGGTAGAAGGCAATTCTACTTTTTCGTATAATCTGACAATTCGACGCAAGGCAAAGGGGTAAGCTTGTTTTTTCTACTGTATACTCAAAATTAAGCCCTATTTAGTTTCGACATTAACCTCCAACCAGACGGTTGACTGGATTTTCAGCAGTCCAATTTGTGAGACTGTGTTATTCTGGAAGAAAATGAGAGGAGCGATGTGGCAAGTGGGAGATACGAAGTTGGTGCTTTTTGAAGGAGTTATGGGTTCGGGGAAGTCATCCACGGCTCAATTTGCGGCAGATGTTTTGAAGAGATACAACCGTCCTGTGGAGTTGTATTTGGAAGGAGATCTGGATCATCCGGCAGACTTTGACCGCGTCGCTTGTTTGGATGCGGAGGCGTTCGACGCTTTCATGAAAAAACACCCCGGCGACGCGGCGGCGTCGGCTCCGTTTGTGACGCGGCGGGGGGATGACGTGCTGGTTGCATATGGGAAAGCAGGCCGCGCGATCTCGTTGCCGCTTTGGGAAGCGTTGCAGGGATTTGACATCTATGAAGGGATCACGCTGGCGAAGCATCGCGAGTTGTTGCAAACGCGGTGGGGTGAATTTGCGTCGGAGCAGGCGGCGCGGGAGAGCACGATGATTTTTGACTGTGCGTTTTTTCAAAATCCGATGTGTGCGTTTCTGGCGAAGCATGATGCGGGGCGGGATGCCGTGGTTGAACACATCCTGACTCTCGCGCAGAAGGTCCAACCGCTGAATCCCCTCCTGGTGTATTTCTATCAAACCAACCTCCGCGAGTCGGTGGAACGCGTGTGCCAAGTGCGATCGAAAGAATGGCTGGATTTCGTGATTTCCTATCATACGGAACAGGGACTCGGACGCGCGAAGGGATGGAACGGGTTCGACGGTCTGATCTCCTTCTTGGAGATGCGACAAGAGCTGGAGTTGGAGCTGTGCACCAAACTCCCGTTCCAAACTTTGGTCTTGGAAAACTCCAGCCATGATTGGGATGCGATCTTGCCGAAGGTGGAGCAGGCGTTACTTCAGGGTTGAAACAACGCGTACTGCCCCGGCCCGATGAAGGCGACGCCGAGGACGACGGCGATGAGGACGAGGTTGTATTCGAAGCCGCCGTTTTGCGCCCAGTAGCCGTTTTTGCCGTGGACGGTGATGATCGCGTCGATCATGATCACGATGATCAGCGCCGCTCCCAGCCACGTCAACCAGCCGACCGTGAACAGCAACCCGCCGACCAGTTCAAACACTCCGGCGATCACCGCCCAGATCGTGCCCGCCGGGCGGATTCCGATCGATTCCAACCACTTCCCGGTCTCGCTCGGACCCGTGCCGCCGAACCAGCCGAACAGCTTCTGCGCACCGTGCCCGACAAACGTAAGTCCGATCACCAAACGGATGATCAACAGCCCAAACGCTGCCATCCATCCGAGATTGAGATTGTCCATTCCCTTGTACCTCCTCGGTTTTGCTTGCGGTTTCGTTTCTGTTACGTTCTCCTCTTTTCCAGAACCCAATACCGCCGCAGGGCACCAAAAAGACCCCGACACCCATAGGGCTTGTCGAGGTCTTTTTGCGATTTCGGAAGCTGTTCAGTCCTTAGTCCACGACCGGGAACCAGCCCGGCGTGTGAAGGATCGCTTGCCAGAGCGGGTCCGGCACGACGAGGCGGGCTTGGTCGTTTTTGGTGAGCGTGGTTTGGATGTCGGATTCGCGTCCTTCCGCGATCTTCTCCACCCAATCCGGCTCGATGATCAGTTCACGGCCGATCGCCAGCAGCGGCGCGCCGCCTTCGGTGATCGCTTTCTGCGCATCGTCGGCGGTGTGAATCGAGCCGACGCCCATCACCGGCACGCGGTTGCCGACACGCTCGACGATCCACTCGTAGCGGGTTTTGCTTTCATCAGCACCGCGGCGCGGCTTCGACCAGAAATCCATCAGCGAAACGTGGAGGTAATCGAGCTCAAGGTCTGCCAGCGCGTTCACCAGTTCGAGGCTGTCGGCCATCGTGAAGCCGTCTTCCTCTTGCTCTTCCGGAGAGAAGCGGTAGCCGACGATGAACGGCGATTTCGCGTGCTCGGCGACTGCTTTTTTGACAGCGTCGACGACGGCCAACGGGAAGCGCATACGGTTTTCCAGACTGCCTCCCCATTGGTCTTCGCGGCGGTTGGAGTGCGGAGAGAAGAATTGATGGAGCAAGTAGCCGTTCGCGCCGTGGATTTCCACGCCGTCGTAGCCCGCTTCAATCGCGCGGCGGGTGGTCTCGCCGAACGCGTGGATGATCTCGTGGATTTCATCTTCGGTCAGCGGACGCGGCTGGACGCGGTCTTCGCCGTCTTGCTTCACGTCGCTCGCCGACACGACATCGCCGTTCGGAACGAGGCTCGGCGGGCAGGAACGGCCGCCGTGGAAGATTTGCAGAATCGCTTTGGCGCCTTTGGCTTGAATCGCGCTCGCCAGTTGACGGAGGCTCGGAATCATCTCGTCGCGGTCGCCGCCGAATTCGCCGTGGAAGCCTTTGCCGTTCGGCGTCACATACGTGCACGCCGTGATGACGGTGCCGACACCTCCCGAGCGGCGTGCGTAGTATTCCACTTCCGCATCGGTCACCGTGCCGTCCGGATTGGAGGAAAAGTTGGTCATCGGCGCGAGGGCGATGCGGTTTTTCAGTGTGACGCCGGAGCGCAGGGGGAAGCTTTCAAAAAGTGATTGGTATTTCGGATTCATGGACATGAAATGAACTCCCTTCGAGGGTACTTGATGCTCTTCAGTTTATAAAGTTCCTTCCTGCAAGTAAGTAATGCATCTTACAAGAAAAAAAACACCTGCCCGCAGACAGATGTTTTTCACCCGACCCACTCGTTCAGAGAGGCAGCGTCACTTCAAACGTCGAACCCGCGCCGACCCGGCTTGCCACCAGAATTCGCCCTTGGTGCAGTTCGACGATCTTCTTCGCGATGGCGAGACCGAGTCCGCTTCCGCTGCCCGCCGTGCGGGTTCGAGACTTGTCGCCTTTGTAAAATCGTTCAAACACCCGCAGTTGATCTTCCGGCGCGATGCCCGGCCCCGTGTCGGTGACGCGGACGCGGGCTCCCTCTGCCGTTTTGTCCAAAGAGATGTGCAGGCTGCCTCCGTGCGGAGTGAATTTGATGGCATTGTGGATCAAGTTCATCCACACTTGGAGCAGCAGCTGCTCGTCGGCGTTCACCGTCGTCTCGGTCAGGTCTACCTCCAACTCCAGCGACTTCTCCAACCATTGCGGCTCGCACGCGAGCACCACGTTGCGCAGTTGCACATCGAGCCGACAGGGACGCGGTTCGAACGGTTGGTGCTCCGATTCTAGCGAGGTCAATTTGAGCAGGTTGTCGCTCAGCTTGGAGAGCCGCGCGCTTTCCATCTCGATGATCGACAGGTAACGCCGCCGCTCCTCAAGGCTCAGACCTTCGTTTTGCAGGGTATTGGCGAACCCGCGGATGGAAGTCAGCGGAGATTGAATCTCGTGCGAGACGTTGGAGATCAGCTCTTGACGCAGAGTTTCCATCTGTTTGAGCTCTTGCGCCATCTGGTTGATCGTCTCGATGAAACCGGCAAACTGCCCTTGGTAGCGCTCGTCTTCCTGATCCAAATTGACGTTGAAATCGCCCTTGGCAATGCGCTTCAACGCCGCGTTGATCTCGTTCCAAAACGCCAGCTGCTTGGGTCTCGCCAAGATCCCGAACACCGTGGACGCTGCCACCAGCAACAACATCCCCACAAACCACGTCAGCAATTGTCTCGGCAAGTCGGACCACTCCGCTCCCGCCGCCGAAAGCACCCATCTCGTCAGAAAAAACGCCACCGTAAACGCCGCCCCGCTCGCCAGCAGCATCATGAGGACGGCACCGGCGACTCTCACGGCGAACGGGAGCTTCTCGTGATGGCGGCGTCTGCCTCTCATCGCACGACCTCCAAGCGATACCCAAGCCCGCGAATCGTGCTGATCTTAAGCGAGACGCCCCAATCGGCAAACCGCTCCCGCAAGCGGTTGATGTGCACGTCCAGCGTCCGTTCGTTCCCGTCAAAATCAATGCCCCATACCGTCTCGATCAACTGGTCTCTCGAAAGCGTCCGCCCCAGATGGCTGCCCATCGCAAACAGCAGGTCAAACTCCTTGGGCGGGAGCGCGACAGGCTCCCGGTTCACCTTGACTTCATAGGTTTGGCGATCGAGAAACACTTCGCCCAGCGCCAATTGCTGCGACGCATGAATCCGGTAGCGTTTGAGCAGCGCCTGCACCCGCACGACCAATTCCGCCGGATCGAACGGTTTCACGAGGTAATCGTCCGTTCCCGCATGAAACCCCCGCACTTTATCCGCCGTCTCGCCCTTGGCAGTCAGCATCAGCAACGGGATGTCCGAGACAGCACGCAGTTCCTTGCACAGCGTCCAGCCGTCCATGTTCGGCATCATGATGTCGAGGATGACCATGTCCGCCGGGTCGGCCTCCATCATCGCCAACGCTTCTCTACCGTCGCCTGCCTCGCGGATGGCGAGACCCTGTTGTTGCAACACCACCCGCACCAACTCCCGAATGTGCGGATCGTCATCGACCACCAGCACGTTCACCATCTCGAAACCCCCCCTGCCGTCACGAAACCAGATTTACGCGCAACTGCCCGTCGGCAAACTCCCGATACAGCGCATGCGAGGCATACAGCTCCTCATGCGTGCCGATTCCCGTAATCCGACCCTTCTCCACAAACACGATCGAGTCCGCGTCGACGACCGTGGACAGACGATGCGCGATCACGACGGTCGTTCGCCCTTGCATCAAGTTCTTCAGCGCCTGTTGCACCACTTCTTCCGACTTGCTGTCCAAGTTCGAAGTCGCTTCGTCCAACATCAAAATCTGCGGGTCGCGCAGCAACGCCCGCGCGATGGCGATGCGCTGACGCTGACCGCCGGACAGCTTGATGCCCCGCTCGCCGACTTCCGTGTCGTATCCATTCGGCAGGTCTTGGATGAAACCTTCCGCATACGCCATGCGCGCCGCGGACTCCAGCTCTTCCTGCGTAATCTCCCGGTCCAGACCGTAGCAGAGATTGTCTCGAATCGTTCCCGCCAGAATCGGGCTCTCCTGCGAAACATACCCGATGTTGCGTCGCCACGAGCGCAGCGAGAATTCCGAGATGTCGCGTCCGCCCAATCGAATTCCCCCGGCATCCGGCGAGTAAAACCGCTCCAGCATGGAGAACAGCGTCGTTTTGCCGCCGCCGCTCGGTCCGACGACAGCCGTTACTTTGCCCGGTTCGATCATCAGCGTTACATCGCGCAAAATCGGTTCTTCCGGTTTGTACGCAAACGAGACCTGCTCGATGAAGATCGGCTGTTGCGCATCTTCGACCGGACGCCCCGACTCTTGGTCCTCTTCCTCTGCTTCCAAAATCCCGATGATGCTCTCCGTTGCGCCTTTCGCTTTTTGCAACTGGGTAAAAAACTGCACGACTTGCGTGACCGGGAACATGATTTGAAACAGGTACATCAGAAACGCCACCAACTCGCCGGCGGTCATCTTGCCCGTCGACACCTGCACGCCGCCGAAGCCGATCAGCGCCACCAGCACCAGCAAGATCAGAAACGAAACGATCGGAGAGACAATCGCTTGGATGCGGGCTTCTTTGATCCCGAATTGAAACAGGTTGCGAATCCCGCCGCGTCCCTGTTCGTGCTCAATCGGTTCCGACCCCGACGCTTTGACCAAGCGAATTTCGGAGACGACGCGGGTGATCACCGACGTGAACTTCGCGTTCTCCGCTTGTGTGTCTTTCGAGATGCGATGCATCGCCCGCCCGACCGGCACCATGACGAGCGCCACCATCGGGAACAGCAAGAGAATGACCAGCGACATCTGCCAGTTCATCGAGAACATCAGCGCAATCGCGCCGACAATCGACAACAACCCGGTGAAAAACCCCGCGACGTTCTCCGTCACAAACCCCTTGATCACCGCCGTGTCGTTGGTCAGGCGCGAGATCGTGTCGCCGGTTTCCTTGCTGTCGTAATAAGGAACCGGCAGTTTCAGCAGTTTGCTCCACAGGCGTTCGCGGATCGCCGAAACGATTTTATTGCCGCCGTAGTGCAACAAGTAGACGGAAATCCCGCCGGATACCAACTGCGCCACGAGCGCTCCCGCCATCGCCGCGATTTGCCCGCCGCTGAGCGATCCCAGTGAAAACCCGTTGACCAACCCCTTCGTAAACAGCGGGATCGTCAAACCGACCAGCGTGTTGATCATGCTGAGCAGGACGGCGACGGTCAGCACCGCTTTGGGAGGATTCGTCTCCAAAATCAGCCGTGCAAAGCGCTTGATCGGTGTCTTCGTTTCTCTCATGTGCTCACTCCTCTATCTCTTCTTGATGGTTCCCATGATACCCGCTCTTTGTAAACTCCATATAAACAAAAAAAGCACCCGGTGTTTCCGACAACCGACCGCAAGACAAAAAGCCAACCACTGCGCAGTGGTCGGCTTTTTTCATGTCTGTCTGCTTTTTTACTTGAAGGAGCTCTTCAACGAGACGATCAAGTTGAACACGAGGTGTTCCGGCGTGCTGTGTTTCGGGTCGACGTTGAAGTAGCCGTGACGGAAGAATTGGAACTTGTCCTGCGGCTTCGCGTCTTTCAGATCGGCTTCGACGAAACCGTGCACGATTTCCAGCGAGTTCGGGTTGAGGCGTTCGCTGAAGTCGCCGTCTTCCTTCTCGCCGGTCAGCAGGGATTCGTACAGACGGTATTCGGCAGCAACGGCGGTCTTGGCGTCGACCCAGTGGATCGTGCCTTTGACTTTGCGGCCGGTGAAGCCGCTGCCGGACTTCGTTTCCGGGTCGTACGTGCAGTGCAGTTCGACGACGTTGCCGTTTTCGTCCTTGATCACGTCGTTGCACTTGATGAAGTAGGCGTTCTTGAGGCGCACTTCGTTGCCGGGGAACAGGCGGTGGTATTTCGCCGGCGGGTTCTCCATGAAGTCGTCCGCTTCGATGTAGATTTCGCGGGAGAAGGAGATTTGCTTCTTGCCCATTTCCGGCACTTCCGGGTTGATTTCCGCGTCGAGCAGCTCGGAGCTGTCCTCCGGGTAGTTGGTGATGACGACCTTCAGCGGACGGACGACGCCCATCGTGCGCGGCGCTTTGAGCTTGAGGTCTTCGCGGATGTAGTGTTCGAGCATCTTGTAGTCGACTTCACCTCCGCCAAGCGTAACGCCGAGTTCGCGGACGAACGCGCGGATCGCGTCCGGCGTGAACCCGCGACGACGCAGAGCGGAGATCGTCGGCATGCGCGGGTCGTCCCAGCCGTCGACCACGCCGTCGTCGACCAGTTTCTTCAGATAGCGCTTGGACATGATCGTGTTGGTGAGGTTCAAGCGGCCGAATTCGTACTGATGCGAGATGTGCGGCATTTCACATTCGCGAATCACCCAATCGTAGAGCGGGCGTTGGTCGCGGAACTCCAGCGAGCAGAGCGAGTGCGTGACGCCCTCGATGGAGTCTTCGAGCGGATGGGCGAATGCGTACATCGGATAGATGCACCACTTGTCGCCGGTGTTGTGGTGCGTGGCGTGCGAGATGCGGTAGATGACCGGGTCGCGCAAGTTGATGTTCGGGGAGGTCATGTCGATTTTGGCGCGCAAGACTTTTTCCCCGTCCTGGAATTCGCCGTTGCGCATGCGGGTGAACAGGTCGAGGTTCTCTTCCACGGAGCGGTCGCGGTAGGGAGAGTTCTGGCCCGGTTCGGTCAGCGTGCCGCGGGTTTGGCGGATCTCTTCGGCGGACAGATCATCGACAAACGCGAGGCCTTTTTTGATGAGAAGCACGGCGCGGTTGTACATTTCCTCGAAGTAATCGGAAGCAAAAAACAACCCGTTCCATTGGAATCCGAGCCATTCGATGTCTTGTTTGATCGCGTTGACGTACTCGACGTCTTCCTTGACCGGGTTGGTGTCGTCAAAGCGCAGATTGGTTTTGCCGCCGTATTCCTTGGCGATTTCGAAGTTGATGCAGATCGCTTTGGCATGTCCGATGTGCAAGTAACCGTTGGGCTCAGGCGGGAAGCGGGTGACGACGGTGTCGACCTTGCCCTCTTTGAGGTCCTCTGTAATAATCTCCCGAATAAAGTCGGAAGAGGCGGATGTGTTTTCCATGGTACCAACCTTTCGACATGTACTGAGTCACATGAATAGTTTGCTTCTATCATACAAAAAAAGCAGGCTGCGGGGAAAGGCATTTTTATGTTATTTGTGCGCTCTCTTGTAAGGTTCTAAACCTGTTTTGCCAAAATCCCCGCCACCAATCCCTCATACCGTTCCTTCATAAGAGCGGGCGTCAGGTTTGTGACCCCTACATCCACCCAGCCTTGATAGACGGACGGCGGGCCGGGGAGGAATTCGATGGCGGCGAGGAGGTCCCAGTAGGGGTCGTAGGTGAACGCGTCTCCCGCCAGCCGCACATACTCGTCCAAAAAATAATCTGCCGCCTCCACGCCCTTCAGCAACGCCAGATTCAGTCGGCAATGCCCCGCGTCAATTCCCGCCGGACCTCGGCAGGCGTTGACCCAGTCGACCACGCCGCTGACTTCGCCGTTTTGCCAGAGCACGTTGGTCGGGTGGTAATCGCGGTGGATGAAACACTCGCGCGTTTCCGGTCGCGGTCCTTGCACCAGCGCGAGCGCTTGCCGCCAGAGGTCTTTTTGCTCCGACCAGTCCGGGATTTGCAGCTGCATCGGGTCGTTGTAGGAGCGATACGTCCACTTGAACCCGTCCGCCGGCACGCGGTGAATCGCAACCAGCGTCTCCGCCAATTGCCGAAGCCAGACGTCCAACTCCTGCGGTTCCAGCACCACTTCACCCGGCAACTTCGTCATGAGGATCGCCGGAACTTCCCGCTCTTCCGTATACGCGATCAAGCGCGGAGTCGCCACGCCCACCCGCTCGGCACGCTTCAAACTCTCTGCCTCATGCTCCGCGAGGTCCGGTTGCTCGCGGAGCCATTCAAGCAACGTAAACTCCCGCACGACGACAGGCTGTACCTCTCCGTCTACGAGGAGGTCGAGACGATGTAACGTGGCGGAGATCCCGCCTTTTAACGGAGTGACCGCCCGGATCTCCGTCGTTCCCTCCACGGAACTCGCAATCCATTGCAATAAGTCTTCCATTTCGATACCACCTCTTCCATTGCATACCAAGATTATACTTGATAGGATTGGAGTACAACACGACATCACAGGGGTGCCTGTGGTGTTTTTTTATAGAAGGAGGCGTCCTCTATGAAACCTCTCGCCGTCGCGTTGCCTCTGCTTGGCGGGATCGGTGCCGTTCTTGCTGTGTTTTCTTATTCCGGCAGTTTCAGCACAAAACCACCTGCCGCGCCCGCATGGCAAGAAACACAAGCGGAACCCCCGCTCCCGGAAGTTCAGGCCGTCCCGAGACCCCAAGCGCAAGTCTCCATGCCGCTGGTCGAATTCACCAAACTCTACAACTCCATCGAACAACTCGCCGACGAAGCGGAAGTTGTGATCGAAGGCACTGCGTTAGACTCCACGCCGATTCCCTACCGCGAATCGGAGTCCAGCGAGCGCACCGTTTCCTTGACCAAAGTCAGGGTGCAGGTTACGAAATCGTTCAGCGATGGAATCAAACGCGGCGATGTTCTCACCGTCGTCGAAGCGGGAGGCTTCAACACGAAACAAGGACTCGGCCTCGGCGAAAAGTTCAACCTCCCTCCGGAAGAACTGTCAGAAGTCGTCGACGTGCAAATGGACGGCATCCCCGTGATGTCCCAAGGCGACCGCGTGCTGCTGTTCCTCTCGCAGGCAAGGACGGTTCACTACTTGGACGAACCGTTCTACGGCATCCTCGGCATGTACCAAGGCAAATTCCACATCCAAGACCAAGAGGGCCGAGTCTTCCGCTCTGTCTCCCAGTACGACGAAGCAATATCCAAAGACCTCGCCACTCCCAAAACCGACGCCGAAGCCCTCATCCAAACCCACATCCAAGCCAAAAAAGGCTCCGTCCAGCGACAGAGCCTTTTTCCGTGCTGTTCTCAAAGCCTCATCAAAACCCGAGCCACCAAAAAGGCTCCGTCCAATGAAAGAGCCTTTTTCCGTGCTGTTCTCAAAGCCTCATCAAAACCCGAGCCACCAAAAGGTCCCCGTCTGCTGACAGAGCCCTGTTTCCATCCCTCACCCTACGCCGGCAGATACCCTTTTTCCACCGAATCGCGAATGAATTCCTGCGCGAACGCCCAGAGGCGTTCCGAACCGTGGCCGATGTGCGCGTTGCGGTCCAACACTTTGTCGAGCGTGATGCCGTGCGTCTGCCACACGACCCCCTCGGTGTGGTAGTTCATCAACAGCGGAGCCAGTCGGTCGAGCGCACAGGCGAATTGGGAGTCGGGCGTTTTCCGCTCCTCGAATTCCTGCCACAGATCGATCATCTCGTCCCGCTGGTCTTCCGGCAGCAAACCGAACAACCGCTGCGCCGCCGCCAACTCGCGGTCGTACTTCCCGACTTGCCCCGCCTCGTCATACGGCGTGACATCTCCCGCGTCGATCTCCACGATGAAGTGGATTTGTTTTTGCAAGCGTTCCATGTCCATGAGCGGACGCACCTCGTTTGCTGTGATTTGCTGCCTTCAGCCTAGCACAAAAATCCAATTACTGGAACACGCCCGCACAAAAAAAGAACCTGCCGCGCAAGCAGGTTCTCTTCCCCTTATCGAGCGACCGTCCCCAGACTCTCGCTCAACAGTGCAAACGCCTTGCGAAGCGCCTCCTTGGGTACCGTCGCATAGCGATCCCCAATCGAAACTTCAAAGTAGCAATAGTCCGCATCCACCTCGCGAAGCGAAGCGGTCAACCCAACCCCCGTCTCTTCGCAGACCGACACGAAGATCGGCTCCACCTGCTCTTTCGGCAACGCGATGTGCACGTGCATCATGTTTGAAACCGGCACTTCCGGTCGGGTTTCCACCGCCGGGCACTCGTTGTAGAGAGCGGCGAGTTCACGCGCTTCTTCCATATACTGCGCCATCTTGGGCACGCGTTGCTCGTAGTAATAGTCGGCGCTGAGGATGTACGGGTACAGCGAGATCAAATCCCCGCCGTGGCGCCGCTTCCAGACTTTCGACTCCTTGGTGAACGACTCGTCGCCCGCCAGAATCGCCCCGGCAATCGCGCCGATGCCTTTGTAGAACGAAACGTACACGCTGTCAAACAGCGCGCAGACTTCCGCCGCCGTTTTTTGATAGAACGGCAGAATCTCAAACAGGCGCGCCCCGTCGAGGTGCAGCACGATGCCGCGCTCCCGGCAGTATGCCGAGATCGCTTCCAACTCCGCAAACTCCGGCAGTTGCCCGCCGATCTCGCGCTGCGGCAGTTCAAGCAGCACGCAGGCGACGTCGTCGCCGAGCTTTTGAATGTCCGCAAGCGTCGGCACCCGGTCCTTCTCGCCGAGCAAAACCGATTCGAGCCCGTGGAGTTTTTTCAAACCGTCTTCCTCGTGGATCTCCAAGTGAGAAAGCGGGTGGTAGGCGACTTTCTGCAACCCTTTGCGGTCGCTCCAGATGCGCAACGCGATTTGCTGCGCCATCGTGCCGCTCGGGAAGAACACCGCCGTTTCCTTGCCCAGTACGTCTGCCATCTTGGCTTGGAAGTCTTCGATCAACTTCCCGGAGCCGTATACATCGCTGTCGACTTCGGCGTCAACAGTTGCCAACGCTTCTTGCAAAACTCCAACCGTGCGCTTCCCATGCCCTGCGACAGGGTACGAGCTGCGATTGAACGCTTCCAACAACTTGTTTTCCGCCAACTGAAATTGCCTCCTCTGGGTGAAACATCCTCTGGTATATCCTCATCTTACCACAAGTCTGTGATATACTTGAAAAATCAGAAATTGGAAAAAGGAGTGATCTCCTGATGAATCGAGACCGCTTGGCAGAAGCGATTCAACTGCGCGAAGAAGGACGGGTGAAGCAAGATCAGATGAAGTCTGGGAATGAAACAAGACCCAGCCGCCAACTTGACCGCGCGGCAGGGTCTTTTGTTATACAATCAGATTGTGCGGTTCGGGTAAAAACAATCGTACTTTGCAAAGCTAGTACGCAATATCCGCCAGCACTCTGCCAAGTCGGTCAAGTAGCTGTTCATTCGCTTCTACGCAGATCGGCTTCGCTAGTTCAAACTCCTCTTTTTTCTTGAAAAGTTGACGAAAGGTGACCTCGTGCGATCTTCGAAGCTCTCGAAGGTAGCCGTTACCCGAAATTCTTGGCCGGATAGATGATCGATCACGATCCGCTCCGGCGGCGCGATCTCAACAAAGAGGTTATGGTTCGGATACTCCACGCCATCCGGTCCATGCATGGTGAACAGCCACGTCCCTCCCGGCTTCATCTCGCACTCGTGAATCGTATTCGTGAACCCTTGCGGACCCCACCATTGAGCTAACAGATCGGGCGTTGTCCAGGCCCGAAACACGAGCTCACGCGGAAACTTGTACTCGCGCGCAGCAAACAAGCTCATTTTCAACTCTCGTCATGCTCCTGCCTTCCCTTCCACTACCTGGCCCAGTGCGTCCAACATGACGTTTGTACCGTGTTCACGCATTTCCAGCGTATCATGTCCGTCAAAGAACGCCCCTTGCTCCGTGAAAATCAGCTTCGTACCGCCCTCCACCTTGAGAAGTTCGATCGTTGTGATCGAGACGGAGATGCGTATGCCTCCCGAATCCAACGTGTACGTACAGACGATGCGCTGCTCTGGAACAAGCTCCTGATAGATGGCGTTGAAGGTCTCTTCATGAACCGTCTCCACTCTTTGGCGCCAGTTATGTACCGGTAGCTCAATTGTAAAACATTACGTTACGTAAGATGCAAGCGAATTTGGAACGCTCTGACAAAAAAAAACATAGCCCGTACGATACCGGACTATGGCTGCTTCGTTCTGCGATTGGATTCGTGGGGTTTTCCTTTGTCCTGTCTGCTTGACAGAGGCAGATTCTTACAAGGGATCTTTTTACACGTTTATTTTTTTCCGAGCAGGTGTTTGGAGAGTTTGTTGATCTGGGTGTAGGGGATGACGCCTTCCTCGAGCATTTCGGGGAGGATGTTGTCCAAGAAGTACTGCACGCAGTGCATCTCTTGGTAGCGGAGGATCGTGGAGAGCGCTTCTTCGTAGATTTCGAGGAACAGCGGCTCCGGGTTGCCTTTTTGGATTTCGCCGAACGATTCGTAGAGGAGGTCGATTTTGTCGGCGACGGCGAGGATTTTGCCTTCGAGAGTTTCGTCCTTGCCTTCGCTGAAGCGCCGTTCGTAGATCGCTTGGAACTCCTCCGGGATTTCCTGTTCGATGAATTTGCGCGTCATCATCTCTTCCACTTGGGAGAAGAGTTGCTTGAGCTCCGGCATCGCGTATTTCACGGGCGTCTTGATGTCGCCGGTGAACAATTCGGCGTAGTCGTGGTTGAGGGCTTTTTCATACAGGATGCGCCAGTCGAGTTCCTGTCCGTGATGCTCTTCCACCGTGCCGAGGAACTGGGCGATCTTGGTCACTTTGAAGGAATGGCTGGCCACCGAGTGCTCCTGGTATTTGAACTTCCCCGGGCAGCGGTTCATGCCCTCCAAGTCGGACAAGCTTTTGAAGTAGTTGTGAATTCCCATGTCTGTTCTCTCCCTTCTCTGTTTGTAAAGTACCGTGTCTGGTTGCAGGTATTTCGAACGAGTATACAGGAGAAGGGCGGGAAAGACAAGCACTTTCGGTTTGGAAATGGATGGGAGTAGAGAGGGTTGGCGATGTGAGGGTCGCGATGTAGTTTGTTTTTTACATGCAGAGGTTTTCGATGGCATAGAGGGCGAGTTGGGTGCGGTCATGCAGGTTGTTTTTCTTCAAGATGCCGGTGATGATGTTCTTGATCCTGCCTTCGCTCAAATGAAAAAGGCCGGCGATTTCCTTGTTGCTCTTGCCGCTCGTTTGAATGCAAAGTCCCATGCCATCGAACGCATTCGGGTGGAAGATCTTCAAGTTGCTGGCGACGCACTTGACCGCGAGAATCAGCTCGCAGCCTTTTATATCCTTAAAAACATATCCGTCCACGCCCGATTTGAGGGCAGAGGCGACGTTTTCTGTGTCGGTTTGGTTGGTCAGTATCAGTACCTTACTATCATGGAATTTACTTTCGATCCTTCTCGTCGCCTTGATGCCGTCACATCCGGGCATC
Organism: Tumebacillus flagellatus; assembly: GCF_000714935.1. Classification (GTDB taxonomy): domain Bacteria; phylum Bacillota; class Bacilli; order Tumebacillales; family Tumebacillaceae; genus Tumebacillus; species Tumebacillus flagellatus. The sequence continues at coordinate 223,013 of NZ_JMIR01000002.1, forward strand.
ACGACGTCCATGATGACCACTTCGGGGGCGAGGGTGCCGCAGGAGTCCACCGCTTGAAGCCCGTTTTCAGCATGGCCGACTACTGTGAGTTCACTGTCTTGTTCGATCAGGTGTTTGAGGCTTTCTCGAAAAATTCTGGTACTGTCCGCGATCAGAACTTTGACCATACCCTTCACACAACTCCGTTCGGTTCCATGATGTGCCGTACCGACACAAACCCGTGCCATAATCACGAAAAAACAGAAAAATCGTGACCTCCTTGTGACCCTTGCGATCTACTACCTGATTCTTATTTATCGGTAAAATGCAGGTAGATATCAATGGGAGGTTACCGAAATGGAGAAATCGTTTACAAGAAAAAACACATTGCGTTGCCGGCTTGTGTGAGCGTAGGAGCTTTTGCCTTGCTGGGCAATTTTTCGACCCCTTCTGCCCATGCGGCAGCAGCAGCTCATGTTGTGATCAGTGAAGTGTACGGGGGCGGCGGAAACAGCGGCTCTTCCTACAAAAATGATTACATCGAGCTCTACAACCCGACCAGTTCCAGTATCAGCTTGTCCGGTTGGTCTGTTCAATACGCCTCTGCATCCGGTTCTTTTAGTGCCGTCACGAATCTGTCGGGAAGCATCGGTGCCCATCAATACTACTTGGTGAAAGAGTCCAGCGGCGGCGGCAGTACCGGGACCGACAATGACAACATGTTGTTGGGGAATCCCAGCGGGGCGACCACCAGTACGTCCAATTCCACCAACTACTTGATGGTGAAACCGCAATACGCTCTTTCCTACAACAACACCAAACACGAAGCGAACTGGGTCAGTTGGCATGTCGGCGCCTCCGACCTTGGCAGCACGGCGCGTCAAGATGACTTCCGAGCGGATACTACGTTGCCGTCCGGATGGTACCAAGTTCAGGCGTCGGAGTTTTCGGGGTCCGGGTTTGACAGAGGGCACATGTGTCCGTCTGCAGACCGCGCTTCTTCTGTAGCCAACAATTCAGCGACCTTCCTGATGACCAACATGATCCCGCAATCTCCGAACAACAACGAGATTACGTGGGCGAACATGGAATCTTATGGCCGTACCTTGGTGAATGCGGGCAACGAATTGTACATCATCTCCGGAGGTTACGGGCAAGGCGGCACCGGTTCGAACGGATACGCCACCACGGTCGGGAACGGGGTTGTGGTGCCTGCCTATACGTGGAAAGTGATGGTCGTGTTGCCGAACGGGAACAATGATTTGAGCCGTATTTCCACCACGACACGCGTCATCGCGGTGCTGATGCCGAACAACCAAACCATCAACAGCCAACCCTGGGGCTACTACCGGGTCAGCGTCGACAGCCTCGAATCCAAGCTCGGGTATGACTTCCTCTCTGCGGTGCCGGCATGCATTCAAAGCATGATCGAGTCCAAAGTGGACAACGGGCCGACGAGCTAAATACGTAGATAAAAAAAACCGAGGTGCCAAGCGTAGGCTTGTACCTCGGTTTTTTATGCCTTTTTCACGAATTCGGACTTCAATTTCATCGCCCCGAAGCCGTCAATTTTGCAATCAATATCATGGTCGCCGTCGACCAATCGGATATTTTTCACTTTGGTGCCCATCTTCAGCACCGAAGAGCTGCCTTTGACTTTCAGGTCCTTGATCACGAGGACCGTATCTCCATCCTGCAAGACGTTCCCGTTCGCGTCCTTGACAACCTGGGCCTCTTCCGTCATGGCCGCCTCTCCTTCAAGCGTCCATTCATGCCCGCATTCCGGGCACATCAAAAAACGGCCGTCTTCGTACGTGTATTCGGAGTTGCAAGCCGGACAATTCGGCAAATTGGACATCCTATGATCCCCTTCTGCATGAGAATTTTTCAATATTCATAGATTCAAATATTATCATATGCCAAGTCTGTTGTCTTGTCCATTTTCTCATCCAAAAAGAACTCAATCCCAGAGCTGCCCTTTCCCTTTGGGCGGTGCCTGAAGAACCGCTTTGATCTGATCGCTGACAATGCCTGAATATGAATCAACCGGTAATAGAACGTCTTACGGTTCATTTGATGAGCTTCGCACCCTGTCGACAGGCCCTGACTACCGGATCGGCGAAAAGTAAGAAGGCGCTTGATTCGGCAATCGTTCTACTTCCTCTCTAAGTTTTTGAAGAACCTGAATTCCGATCGCGGTTATGGTTGTACCTTGTTTCTTAACGCCAATCGAAATGCAACCACAACGATTGAGCAAGGCTAATTTGTTGCGGACTTGGGATTCGGACAAAGGACTGGAGAGCAATGAACAGATCACGGTGCGTCCCACCCGTTCCTGCCGTTTGCTGAAATCCCACAGGATACTCAATATATTCTCATAATCGATCAAGGAACCGTGCCGAGCTAAAATATGAAGGATGTCTTCCCTTTCCTCCGCTTTTCGTCTAGCGGATGGATCGAGAGAATGGGATGGGAATGCTCCACAGTTCAGTATCCGTTCAGGAATGTGTTCTCGTTTCACTGTATCTCCTTCCACGATCACCATCAGATATTTCATGAAATTTTGCAACTCTCGAATATTACCCGGCCAATTGTAATTCAAAAGGACATTTTTGACTTCAGGGGTAAAATGAAGCCGTTTCCTTTTATCATGAAGAAAATAGTCAATGAGTATAAAAAGGTCCTCCCGCCGTTCTCGTAGATTCGGGATGTTGAGCGGCAGAACGTTTAGTCTGTAGTACAAATCTTCCCGAAATGTACCCTTCGAGATCATATCCGCGAGGTTGCGGTTTGTGGCGGCGATCACCCTTACATTGACGGGTATCACACGATTTCCTCCAACCCGCATCACTTGCCGCTCCTGAAGTACGCGCAGCAAGGTTGCCTGAATACTGAGGGGTGCATCCCCAATCTCATCCAGAAATATGGTTCCATTATGGGCCAACTCGAACAGCCCCATTTTCCCTCCCTTTTTTGCTCCTGTAAAAGAGCCCTCTTCGTATCCAAACAATTCACTTTCCGCCAGGTTCTCCACAAGACCGGCAAAGTTGACTGGTACGAATGAGCCGTCCCGCCTTGAGGAATGCCTATGAATCGCTTGGGCGAATACTTCTTTGCCTGTCCCGTTCTCACCCGTGATCAATACGGTATAATCGCTCTCTGCCAATTTGACGGCAACCTGTTTCGTAGAATTGATAGACTCGCTTACACCGATAATATGCTCAAATGAATATTTGGTGGTTAACCCGAGACTGGTACTCTTTTTGCGGATTTCCTGTTCGATTCGTTGGACAATTGTGACGTCTTGAAAGGTAACAACGACTCCCATTAAGTGTCCTTCTACTATCACGGGAACCTTGCTGACCAGCAGTACCAAGTTCCGAATCTCCAACAATTGATTGGACTCTCCGGCGCGAGACTGCAAGATTTGATTCAGCTTAAACTCAGGAATCACATCCAAATACGATTTTCCTATGCAATTCTCCGCAGACAATTTGAGGATCTTCTCCGCTTCTTCATTAAAGACCGTGATGCGTCCACATTCGTCAATACTGATAATCCCTTCATGAACCGCATTGAAGACGGACTCCAGCTTTTGATTTAGCTGCTTCTCATTGTTCACGGAGTTGGCTAAATTCCTCCCTAGCCGGACAAAATCACGGAAGAATTCAGCTGTATAAAAATGGGCCTTCTCCATGGGTAAATCCAATAGCCTAGCAATATCAAAAATAGTGGTCAAATCGATCGGGCGCGTATCCAAATCAATCAGTTTTTCAATCGTATCCGGAATGAGCTCTCTGAATCCATGCGTAATCGCCACATCAATGCGCTCCAGATCCGCTCTGTTCTCACCTGGTTGCGCTACATAAGGAATAAAGTGCAAATGATCAAAACCCAGCCGGATCAAAAGTTGAATCGCATCTACAGCCGTGTCCATACTGTTGGAGACAAAAAGACATCGAGTACCGGGTGCCAAACCCATCAGTTGTTCGAGCTTTGCCATTTGAACGGTTCTTCTTGCTACCAACGCCCGAGCTTGGTCGAACGTTTTCGGCAAACTCTCTAAGACATGATGGGAGGAAACGAGAATCAGGTCGCACTCACTCACGATTTGGCTGTCTAACTCCAGGTTCTCATGAGCGGTAAAGATCTGAACGTTGGTCCCAAAAAACATCCTCAGATTGCTCTCAAAGGTTTGGCTCACCTTTTCGCTTTTCGTTATCAGCAGAACGCTTGGTCTTCCCATGGTTTCTCCCCTCTTAACGGTTATTGAAATCATGCTAGCCCAAAAATGAACCTAAAACAACACCAAAAAATAAAAAAGTGCAAGCACCCTTCGGCACTTGCACTTTTTTTGCATCCATCATATCTTGCAAAGAAGTCTCGCCATCAGTGCAGCCCTGACAGGAAGTTGATCGATTTCAACATGCTCGTTTTCAGCATGAATTCCTTCCCCCACAGCACCTAACCCGTCCAATGTCGGAATGCCTAATGCAGATGTGAAATTCCCATCGCTGCCTCCACCCACGGATTCCTCTGTCAAGGGAAAACCTAATTCAGATGAGCATGCTGCAGCCAGTCTGAACAATTTTTCATTCCCCATTGTTCTTTCCATTGGCGGACGATTGACTCCTCCGGAAACTTGTAGCGCAATCCCTTCCAATTGAGGCTTTAACCCATAAATAACTTTCGAAATTCGATCTCCCTCACTCATTTGGGTGATTCGCAGGTCCACGCTCAGTTCCGCGTGTTCGGCTACCACATTTTCGGTGGTTCCTCCTCGTACCACGCCCACATTTAGGGTTGTCCCCAACTCATAGTCGGTAAGTGAGTGCAGGAATAAAATTTGATGAGCCATTTCCTGTACCGCACTGATTCCATCCTGATGATGATTCCCCGCATGCGCTGCCTTTCCTGTGATCTTGATCGAAAATCGACCAACCCCTTTACGGGCCGTTTTCAGCGCACCCGTTTGCGACGCTGCCGGCTCCGAAACGAGTACCGCACGACTTCGTACAGCTTCCCGCTCGATCAGCTCCCGGGACGAACCGCTTCCTGTCTCTTCATCACTGGTGAATAAGAAAACAATTCGCTTATTTAAGGAGATCCCCAACTCACGACAGGCTTTAACCGCCCACAGCGCTTGGATAATCCCCCCCTTCATATCCAAGATGCCCGGTCCATACGCTTTGTTTCCTTCTACCCGATAGGACAGCCTTCCCACATCCCAAACCGTGTCAAAATGACCAAGGATCAGGATTTGTTCATCGCCCGTTCCATACTGAAATAGCAGATGGTTTCCCGCATGCTCTTGAGGAATTACTTCCGAAGTGAGGTCGAGATGCTTCTTAAACAGCTTTTGAATTTCAGCTCCACATTGATCTACCCGTTCTTTCGAACGCGTGGGCGATTCGGCCAGCACAAGCGTTTTAAGATCCTCCAGGATCTCTTCCTGGTGTTGTTTTAAGTACTCTACTACGTCATCCATCTTTGAAAGCCCCCATGTTGTGAATTGTTAGAATGGTCCCCAGTTGATCATGACACCGATTATGATGAAAATAATTCCGAGAACAAACCATACAGCCGTTAATGGAAGCATGAATTTCAGCCATTTTGCATAAGAGATGCCGCTCGTCGCAAGCACACCCATCATGACACCGGATGTGGGATTGATCGTATTTACAAATCCTTCCCCTAGCATAACCGCCTGAACAGCTACTTGGCGCGTAATATGCAACAAATCGGCCAAAGGAACAAGAATCGGCATTAACACTGTCGATTCCCCAGAACCGGAAGAGATCAAAAAGTGCAGAGCAGCGCTTCCGAAAAACATTCCAATCGAAGCCGCCATAGGAGACAACGGAGCTAACACGGTCGCCAGCGCATTGACGATGGTATCCAAAATTTTTGCATCGTCGAGGATGATGCCCACGGCTCTGGCCATGCCCACAATCAATGCCCCATAAATCATTTGTTTACAACCTTGAATAAATGTGGAAGCGATTTCATTCGCACTCATACGAGCGATCAAACCGCAGCCGATGGCAATAAAAATAAAGAGACCGGCCATTTCGTTTTCTGTCCATTTTAATTTCTGGGAGAAAACAATAAAGCCCAGAAGAGATAATCCCGCAAACGTAAGAATGAACTTTTGCTGAAGAGTAACGGTTGTTTTATTGCCTGATCCAGCATCATCACTTCCAACCGTATTGCTGTTCCAATCTGAGCCCACGATACTTCTCGTTGGATCTTTGCGAACTTTGCGCGCATACCAGTAAATATAAAGAAGCGTAACAACTAAGACCGTCAGATACATAACCATCCGATAGCCGATACCAGAAAAGAGAGGAAGTTCCGCTATACGTTGGGACAAGCCAAGCGTTTGCGGAGCAAACACCGGTACATTCCATCCGGCATATGTCCCTAGATAAATAAGTGCGGCACCGAAAACGGGATCCAATTTTAATCCCCGTGCAATGACTAATCCTAAAGGAATGAAGGCAATGACGGAATTGACAACAATCCCAGTCGTGCCCAAAACAGAAAATACAAGACCTACAGGGATGATTAAAAGCAGCAACCGATTACTGAACCGAGTAATCGTCGACTTCAGAAACGCATCAATTGCGCCTGATTTTTCAATGACGGCTAAAGCTCCGCTTGTAAAAAGGATAAGGAAAATCAAGGGTGCGGCTTTTACCATACCGTTTTGGATCGCGGTAAAGAAATCTACGATACTCGTATGATTTGAAGCAACAGCATGATAGCTTCCCGGAACCGTCATGGTGATGTCGCCTTTTTTTACCGTTTTGAAGACTCCCGCCGGTAAAATGTAGGTGGCAATCGCACAGACCAATGCAACAAAAAATAATAGAACGTAAGCGTCAGGCTGTCCAAACCTCCTTTTTTTCCCTTGAGCCACCTCTTGCGTAGTTAACTTTCCCATTACCTTGACTCCTCCCATACCGTGGTGGTTTTTGGACATATCACATTCTGCCCCTTTACCCATACGAAAACGTTGCAAAAACCATGCCAAAATACGCTTCCTTGATTATTCTAAAAAATCACGATATTATACCGTTTTAGGTTGTTTTATAGGAGGATAACCACCAAGAAACAGCCATTATGACCAATACGGGCACCATTTAATAATCCACTATGTTTTTCTTCGGCGGTGTCGCGGAAGGGGGCTGTATCTGGCAAATTTTGCAGGGCTCCCTATCGGGAGCCCTGCACATCGATCGATGAGCTGACCGGCTAAATCCACCGATCTCCGCGCTTTTTCAAATAGTTTGCAAACACGAAACGCCAAGGAATGACGAAGGGAAATATCAGGATCCACAAACAAGCGATGGCCGTCTCCATAGTTGAACTGTCCATCTGTCCGGAAATCCACATCGGGAGCGCAACGAGGATCAGCCAGAGCGACTTCCACGCCAATTCCCACAAGAGCACGGGCAGCATCTTCAGCGGATACCGCAACCCGAGGACGCACAGCACCCAGAAGGCGACCAGCATGCATTGAACCACCCCCTCCATCAGCTCCCATGAGTGTGACCGATTGACGACATCAGGCCACACCTTAATACCGAGCCCCTCAACAAAGTAAGACGTAACAACGAGACCTCGCCAACCGATTCCATTTTGTTAGGCTCCGTCACGTTCGTAATCCCCTCTCCTCTAGAGATAAGTCTTCTTCATCCATTCTGAAATACGTAAAGCCTCTGATTCATGCAATTCCTCCACATCGGCCGTTCTATGCAAAGAACCGTCATGAAGCGCAATGAATCCATCTAGTAAGGTTTCAATTTCCGAAACTTCATGGCTTGTCATGAGTAAGGTTTGAGATTTCAAGTCAACGTAAGAAATCATTCCTTTCACGATAGACTCGCGAACCATCGGATCAAGCCCGGACAATGGTTCATCCATCAGAATGTAGGGGACTTCTCTGGCCAAAGTAAGCATGATTTGTAATCGGCCGCGATGTCCTTTCGAGAGCGCTTTGATTTTCATATGAGGGTCCAACTGCATAAGCTTCATGATTTCGTCCGCTTTCGCAAGGTTAAAGTCAGCAAATTGCGAAGCCTGAAAACGCATAGCTTCTCTTACCGTGAATATGGGATAAAAGGAACCCAGCTCGGCTGAGTAAGAAACAACTTTGCCGATCCTTCGATTGGCCGTCTCCCCGTTTACCGTCACACTGCCGCTCGTAGGAAGCGAAAGTCCGGAAATCAACCTCAATAACGTTGACTTTCCGCTGCCGTTCCTGCCCACAATTCCAATGATTTTACCTGGAGGCACCGTCAATGAGATGTCCTTGAGCACGGTCTGATTTCTATATTTCTTCGTAACGTTGGTCATCCGAATCACGACACTCATCCCCCTCTCTCAACGTGATTCAAATATTCTTCCAGCCCTGATAGGATCTCCGCTACGCTGTATCCCATTTCTTGCATGACGTGAACGAATTGTTGAATTTGTTCATGTTTCAACTTATCACGCTGCAGAACCAGGCGATCTTGTCGTTCCGAAACGAATGTGCCTTGACCTCTCTTCGTTTCCAAGATTCCTTGGCGTTCCAACTCGCTGTAAGCGCGTTGAACGGTGTTGGGATTCATGCTGTATTTGATCCCCATATCGCGGATCGAAGGAAGCTTCTCGCCTGCTTTCATGTCTCCGCTTAGAATTTGTCGTTGTATGCGATCCGCCAATTGCAAATAGATCGGCTTTGAAGCATTAAATTCATCCATCGTTATACCTCAACTTTGTTGTCCACGAACCACGCGGATAGGTGGACAATCCAACGATCATCATGAAGTCGTACACATACTCTCCTGTGTAGGTTTGTATCGGATTCGATATCCGTCCAATACGGCTCAATGAAGCTGAACTTGGGTACGATCAAAAGTCCGGACAACACATATAACAAAGCTAATGAAATCACGATCATCATCAAACCGTTCGCTAATTTACTCAACAACAATTTAAAAGCCGGCTGGGGATTGTTCAGCCAAACAGGCAAGTGGTTGCCCTCCGACTTCAAACTGACAAATACCAGAATTGGAACGTAGATCACATGAATCGCAACGCCAATCGCCAATGGGACGAACATTAGCAGAGAATCGTCCGCTACCCTCCCCAAGTAAAGCGTTACCATAAAAATTAACACATTCATGAGTAATCCTACGAAAAACACGGTTCTTGTTAACTTGAAATCTTTACCAAACAAAGCTAACCATTTCCGCATATCCTCCTCACCCCTGTTTTACGAAGTGTATTACTTGGTTAGTGCCCTAATGACATAGTACGCTGTGTCACCCTAACACGTGCATAGGGTATAAAAAAAGGCGAAGAAGGAAAACCCTCTTCGCCAACTTCATAGAAGCGATGTGACCGATTTCAACTCCGATAGAAACCCGTTAATCAGTAAGCCGCTATCCACATAGGTCATCAAAATTACGTACATCGAAACTCTTAACATTAATATTTCAACAAGAATATTCCATTCACAATCGTAATTGACACAAAAATATATGATGTTATCATTTTAACACGAAATAAAATATTGTACTTTGAAAGGGGAACTTATCTGTGAAAACGTCTGTTAAAGCGGCTTGTTTTACGTTTCTTGCGCTATCCCTGCTTCAGATCCCCGCTGCCTCTTCAGCCTTTGCAGCGGACACTCTCCACCCTGGCGAAACGCTTTCGAATAATGGAATGATAACATCCTCTGATGGTAGATTTGCTCTCGACATGCAGTCGGATGGGAATCTCGTTCTTTATAATGCCGGTACTTCTCTTTGGTCTTCACATACGAATGGCGCATGGTATAACCCTAACCCTTTTTATAGCCCTTTTTCTACTGATCCAAGTATGTACGTCTACGCACAATTTACCGTATGGTCTTCGGGAGGAGTATTGAGGCTCGACAACTCCGGACATCTGTTACTAACAGATGCGAAAAATACACATGCGTTTTGGATGGCAGATACCGATTCATGGATGAATAACTGGTACCGTCCGCCGATGATTAAGCCGACAGGTCTCGTTGGTGACACCCTGATCGTTCAAAATGACGGGAATTGTGTTCTTTATGACACAGTTCATGGCGGGGGCACCTGGATGCCTGTCTGGGCTACCAATACAGGTGGACGATAAAAAAGAACCACGGTTGCTGTGCGGCCGGAAGATGACTCCTGATTTCATCAGGAGTCATCTTTTTATGACCAAGTGTCGATACCGCAGATACGCTCGTGCGTTCTCCGATAACCATAGTTTCCATTTTTGCATCACAAGAATCTACCAGCATAGGAAGATCATGATTGAAGCAGTTTCCATTGTCCTTCGGAGACCACTTCAACCTCTCCATCGATCACTTTGATGGCGGTTTGATCATCCATTGCGTAAGCCGGTCCCTGCAACCCGGCTGCCCATCTCTCCGCATTCGCCATCGTGTTATCCGGCAGCATCTCGTGATCCAGATGCGGGAACATGGCAAAGTCGACCAGACCCAGCGTTTCATCACCACCGTTGGGTGGAGTCCAGCCAACGAAGTCTTTTCCGATGTTAGGTGCCATCACCATGCTCCCGGCACTCAATCCCACATAGACCGCACGCAGCGACGGCAAGAGGTCTGCCAGTCCGGATTGCCGCATCCAGTAACACAGATACAACGGGTCACCACCATTCACCAATAGAACGTCCGTCTCCTTGACCATTGGAACCCAAAGCTCTTTATCGATGCTGGGCAGAGCGGTGAGCTCCAGCACCCCCAGTGACTTCCAGCCCAGCTCACACATCGGTGTTTCGGCTTGCCCACTGAGAAACTTCCAAGCCTTGTCTGCACCACCGGAAATTGCGTAGATCGCAGTGGGTATGCAGAGGGCGCTACACTCGGCAATCGGTTTGTCCAGCATGCCAACCAACGCGTCATGTATGCTTTTGTTCTTGATGCCTGCAGATGTAAGAAGTAGTTTCACAATCAAACTCCTCGTCTTTGTGTGCGTATTTGTAAAATCAACCAATTAGTTGCCGAATTAATAATACCAGATCGTGCAACAATTGATCAATTCAAATGAGTCTAGAGAAGCAACGAGACTCCCCCTATGGGTGGGGGTAGCAAGCACAAACTTTTGCGTCGGCAGTCGATAAAGTTTTTATCTGAATCTAAAGAACATGCGTTCCTCTTTAGATTTTTCTATGATAGAATACAACCAGCACAACTGAATAGGCTCCTCAAGGGTGATCGGCTCATCCCCTGTTGAAAGGGGGTGTTGCCATGTCTGCACATGAAGTCATTTCGCTCATGCTCCAATTCGGGCTGTTTTTAATCGCGGCTGTTACTTTGGTCCTGACGATCATGAAACATATGTTGGACAACCAAAATAAAAAGAAATAGATCGCCCTATGAGTTTGGCCACTCAGGCGATCTATTTCGCATGAAAACCATATGAGCCGACACCCTTGATGGGTATCCGTTGTGCAACGACCGTGGGTGTTCCAGCACCTGCGGTCATTTTTTAGTTTATGCGATCCTTGCAGGTCTATTCTAACACATATCGAGATGGAAACTCAATGTAGAGGTTCCCCTATTTAATTTATGATAAGGCTCACCGTGGCGGTAGCAAGCACAAACCTTTGACTGACGATAAAATTTTTATTTCGATCTAAAGAACAGGCGTTCCCCTTTAGTTTCTTCTATGATAGAATACAACCAGCACAATTGAATAGGCTCCTCAAGGGCGGTCGGCTCATCCCCTCACGAAAGGGGGTGAGCTCGGTATGACGGAATTTCAGACTCTGACTGTGATGATTGCTTTTGGTTCTCTGGTAACAGCGATCATCTTCGGCATGTTGACTGTTCTCCTGTCCATACTCAACCTGACAAAAAAGAAATAGACCTCCCTTGAGCTTGGACGGCTAGGAGAAGGTCTATTTCTAGCTTTACTGAGCCGACACCCTTGAAGGGTATCTTTTGTGCCAACGGCCGTAGGTGATAGCAACACCTGCGGTCATTTTTTAGTTTATGCATTCCGTGCAAGATTATTCTAGCATATCCGAGCTACCAAACTCAACCTTCAAGGGTTGTGCTTACTTATGGTACGGTTCACCGTGTTGGTACCAAGCACAAACTTTTGACAACCAATAAAATTTTTATCTTGCTCTAAAGAACAAGCGTTCCACTTTAGTTTCCCCTATGATAAAATACAACCAACACAATTGAATAGGCTCCTCAAGGGTGGTCGGCTCATCCCCTCACGAAAGGGGGTGAGATCGGTATGACGGAATTTCAGACATTGACGGTGATGATTGCATTCGGTTCTCTTGGTAGTGCTATCATTTTCGGAACGTTGACTGTAATACTGTCCATACTCAACCTGACAAAAAAGAAATAGACCTCCCTTGAGCTTGGCCGCTTAGGAGATCTATTTCTAGCAGACATTGAGCCGACACCCTTGATGGGTATCAGTTGTGCAAACGGCCGTAGGTGTTTCCCGCACCTGCGGTCATTTTTTAGTTTATTCATTCCTTGCAAGTTTATTCTACCATATGACGTGATGAAACCTCAACGCTATCGTTTCCCTATTTGTGATACGGTTCACCGTATCGCTCTAAGTTCTAAACGCGAGTCTGCCCACCCAACGGGCAGGCTCTTTCTTTGTGCTGTCAGGAGGGCGCAGCCCTCCATTCCCTGAGCCAATGATAGCCCTCTGTGACGGCGCGGGAATGCTGTAGATCATTAGTCTAGGTCAACAGGGGTAGCAACATACAAGGTAACGTGAAGCCCTCTGAGATGCCCGCCCTGTCCCCCATCATACCATATCCTGACACCGCTCACAGCCCCGTATTAGTCCCTCCTGCCCTCCCGTTGTAGCTATGAACACTATGGGTATCCCCCAGATTCTGACAGCCTACAGAGAGCTTATAGAAGCTCACTTTTTGCAACAAACTAAGCACCTTTTCCATGCTCCGTGTCATGGGGCCGGGGGGTTATTCAAAGCTCACCTCCACCCTTCGCCAAAAGGTAATGACGCACCTTCACACATAAAAACTCGGGCTTTTTCAAACAAAAGACCATGCCCGAAAATGATGCTCGGAATGGTCATAACCTGTGATCTATGTTTGCTGTTCAATCGTTTCCAAAAACGCCTCTATCCGCTCAGCTAGGGAACTGTTCTTCTCTACATGCCTTGCGTAGTAGACCAAAGACGATATTGCAGTTCGTTGTTTCAACGGGTCCCATAGTTCAACGATACGAAGCATATCACTTAGGTCAAGCGGTTTTACTCCAAGCTCTTCCAGAAGACTTCTAGCACCTTCACCAAACCCTAGTGCCACTACAACCCCTAGACCGCCACGTCGCCCAATTTCATTCGCGAATGCGGCAATGTCGGGGACATCATCTGCTTCAAGAACATATTGCTTGACTTCGGCAGAGAGCGCAAGTCTTGCACCATCCCAACCGTCTATGTCCCCTACACGTTGCAAGCGTTTCGAGCCAGTTCTTACCTTGTCAATCTCGATCTGTAAATGGGGGTTGTCGGCTCTCAAAAAACCGAATACTGTCCCTTGATACGCCGCACCGGTAGGCTCACCCTTCTTTGTCTTTGCAGAGAAGTCGAACCCTTCAAGGAACAATTGAAAGAGGGGCGCCTCCCTCTTGACAGACGACGGCTCGAAGGCTTGACTTTTAAGTTCTGTCAGAACAAAGTCGGCTATCATACCACGTAATGTTTGAAGCTCTTCCTCAGAGAAAGTAGCTAGTGCATCAAGCCAATGCCTGTAATCCCCCCATGCCTGCGTAGCATGAGGGGCACAACTTGGATAATCAAAACGCTTGTGTTCGGCTCTAAAGAAACGTTCTGCGGCATTATAGAACGGACGAAGACTTATTGTGTTGCCGTCCTCTCGTTCAACTATTAGAGTGTTTGCCTGCTTACCAGCGGCAGTAGTTGTTTGACGTGGAAAAACTCCAAGCAATTCCTCAAAGCTACTTAGCCCCTTGCTTGGTATGCCTAGTTCCAGATAAAGGTCAATAAACGCCATGAGAAGACCCGCTGAGAATTTTCGTTTTGGGAAACCTTGTGTGAATGATTCAAACAACTCGGTCAAGTTCACTTTTCCTTCACCACCATTTTTGACAATGGTTCAAATGCTTGTTTAGCCAACTCGAAGTATTCTCCATCACGGTCAGTACCAATTGCTCTGTACCCTACAGCTTCAGCGGCGGCAAGAGTCGAACCGCTACCCGCAAATGGGTCGTACACAATCCCAATCCCAAGTGGCAATGACGCACGTACAAGTTGACGCAGGAAACGTTGTGGTTTTAACGAGGGATGCGGAGCTATCTCTTTTTCAGTCTTTCGTGTAGGAGAACACTGGATGACATCTTTGAATGGTTCAGTGTCAGAGATTCTACGTAGTCCGCCTGTACCATAACGTCTAAGGTTTTCTGCGACAGTTCCGTTAAACGGCTTACGGAAAATGCCCCAAGGCTCCCAACATGATCGTGCCATGACGGAGACATCGAAGAACTCCTGTTCTGCGCCCTTGGGACGATCTCCCCCCCGCAAAGTTTGAACGAGACGGATAACCTCTCCTCGCTTCTCTAGCCCCGCTTGTGTGAAAGCATGGAAAGTCCACGAGGAAAGTAGCGGGTTCGATGCAACAAAAATATGACCACCGGGAACGAGTGCTTGTTTGAGTCCGTAGGCTAAAGCGTTAAAGAACGAGTAGAGTTCTGCGATTTCATCCTGTGAGAGAACAGTAAAACGAGGTAGTGGACTGCGTTTAGCACCATCGAACGACGGCGGGATACGCCATACCCCACCACTCCCACTTTTCAACTTGTCATGGTGTTTGTCCTCGTACTCGATGAGTCCATAAGGCGGGTCGGTAACGACAGCATGAATTGACTCTGGCGGCAACTCATTGACCCAACGGATTGCGTCTGCCAGAACATATGTAGCACCGTCTGACAAATGATGACGTTGTCCAACACCTATTTCCCGAATCCTATTCCAACTGTCGTTCTGCCGCTCCAGAAGTAACTGTTTCCAATCTATGTCATGATCTCGTGCGGCTTGTCCCACTGATCTGCGACCACCTTTCATATCTTTCAAGTTGCTAATATTATAGCATAGCAGACTTCAAGCGTCTCGACCATTGAGGTAGGGGGTTATTCAAAGCTAACTTTTACTAATCAGCAAAACATATAGGCGCACCTTCACACATAAAAACTCGGGCTATTTGGGGTTCTTTAGTCAAGTAAAGGGATTAGCATACATATAACCAATCCCCTGACATCCGATCTTCCGAACGGCGAAACAGCGTTGCACCCAATCCTTTAGCGCACTAAAGAACTTATTCATCCGAACGAAAAGAAGCCCCCCGATCTTGGAGGCTTCCCGAAAGGTCAGTTTGCTTTTGTAAAGAACGTTGGAGCTTCATCCATGTTGTTCATGCCAACCTGAAAGTAGTCGTTTGCTGTCGCCAGATCAGAACCGCTTCCGCTCTTGGCATATTTCAGTAATGCTTCGTCGCCCTTCACGAAGTCATCAATAACTATCCGTACTTGCATGTGCTCATCAACGTACTTCGGCGGCGGCTGGATTGCTTCAATGTTCTTTTGAATCTTCTCAAGTTTGCGCTTCTGTTCCTCGACAGGCTTCTGTATCGTGCGGTAGTCATCGACGTGGAAGCTCTTGCCTTCCTTGACAACGTTCATGAACTCGGTCAGTTCAGCTTTTGTCTTGGACACATACTCTTCATCGGTTAAGAGCTTATCCGACGAACACCCCACCATAGTCAACGAGGCTACCAGAACTGCCAGTATCAAGAATCGTATACCATTTCTCATTCCCACTCCCCCATTCCAATTCCTTGAAATCTGACTTCAAGGACCATGATACAACGGAATGATACTTATGAGAATCATTTTCGATTCTTGATTATACATGTTCGTGTCCACCTTTATTCCCTACGCTGTAGGAGAGGTGTGGAAACGATGAGCGACATTCTTATGCTTGTGGGGTTACGGGTTCGTGATCTACGGAAACAGCGCGGGTACTCTCAGGAAGAGTTAGCGGAGAAGGCGGGGACGCACTTTAGCTATATAGGCGGTATCGAGCGAGGGCAAAGAAACGTCACTGTCAAAACGTTGGAGAAGATCGCCGAATGCCTTGACGTGGAAGTGTTCGAGTTCTTCACGAACTTACACCATGACGACGAGGATGCAGAGAAGACAGAGCTTCTGCACCAGATAACCGCCATACTGGAGACGTTCGGAGTCAACGGACTTGTATCCGCTCGGAACATACTAAAGGAACTCTCAAAGTCACAGCGACCCGATGAACGCGAAGGCATCTGACAGGATGCCTTTTTTTGTTGGGCAAGAATGCAACCAGAAAACTTGTCACGAAATTAAACCGTTGTTACTGTATAGTTTCCTTGTTAATATCCACTTGTAAGGGCATCCAGCTACCGGAGCTTCCGACATGGGGAAATGGGTAGGGGGCTAAACACCTGAGAGGGGATGTCCTTACAAACCATCTAAGGAGTGAAAGTCATGCCAGTGGCGGCTTTTGCTCATTTTGGATGGCCTCCCAAATGTCATTGCCCTCACCACGTTCTCGACTACTGCTGATTGACGCGAATGAAAACGGACAATGACATTCATTGAGGTAGCAGGTAAGCCTTACTGCTACCTTATTTTTTTGAGCATCTAGCGGCGAGGTGTGGGAACCGTGGAGGACTTGGCAAGCATTGAGACAACAATCCATCATCTCAGGACTGAGATGGTTCGGGCATATGAAATGGTGGGCGACCTCGGACATGAAACCGTGATCGCCCTGAGTCAAGAACTTGATCTGTACCTTGTGATGTTTCAGCAACAAACTAAAGGGAGCCAGGGCGAAGCGGGGTCAAGCGGTGAAGACAAAGCCTCGATCTTTTAGGCTGTCTTGGATAACCTCTCTCATGAGACGGAGACAGTCATAAGCGGTTTTCACGTCCCCCGCCTTCTGGTGAACCTCTGCTAAGAGCGAGTAGCAATCTGCAATGTCGGCTTTCAAGTCATGCGACTGATACAGTTCAATTGCTTGTTCGAATGCCTGTACCGCTTCGATGTGCTTGTCCAAGCTCCCAAGGGCAAGACCCCTGACCCTGAGAAGTGTTGCAGCCGCCGCTGAACCGGCGGGTGCAATAGCAAGACCTTCCTCAGACGCTTTAAGGCTCAACTGTGGCTTCTTCTGCTGGATGTAAAGCAGGGCAATGTCACCATAGATCACCGCCGCCTCGTCGGTGAAGCTGTTTGACTTGCAAAGCTCTAAGCATTCTTCAAGGCTGTTGAGAGCCTTGGCTGTCGGCTTCCCGCTCTGGCCCGCGGTGACAAAGTTGCGTTTGACCTCAATTGCCAGCTTCATGTTCTTGACCGATTCGAACAGCGCAACAGCATACGAAGCGTATTCGGCGGCAAGATCAAACTCCCTTTGCTGGCGGAGACTCAACGCAAGTCCTAGATAGGTCTTCCCGATCTGCTCAAAGTTGTCCGTGTCAGCTAGGAGCTTCTTCGCTTCTTGAAAATACGTGAGAGCGTCATGTGTCTCCCCGAGATCGTTATGAATCGACCCGAGATTGTTAAGCAATTCCCCCTGTAGAAACGGCTCAGGAACGGTCAGTTGCGGGAAGAGGTCATAACCCTTCCGCCAGTAATAAACCGCTCTGTGGTGCTTCTTGCGGCGTTGCTCCAAGGCTCCCAATATGTTCAGAGCAGACAGCGCACGTTGGAATTGCAACTTATCAACGGCAAGCTCAACGGATTCATTCAGAACGTCGCTTGCTTCATCGGAACGATGCAGTTCCATAAGGCACTTCCCAAGATCAATCTTCACGTCTACCACATTCAGGTTCGAGGAGGGATTCTGGACAACCACTGTCAGAAGATCGACAGCACGGTCAAATGACCCCGAGGACATAAGTGCCTTTGCAACCTTGTGGGCTGTATGGTGCTCTAGTTGGCTTTCGAGATCGGCGAGGAAGTATTCCAATGGTTCCTCCAACCGTGCGGCAATCGCTTCAAGAACCTTGTACGAAGGGTTAGCCTTGTCCGATTCAATCTGTGAGATCATGGATGGAGTGACAAGCCCTGAACCCAAGTCACTTTGAGTTAGACCCTTCTTCACGCGAAGCTCTCTGATCTTGCTTCCTAACGACATACTCAATGCCCCCTTTGACATTGGTTAAACGGTTTTCTTCATCTGCAAAAGAGCTTTATGCCACTACCGTCAACCGCTTATACCGTCATGTTAAAGGGAAAAGGCGCAATAATAAACGTTGAATTGCAAGACAAAATAATCGTTGTCATTCTTCGAGTTCTTCAAACAGAAAAACCCCAGCGTTAGCTAGGGTTTGGAACGTTTACAGGTAACTATCCTTTGTAAGAGACGATACCATGAGGTTCTGGAGTCTCGAAGACAGCAATTGGTTTTCCAATACTCATGGGGCCGGGTCCTGTTACATCAGCGTTTTGTTGCTTTGGCGATGCAGTCACCCAAAGAACTGAACCAACGAGAGCCGCACAAGCCATGATCTTGACGAGTTTTTTCATCATTACACCTCCGGATTGGCGAATAGGTCGAGAGAGTGCCTTAACAGGTCACTAATACGTCTTGAAAGCTGGATAGCCTCGTTCGAGTCACCAAGTTTCAAGTAAGCGTCAACTGCAATCTCCAATGAATCAGCTTCGTCTCTCTTAACTCCTATTTTACCAAAGAGTTTCGATGAATTAAAAGACGTTTCAATCGCTTCACCATACTTTTCTTTTGCGTACAACGATCTTGCCAGCACCTTGTAGTAGAAGGCATAGCCATTATTCAGGTAGAACTCGGAAATCTCGAACGTCTGCATTACTTGAAGTGCTTCGACTAGGTTCTGATCTGCCTCTTTGACTTGCGCTTTCTCCAATTGCAGTTCCGCGATTCTTACATATGTGTAAGCAACCATGAAGTAATCTTTGAGGGATTTAAAGTTTTCAACACAAACTTGAAGCTCCTCAATCGCAAGGTCAATCTCTATTGCGGCTGTAACTGAGCTTGCAAGGTTGTACCGTACATGTTGAGCAAGTTCCAATAGGTTATGTGATTTATATATGGCAAAGGATTCGTTCAAATACCTCTCTGCAAGTTCCAACTTGTTCAGATCGCGATAACATTGACCCTGCCTAAATAGGGTATCTGCTAGCCTGATGTTGTCAGAAATCTCACGGAAGAACTGTTCTGCCTTTTCGAGATGTTCCGTTGCTTCCGAAGGCTTTTTCAGCCAACTGCACACCATACCAAGATTGTAGGATATTTTCGCCGCCAGTTCATCAAATACAGCGAACGTCAACGCAATCTGTTGTGCTCTCAGATAGTGTGCATGAGCATGGGTCATGTTTGAAGCAAGGAAGTAAGCATTGCCTAATCGGTTGAACACGTCTGCAACAAGGTGTTCGTCTGCTTGGGCCGATTCGAGGCTTGCACGAAGATCAGCGAGCAGATTAATGGCTTCTTCCGCTCTGTTTGTCCTCATGAATGATTCAGCTTTGTACACGGACACTTCTTGCTTCTGATGTTCTAGCAGATCGCCACGCTTTTCTAAATCAGCAATGTGTTTTAACGCATGGTGGTATTCCTTCCGCTCCACAAAGATTTTGACAATTACCACTAAGGTACTAACTTCTAACTCAGAGGTAGCCTCAATCAGTTCATGGAACGGGATACCCAGCGCGTCGCTGACGCGCTGCAACTTATCTGGAGAAGGTGTAAAAATACCGCCTTCTGCCTTGCTGATCGTGGACGGCGATACGTCTGCCTTGTCAGCAAGCTCCTTTTGGCTCAAACCGCGTTCCTCACGGAATCTTCGAATTTTTTCACCAACACTATTCTTCACTTCAGTTCCCATTTGAGAAGTCCTCCCGAGAAGTGTTACTGTTTCTGACAATTATAACAGAATAACGGTTCTTGGAATAGATTCAATTATTATTGCGCCATTCATATTTATAGAACCGATCTTTCAATGTAACTAAAGCTGTGTCAGGAGGAAGTGAAATGATGTACGAACCTTGGATGTATGCTCTTGGAGCCTTGGAGATCGTCTTTGTCTTGGTCACGATGATCTTATACCACAGACTCAAGTATGGTAGATCAAGACGAAAGTAGTATTTTATATCAATCCCGTCTCTGACCCCGCAAGCTCTTTCCTGACGGGATTGAGTTCCTAAGTCAACGAGATGTTAGACGAGTTGACTATGGAACTGGTCTTCTACGTCAGTAGTAATCACTATCTTGACCCCGAGCTTTACTCACCAATCTCTCTGTCGGTGAGTCCAGTCATGGAAGAGATTGGTACGCCTTACGGCGTGTATTTCTTGACTTAGTTTCTGAAAAAGATATATCCCCCCCCACGGGCAGAGACGGGAACTATCCCCTTGTGGGGCACTCGCCAGGTCCGGCTTGATCGAGTGTGTGTTGTTCGTTCACGTCTCCCTCACATCTCTGTGAGCGGGACGGTCGGTCAGTCGTGTGTCACGCTAACCACATCTGGAATTTGTTGCCACCGAGAGAACAGTCCTCGGCTCTGTCCCAGCTCTAACCAAGTCTTTCCCGACATGGCGCAACTCCACGTTCGGGGTGCTCACCATGCACAACATCCGCCCTCGTCGTATTGCTCCTGCAATACCCAAATGTACTTTGGTCTAGCGTCTGGGTTTACACTTCACAGCATGACCACTACAATCCCTTCGCTTACACAAGGAAACACCTTGCAATCAGCCAGTTCATATACAGCCACGCTCCATGTATTACTTCCCATGTCGTTCATGCCCCACAGCGCGGGCGGGAAGTAGGCTCGCTGTCGATATTAAGTTGCATCTATATTAGGGAATCGTTTTGAAAAGTTCTGCACGTAAAGGGGGTTACTCCCCCTTGAAAATCAGATCGGCGAATTGCTCACACAATGCGGATTCAGAAGCCATCATATCGTCAATAAGAGTCCGAATTGTTTCGGTCATTGCAAGACCATGTGTGACTTTGTATAGCTGGAGGAATCTGTATTGCTCAGGCTCCAAGCGAATCAATGTTTCGATCATCTTTAGTTCGCTCCTTTCTAGGTCAGAATTTCATTTTGTAGTTCCTGTTTGACTGCCTGACAAAGATTCATCACGGCACGCAAGGTCTCAGGCTCTACCATGTGGACTAGCATTTTGAACATGTGGATTAGGTTTGTTGCGTCAACTCCCCGCTTCAATGGGCTGTATCCTGCTCCCATTCTCACCAAGGCCAGAGAGCCTTTCGCCGCCAGATCAAGATTCATCGCCCTCATGATCGTCTGCTCATCCACCCCCATGACTTCCGCAAGGGAAGCCAGATCGAAGTATAGGCTAGTTCTCCGGCTCAGTGTCTTGGGGTCAACGGTCACATAGATCGTCAGACCGTTGCTCCCGTATGTCCGTTTCATTTGAACTTCGCGCATGTGTTGCAACTCCTTTCGTGTTTGTTGGTGACACGTTGGCAGCGGTGGGTGGGCAAGCCCACCGCCGCATCTATCGAAGTGGAGGATGGGACGACGATAAGGGAAAGTTGCGGAAACCCTTTTCGTCCTCTCCTCTTATAAGCTTCTGGCAAGCCTATAAAGTATGCTATCGGTCTACCATCATTTCGGGGTATTCCGAATGTGTCCTTACAGTCTAATTTTCGACTATAAGCGGGTCGGTGTCGGAGTCGTGATCTTCTCCCCGATCTTCTTCCCCTTCTTCCTTAGAAGCCTGTTTTGCAAGGTATTCGCTGACGATCAGCGCGGCAATCTGGACAAGCAAGTCCAGTGTCTCGCCGCTCAACTGTATTTTTTCTTCATCCACGGCTGATGACCTCGCTTTCAACTGTCGTTGACGATAGTATGCCACAACAGACCCCTTTTATCAAGTATAGTTGTAACAGTTGAATATTTGACTATAACATATGGTTGCTTATAAACGGCGGTTGATGTATGCTAGTGGATGAAAGGAGGTGTCTGTAGTGATCGTAAGAGAAGTCACCACAAAAGAATTGGAACTCCTCGGGGGAATGACCATCGGGGAACGCCTGAAATGGATACGTGAACAACTACAGGCGATGTACAAAAAGGGCTACAGCATTAATAGCGTAGCGAAGGACACGGGGGCTATCTCAGCACAGGGCTTATCTGCCATTGAAACAGGCAAAACTTCTAGCCCGTCTGCGAAGACCATTCAAGCTCTTGCCGACTACTACCGTGTACCGCACAACGTCATATTCGACGAATACTATACGACCGTGAACAAGCCGTTCAAACTCGGGGACGTTGGGGAAATAGAGCAAATAGTTGCCCCCGCCAAACCCGCTACAAGTGAATACCAGATCAGCATAGTCAGTTCCAAAAAGGAAGTCCTGAACCTGTCAGCAAGCCTTACCCCTAAGCAACTTGAAAGGCTCATGAAGCGAATCAAGTTTGAACTCGACATGTTGAAGGAGGAAGAATGATGGAAAAGGTCAATGTCGCGCTTTATATTCGTGTCTCGACAGAAGAACAGGCGGAAGAAGGCTACAGCCTCGAAGCACAGTCAAATACCCTCAACGCCTACTGTGAGACACACGGTTACAGAATCGTCCATGAATATAAGGATGAAGGGATTAGTGCAAAGAACATCACGGGAAGACCGGGGCTGTTGCAGTTGCTCAGGGATGCGGAACAAGGCTTGTTCTCCAAAGTTATCTTCTGGAAACTGTCCCGCCTTTCCCGCGATCAGCACGACCAATGGACTATCGTGAAACAGCTACAACGTCACAACGTGGAAATTTGCTCGATCACAGAGCAATTTGACACCACTACCCCAAACGGTCGAGCCTTCTTCTCGTTGCTAGGTACGTTTGCTCAGTTGGAGCGGGAAACCCTTGGAGAAAACGTCAGGCTAGGGATGAAGCAAAAAGCCAAGGAAGGCGAATGGAACGGAGGAACAATTCTTGGCTATGACACCGTAGAAGGGAAGTTGGTAGTAAACGAATCTGAAAAGCTCCTTGTTCATCACATCTTCGACCTCTACACGCAAGGCAAAGGGCTTAAAGCCGTTGCAAACCAACTGAACAAGGAAGGATTCAAGACCAAGAAGGGCAACCCGTTCTCTATCGGTGCGATTCGCACGATTGTACACAACCCAACTTACATCGGGAAGATCAGATGGGGGCAAGTCGAGAAGTGGAGCGAAAAACGACGCAACGGCAAGAAAGACCCTCTCCTTGCTGACGGTCAACATGAACCGATCATCTCAGTCGAAGTTTGGAACCAAGCACAAGGACTGATTACTAAGAAGACCACCAAGAACAACCGCCAGTTCACAGGAAAACACATCCTTGCGGGTTTTCTCAGATGTCCGACATGTGGAGCCGCAATGGTCGGCAAGAACGACAAGCGTACCCTTGCTAGTGGAGAGAGAAAGGAATACCTAAAGTACGTTTGTGGAAGGTCTCATCGAAGCGGTTCGTCTGTTTGTTCTAGCAATACCGTTAAGTTGGAAGTGATTGAACAGGAAGTTGCCGAACGGCTCTCAGGGATCGTACAACAGCCCGAGATTATCCGTGAGATCATCCGTAAAGTGAACTCGACCCGCAAGCAAAGGAGCAAGCCATTACAGGAAGAATTGGCTGTACTTGAAAGGCAGATCGGACAGATCGACGGCAAGATTGATAAGACCTTTGACCTGTTCTATGCTGATGCAATCGACAGCAATGAGCTAAAGAAACGCAAGGACGCACTCGAACAAGAGAAGGTTGGTATGGATAAGCGTCGTCAAGAGATCATGTTTGAACTGAAAGACGATCAAGACACGGAGCTACCTGAAAAACAAATCCTCGACGTTATCCTAGACTTTGCCCGCGTGTTCGCAACTGCCGAGCCTGAGAAGAAAAAGCTGTTCCTGAAAACACTGGTCAAGGACATCACACTGACCCCTCAACGTAAGCTCGACAAAATCAATCTCCATATAGAAATCCCGCGAAAGACCCCAACACAAAAAGACCTCAGCCAACAGGAAAAAGCTGTTGGCGAGGTCTCCCCTCTACTTCATATGTCGCACTTAGCGATGATACGGTTCCCCCCGCTGAATCCGAAAGGCCCTGTACACCTGCTCCAACAAAACCACCCGCACCATCTGGTGCGGAAACGTAAACTTCGAGAACGACAGCTTGTAGTTCGCCCGCTGAAGCACCGTCTCGTGCAACCCGAGCGACCCGCCAATGACAAACGTAAAAGTGCTGTACCCCTGATTCGCCATCTTATCCAGGTGCTCCGCAAACTCCTCGCTCGTCAGCGACTTCCCCTCAATCGCGAGGGCAATCACATAATCCCTCTCCCCCACTTTCGAGAGCAACTTCTCCGCCTCTTTCCGCTTGATCTGCTCTTCCTGCGCGGGCGAGGCGTTATCCGGCGTCGGCTCGTCCGGGATTTCCACAACCGTTACCTTGGCATACGAAGAGAGCCGTTTCTTATACTCCTCCACGGCTCCCACCCAATACTTCTCTTTTAACTTTCCTACCGTCAGCAAGTTAATATTCACGCCTCGACTCCTACCCCCTGTGCGCTCGAAAGACCTTAGACGATCAAATACTTCGGCTCGTGATCACAGAACTCGCACTTCGCAGGCGCACTCCATGCGGTGAAGGAGATCTCCTTCAGGTTGTACACGTCCGGCGCTTGGCCTTCATACTCGTCAACGAATTCATCCAGTGCGATCTCGACATGCTCTTTGCAGACAACGTACACAGATTCCACCTCGGTTTCACCTCGTTAGCTTGTTCTCTTATACTAGCAGTCTCCCCCGATTTTGTCCAAAACACAACAGGCAGACCTCAAATGAGATCTGCCTGTTTTTGCTTTACTTCACGTCCCCTTGCTTTCCAAGGGTCATCGTGATCGTCTTCTTATCTTTCCCGCGGTAGAACTCAACCGTGATCTTATCCCCCGGTTGCTTCTTATACAACGCCTTGCGCAGCGCGATCTGATCGTCCACCTGCGTGTCGTCGATCTTGGTGATGACGTCGCCGACGGCCAGGCCCGCTTTTTTCGCGTAGTCGGAGATGTCGTAGATCACGACGCCGGTATCCACGCTTACATCCGCCGGCTTCTGTCTTGCGGACAGGTCGGACAGGTTAACCGGCGTGATCCCCATCACCGGACGGTCGATCTTGCCCTTATCAATCAGTTGTTGCACAATCGGCTCCGCTTCCGTGATCGGAATCGAGAAGCCGATCCCCTCCACGCCGGAGGTCGCGATCTTCGCGGAGTTGATGCCGACCACTTCCCCGTTGATGTTCACCAGCGCGCCGCCGGAGTTGCCCGGGTTGATCGCGGCGTCCGTCTGGATAACGTTCATCGAATACACTTCCTGCCCCGACTGCTCATCGGTCACCGGCAGTTCGCGGTTCAGCGCCGAGATGACGCCCACCGTAACCGTCTGCGCGAACTTCGCACCCAGCGGGTTGCCGATCGCAATCGCCGGCTCCCCGATCGTCAGCGAGTCGGAGTTGCCCAGTTTCGCCGGCGTGATATCCTTCACGTCGTTCGGGTCCACTTTCAACACCGCCAAGTCGGTGTAGAAGTCCGTCCCCAACACTTTCGCTTGAATTTTCTTCCCGTCCGGCAGCGAAACTTGCACATCGTCCGCGCCGTCCACAACGTGGTTGTTCGTGATGATGTAACCCTTCGCGTCAAACAGCACGCCGGAACCCGTGCCCACTTCGTCTTCGTTGGTCTTGGTGCGGCCAAAGAAGTCTTTTTGCTTTTGCATGTTCGACACGCCGACAATCGCCGGTTTGACTTTGTTCACGGCTTCGGTGATCCCCGTGTTGACGTTGACGCTCATGTTCGTCGCGTTGCCAATGGCGGTGCTGCCCGCCGTGGTGGAAGTATGCGAAGAAGAATTGTTGCCGTTCACGTTGATGACGTTGGCGTTGATCAGCTTCGGCACCATCACCAGCGTTGTGCCCGATCCGATCACCGCGGACACGAGCGCCACCGCGACCCAACTCGTCAAGTTGCCGCCGGACTTTTTCTTCGGCTTGTTATCGAAATCATCGTAGAATCCCATATGAAGAACCTCCCATTTTGTAAGGTTTCTGTTTACCAGTATCGGTTGTTGACCTTATTATACAAACCTGTTTGGTTTCTCCTCAAGGGCTCAACTTTCCAATTCACAATTCGTTCAACGGGTTGTTTGCAGTCTCTACACATTTCTCTAAGGAATTTCTAAGGGAAGGTATACGCTGCCAATTCCGTGCCCATACTGACAACTAGGCACGGACGAAACAAGTTCGCAAAACGGAGGGATCTTCTCATGAACCGACTGGCAGGCTTCGGCGAGGTCGACATCATCGCCCAACTCGCGGATTTGAAGGAAGTGGATTACAAAAACACTCTCGTTCTCACCGCGATTGTGGAACTTCTGGTGGACAAGGGCCTCCTAACCCGACAAGAAGTCATCCAAAAAGCCCGCCAACTCGATACCGATCTCTCCCTGGAGCTCGATCGTTCGCTGTATGCCAACTAAGCTGTGAGCCAGCTTGCTTTTGTCTCCCCCTTCTCTATATTGAAAGCCCACCTCGTTCGCTTGAGGTGGGCCCTTTTTTTGATAAAAAAATCACAGCCGCTTGATCGACTTCAGCGGCGTCGGTTTGTCGCGGTACGTATCATGCAGCACCACATCCTGCCCGACGGCAATGCCGTTTTGCGTCAAGATGCCGCGCACGGTGATCTCGGCGATCTCCGGCATGTTGTTGTCCGGGCTCAAGTGCGCGAGGTACACGTCTTTCGAGTTCCCCGCCAACACTTCCGTCAGCGCATCTCCCGCCGTCTCGTTGGAGAGATGGCCTTTGTCGCCCAAGATGCGCTTCTTCACGTTCCACGGATGCGGCCCGACGCGCAACATCTCCACATCATGGTTCGATTCAAAAATGAACGCGTCCGCCCCCGTGATCGCGTCTTTCACCCGGGTCGACACATACCCCAAGTCGGTCGCGAGCGCCAACTTGGTCTCCCCGTGATAGAAGCAAAACCCGACCGGTTCGCGCGCGTCGTGCGAGATCGGAAACGGCTCGATCTTCAGATCGCCGAACGACAGCGAATCTCCGACCGAAAACGTATGTTGCTTTGCCGGGTCGATCTCCCCGACGTACTTCTCCATGCCTTCCCACGTGCCCGCCGTCGCGTGAACATCCAAGTCCTGTTTGCGGGACATGACCCCGACGCCGCGCACATGGTCGGAGTGCTCGTGCGTGACGAGCAAGGCTTCTATTTTTTTCACATCGGCGCCGATTTCCGTCAGGGCCGTGGTGATTTGCTTGCCGCTGACACCCGCGTCGATCAACACGGCGGTCTCGTCGGTCTCGACAAAGATCGCATTCCCCGTACTGCCGCTTGCCAAAACGCTAAAGCGTATCAACTGCTGTTCCTCCCGCCCAATTCTAAGCTGTTTCGAAAAAACTCCTGAAAAAAATCCCCTACGGCGTTCCGTTTTCCACTTGCCCCGTAAACGCGTTGACATAGTAGACTTTCTGATCGGTGACGATCCGCCACATCGGCCAGAGGTACCACACGTCCGCATCGTCGTAGTTCGGGCTGTAGTAGCCAAGTTTGATGTCGCGGATGGCGACCGGAGCGCCGCTGTTCCCGTCCCCGGCATTCGCCGGTTGCAGATGCGCAGGCGTCCCCGGATCGAGCGAGTCGGCCACGGCGCGCACGGCGCTGATCGCCGAGAGCACGCGCTGCCCGCTCTCTTGCTCGTCCCCGACCTCGAGTGCTTTCTGATTATAGCCCACGATCTCCGAATTTTGAAGGTGCACTTCCAACAACGCCGAGAAGATCGGATACTTCTGGTAACTTTGCAGATAGCGAACCACGGAGCGGTCATGGTTGATCAGGTCTTCCCGATACAAATCTTGGTGCCACACGGTGCCGTCGATTTTCGCCATGACGAGCGCTCCGAGCTTTGAGGGCGTCGAGTCTCCGTCCATCCTGAGCGTCGGCGTATACCGCATCGTAAAATACCCGTTGCCCGTCACGCCGAACTCGCCGTCGTTCGTCTTGAACTTCATCGTGCCCTTGCTCTTGTCATCTTCAACCAACGACACCCCGTGAAACGTGTCCTGCGCGATGTCGGCAAACGGTTCCTTGGGATGGCTCGCCTGCAAGAAGTGCATCACCGGCGTCTCTTTGGGCACTTCCGTCTGCAACACCATCTTGCGCTCCGAGAGCACGTCCTTCAACTCTTGCAGCTGAGAAGAAAACGACTGCACATACTCCGCCGCTTCCTTCTGCGCGCTGTAAAACTGATACCCGAGCAGCAGATCGAGAAGCAGAAACGTCACGATGAAGTAGGTTTTGGCTTTACTCCAATCCAAGCAACATCCCCTCCTCGCTGCGCAGCCTCTCCCCCGTCGCCGCGTCAAACATGCCGACGCGGTCATCCGGTGCTTGCTCGACCACCCAAACCGGACGCAGCGCGCAAATTCCCTCGCGCGGCTCGCCCAACAGATACGCCAAGTAGACGTTGGTGATCCGGTTGCGATCCAGCCACACGCTGCTCTCCACCAGTTTGAGCAACTCCGGCCCGGAGAGGATCTCGACCGTATGATCGTTGTACGCCTTCACGTAGTTGTACTGCGA
Source organism: Tumebacillus flagellatus (assembly GCF_000714935.1). GTDB lineage: Bacteria > Bacillota > Bacilli > Tumebacillales > Tumebacillaceae > Tumebacillus > Tumebacillus flagellatus. Next base: position 251,699 of record NZ_JMIR01000002.1, read on the forward strand.
ACGCGACATCTGCGCGACATCGCTTCGGTACACGCGGAGGTCGACCGTCGTTTGCTCCCCGATCACCGGCAAACCGTTTTGATACAGGCGGAACTGGTAGTCGTGAATGTCGTTTTTGTTGCTTTGCCCGGACTTGCGCTGCGCTTCGTACAAAAACACACTGCCCGCAAACCCTCCGTGTTCGTTCACGAAATCGAGCGCCCGCACTTCGCCGTATTCCCCTTCCGGCCGCCGGACCGACGTGCGGTCGACCGTGAGATTGCGGTACTCGATGATTCTGTCCAACGCTCCGACGCGCACGGAACGGTTTCCGTCGGTCACGATCTCCGAACCGTCTTTCTCCAACACCCGCGACGTCAACGAATTGTCGAGAAAAAACGAATCGATCAACCGCTGGTTGTGCGTCTCCAAGTTCAACTCCAGCGCGTACTTCGGCAACTGGATTCGGTTCAGCGGCAAGTAGAAGTTTTTGTACAAACTCTGCCCGAACATGCCGTACTCCGGCTCCTGCTTCCCTTTGTCCAGAAGCGCCGCCATTTTCTCCTTCGGCACGACCACATGCGCGAGGTACATCCGAGCATCCGGTCCTCCGTAGATCAACGCCCGGTAGTCGTTTTCTTCGGGCAGCTTGAACAGGTACAGCGAGCGAATCTGCATCTGCGGGTCGATCTGCGTGTTGAATTTCAGCATGCCGTTGTCGCTCAACGCTTGAGCGGGCATGTAAGCGTCAAACTCAAACTGCAGGCCGGGGATCTCGTCGACGATCTTGCGCCATTCCGTCTCCCCGTATTCGGTCGTCAATTGCGTATCGAGAAACGTGGACTTCTCCAGCAGCGACATCCCGTCTTCGTAATTCGGTTGCCCGGGAAATAAAACGGTGTGCTTCCCTTCTCCCAGATGCAACACGATCTGTTTGGGCGACGCCACCGTTTCAAACCCACGGTAGTAACTCGGGTCGTTCACCCCGATGTTCGAGGAGTACTGCGGCTCATCAATCGATTCGTACTGCGGCGTGATGCCCCAGATGCCCAGAGACAGCAGCAGCGAAATCAGGACGAGAGCGGTGAGGGTGACGTTTTTGACGCGTTCTCTCATGCGCTGCTCCCTCCTGTTCCGACCGGCAGCGTGAAGGAAACGGTTGTGCCTTTGCCTTCCTCGCTGTCGATTTGAATTTGTCCGCCGTGCGCTTCGACGATCTGGCGGGCGATGGAGAGACCCAGACCCGTGCCGCCGGCTGCGCGGGACCGCGCTTTGTCCACGCGGTAGAAACGGGTGAAGATCTGCGGCAAGTCGTGCTTGGGAATCCCGATGCCGGTATCCACCACTTGCACGAGGATGAACTTGCCGCTCGGTCGGTAGGCAATGACGCGAATGCGGCCGCCGTCCGGGGTGTACTTGATCGCGTTGGAGATCAAGTTGTCAAACACTTGGTCGAGCTTGTCCGCGTCGACGGCGACGCTCAAATTGCTCGGCACTTCAAACGCCAGCGACACTTCGCGGCGCTGCAACTGCATGGCGAAACGAAAGCAGGCGTTCTGCACCAGTTCGCGCAAGTTGTGCGTGACGAACTTCCACGATTCCCGGCCGGAGTCGAGGCGCGAGAGTTGGAGCAAGTCGGACACCATCCGCACCATGCGGTCCGTCTCCGTGTGAATCACGGAGAGGAACTTGCGGGCATGGCTCGGCGAATCGACGGCGCCGTCCTCCAGTGCTTCGATGTAACTCTTGATCGTGGTCAACGGCGTGCGGATTTCGTGCGAGACGTTGGCGACGAAATCGCGACGGGCGCGGTCTTCGCGCTCTTGCTCCGTCACGTCGCGCAACACGATGACCGCCCCGCGCTGTTCAATCGAAGAGCGGAACGATGCGGCATAGGCGTGCAAGATGCGCCCCGACGGGTTGCTCAGTGTGAATTCGTGCTCACCGGTCAACAGCTCCGACGCGGTGTCCGTTTCCCCGTCGCCGTCGGAACTGGTCAGGACGATGACGCTGTTCATCGGCTGCTCCAGCAGTTGGTCGGGATGGTCCGCCCCGAGCAACTTGGCGGCGGCGGCGTTGGCGAGCAAGATGCGGCCGTCGGAGCCGATCGCCACCACGCCGTCCGACATGTGTTCGAGAATCGCTTCGAGCTTGTCCTTCTCTTGGGCGTTCTCGCTGAGCGCTTCCCGCAGGCGGCGGCTCAATGTGTTGAACATCTCGCCCAATTGCCCGATCTCGTCGTCGCTTTTCACGGAGACTTCTTGGTCGAAATCGCCGCGCGCCATCGCGCCCGCTTTCTTCGTGATTTCGACGATCGGGTGGGTGATCGTGCGCGAGAGCAGGATCACCAAGAGGCCCGTAAGCAGTACGGCAATCCCCGTCCCCGTGTAAAAAATCACCGTGATGTCGTGGATCGTCTGGTACACCGACGAAAGCGGCGCGATGCAGTAGACGACGCCGAGCGTCTGCGAAGCTTTTTTCACGGGAACGGAGAGGTAGAGGTAGCGTTGGTTGTTTTTCGGGTCGACCTTGATCGCTTCCACCTGCGTGCCGAGAAGAGCGCGGGTGACTTCGGTCTGGAGGTTTTTTTGCCCGATGTAGTTCTTGTTGCCGGAGGTCGCGAGCAAAATCGAGTTCGCGTTGATGATGTTGATCTCCGCTCCGGCGACGTTGGCGAAGGAGTCGGCGAGGTAATCGAGATCGCTGGTGCTCTCCGGATGCTCGCCGTTGTCGCCCAAGTAGCGCGGCAACACGTCGGAGAGGACGCTGACCTGCCCGCTGACTTTGTCTTGAAAGGAGTTCAGGAAGTGTTCGTTGACGCGCTGAATGAAATAAAAGCCGATCACCTGGATCGCGACCAAGATCACGAGCAGGTACATCAACACCAATTTCCATTGGATGCTTCGAAGCAACCGCGCCTACCTCCTCAACGTGTAGCCCACGCCGCGGCGGGTTAGGATGTACTCCGGGTTGCTGGGATCGTCTTCGATTTTTTCCCGCAGGCGGCGGATCGTGACGTCGACGGTGCGGACGTCGCCGAAATAGTCGTAGCCCCAGACTTCTTGGAGCAGTTGTTCGCGGGTGAGCACCGTGCCGCGGTGTTTGATCAAGTGCACGAGCAGCTCAAATTCACGGTGCGTGAGGTCGAGGTTGGCGTCCTTTTTCCGCACTTCGTACGTGCCGGTGTCGATGACGAGGTCGCCGACCGTCCACTTCGGTTTTTGCTCGCTGCGGACGGTTTCCGGCTGTTGGCGGCGCAAGTTGGCTTTGACGCGCGCCATCAGCTCGCGGTTCGAGAACGGCTTCGTCACGTAGTCGTCCGCGCCGATCTCAAGGCCCAGCACTTTGTCGATCTCGGTGTCCCGTGCCGTCAGCATGATGATCGGGACGGTGGAGAACGTGCGAATTTCTTGGCAGACGGCGAACCCGTCCTTCTTCGGGAGCATGATGTCGAGCAGGATCAAGTCGGGCGATTCGGCCGATGCGCGGTCGACCGCTTCTTGGCCGTCGTGTGCGAGCACGACCTCGTAGCCCTCCTTCTCCAGGGAAAATTTTAAAATATCTGCAATCGGAAGCTCGTCGTCGACGACGAGGATCTTGTAGTCCATGTTGGGGGTCACCTCCAATCTCCATTGTAGCATATTGGGTCTTCTTCTTCGGGATGAGTTGCAGTACGATAGAGGTATCGAAAACGATTTCGGGTTCCGAAATAGAGGAGGCTTTGTGTGGAGCGGGAATCGCGTTTGTATCTGCTGATGATGGCGCTTTTTACGTTCGGCTCGACGATGTCGGGGCTTTTTCTCAACGTGTTTATCTGGAAGTTGCACTCTTCGTTTACGTTGCTTGCCGTCTACAGCATGATCTACTCGTTGGTGGTGGTGCTCAGTTTCCCGCTCTGCGCGAAACTGGCGCGGCATCAATCGCCGATGGGAAGTCTGCGGCTGGGGATTCTCTGCTTCATCGTGACGTACGGACTGATGCTGTACTTGAAGGAAGCGTCCGGCGATTTCATCTGGTTGATCGGGTTTGGCACCGGGCTTGGGTCGAGTTTCTTTGCGATCGGGATGCACATGCAGACGCTCGACTCGACGCGGGATGCGGGGCGAGATCGGTTCTTATACCTCAGCAATTTACTGAACAGTGTGGCAGGAATCGCGGCACCGCTCGTGTCCGGCTTCCTGATCGACCGCTTCAACGAGATGACGGGGTACTACTTCGTGTTCTCCGTGTCGCTCGTCTGGTATCTGCTGGCGGTGCTCGTCTCGATGAAGATTCGCGGTCAGTTCGTCGCCAAGGAATCGCACTTGCTCGAAGTCTGGAAACGCCCCACCCGCGAGTGGCGCGGCATGTACTGGATCACGATCGGCTCCGGCTTCGTGGAGGGCGTGTACGGCACGTTCCTGATCACGATGATGGGCTACGCGATTCTCAAAAACGAACTGTCCCTCGGGGGCATCACCACGTTCGCAGCCGTGATCTCCATGCTGACTTCGTTCGTGCTCTCCAAGGTGTCCAAACCGGAGTACCGCTTGCGGATCTACTTCATCGGCGCGCTGCTGATGTGCGTCTCGTCGATCTGGCTGAGTTTGCAGATGGTGTTCGTGGCGTTGGTGATCTACACCGTGCTCTCCAACGTCGGCATGAACTTGATCACGCAGTCGTTCTACGCCTGGACGTACGCGTCGTTTGAAAAAGACCCGCAGTACGCCGCCCGCCGCTTGGACTACGTGGTGATCCGCGAGATTCCGCTGGGAGTCGGGCGTACGATCGGGTTAGTTGTATTCCTGATCTTGCAATACTATGTCCAAGGCAACGTGCTCGCCGTCTCGTTTGCGGTGTTCGGCTCCGTGTTCATTCTCATGGTGCCGCTGTTGCGTTCGATTTGGATGGAGAAGAAAAAAGCGCCTAGACCCGCGGAGGTCTAGGCGCTTTTTCTGTGTCGTCTTCGTCTTGCAGGGCGTGCAGGCGCTGGAGCAAGGAGTTGAATTCGTTTTTGAGGCGATGGTATTCGTCGAGGGCGAGGTTGCTTTTGCACATGAGTTTGTGCGGCACCTCGGAGGCTCGGGCTTTCAGTTCACGCCCGGCGTCGGTGAGGCGGATGATCACCACGCGCTCGTCTGCACGGGACCGTTCCCGGGTGAGCAGCCCCGCCGACTCCAAACGTTTCAGAAGCGGGGTCAGCGTGCCGGAATCGAGGAAGAGCCGCTCGCCCAGATGCTTGACAGTCGCTTCTCCCTCTTCCCAGAGCACGAGCAGGGCGAGGTATTGCGGGTAGGTGAGGCCGAGTTCTTCGAGCAACGGACGGTAGAGACGCGTCACCTCACGGGTGCAGGCGTAGAGTGCGAAGCAGAGTTGGTTGTCGAGGAGGAGATGCTCGTCGGACATGGTCGGCCCCCTTTCTGTTTTTACTTCGCGAGCAGGGCTTCGATGTCGGCCGCGATTTTCGCCGGATCGGTGGTCGGAGCGTAGCGTTCGACGACGTTGCCCTGTTTGTCGACGAGGAACTTGGTAAAGTTCCACTTGATCGAATCGGTCAGGAAACCTCCCGCGTTGGCGGTCAGATACTTGAAGACCGGGTTGATGTTCGGGCCTTTGACATCGGATTTCTCAAACAGCGGGAACGTGACGCCGAAGTTCAGTTGGCAGAACTCTTGGATCTCGTCCGCCGTGCCCGGTTCTTGGTTGCCGAATTGGTTCGACGGGAAGCCGAGGACGGTGAAACCTTGATCTTGGTATTTGTTGTAGAGTTCTTGCAAGCCGGTGTATTGCGGAGTGAAGCCGCACTTGCTGGCGGTGTTGACGATGAGCAACACTTGGCCTTGGTAGTCGGACAGCGATTGTTCTTGGCCGTTCAGACGTTTCGCGGACAGTTCGTAGAGATTGGACATGGAGATCCCTCCTGGGCTGATTGGTTTTTTCAAATTAGATTGTGCGCAATCGAATTATCGTTGAGACTATCTTAGCATGCCCCGTCGGCGGGTCAATGTGAGCGGGCGCACACTTTCCGGTGCTTAGTGAAAACTTTCCGCGTGTCCTCTCCCCCCTCGCCGTGCAAACTACCGAGTGAAAAGGAGGGATTGCTCATGAACCAACCTCAGGAACAAGCGATTCTCGCCTACTTCAGTTCCCCGGACGAAGCGCAGATTGCCGCCGAACGGGTACAGCATGAGTTGGACATCGAAGACGTGCAAGTCGACCGCTTCTCGGCGGTGCCCGGCGACGGGATGGAGAACTTGGAGAACCCGATTCAGGGCGACTTCGGCTCGCACGGCGAATTGGTCGAAGGCGGTGACGGGATCGACCGCAACGTCGGCGTGGCGCTTGGGTCCGACCCCGCCGTTTCCGGCATGTCGGACGGGTACGACGACCGCGAGGGATTGCGCACGTCCGGTCGCAACTACCTCGTGACGGTCGTCGCGCCGATTGCGAAACTCGACCAAGCGCTGGACATCATCAACGAGTGCGGCGGCATGCACTGATCCCTCCGTATCGCTTCCGTTTTTTCAGGAAAAAACAAAAAGACCGCCGGGGGAGGGGCGGTCTTTTTGTCATGCTGCGTTATGGTTGGGTCTGGGTGGATTGGGATTGACCTTGCGTTGCTTGGCCTTGTTGCCCGTTCGCTTGGCCGTTTTGATGGCCGCCGCGACCTTTGCCGTGACCGCCGCGCTGGCCGTCGAAACCGCCTTTGCCGCCGCCGAATCCTTTGCCGTCGACTTGATCGGTTACGTGTTGGGTGACATTGGCTTTCATTTGCGTCGCTTGATCGGAGGTCATCTTGCCGTCCGTCACCGCTTGGTCGAGGCGTGCGTTTTCTTGCTTCACGAGCAGGTCGATCACCGCTTGCTTGTCGACGCCTTGCG